>JAFZRJ010000031.1 GCA_017619935.1 Muribaculaceae bacterium | reverse complement strand
CATAACGTCGATGATTGACATCATAGGGGGAAAACGTTTATAGATGAATACAAAGCATTTCTTGAAGCGTATGATGTTGATTATGATGAACGATATGCATTTGGCGATTAGTTGAGCGCTGAAAGCGCTATACAATATAGCCCAGGGTGAGCCGTGAGGCGTAACCCTAGGGGAAAAAGTTGACCCCATAAAAAGCAAGCCCTGTAAGGGCGGCACAATGTGGGTGCGTGATGTTATCATGCTGTGGGGAAGAATCTCCCCCCCTGCTATTTTCGGTAAGAAAATGCAGTATTTTTGAGATTTTTGTTACAAATCTTTACATTATATTGATATTTACATTATCTTTGCAACTGAAACTGCAAAAGTTGATGACGATGAGCGGAGGCATATCGGCAAGCGTTGTCGGTGGGTTTTGTAATCCATTGAGCGATAACGTGTTGTCGCCGCCACATGGTATTGGCTTTGCTTGTAATTTGGACGACATGAGCGGTTGCGGCATGGTCGCACCGTAGAGAACATACGGCACATCTCGGCTTCGGCTGGGGTGTGCCGCTTGCTTTGAAATCATTAACAACAAAACGATAAACCTATGAAAAAGATTTTACTCTTACTGATGATGCTCGTCGCGGGCATAGCGGCGCAAGCCACGCTCCAAACCCCCATCAGGTTCCGAGGCATGACGGTAACCAACAGCGGTCAATCTATGTGTGCCGGTATCATCGAATCGATATGGGGTACACACCAAACCCCCACTCAGCAAGGTTCCGGCTACACCTTCAGTAACACTGTAATACGCGGGGATGCCGACATTACCCTCAACGGCACGCTCAACTTCCAGCAAGGGACCTCGTTGACCGATGTTGTCACCGCCACCTCGTTCACGGTGACCATCGAAAGTCGCCAACTGTGGTTCTACGGTGCCACAGTTAAGACTTTGAGCGACGCCACCGTCTCGGGCTGCACGGCCACGGTGAGCAACAATAATGGCATGCTTACCGTTACCATCCCGGCGGGCAAGACCTTCGGCCAAATCGTGGTCAGTTATGCGACCCACGAGCCAATCTCGAGCAGCAACACCGTCATCAGCGGCGTGGAAGATTCTTATCTCTACTTAGGCAGCCCTATCGAGCCGGAGCCTGTCGTAACTTACAATGGCACCGTGCTCACTAAGGACACCGACTACACGCTCTCTTACTGGGGCAGCAACCAAGTGGGTGAAGCTCAATTAACAGTGACCGGCACGGGCGAATATGCCGGAGATATTCGTAAAAGCTATACCCTGCGCGACGTCGCCCTGCGCGACTTCAACAGCTTGGGCAACAACACCTATGAGATAGCTACGACCACCGACCTCGATTACCTCGCCCTATACGTCAAAGCGGGCAACTACGGCAACGACTGCGAGGGTCTCACTTTCAAGCAGACCGCCGACATCGCCTACAGCTACACCACGAAATGGGAAAACGGTGGCGAGAACAACTACACCTCTGTGGGCATCTACGGTATGCCTTTCAAGGGCACCTACGACGGCCAAAACTACACCGTCAGCGGCATACGCATCTACAAAAGTGGCGAGAGCGACTACGACGGGAGCCAGGGCCTCTTTGGTTACGTCGGGGACGGCGGTACCGTGAAGAACGTCATCCTCGCCGATGCCAACATTGTCGGCCACAAAAATACCGGCGGCATCGTGGGCTACAACAGTGGCGCCATCGAGGACTGCCGCGTGGAGAGCAACGTATTGGTAAAAACCATTAAAGAAACCACCAGCCTTGGCGGCATCGCGGGCATCTGCGCCTCCGGCGGCTCCATCTACCGTTGCACCTTCAAAGGCCAAGTTCAGCACACCTCATCATCTTCCTCCAAGATCGGGGGTGTCGTAGGAAAACTCGGAAACGGCACCGTCAGCAACTGTCTTGCGCTCGGCGCACGTGTCATAGGGCATGACAACTCTGGCGCTATCGTGGGGATAATTACAGATACCAGCATCCTCACCGCTAACTACTATCACGATTGTATAGTAAGGAACGCCGAAAACAGTACTACTGTTTCAGTTTCAGTCAATGTGGGCGTAGGAATTGGCGACGGCAGCGCAGACCAGGACGGCGCGCGCAGCGTCCACGCCCTCACCCTGCCCGATGACGTCACCGCCACCGGCGAGACCGTGGCCATCGATGGCGCGACCTACTATGCCGCCGCCACCACCGTCACCCTGAGCTACAGCGGCGAAATGCCCGAAGGCTATGCACCCGTCTATACGGTGAACGGCACCGCCATTGAGGGCAACACCTTCGAGATGCCGGCCGCCGATGCCACCATCACAGTGATAATCACTGCTGTTGACTACACCATCACCCTGCCCGCCGCCCTTGAGCACACCACCGTGACCAGCGACAAGGCCACGGCGCACTTCGGCGATACCGTCACGCTCACCGTGACTCCCGACGCGGGTTATGCCGTCGAGTCGCTCACCGTGATGAACGGTGACACGCCGCTGGAAGTCACCGCCGGCGAGAACAACACCTACACCTTCGTGATGCCTGCGGCAGACGTCACCGTGAATGTGGAGATTCGGCGCTTGCGCTACATCTTCGACAGCGCGACCGGCACACTCGCGCTTATCTGGGGTGAGTTCAATTACTTCGACAATTGGGATGACAATGATGTGGACAAGAATATGGTCACGAGCGTGACGGCCACCGACGAGGTGCGCTTCACCGGCGACTGCGCCTACCTGTTCAAAAATTTCAGCAATTGCACGAGCATGGACCTGAGCAAAGTCAATACTGACAGCTGCGCCAACATGGTCGGCATGTTCTATGGCTGCACTCAACTCGCCTCGCTCGACCTCAGCAGCTGGAACACCGCCAGTGTCACCGAAATGAACAGCATGTTCTATGAATGCCAAAACCTCGTCTCGCTCGACCTCAGTGACTGGAACACCGGCAATGTCACCAACATGGCCAGCATGTTCGGCCTCTGCAAGAAATTAGAGACGCTCAATCTCAGTGGCTGGAACACCGCCAATGTCACCTGCATGAACAGCATGTTCTTTCACTGCGTGAGCCTCGATACGCTCGACCTCTCGCACTTCGACACGGGCAATGTCACTGACATGGGCACCATGTTCAGCATCTGTATGAACCTCGCCTCTCTCAACCTCAGTGGCTGGAACACGGGCAATGTCACCAGCATGAGCGCCATGTTCTCTGGCTGCACTGGCCTCGAGACGCTCGACGTCACGCACTTCGACACGGGCAATGTCACCAACATGAGCAGTATGTTCTCTGGCTGCTCGGGCTTCGAGACGCTCGACGTCACGCACTTCGAAACGGGCAATGTCCGCCACATGAGCAGTATGTTCTCTGGCTGCTCGGGCCTCGAGACGCTCGACGTCACGCACTTCGACACGGGCAATGTCACCGACATGGGTAGCATGTTCAGTGGCTGCAGGAGCCTTGAGACACTCGACGTCACGCACTTCGACACGGGCAAGGTCGGCATGATGTACGCCATGTTCTATGGTTGCAGGAGCCTCGAGACGCTCGACGTCACGCACTTCGACACGGGCAATGTCATCGACATGAACAACATGTTCTCTGACTGCACGAGCCTCGAGACACTCGACCTCAGTGGCTGGAATACCCATATCGTCGACATCAACAACATGTTCTATAACTGCACGAACCTGACCACCATCTACGCGGGAGCAGGCTGGCCTAAGCGGTTTGAGAATTCGAACAACGTGTTCTACGGTTGCACCTCGCTGAAGGGCGGCATGGGCACCGCCTTTGATCCGGACCACATCGATGCCGAATACGCCCGCTACGACCGCGGCGAGGATGAGCACGGCTACCTCACAGGCGTGTTCACGCTCACCCTGCCCGAGGATGTGACAACCACGGCGGTGGCCACGCTCACCCACGGCGACGTGAACCTCTACGCCGCCGGCGACACCATCACGCTGACATACAATGGTGAGGGGCCCGATGGTTATGGCCCGAGATATTCGGTGAACTACACCGACATCAGCGGCGACACGTTCACGATGCCGTTTGAGGACGCCACCGTCACCTACATCATTGGCATACCCATCGACGAAGTGAACTTCCCCGATGCGAACTTCCGCAACTGGCTGCTGGAGCAAAGCTACTACGGCAGCGACGGCGTGTTCACCGATGAGGAAATCGCCCACATCGACTGTATCGATGTCAGCAATAAGAATATTGCCGACCTGACGGGCATCGAGCATTTCACCGCCTTGGAAATACTTAGGTGCGACGGCAACCGGCTGACGGCGCTTGACGTGTGCCACAACACCGCCTTGGAGCAACTTGAATGCTACGGCAACCTGCTGGATACGCTAGACGTGAGCCAGAACACCGCATTGCAGACGCTTAGGTGCGACGGCAATCGGCTGACGGCGCTTGACGTATGCCACAACACCGCCTTGGAGCAACTTTACTGCTTTTTCAACCAGCTGGATACGCTAGACGTAAGCCACAACACCGCCTTGGAGCAACTTGACTGCTTCGACAACCAGTTGACGACGCTTGACGTGAGCCACAACACCGCCTTGACAAAACTTAGGTGCGAAGGCAACCGGCTGACGTCGATTGACGTGAGCCACAACACCGCATTGACAGGGCTTAATTGCTCAGTCAACCAGCTGACGTCGCTTGACGTGAGCCAGAACACCGAGTTGACAACGCTTTACTGCTACCGCAACCAGCTGGATACGCTTGACGTGAGCCACAACACCGCATTGACTGACCTTGACTGTTCTAACAACCAGCTGAAGGTGCTTGACGTGAGCCACAACACCACCTTGGAGAGGTTTGAATGCTCCTACAATCATCTGGCGTCGCTCGACGTGTGCCACAACACTGCATTGACAACGCTTAATTGCAACAACAACCAGCTGACGTCGCTCGACTTGAGCCACAACACCGCATTGACAGGGCTTGAATGCTACGGCAACAAAATCAATGGAGAGGGCATGGAGACTTTGGTAGCCAGTCTGCCAACCGTGGATGTGGATGGTAATTATTGGTGGGAAAACGGTGAGTTCTATGTCATCGACCTTGATTCCGGAACCGAGCAAAACATCATCACCACCACGCAGGTGACCACGGCAAGGGGCAAGAACTGGACGGTGTACGGCCGCACAAATAATTCTTGGGAGGAATACGACGGCAGCGAGCCGCAGGAATATGCCCCCGGCGACCTTAACGGCGACGGCGTGGTGGATGTTGCCGATGTGAACATCTGCATCAACGTTATTCTGGAAAGGGTCACCGATCCCGCCATAGAGGCGCTTGCCGACCTGAATGGTGACGGCACCGTGGATGTGGCCGACGTGAACATGATTATCAACATCATTCTGGGCTAAACGAGAGATGACATCTGAGTCAGTCATTTAATAGAGAGTCTGGGCGGGATTGACCCCCGCCCAGATGTTTTTTGTCATCAACACAGGGAATTGTCTGTCGCCATCCTTGACGGAGATGACAGGCCGATATTGATTTGTAAGGGTCATTTTTTTTATCTAAATTTGCATTTTAATTATGGTCACAATAAAAAAATATGATTTTTCGCAAAGTCGCGAGTGGGATGAACAGGTGCGTAACAGCCGTAACGGCACTTTTCTGCACGAGCGGGCCTACATGGATTATCACAGCGACCGCTTCGCCGACTGCTCACTGATGGCCTATTGTGATGGCCGTTTGGTGGCGGTTTTGCCTGCCAACCGCGAGGGGAACTTGTTGTGTTCGCACCGCGGGCTTACCTACGGAGGATGGCTGATGCCAGCGAAGCGTTGCGATGCCACCATGATGATGGACATCATGGATGCCGCTGCCCAGTGGATGCGTGAGGCGGGAATCGGGCAACTGATTTACAAGCCGGTGCCGCACATTTACCACCGCTATCCCGCCGAGGAGGATGTGTATGCCTTGTGGCGACATGGGGCTGAGCTGGTGGAGTGTTCCATATCCACCACCATCGACTTGACCGCTCCGTTGCCCATGGACCGCGGCAACAAGAGCGGGTTACGCATGGCTCAGCGTGCTGGACTCACTGTGACCGAAAGTGAAGACTGGGAGGGATACTGGAATATGCTTTCGAAAGTTCTGGCCGACCGTCATGCTGCCGCGCCGGTGCACACGGTTGACGAAATTGTTCGTCTGCACCAAAGTTTTCCCGACAATATCGTGCTATATGCTGTGACGCACGAGGGTGTGATGGTGGCCGGCGTGGTCATGTATTATACTCCGATGGTGGCTCACAGCCAGTATATCGCCGCATCGGAAACCGGTCGAGAGCTGCATGCGCTGTCGATGCTTTTCGACACGCTCTTCACTGAAGCCAAGCGACGTGGTTGCCGATACTTTGATTTCGGAATCTCGACCGAAGAACACGGCATGGTGCTCAACCGCGGGCTCGTGCAGCAGAAGTCGCGTCTGGGTGGGCGGGGCACACTCACACAAGTCTATTCCCTTGAATTATAAATGACCTGAAGTTATCGCAAAACGTAGCAACATATCGCAGTTGGCGGTGAAAGCCATGGGCATTTTTGGCGGTGTGCAAGTGATGGGCATCGTTTGCTCTATTGTACGCACCAAACTGGTGGCTTTGTGGATAGGCTCACTGGGCGTGGGTCTGTTCGGACTGTTCAACAATGCACTGGATATGCTCAATACTGCTACCAACTTGGGGATTCGCAGCAGCAGCGTGCGTGATGTTTCGCAAGCCGCCGAGTCGCGCGACCGTTCATTCATGGCTCGCATCATCGCCGTGGTGCGCCGTTGGTCGTTGTGGCTTGGACTGGGCGGGGCATTACTTACGTTGGCGCTGGCGCCCTTGTTGAGCCAGGTTACCTTCGGCGACGACACCCATATCTGGGGTTTTGTGGCGCTGAGTGTGGCCGTGTTGTTCATGGCGCTCACCAGTGGCGAACAGGCAATATTGCAAGGTTCACAAATGCTCAAGCGACTTGCGTCGTCCACTTTGTGGGGTACGTTGTGCGGCTTGGCGATTTCCATCCCCATGTTTTACTGGCTGCGTGAGCGCAGTGTGGTGCCTTCGATAGTGGCTTATGCGGCCTGCAATGTGCTGGCTGTATGGATTCTTCGTAACAAGGAATATCCCACGGTGTCGGTGACGCGTCGTGAGACGGTGACCATGGGTGCCGGGTTTGTGCGGTTGGGCATATACATGACCCTTGGCAACTTTGCGTCGATACTGGCGGCCTACGTGTTCAACGCTTGGCTCAACCATCAGGGCGGCACCAGCGAGGTGGGCTTCTATCAGGCGGGATATACATTGGTCAACAAGTATACGGGCCTGCTGTTCACGGCATTGGGAATGGAGTATTATCCACGCTTGGCACGAGTGGCCGAGAGCCGAAAGCGTATGCGTGTGTTCGTGTCGCAGGAGGTCAATGTGGCCATGATGGTGCTGGCGCCCATAGCGGTGTTGTTTATCCTGTTCCGTGAGCAGATTGTGTGGCTGCTCTATACCAGCGAGTTCTACGTAATCCTGTCCTATGTGGCTTGGGGCATGGTGGGCATGGTGCTGCGTGCCTTGTCGTGGTGCATGGCCTTTGTGATACTGGCACGAGGCGACGGCAAGATTTACGTCTTCACCGAGGTGCTGAGCGCCATTGCTACTGTTGTGCTCAACATTGTGTGCTACTTGCAGTGGGGCTTGACGGGTTTGGGTGTGGCCTTCCTGTTGTCGTACGCGTTCTATGCGGCGGTCATTGCGGTGGTCTATGTGTGGCATTATCGGTTGACCATGAGCGTCGGCTCGCTGATGAGCACGTTGTGGGCATTGGTGGCCACTGTAGGTGCCATGATGCTGGTGGAGCACCAGTGTCAGGTGTGGGCACTACTGCTTGCGGTAGTCACAGTGGCGGTAATGTTGTGGCAAGCAAGGGCATTATGGCGTCGGTAGGTTAATAAAACTGAAAAAAAGCCATTTCGTTATCTCAGATATTTGTGCACACGAAAAGTTGTTGTAATTTTGCAACAAAATTATAAAGTTAGACACAAGGGGGAGTCCCAACTCAAGGCTGGGATTCTTCAATTTTTTAACGAAAAACAGAAAAACTAGAAAACTAGACAACCATGGCTATAAGTTACATGACGAAGGAAGGTTACGACAAAAAGATGGCTGAATTGGCCCATCTGGAAAATGTTGAACGCCCCGAGGTGGTGCGTGCAATAGCAGAAGCCCGCGACAAGGGCGACCTTTCGGAAAATGCGGAGTATGATGCCGCCAAGGAGCGCCAGGGCATGCTGGAGGCAAAGATTGCCGAGTTGAAAGCACTGGTGGCTACCGCACGCATCATCGATGAAAGCAAAATCACGACCGACGAAGTGCAGTTGCTTAACAAGGTTACCATCAAAAACATTAAGAATGGCGCTCAGATGACCTATACCATCGTCACTGAGACGGAATCCAACCTGCGTGAAGGGAAGATTTCCATCACCACCCCCATTGCCAAGGGGTTGCTTGGTCACAAGGTGGGCGATGTGGTCGATGTGAATGCTCCAGCCGGAGTGATGAAGTTTGAAATCCTTGAGATTGCAATCTAATCAAGATTGACTCTCAGCAAATCATATCCACCGCGAGTTTTGTGAGTTTGTTTCAATAACGGCTGTCAGAATTCGCGGTATTTGTTTAACCCTCATAAAACGTAATAACTATGACAATATTCAGCAGAATCGTGGCCGGTGAAATTCCAAGTTACAAAGTGGCCGAAGATGAGAACTATTATGCGTTTCTCGACATCAATCCCGTTGCCAAAGGTCACACGCTGGTGATACCCAAGCGTGAGGTGAACTATCTTTTTGAACTGGAAGAGGAAGAGTATTTGGGCCTGTGGGCTTTTGCCCGCAAGGTTGCCGCCTCGCTTGAGAAGGCTGTTCCGTGCAAGCGCATCGGCGTGGCTGTGCTGGGCATGGAGGTGCCACATTGCCACATCCACCTGGTTCCTCTCAACACTGAGGGTGACCTCAACTTTTCGAAGGAAAAGCTGTCATTGCCCGCCGAGGAAATGCAGGCCATCGCGGCAGCCATCGCTTCGCATTGATTGGCGCGGTGAACATTTACCAAAACAAGGCGCGGCCCTCACATGGGGGTCGCGCCATTGTTTTTCTAGATATTCTAGTAACTCTAGATGTTCTAGTAGTCGCTTAATTGGAAAGGATGATGTTGATAGCCTCGTTCACATCGGCCACATCCACCTTGCCGTCGTTGTTAAGGTCGGCATTTCCAGGATAGTCAGTCCTAAGCTTGAGCTCAAGAATGATGTTGATGATGGCGTTCACGTCGCCCACGTCAACTTTGTTGTCGCCGTCCACATCGCCATGAGGATATTGAGGCTCGGGCTGATCGGGAACGAAGGTCGAGCCAATAAGTCCGTAGGCTTCCACACCTTCAATCGCGAAAGTTACAGGCGATAATTCGGTGGGAGAAGCGGGCTTGGCGGTGACGCACTTGATACCGCTGTGATGCAATGGGTTGGTTTCGTCAACAGCAACACTATTGGGAACCGACCTATCGTCGCTCGGGCTGGCAATGTAGCTCCAGTAGACGTGGTCTCCGTCGCTGGTGAACTGGGTCACACCGGTGATTTCGTCGCCATCACCTTCCTTGAGCACGGGGCTGTCATCAAGCAGCACTGCTTGAGTCATGTCGGTGTCCAATTCGTTGGCGTCGTTCTCGGCAACTGCGCTCATAGGCAAGCGATACACGCCAGGAACGTCGTTACGGCCTGCTGCTTTGCTGCTTTGCAGGTAGAAGTAGATGTATCCGTTCTCTTGGTCCACATAGAACTGGGTCATTTGCACGAAAGGCAGAATGCTCTTGAAGGGATCTGGTCCAACACTTGCTGGTTCCTCCTTGAAATCGCTCTTGCGGAAGCGGAAGATACCGAAACCATTGAACTTCTTACCCATCCAATAGGTGTCGCCAACCTTGTAGAAACCGCAGCCAATACCACCATACTGCCAGCCGGCGGTGCCGTTAGGATAGTACGTCAACCAGTTGTTCTGCACGAGGAACGGTTGTGAGCCGTAGAGACCTACTGTGTCGGCACTCATCTCATGCACACCCACGTTGCGGTCGGCAATGAAGATTTTGCCTTCATCGGCAGCAATCGACAATGAGAATGGATCCTCAAATGCCTTGTAGCCAACATTGTTGAGCACGGTCACGCGGTAGAAGATGCCGTCGGTGTTGTTGACATAGAACACCTCACCGTCGCCGCCATTGGCTTGGGCATTGGCGTCCTGATAGCGGAAGTTCTTACCTGCTACACCCACATAGATGCGGTTCTTATAGCTAGCCAGGTTGAAGGCGTGGTCACCGGTAGCAAATTCGGTGTCAATGATATTGCCTTCGGTGTCCTTATACATGAGTCGGCCATCCTTGGTTGCAAAGTACAGACCCGTGGGACATCCGAAGGTGGTGCCTTCTCCCACAATAGTAGGATCGGCAACGATGTTCAGATAGCTCCACTGTCCAGCTGCCTTGAATTTGTCGACCGAAGCAGCAGCAACTTTACACTCAACATTGCTTTGCTCGGGAGTGAACACACCGGCTGCCAGCACAGGCGTGTTGATATTCAGCACGCGCAGCGATTCGATGGTGGTGGGAACAGCCCCAGGCTCCATATAGTTCACGTTGCTGGGAATCTCCATGTTCTTCAGCGCGGTACAGCCAGCAAAGGCGTCTCTCATGATGTTGGTGGCCGTTGCCGGCAGCGTCAGGTTGGCGAGATTGGTGCAGCCGTTGGCGATAGACTTGGGAATCTCGTTGCGACCATCTTCAAACACAAGGGTCTCGATGGCTGCTTTGTCGAACAGGTTGTAACCTACGGTCACGTTGGCTTTCAGTTCAAATTCCTCCACGCTGCTGTTGGCGAAACCGTAGTCACCCACGCTCTGCAGAGCGGGCAGGTTGATGGTGGTGAAAGGTGAGAAAGCCAGACCATAGTTGTCAACCGTCTGAATGTCGGCATTATCGAGCGTGGTGCCGATGTCACCCTGGTGGGCAGTCACCAACAGACGGGTGCCTGCGAAGTTGGTGAGCAGACCGTTCTCTACTTTGAACGACTCATTGCCGTTGGCAACGCTGAGGGCTGCCAGTGTGGTGATGGGCGCAAAGGCGGCATTGCCGATGGTGGTTAACGAAGCCGGGATATTGATGTCGGTAATCTTGGTATCGGTGAAAGCCTGTGCGCCAATGCTCTGGAGACCGTCGTTGAGAATGAGTTCACCAGTCAGATTGGTGCTCTGGAAAGCTTGGGCTCCAATGCGTGTCAGGGTAGCGGGCAGGTTGATGGTGGTCAATGACGAGCAGCCTTGGAAAGCACCGTCGCCGATGTTTGTGGTGGCATTGCCAAAGGTCACGTCGGCTAGTGCCGAGCAACCATTGAACACATTGGCTTCAACCGTAGTTACTGCATCGGGGAATTCAAAGCTTTGCAGCGCAATACAAGACTTAAACGAATTGTTGCCGATGCTGTTCACCAAGTTGCCATCGGTGAAGATGACTTGTTCAAGTGCAGTACAGCCTTGGAACATGGTAGCCCCGATTGTGGTGAATTGGCCTCCCAGGGTGACGGTTTTTAAACCAGTCAGGTTGTGGAAGGGTTCCTTATTATTGGGGTCGGATTCACGTTTTGAAATGGGACGCAAGATGGTGATTTCTTCAATGCTCTTGTCGGCCACACGGTCAGCAGCAGCTTGACCATAGGCATCAAAGTTCATGATGAATGTGTTAGGGCTTTCAGGGAAGATAAGCCGTTTCAGGTTGGACAGGCCAGCCAGGTCGTCAGCCACCATAGGTCCATTCCAAGCAGTGGGGACAGTGAACTCCTCCAGACCGATACAGCCCGCCAAAGCACCAGTGCCGATGGTGGATGCGGTCATAGGAATGGGGCTCACTGTAAGTGCCGTACAGCCTTTGAAGCACGAACGTCCAATGGTGATGCAGGTCTCGGGCAAAACCAGTGAGGTGAGTCCCGTACAGTTGAGGAACGCATTGGCGGCGGTTGCCGTCACCGTGTAAAACACACCATTGTATTCAACGGAGTCGGGAATCACAATGTCGCCGGTATACCAAATAGTGTCGGGCTTCACCGTGTAACGAGCCACTGTGGCCACATTCTTCTTGGTGACACGGTCAACCGACGTGGTGTAGTTGATACCGTCCACCATGATGCTTGCGCCCCATGTGCCAAATGCTGTCAGTCCGAGAACTGTCAGCAGAAGGGTGCGCAAACAGAAGTGAGTAAATTTGATGTTCATAATCTTAAAAATTAAATGTATAACGAATGATATCTCTTGCCAATTACAGTTTCAATGACACAATAGGTCTTGAAGAAGTATCTGCCCCACAAATTTACGGCAATTTTTTCTAAAAATAAAAAAGTAAAACAAAAATATTACTAAAATTGCTCTGGCAGGTATTATATTTTGACGTCACAAGGTGGGGAATGCAAGTGCTGAAGCCGTCTTTTGGGCGGAGTTACATGGCAGTGGAATCAAGGGCTTATCGGTACCTGTCGGCGATTTCAAGCGATGAGTGGGATAAAAGAATTCCCACTCGGCTATTGTCGAGCGGGAACTTTTAACAAACCGTCAATGAAGCGGTCAATGCTTTCGATGCTTAGAGCTTAGCGTTCAGGTCAGCACCAGCTTTGAATTTCACAACCTTCTTAGCAGCGATTTTGATTTTCTGCTTTGTGCGGGGGTTAACACCAGTGCGGGCAGCTTTCTTGTTGATAGAGAAAGTACCGAAACCGATCAGAGCGACCTTGTCACCCTTTGCGAGTGTTTCACCAACAGCTTTCAAAGTAGCCTCGAGAGCTTCCTTAGCTTGTACCTTTGTTAACTTTGCCTCAGCGGCGATTGCATTTACTAACTCAGTTTTGTTCATAATCTAGAAATTTAAAATAATGATTATTAAGGTTTGTTACTCATTCGTGGGGGCAAATGTAGATAAAAGTTGCGTTAAAACAAAAAATTTTTGCCAAAAAAATCGTTTTTAGAGTAAAAAACTATCTTTTATGGGCATTTTTCCTCTGTTTTGAGAGTTTTTGAGTACTTTTGTCGTGTCATTATTTTGAAAATCAAAGAGAGAAAAATTTTTTAAAAATGAACAGAAGAGGCTCATTTTTTTCGTCCATTCCTCCGGTCACTTTGCACTTGTTGATCATCAACTGCTTGATGTGGTTCGCCACCATCGTGCTTGACCGAATCGGGATAGATTTGTTCAAATTTTTAGGTTTGCATTTCTGGCAGGCGTCCGATTTCAATCCCGCCCAGTTGTTCACCTATATGTTCATGCACGACAATTCGGGCATCACCCACTTGTTCTTCAATATGTTTTCGTTGTGGATGTTCGGTGTGACATTGGAGCGTGTGTTGGGTGCGAAGCGTTATTTGTTCTATTATGTCACTTGTGGAATAGGTGCCGCCTTCGTTCAGGAAATCACGTGGCAATTCACATGGCACAGCACACTGGTACAAGCGTTGGCTGCCGGCAACAATCTCACAGTCGATCAGGTGCTGGCTGCGATGAAGGCTGGTCAGGTGGCGCCGGAGCTGGTAGACTCGTTCATGAATTCTATGGTCACGGTGGGCGCATCGGGTGCCGTGTTTGGCATTTTGCTCGCCTTCGGTATGCTGTTCCCCAACATGCCGATGTATATCATTCCGTTCCCGTTCCCAATCAAAGCGAAATGGATGGTAATCGGTTACGGTGCCATTGAGCTGTTCTTCGGCATCCACCATGTGATGAACGGTGTGGCGCATTTCGCGCATCTGGGTGGCATGATTGCCGGCTTCTTTGTGATTCTGTATTGGAAATATAAAGGCACCGTGGGCGGAAATGGGTATTATTGACGACATTAAACTCCGCTACAATCAAGGAGGCATGCTCCTGCGGCTCATCTATATTAATATAGGTGTATTCTTGTTGTTGCATGTCGCCAGCATCATCGCATGGCTCTTCGGTGTAGAGGAGGCCAAAGTGCTGTTGTGGGTGGAAACACCGTCGCGTCTCGGCGAGCTTGTCTATCGTCCGTGGACGGTGATTACCTATTGCTTCTCGCACTATGAACTGCTGCATATTCTGTTCAATCTGTTGTGGCTCTATTGGCTGGGACGCATCTTTTTGGAGTTTTTTACCGCCAAGCATCTGTCGGGCTTATATATTTTAGGTGGCATCGGCGGTGCCGTGTTGTATGTGCTGGCCTATAATTGCTTGCCGGCACTCATCGTCCAGCGGGGCTATCTAATTGGCGCATCGGCGTCGGTCATCGCCATCGTGGTGGCCGTGGCGACTTATGTGCCTAATTATAAAATAGGGTTGTTGTTTCTGGGCGACGTCTCACTGAAGTGGATAGCGGTGGCGATGGTCATCATGTCGTTGCTGGGCATTGGCGCCAGCAATACGGGTGGCGATATCGCTCACTTGGGCGGTGCCCTGGTGGGCTTCTGGTTTGCCTATTCGTTCAAACGCGGACGCGATATCACAAGGTGGATCAATGCGTCGCTCGACGGATTGATGAGCCTTTTCCGACGGAAACGCTCAGCCGGCGTTGGCCAACCGACTGGCGGCACGGCCTACCATGACAACAGGAGAAATCAATCTGAACCCACCGAGGCCGACCTTGACCGCGTGTTGGACAAAATACGCCGGTCGGGTTATAGTTCCCTCACCGATGATGAACGCGACATCTTGTTCCGCGCTTCGCAAAAACGCTAACTGGCCACATGTTGCGCACCACTCGAATAATAGGCAGAACCATTCTTCTCATCTTGGCGTTGATATCCGGCTTTTGGCTGATTGCAAGCGCTTGGGGTGGGCATGTCAATCCCCATACATGGGCATTGCCGTCGGTGCTGGGACTGACCTTCCCCGTGGCGTTGGTCGCGGCCGTTTCGGTGCTTGTCATTTCGTTGCTGATCCGCTGCTGGAAAATCGCGGCAGGGTTGTTGTTGGCGGTATTGGTCGCTTGGCCCACGCTGCGTGTGACGGTGCCAATTAACTTCTCTCATGCCGTCGGTGACACCACGCGCACCTTTTCGCTTGTCACCTTCAACGTCTCAGGTTTCAGCAATGTACAGGGCGTGGCCGACGATATGGCCACCATCCACTACATCCTCGACAGTGATGCCGACTTTGTGTTGCTCCAGGAAGCGACACTTGATTACCCTGACTTGTTTAAACATCGCCTTGTGGCGCCCGTCAAAGATGAGGTGGACCGCAAGTACCCCTATCATGCCCATGGCTATCATGACTTGATGATTCTCTCCCGATACCCTTATACTGTGCACACCGACACCACCTTGCGCACCACTTATCAGGATGACAGTTACCACTACTATGCCAAGGCCTACGATGTGCAACTGCCCGAAGGACGTCAGTTGCGAATCATCAATGTACATCTACAATCCATCGGGTTGACCGATGGCGACAGAATGGTGTATCGCAATCTGACCCAACTCGACTCAATCAACAGTCGCAAGCAGATGCGACAGGTGCGTAGCTCGCTCTACGCCAAGCTTGCCAGTGCCTACCGCCGTCGGTCGCATGAGGCTGCGCTGGTGCGAAAAATGATTGACAGTAGTGACCGTAACGTGATTTTGTGCGGAGATTTCAACGACACCCCTGCCAGTTACAGTTATTTGACCATGAGGGGCGACGATATGAAGGATGCTTTCGCACAGCGTGGGTTGGGTTACAAACACACTTTCAACAGCGACAAGATGTTGTTTGAGATTGACCATGTGTTGTATCGCGGCAACTTGAAGGCCGTCAGCATCCGGCGCGACAAAAAAGGTGCCAGCGACCATTACCCGCTGATGGCAACCTTCAAGTGGCAAGACTGACCACCTCTTATCAAGTCCTCACTTACTTGAATCGGCGATAAAAGTCGGATGGAGGTTAGACGGTGGGGATGGAGATGCCGTCGAGCTGGCGGTAGAGGTTGAGGGCGTAGATGTCGGTCATGGCGCTGATGTGGTCCAAGACGGCCTGGATTTTCTCGAACAGGGTGGGGGCATGTACGTCGTATTGCTGTGGGAACTTGTTGAGCAATAACTGAGAGTAGTTGCGCTCGGGATGCAGCACGGCGTCGATGAGTTTTTCGAGCAGCAGGTTGATGATGCGGTTACCAGCCAAATCCACGTCGACGACATAGCCGGCGCGATAGAGGCGCTCGTAAGCCAGATGGCTGCAACGCTCGTAGCCTTCGATGGCCAAAGGTGAGATGTGGTCGATGAGGCTGCCTTGAAAACGGCCTTCTAAAATCTCGTCTTCGTGCTCAACGAATGTGGTGGCACATTCCTGCACGAGCAGGCCGACGATACACGAGCGCAGATAGGCGATTTTCTCGTTGGGGTCGGCCACGGTGTCCATGATGTCGCGCAAGTGTTGTTGACGTTCCGGGGTGAAGAAAGCCAGCAGCAGGTCGGTGGTCTCTTCGGTGCTGATGATTCTCAGTTTGTGCCCGTCTTCAATGTCCATGATTTGGTAGCAGATATCGTCGGCCGCTTCCACCAGATAGACCAGCGGATGTCGGACAAAACGCTGCTCATCCAACTGAATAAGCCCTAACTCGCGAGCAATGCGTTCGAAAGCATCTTTCTCGGTGGTGAAAAAGCCGAATTTGCCTTTTTCGCCGGCGTGGAGAGAGGAGTAGGGGTACTTGACTATAGCGGCGAGGGTGGAATAGGTCATGGCGAACCCTCCCTCACGGCGTCCCTTGAACTGATGAACCAATGTGCGGAACGAATTGGCGTTTCCTTCAAAATGAATCAAGTCGTTCCACTGTGCCTCGCTGAGCCTTTTCTTAAGTGCGAGTCCTTGTCCCTCGCTGAAATAGGCTCCGATGGTTTTCTCGCCCGAGTGTCCGAAAGGCGGGTTTCCCAAGTCGTGTGCCAGGCAGGCTGCAGCGACAATCTCGCCGATGTCTCGCAGTTTTTCCACCCATGGTTCATGGGCATATTTATCCTTGAGTCGTAGGGCGATTTCCCTTGCCAGCGATTTGCCCACGCAGGAGACCTCCAGGCTATGGGTGAGGCGGTTGTGAACGAAGATGCTCCCAGGCAGAGGAAACACCTGTGTCTTGTTTTGCAGTCGGCGAAATGGGGAAGAGAACACGAGGCGGTCATAATCGCGCTCAAAATCACTGCGCACACCCACCTTGTTGTCGTGGTAATCTTCAAGTCCCAGACGCTTGTCACAGATCAGTTGGTTCCAATTCATTGTGATAGATTGTTATGGAGGTGCAAAGTTAGTGAAAAATTTTGTAATTATCTGTGAAAGGTCTAACTTTGCAAAACGAAACCGAACAATATGAGTAAGATAGCAGTTAAGATTGTGAATAAGGGGCCGCACGCGATGCCCCAGTATGGCACACCGCTCAGCGCGGGGATGGATTTGCGTGCTTGGCTGAGTGAACCTGTCACGTTGCAGCCACTGGAGCGTGCCATGATACACACGGGCATCTACATGGCTCTGCCTGAGGGTTATGAATGCCAGGTAAGACCCCGCAGTGGGCTGGCGCTCAAACGGGGCCTGACGGTGCTTAACACCCCGGGTACTATCGACGCCGATTATCGTGGCGAAGTGTGCGTGATATTGGCGAACCTGGGCAATGAGCCCCAGACCATTGAGGACGGTGAGCGCATCTGCCAGTTGGTGGTCGCGCGTCATGAAAAGGTGGAGTGGATTCCCGTTGAACAGTTGGATGAAACCGAACGCGGAGCGGGCGGATTTGGCCATACCGGAACGAAATAGAACGAAGTGACGACTGATGAATAACAACCGGTTACGACATATCATCATGGCGGTCATCGCTTCGTTGTTGCTGATTCCCTCAATAGTGATGGGCCGTGAAAGCGACATGGACAGTTCCGCAAGTCTCAAGTCGAGTTACATCTTCCTGGAGGCGCAAAACGAAAAGTCGCATGACAGGGCCGATTCGTACTTTGATTTGCTTCGCTATGCCTACGAACTGGACACAACCAATACGGCGGCGGCATTCTATCTGGGGCATTGTATGTTGTCGATGCGTGGTGGCGACAAAGCACGCTATGAGCGGGGGCTGACGTTGATCAAGAAACACTTTGACGCCCATCCTGACGATTTTTACGAAACCACCTTCTACAGCGATGCCTGCATGATGTTCGGCCATACCGAGGAGGGTTTGCGGGCCATCAAGAGCCTGTGCGCCACCAACCCCAACAAACTGGAACTGCAAGCACGTCTGGCCGAGGCTTACGCCCGCACGGGTGACTACACCAGTGCCAACGCTACGCTCGACACCATTGAGTTGCACCATGGGCAGTCGTTCCAGCTCACCAGTAAGAAAATCAACAACTACGTGGCGCTGAACGACACGTCGGGCGCCATCGGCGAGATGCACCGCCTGCTGTCCACCGCGCCCCGCAACGCCAGTTACAATATGGGCATGGCTGGTGTTATGCAGCAGTTCGGCAAGAGCGACAGTGCGCTGTATTACCTGAATGTCGCCCAGGAGGCCGAGCCCGAGAATGGTTATACCTATCTCGCCAAGGCTGAATACTACAAGGAAATTGGAGATACCACCGCCTACGACCAGCAAATTTATCATGCGCTCACCAGCGAGAATTTGGAGGTTGAGTCGAAACTTGGCGTGTTGGTTTCCTTCATTCGTGAGCAGATACAGATGGGTGACAGCACCCAACGCGCCTCTGAATTGTTTGAGGTGCTGCTCAGTCAGCATCCGCATGAGGCCGACATCCATCAGCTTTACAGCGATTATCTGGTGGGCAACAAAGACTATAAGGCCGCCGCCGAACAGCAGGGGTATGTGATGGACATCAATCCTACCGACGCCCAGGGCTGGCACCGGTTGATGCTGATCAACATGATGGACAACAACTATCCAGCGGCAATCAAGGCGGCCGAAAGGGCCCTGGAGTACAATCCCGACAGCGTTGACCTGTATTCATATATCGCACCGGCTTATTTCCAGATGAAAGAGTATGACAAGGCGCTGGAAATCTATGACAAGGCCATCACCATGGTGGACAGTTCCGACGTGGAGACACTGAGCGACCTCATGGGTGGCGTGGGTGATGTATATTTTGAAAAGGGCGACACGATAAAGGCGTTTGAGACCTACGAAAAAGCGCTGGAACTGAATTCGCTCAACGTAGGCGTGATGAACAACTATGCCTACTACCTTTCATTGATTGAACGTGACCTGGACAAAGCCGAGCGTATGTCGGCCTTGACCATCAAGATGTATCCTGACAACGCCACCTACCTGGACACTTACGCCTGGGTGCTTTTTAAGATGGGCGACAACGAGAAGGCGCTGGAGTACATTCGCAAGGCCGTTGCCAACGACGACTCTCCCAGTTCCGACCTGCTGGAGCACTACGGCGACATCCTGGAACGGGCAGGAGACCACGAAGGGGCCGTGACCCAATGGAAAAAAGCCTTCGAACTGGACCCCGAAAGCAAAACATTGAAAGCGAAATTGAATCAATAAAGAAACTAATTAACCACACACTATTCAAGACAAGATGTATAATGCGAAATCAACTCATGCTGAAGAGTTTATAGACCACGGTGAAATACTGGAGACACTCGACTGGGCGGAAAAGAACCGCGGCAATCGCGCGTTGATTGAAGAAATCATCGACAAGGCGGCTACCTGCAAGGGCCTCACTCACCGCGAGGCCGCCTTGCTGCTGGAGTGTGACATCCCCGACCTGGTGGAGCGCTATGAGTCGCTGGCACGCGAACTCAAGCAACGCCTGTACGGTAATCGTATTGTGCTGTTCGCGCCTCTCTATCTGTCCAACTACTGCATCAATGGCTGTGTGTACTGCCCTTACCACGGCAAGAACCACACGATACCCCGCAAAAAACTCACCCAAGACGAGATACGCCAGGAAGTCATCGCCTTGCAGAAGATGGGGCACAAGCGCTTGGCTCTGGAGGCCGGTGAGCACCCTGTGCTTAATCCCATCGAATATATCCTTGAATCCATCAAGACCATATACGACACGCGTGTGGGCAACGGAGCCATTCGTCGTGTGAACGTGAACATCGCCGCCACCACCGTTGAGAATTATCGCCGTCTGAAAGAGGCCGGAATAGGCACATATATACTTTTTCAGGAGACCTATAACAAGGCCAACTACGAGGCGCTCCATCCCACGGGTCCGAAGAGTGATTATTGCTATCACACCGAGGCAATGGACCGCGCCATGGAAGGCGGTTGTGACGATGTGGGCATCGGTGTGCTGTATGGCCTCACCACCTATCGTTACGACCTTGTGGGACTGCTCATGCACGCCGAACACCTTGAGGCGCGTTTCGGCGTAGGCCCGCATACCATCAGCGTGCCGCGCATCTGTCCGGCCGACGACATTTCGCTCGACGAGTTCCCCGACGTGCTGCCCGACGACATCTTCTGCCGCATCGTGGCCATCATACGATTGGCGGCTCCCTATACGGGCATGATTATTTCCACCCGTGAGTCGCAGCGTGTGCGTGAACGTGTGCTTGAACTCGGTATCTCACAGATTAGCGGTGGCTCCCGCACCAGTGTTGGAGGCTATACCACCGACGAGCGTCATGATGAGACGGCACAGTTCGACGTTAGCGACCAGCGCACGCTGGATGAGGTCATCGCCTGGTTGCTCGACAACGATTATCTACCCAGTTTCTGCACGGCATGCTATCGTGAAGGCCGTACGGGCGACCGCTTCATGTCGTTGGTCAAGCGTGGTAAAATCAGTTATTGCTGTACGCCCAACGCGCTGATGACCCTCAAAGAGTATCTGGAGGATTATGCTTCGCCGCTCACTCGTGAAAAGGGGGAGAATCTCATTCGCCGCGAGTTGGAGCGTCTGCCCGATGACCGCATCCGCAACCTGGCCTCGCGCCACCTTGATGATATCAGCCATGGACAGCGCGATTTCCGGTTTTAACAGTGCGCCGCAGGCCGTCAGGCGTCACATCGCCATCTTCGGACGGCGCAACGTGGGGAAATCATCGCTGATGAACGCCCTCACGGGCCAGCAAGTGGCTATTGTCTCGCCCGAGGCGGGCACCACGACCGATCCCGTAAACCGTGCCATGGAGTTGCATCCGCTGGGGCCGTGCCTGATTATAGATACGGCTGGTTTTGACGATGAAGGTCCTGTGGGCGAACTGCGCAACGAGCGCACGCGTCGAGTGTTGGATCAGGCCGACATGGCGCTGGTGGTGATTGACAGGACCGACGACCTGTCGCTGGAAACGCAGTGGGTGAAGAATCTACAACGGCGTGAAGTACCATTTCTGGTGGTGCTCAATAAGGCCGATTTACTGGCCGACGTGAAAGCGGCGGTGAATATGGCGCAAACCGCGTTGGGTGCGCCGGTGGTGGCCATAAGCGCCCGCGAAGCAAGCGGCATGGACGCGTTGCGCGAAGCCATGGCGGCGTTGGTGGGTGATGAGGCCGTCATGAGTTTAACCGGCGACTTGGCCCATCGGGGCGACACCGTGCTGCTTGTCATGCCTCAGGACCCGCAGTCGCCAAAAGGGCGACTGATACTGCCGCAGGTTCAGACGATTCGTGACCTGCTAGACAAGGACTGCACGGTGGCGTGTTGCACCGCTGCCGGACTTGAGAATGCTTTGGCTGCGTTAAAGGCCGCCCCGCAACTTATCATCACCGATTCGCAGGTGTTCCCCATGGTCAATGCGCGTAAACCCGAAGGCACGCGGTTGACCTCATTCTCGGTGCTGATGGCGGCGCTCAAGGGCGATTTGGAAGTGCTTTCGCGGGGCGCCAAAGCCATCGACCAGCTCACACCACAGTCGCGGGTGCTCATTGCCGAGGCTTGTACCCATGCCCCGATGAGCGAGGACATAGGCCGTGAACAGTTGCCGCGCATCATCCGTCAGCGCATAGGGGAGAGCGTCCGGTTCGACATCAAAGCCGGCAAGGACTTTCCTGCCGACCTTGCGCCGTATGACCTGGTCATTCACTGTGGCGCTTGCATGTTCAACCGTCGCATGATGCTCTCGCGCATTGCCAGCGCCGAGGCTCAAGGGGTGCCGATTACCAACTATGGCCTGGCGCTCGCCCATCTGCATGGCATCGCCTTATAATATAATAAGGTGAAACCGGGCATCGGAGGCAAAGAAAAAGGGGCGAAAATATTTTTTTTGAAAAAAAAGACAATGTTTGTTTGTCAGTTCAAAAAATAGTCGTAACTTTGCAGCCGCTAATGAAAGCTAACCCGCTATAGAGGGTGGCCGACATGGCACAAAAGCCTCTTTAGCTCAGTTGGCCAGAGCACGTGATTTGTAATCTCGGGGTCGTTGGTTCGAATCCGACAAGAGGCTCAAAATTAAAGTATTGGGTAGATTCCAGAGTGGCCAAATGGGGCAGACTGTAAATCTGCTGCGTCATCGCTTCGGTGGTTCGAATCCATCTCTACCCACTCAAAAGTTGCGGAAGTAGCTCAGTTGATAGAGCATCAGCCTTCCAAGCTGAGGGCCGCGGGTTTGAGTCCCGTCTTCCGCTCTAGGAAAAAGATTGCCTATGTAGCTCAGGGGTAGAGCACTTCCTTGGTAAGGAAGAGGTCGCGGGCTCAAATCCCGCCATCGGCTCAAAGTTACATAATATTCGCTTCGCCTCACTAATGATAGCGACAGGTATCAAAGGGGGGCGGAGAATAATATGTAAATATGCGATGAGAAACTGAAAGTTAATCGTTGAATTAAAATACTAAGTTATGGCAAAAGAGAAATTTGAAAGATCAAAACCGCATGTGAATATCGGTACGATCGGTCACGTT
>JAFZRJ010000030.1 GCA_017619935.1 Muribaculaceae bacterium | reverse complement strand
TCTTTACGACGAGAAGTGGGGCGGCTATGGCGCCCTGTCGACCAATTTCACCCGTCCGGAGTTGATGAGCGGCCCCTTTGCCGAAGACTTCACCTTGTTTCACATGGAAACAAGCCACAACCTGTGGACGGATAAAGTCGCCGACAACAAAATGACGTTCCTGTTTGAGGGCGGAGCAAAAATAGAGATTATGGGCAACGGCCAGTACCAAATGATGCAGTTCAAGGTCAAGGCCACTGATACCTTCAAGGGCGGCGATATCGAGGTGTGTCCCGACGGTTTCAGCTTCCTGACTTATCACGAGTTCTATGCCCACGAAGGGGGCTCGAGCACGACCGAGACCACTTGCAACGGCGAGCCCTCACGGGCACGCGTGACACTTGACACCGGTCCATCGGCGGTGACCGACCTCAAGGCCAGCGGGGTGGTGGAAGGCGACGGCGTGTACTACAATCTGATGGGCCAGCCCATGACGCATCCCACGCAGCCCGGCATCTACATCCA
Source organism: Muribaculaceae bacterium (assembly GCA_017619935.1). Lineage (GTDB taxonomy): Bacteria > Bacteroidota > Bacteroidia > Bacteroidales > Muribaculaceae > Sodaliphilus. Next base: position 10,932 of record JAFZRJ010000030.1, on the reverse strand, counting down.
TAACGGCCAGAAAGTGGTGGTGAAGTAAAGGTGTGAGTGCTGAAGGAACGACGCAATATAGGCCGGGGTGAAGCGAGTGCGGAGCCCCGGTTTTTTATGGGGTTTTGTGGTTGTTACCGCGATTGACCTTGGAGGGACACGCAACGCCGCTCTATTTTTGCGGCGTTAATCTTTTAAATTGCACATACCATGATGACACAAGAAATGAACGTGCTGCACCGCGCCTTTGAAGCGTGGATGGCGGGCGGCGCACTGCGCAAGGCGCGAGAGCGCAACAAGAGATTCACCTTTGGCGACCAGTGGGGCGATGTGACCATCGGCGAGAGTGGCCAGCTGGTCACCGACTGGGAGCGATATGTGAAAGCCGGCACCATGCCGTTGACCAACAATCTTATCCGGCAACTGGTGAAGACCGTGGTGGGGCGCTTTCGTTCGCACGTCATCGACACCGAGAAAGACATCGACGACGCGCTGCGACAAGTGAAAGACGATAACCAACTCAACGAACTCGACGCGCGCACGCTGGAGGAATTCCTGATTTCGGGATGTTGCATCCAACGCGTGGATGTGTTGCCCACCATCGACGGGAAAGCGCACACCGTGGTGACGCCCGTCAATCCCAACCACTTCTTCGTCAATGCGTTCATTGACCCGCTAGGGCGTGACTGCCGCATCGTGGGCCAACTGCACAACCTGACCATCGCCGACCTGCTGCGGCGGGTGTCGGGCGGGTCACGACGCAAAGCCGCCGGCGTGAGACACCTCTACGATGAAATGGTGGACTCACGCATCGCCAGTTGCGCCACGGCACTGGGCGCAGACAGCCAAAGCGGCACCGACTTCTGGTACAGCCGTGAAAGCGACCGCTTCCGCGCCATAGAAGTGTGGACACTGGAAAGCCGCGAAGTGATGGTGTGCCACAACCGCCGCACCGCGAAACTCGACATCGTCCCCGTGGGGCAAGCCCGCAAGTGGCGCGGCAATCCCGATGTGGCGATGCGATGGGACGTGCAGAACTACTGGCACTGCCGCTGGTTCTCGCCCATGGGTGACCTGCTTGCCGAATGGGACGCCGACCACGAGAGGCACCCCTTCGTCATGCGGTTCTACCCCCTGATTGATGGCGAAGTACACGCCATGGTCGAAGACGTCATTGACCAACAGAAGTACCTCAACCGCCTCATCAGCCTGGTTGACCAAGCGATGATGTCGAGCGCCAAAGGCGTGCTGCTCTACCCCGACACGGCATTGCCCGACGGATTCACATGGAACGATGTCAGAAAGGTGTGGAGCACCCCGGGCGGCATTCTGCCCTATTCCCCCGCACTCAGCGAGGCGCGCCCCGAACAGATCCAGGGCAACGCCACCAACTTCGGAGCCTACGACATGATCAACCTGCAGATGAAACTGCTGGAAGAAGTGAGCGGCGTGCATGGTGCATTACAAGGAAAGAACGTGGCCACCGGAGGGTCAGCCACGCTCTATCAGTTACAGGCGCAAAACGCCGACTTGGCACTTACTGACCTTTACGACACGTTCAACGCCTTCAGGCGACAACGCAATGCGCTCATCACAGCTTTGGGTCAGTAAGCAGCCGGCAGCCTATTTCAATATTTTCGTCGTCGAGGTGGAACCGTCGGTGTAACGAGTGACCACGATGTTCACGCCATCGAACGGGCGGTTGCTCACCATGCCCGCCATGTTCACATATTTCACGTCGGCCACCTCGCGGCTCACCACGTCGGTCACATCCTCCACAGCAGTAAGTACGCCACCTTGTCCACTGGCATTCGTCAGGCTGAGAGATAATGTCGTACTTGGAGCCTCATTACCTGGATTAATGCGACGAGGTGCTCCTGAGCCAGAAGTCGAAACATCCTTGATGATTCCCTCCAACTCATACATATTTCCATACGTAAATGAGGGGGTCGCGCCTTCATAGTCATCAAGACTTACAGCCAAAGCGCCTTTCAAATCAGCTGAATTCACTCCTGTTTCTTTTGCTGGAACAGTAAATACATATTTACCATTTTCTTGACCACGATAACATGCCCAAACCACATGGCAATACTCATTAGACTTGGGTGTGACGAAGAAGTATTCGCTCTGCTCCACGAAATTAGCAGGGATATAGACATTCGGTATGTAACTCGAACTGGCCTTAAAATCGCTGACGGGTCGTGCCGACAATTGCAAGGTGAGATTCTTCTTGTCGGTAATGCGTCCAACCATCGTTTGTCCCTTAACAGGATGACCAATGTAGTTCTTATTCACATCCAGTTCCGCACCCTGTGGCAGCAGGACTTTCACCCAGTTACTTTGGTCGAAATCATCTCCACCGCGCAAATAGTTAAAGTCGCTCGTGCCGCTGTAATATTTCTGCCCAGGTTGAATACTTGAAATGTTTATAGCATTCCCATTTTTGTCTTTCAAATACAAGCAATTGCGATCACTATTCAACTGCACCAGTTCCAGGTCATCACTGATTATAAATTCTTCGGTCGTAGATGCATTTTCATCCTTGATGACATCGGCCAGTGAGCGAATATTATCGGGCACAATGCCACGACGACCTTCGGCCGTGTAATATCCGCCATTGACAAAGTCAAAGTCACCGGTCTGATTCATCCCATAATCACTGAATTTGACCTTGGTGGGCACACCTGTTTCGGAGCAGCGCCAACGATAAATAGCATGCCCTGTAGATGAAACCCCCACCATTTCCACGAGTTGTTCGCCAGGCCATGACGTGCCACTCAAGTTCTTGCTGGAGTTCCAAGCCCAAATGTTGGGAACGGCCATTGAACTTGTGTTCTCAAAGTAGCAGAACTGAGCGTCGGCCAGATAAGTCGCACACGACGGAATGCCGCCCGTAATGGTCGGAGCCACATACTCACTCACAGATTGCTGTGTGAAATGATTTGTTACAGTAGTCGTCACATTATAAGGCACTAATGGAGTGAGCGCTGAAGCATTTTCAACACTAAACTTCCAGCCATCACCATTTGGATAATATTTATAGAAATTATCACCGCTTGTCAGAGTCTTGCCTCCAGTATTGTCAATGTCATTAGTTTGGTTGGCACCATTTGAAGAAAATAGTGCACCACCCCAATCCGTGTTGTCGGTATGCCAATAATACCACTTTGAGCCATCGGTAAGATGGATTTCTGTCATTTGCTCTCCTGGCCATGCCCCACCTGTCAAATTACTTTGGTTGCTTTTCCAAGCCCAAATAAATGGTATAACATTATTACCACCAACAACCTGAACAAAAATAGATGTTCCTCCTTCTGGCACCACTCGCGCTCCAACAGTGGTCGAGGTGGTCACATAATTGTTGGTAAGATTTGTGAGTTGTGCATTAAGTGTACCATCATACTCAAAGAAGTAATTGCCAGGACCTGTTACGGTCATGTCAGCGCTTTTGTCAGTATCGCCATTGTAATTAGCGATGAAACGCAACTCGTTACCACTTAAGCTGTTTTTTGAAATGGTGTAGTACCAGAATATTTCTGCATTTCCAGAACTGGTGTCGGTCACTCGTTTTTGGATACTAAGTTCGTTCCCTTCCCATCCGCCATTCAGTTGGGCATCATTATTGTTAGGATCCCAAACGTACAAATGAGGTGCTTCGCTCGCTTTAATAAAGATGTTGTAGTTATTGCCACTCTCATCTATGTTCTCGTTTTGGTAATTGGTAGAGTTGGCGCCCGTAAGTTGATAGGTCCGAATCACCTTCCCTAGATAATTGCCGTCCTTGAGAATGGCGGCACGCACGAGATGACTTCCATTAGTGTTAAACGTCAGAGCCACATTGGAGGCTGTGCTTGTCATTTGGTTGCCACCATCATCCTCAATATCGGTATCCCAGCGGTCAACGGTATAGACAAGTGTCGCACCCTGAACACTGGAACTGATATTCACGGCAAGATTACCAGTATAACTACCGCTCGCCTGATCAATACTCACCATTGGGTCGTGCAATGCCCGCACAAAGGTACTAGTCACATCGGTGGCGATACCATTGCGGAACGTGTAAAACACTTCATGGTCCACGTTGTTGATATTGTGGGTTTGTGAACCACCGTTCTCACTGAGAATCATGTTGAACTTGCTAGCCGGTATCGTGGCTTCACGCCAAGTAATGCCACCTATCTGTTTTTGGTAGTTCATTGGCCAACCAGGCCATGAGTCGGTGAATTTCTCATCTTGGTCATCACCGTTCCAAGCATAGATATAAGGTGTGCTACCTGTTGGATCATAGACATATACTTTAATCTCGCCACTTGTGGCCACATCATCACTGATGACATAGCTATTGCGTACGATGCTTGAATTCACCACATTGCCGTCGAGCAACACGCCCACACGCAGGTCGGTGGTCTCGGTAAAGGTCAAGTCCAGCCCGTCAACATTGGTGATGCGACTGCTATTCGCGGTGGGGTTTTGACCATTGGTGGAATATACCAAGGTGCAACCAGCGCTAGAAGGCTTCACATTCACCGTCACCGAACCATTATAGCTACCGCTTGGCTTGTTGAATACAGGATAGCCGTTAATCAAGTTAGGCTTCACGTTATTGTAGATGTCAGAAAAGTCAACATTTGAATACGCATCATTGCTGACAGCCAAACGACACACAGCACTCTTAAACACCTCGGTAAAGCCTGAGCGATTGCCAAGGTTAACGGCATCAGTACCTAGTTGTAACAATAACTGCCCGTGCGTACCCGTTACAAGCCACTCGCCTCCATTGCTGCCCACCTTGTTCTGCTCGGCAAGTGTCGCCTCGTTAGTCACACCGGCGGCTCGACGGGCCAGAATCATCTTGCAAATGGGATCATGCCAGTCGGGATGCATGAAATGAGCCCAGAACAGGCAAGGGGTGCCTGGCATGGAGAGAATGAATGCATTCGCTTCAACGATGTTACTGTTGGTACGATTACCATAACCACGGTTACTCGTGTCGGTAGGCAAATCCTTGTTGGTGTCATGATTGGCAATAAAAGTGACATCATAGCGTTTTAGCAATGGGTCATTCAGCATGCCTCCGTTCACAGCATCAACCAAATCGAAGAAGTAACCACTATTGAATGCGTTCTTAATGACGTTCATCAACTGGAAGTCAAAGGCGGCACTTGTAATGTGGCCGTCCGACACCGTGTTCTTAATGAACGTTGATGCAGGGTCACTGGTCCAGAACTCACCCACACTGAATGTTGGTGTGGTAGCAGTATTATATTGTGCAAATCGACCTGGTGCCAAGCCTGCCGCATAATCATAACGGAAACCGGCATAGCCCAGTTCTTCCTTGAGATACTTGAGATAGTTGATGGTGTTGCGCTGAGCATTAGCACTGGTATGCGCCACTTCGTTGGCCCAACCGCCATAACCGCCGTCATCCCTTCCAGTGCCGCCTCCTGTGATTTGCTTATACTGACCGCTGCCATCAAGGGGCATATACCAATCGGTCCACATATTGTCCCGATAAATCAGTCCCACCAAGTCGGCTTTAGTCCAGTTTGTGTTGGTCATCGCTCCTGTTTCGGGGTCTTTGTAGTCCTCTTGGAACCAGAAATCGCCGGCAAACCCCTTGTGATTGATGACCACATCTTCAATGGCACCACAACCCATGTCCTTGTATGCTCTAATGAGAGATTTCAGTTCAGATTCGGTACCGAAATAAGTCATTGAGGTGTATTGCACCGGATTGCCATTGATATAATAGGTATAATTCTGACCTTTTCCATGATCAAACCACAGGTAAGGCACAAATCCGTTGGCATCAGGATTCGAGATAAGGTCACCATAGTTAAAATCCCACATTACGCCTCCTCGCATTCCTCGCGTTTGTGTGCTTCCTGTAAAGGTGAGTCTTGCGGGGGCAATGGTCGCTCCGCTCTGAGGCAACCACAACAGGTCAATGAATGGAGCCACGTAACCTTTTACCGCTTCCAAATTAGTCCACGTAGTGCGTGGCACCTCCCAATCGTCGGTGCCTGCGCCCCAACCTGCGTCGTACATCGTTGCCCAAGTGTGCAAGATATTCGAGCCCCAAGGGTTGCTATGTGGCACCACATTGATGTTGCCTAGGTCACGTTGTTCTTGCGTTCCATTAGGTCCAAAATCAGGGTTTTCTAGATAGCTATCCCAGAAGAAGCCCTGGAGCATCACGCCGCCATAACTGGCAGGCCAGCCTTGTGCCATGGCGAGCATGGGCATCAAAGCTATCATAACGAGTGCAATAAATGATTTTTTCATCATATCGTTTTTTAAAGTTATAATCGTTGTTCGGTCATTCCTGAAGTACTTATTCTGTCAAGATGATGTTGATGATGGAGTTCACGTCGCTCACATCCACTTTTCCGTCGCCGGTCAGGTCGGCATTGCCCGAATAGAAGGTCGCGTCCTTCAGTTCCAGGATGATGTTGATGGCAGCGTTCACATCGCTCACGTCCACCTTGCCGTCGCCGTCCACGTCACCTCTCACGGGGTCGGGATTGCCCTGCTCGACCACACCGAGCGCGCCATAGAGGGTGTAGTACCCACCATTCACAAAGTCAAGGTCCTCGGTTTGGTCGTTGTTGCTCGTCTTTCCCTCATTGAAGACAAGGAACGACGGGACGTCGGAACAGTCGGCACCGCCATCCCACAGCCAAATCTTGTTGCCCGTCACTGCCGAAGTGCCCACCAGCGTCATCTTGGTACCGGGCCAAGTGCCGGTGCACTGGTTGCCATCGATGTCCCATGTATAGATGCGTGGGGCCGTCCATTTGCTGGTCTCAAGGTAGCAATAGGTGTGGCCATTCAGCGCAGTGGCCTCGGCGGGTATTTCATAGTTGATATATGGTTTCACCTGAGCGGTCACATTCTCATACTTGGTATAGTCGGTACCACTGTAAGCAAAGAACGAACTGGTGGTCATGTTCTTGATGTCCACGGTCTGGTTGTCACTACCACCGGTGCCATTGTTGAATATGACGTTCACCGTGCTTTGGTTAACCGTCTTGTAATACCACTTGGCACCAGCCACATAGGTAAACGGCAACGTACGAATAGCAGTACCAGGCCACGTATCGCCAATGGGTTGGTCGTTGGTGTCCCACATATAGAGGTGCGTGCTCGACTGGTCTTCGGCCTTGACAAAGATGGTCACGTTGCCATCTTGAGGCACTGCGGTGGGCACGATGCTTGCCGGCACACCACCGCCGCGCTTCACGCTGTTGCGCCAGTCCAAATTGGCGGAAACATAAAACTTGTAGTTCGTGCCGCTTTGCACCAACTGGAATCCGCTGGGTGCGGTGCTGGTGGTAGCACCGCCTAGTTGCAGATAAATCTTGCCGTCCTGCCCCTGCACTTCAATGACGTAGCCGCCATTCTTTTCCTCTTGTATCGTGATGGGGCTTTGGTTAGTCACCCTGGCGGCGCGACGGCCACGTATCATGTTGCCGATGGCAGTCTTATGGTTCATGTAGTGTGGCAGGAAGACGCAAGGCGTACCCGGCAATGTGAGAATCAAGGCATTGGCGGCAGGAACATTGGCGTCGTTGTTCATGCGTGAATGATTGCCCACTTGCCCTGTGTCGTGATTGTCGACGAAGGTCACCGCCCAACGGTTATACCACACGTCAGCACACAAGCCCTTGTCATTGAGGGCACTGGCATTGAACGAAGTGCCATTAAAGGCATCATTGATGCGATACTTCAGAGCGTAGTCGAAGGTAGCACTCTGTATCTGTCCACTCCAACGCGTGCCTTCAAGCCATGTGCGCAACACGTCGGCGTTGCCGTCCCAATACTCCCCCACACTGAAGTAAGGATGTGTCCAGTTGTTGTATTTCCCCGTGAAATTGGGGGTGTAACCCTTGGTCATGTCTATGCGGTAACCGCTGTAACCCAGCTCGTTCTGCAAAAAGTCCATATAGGTACGCACATTCTGTTGTGTAGTGACATTGGTGTGGTCCAAATCGCGGGCACTGTCATAGTCATCGCCGGTGTCGGGAGCGCCTGTGGGATGAAAACCATGGGTAGCACACTCGTCGGTGGAACAGATTTGCGACAAATTCGTGTTGTCCCATTTGATGCTGTAGGTCTTGCCGCTCACAGTTCCAGTTACCATCTCATTGGCAAAATCCACCCAGTTCGTACGGCCGTTTTTGTGGTTGATGACCAAATCCATCAATATGCCTGTGCCCTTGGCGCGATAGGTGTCCAGCATGGTACGAAGTTCGGCTTCGGTACCGAAGCAGGTATTGTGGTCGAGCCAGTACATGGGCACATAGCCCATCCCTTCGGCCTTGCCGGTAGCATCGATGCGGCCCGAATTGGGCACCCAGATCAGGTCGAACAGGTCGCCCAGTTCATTGGACTGTGCCGTTAAGACCGACCATTTGCTGTCGGCATAACCATTCCAGTAGAAGCCTTGGAGCATCACACCGCCGTAATTGGCAGGCCAGCCTTGAGCTTTCGACAGCAGTGGCAACAGGGCCACCACGAGTATTATCAGCGATTTTTTCAACATTTCGGTCTATGATTTAAATTTTTCAAAATTAGAAATAATCCTCGCGTACGCGTACCTAAATAAAGAAATTTTCTACGAAACGGCAATGCAATCGTTTGCATCGCCCACAAAACTTCGGTCTTTTCTTGCAAATGTGAAGTTTTTGTGCTTACTTTGCGACGAAATTATATTTGCTACCGACTTCAAATAACCATTTATTTAACGAAATAACCCTCTTTTATTAACTAAATTCAAATGATTATGAAAAAAATTTTACTTTCTGCCGGCTTAATGCTTGCCGCAGTTGCGATGCAGGCAGCCGACTTCAGCGCAACACTGCTCGGAGGCGAGTTTTTCTTCAACATCGTTGACGAGGATGCCGCCACCTGCGAGTTTGCGCCCAATCCTAATGAACCGTACAACATCACCTTGACTGGCCCATGGTTGCCCAGCACAGTCAATTACAACGGCAAAGATTACACCATCATCGGTGTCGGTGTGGAGGCATTCAAGGACGGCTATGTGACCAATGGTGCCAATAACACAACCGCCCAACAGCGTGAATTCTGGGGATTCCCCACCACATTGACTTATGTGCGTGCCGATGCATTCAACGGCTTCCGCTCCAACTTCCCCGCCATTCTGCGTGGTAATGTGACGGAGTTTGATGCCACCGCCATGCGCAACAACAAGATTAATGCCATCAACACAGCAGGTCAAGCAGGAACGTATTTGTCTACTTCCCAAGTTCAGGGCTACAAAGTCAATGTCGATGACTCATATACGGCAACATCAGCTTTGGCAGCCTCAGCTGGTAGCATCATCTACAAAGTACTTGATGGCGATGACAAGGTGCTGGTAGCTTATCCTGGTGATCACCGCCGTACCTACCATCACTTCTATCAATCTGGTGTGGATATTTTCCAATTCACAAATCCAGATTTGTACAATGAGCTCATCACGGAGGTGAATGCCTCGGGCTATGTGGAGATTGGCGACTATGCTTTCTACGGCAACGAGAACGTGACGAAAGTCAACTTCGATGACGCGCTGACCACTATCGGTGCTCACGCATTTGAGAACAGCGTGCTCACCACGCTCACGCTTCCCGCCACCATCACGACCATCGGTGAGGATGCGTTCAAGGGCGTGACCACGCTCACCAGCATCACCTGCAACGCCGCCACGCCTCCCGCAGTGGTGTTTGAAGATGCTGTATATGCGGCTATCGCCGAGAACGAACAGATTACCGTTCCCGAGGAGAGCCTCGCAGCATACCAAGCCGACGAGAATTGGGGCCGCTTCTGGGCAGCAGCACCTCCTGCAGCACCGAAGATGTACATCGCCGGCACATTCACCGACTGGGCCAACGGCAAACTCGAAATGACCGAGAATGAGGGTGTTTATACCATCACCGTCAACGGCATCACCGACGGCGCCGAGTTCAAGTTCATCGAGGGCGATGAGAACCCCGTGTGGTACGGCGGAGATGCCGAGGGCACTACCTACGGCGTGCACAGCGACTGGTGCACCGACATACCCTTGAGCACAACAGGCGTGAACTTCAAGATTTCCGGTGGAGGCGACCTCACGTTCACGGTGAGCGCTGACAAGAAACTCACTGTGACCGGTTGGCCAGAGCCCGCCAACGAACTGTATCTGGCCGGCTCAATGACCAACTGGGACACCGACAAAGAGGCCATGACCCTGGACAACGACGGCAAGTTCACCATCACCAAGGAAATGGCAGCCGGCGCCGAATTCAAGTTCATTGACCAGGACGGCACGTGGATTGGTGGCGACGCTGATGGCAACTTCATTGTTAATGAAGCACAGGTGGTCGAAGGTGTTGAACTGAGCCTGTTGCTCAACGGCGGAAATAACTTCCAGATTCCCGTTGCGGGCACCTGGACGCTGACCGTCGACAAGACCACTATGAAGTTGGTGATCAGCGGCGAATGGTATGCTCCCAAGTATGCCATCACCATCGATGAGAATATCCAGAACGGTACCGTGGAAGCTGACCTGGCTGAGGCTGAGGAAGGCGAGACCGTGACCCTGACTGTCACTCCCGCCGAGGGCTACCAGCTTGAGACCATTACCGTCACTCCCGAAACGCTCGACCTCATAGTGGAAGTCAATAACAACGAGTTCACCATGCCCGCCGACAACGTGACCGTGACCGCTACCTTCTCGTTGATTCCTCCCACGAAGTATGCCATCACCATCGATGAGAATATCGAGAACGGAACCGTGACAGCCGACAAGGCCGAGGCTGAGGAAAGCGAGACCGTGACCCTGACCGTCACCCCAGCCGAGGGCTACCAGCTCAAGACCATCACCGTCACTGGTGTGAACACCGATGTCCTGGCACCTGTGGACGAGAACAACCAGTTCGAGATGCCCGCCGACGATGTATTCGTGACCGC
>JAFZRJ010000029.1 GCA_017619935.1 Muribaculaceae bacterium | reverse complement strand
TCTTTACGACGAGAAGTGGGGCGGCTATGGCGCCCTGTCGACCAATTTCACCCGTCCGGAGTTGATGAGCGGCCCCTTTGCCGAAGACTTCATCTTGTTTCACATGGAAACAAGCCACAACCTGTGGACGGATAAAGTCGCGGCCAACAAACTGACGTTCCTGTTTGAGGGTGGCGCAAAAATAGAGATTATGGGCAACGGCCAGTACCAAATGATGCAGTTCAAGGTCAAGGCCACTGATACCTTCAAGGGCGGCGATATCGAGGTGTGTCCCGATGGTTTCAGCTTCCTGACTTATCACGAGTTCTATGCCCACGAAGGGGGCTCGAGCACGACCGAGACCACTTGCAACGGTGAGCCCTCACGGGCACGCGTGACACTTGACACCGGCCCATCGGCGGTGACCGACATCAAGGCCAGCAGGGTGGTGGAAGGCGACGGCGTGTACTACAATCTGATGGGCCAGCCCATGACGCATCCCACGCAGCCCGGCATCTACATCCACAACGGCCAGAAAGTGGTGGTGAAGTAAAGGTGTGAGTGCTGAAGGCACGACACAATATAGGCCGGGGTGAAGCGAGTGCGGAACCCCGGTTTTCGTCATTTTTCCCCCCCAAAAAAAAAGCTCTGAAAGAGCGACACAAAATCCATGCCGATGTGCCGCCCCTTCAGGGCTTGTGTGTGGGGAGGGGACGGCGTTTCATACCCAGGGTTACGCCTTACGGCTCACCCTGGGCTAGGTTGTTCCGTGCTTTCAGCACTTTTGGGGTGGTTGAAGTTCCTCTCCGAGGCACCTATTCGCTTGTCCGTCATGGACCAAGCAACGAGGCCCTCCGGCCCTGTCGCATGGTCTTTAACACGGTAAGCCCCTTCGGGGCATTAAACGTCTTCGACGTGGCAAAAGTAGCCGGTGGCGTTGTGCCGTGCTTTCAGCACTTTTTGAGGTGGTTGAAGTTCCTCTCCGAGGCACCTGTTTGCTTGTCCGTCATGGACCAAGCAGCGAGGACCTCTGGCCCTCTCGCATGGTCTTTAACATGATTAGCCCCTCCGGGGCATTTAACGTCTTCGACGTAACAAAATGCTGTGCTTTCGGCATTTGGTGGGGCTGGGGTGAGTTTTGTTGTGGATGGTTCTTTGTTTTTTCGGGGATTTTTTGGTGGGGTCGTGAGAATTGACTAACTTTGGAGGAATATTAAAAAAGAATCATATGGCAAAGAAAAAGAAAGGCAATTTGCGCATAGAGCGCCGTGAGCTCCATGATGCTGTCATTAACTTCTTCAACGAGCATGGCGACGGCCAGTTCAATTATAAACAAGTGTCGGCCGCTGTGGGGGCTGCCACCCCCAAGCAACGCGCCCTCATCACCGAAATTCTGCAGACCTTGGCTATCGATGGTTTTGTGACAGAGGTGTCTACGGGCCGTTACAAGGCTGCGGGCCGGTCGATGGTGGCCGAGGGTGTTTTCATTCGTCGCAGCAATGGCAAGAATAGCGTGGACATCGGTGCCGACGACGGCAAAACCATCATGGTGGCCGAGCGCAACTCCATGCACGCTCTGAATGGTGACCGTGTGATGGTGCACATCAGCGCGGCTCGCGAGGGCATGGAGCCTGAGGCCGAAGTTATTCAGATTGTGGAACGCAAGGAGCAGGTGTTTGTGGGAACGCTGGACGTGAAACGCTATTTCGCGCATTTGGCTACCGACAGCAAGTTCCTTGCCACCGACATTTTTATTCCGCTCGACAAGTTGGCGGGTGGTGAGACTGGCGACAAGGTGGTGGCTCGCATTGTGGAATGGCCGCAAGACGCCAATAGCCCCATCGGTGAGGTGGTGGATGTGTTGGGAAAAGCCGGAGAGAACAATGCCGAGATTCATGCCATTCTTGCTGAGTTTGGCTTGCCCTATAAATATCCCGATAGCGTGGAACGGGTGGCCCGCAAGATGCAGCCCGGCATCACCGATGATGAGGTGGCTCGCCGCCGCGATATGCGTGGTGTGACCACGTTTACCATCGACCCTGCCGATGCCAAGGACTACGATGATGCCCTCTCGATTGAACGGCTCAAGAACGGCCACTGGGAGATTGGCGTGCACATCGCCGACGTGACCCACTATGTGAAACCCGGAACAGTCATTGACCGCGAGGCTGAGTCACGCGCCACGAGTGTATATCTGGTGGATCGCACCATTCCCATGCTGCCCGAACGCTTGTGCAACTTCATCTGTTCGTTGCGCCCCAAAGAGGATAAACTCACCCATTCGGTGGTTTTCGAGATGGACGATGATGCCAACGTGAAGAAATACCAAATATGCCACACGGTCACGCGCAGCGTGCGTCGGTTCTCCTACGAGGAGGCCCAGCAAGTTATTGAGACCGGCAAGGGCGATTTGAAAGATGAATTGCTTGTCCTCAACGACTTGGCTCAGAAATTACGTAAGGCGCGATTTGAGAACGGGGCGGTGTCGTTTGAGCGTGAGGAAATCAAATTTGATATCGATGAAAACGGAAAACCGTTGGCGGTGAAACCCCAAGTCTCGAAAGAGGCCAACAAACTGATTGAGGAATTTATGCTGCTTGCCAACCGCACCGTGGCGGCCCACATCGGGAAGGTGCCCACCAGCAAGCACGCCAAGGCGATGGTTTACCGTGTGCATGCCGAGCCCGACAGTGAAAAACTGTCGAACGTGGCTCGCATTGCCGCCCACTTCGGTTACAAACTCAAGACACACGGCTCGGCACGCGAGGTGAATCGTTCGATTAATCAGATGCTACGGCAAGCCGCCGGCAAGCCCGAAGAAGAAATGCTGTCGTTGCTCACCATTAAATCCATGGCCAAGGCCGTATATTCGGCTCAAAATGTGGGCCACTATGGATTGGGGTTTGAATACTATACCCATTTCACTTCGCCCATTCGCCGCTATCCCGACATGATGGTGCACCGTTTGCTCGACCGCTATGCCGTCAAGGGCAGCCGTTCGGTCAATGTGGACCAACTGGAGGAAGAATGCAAGCACGTCAGCGCGCAGGAGCAACTGGCTGCCAACGCTGAGCGCGCCTCCATCAAGTATAAGGAGGTGGAGTATATGGGTGAGCGGCTCGGAGGAGTCTTCCCGGGACATATCTCGGGAGTGACCGAGTGGGGCCTCTATGTGGAGATGGACGAGAACCATTGCGAAGGCATGGTGCCCATGCGCGAACTGGATGATGACTTCTACGAGTTTGACGAGCAAAACTACCTGGTGCGCGGGCGTCGCTCCCATCGTGCCTACCAGTTGGGCGATGCGGTGACCGTGCAGGTGGCTCGTGCCGACCTCATTAAGAAGCAACTCGACCTGGTGCTGGTGACCGAGACCAGTCCGGCGTTCTCGCATCGCATCGACAAGCAGCCCATCACACAGGAGAACTCCGGTTTGCTGTCGAAGCAGTCGCGTGAGGAACGCATGAGGGACCAATACGAGGGCGCCAATGCCTCACGTCGCACCAAGCGCCGTCGTCGTGGCAACAGCACTGCTCGTGAAGTTCAACAGCGCAAGCAAGCCACGGGTCGTCGCCCAGGCAAGAAACGCCGCCGCTAAACACATGAATGAAAAAGAATTGTCGTGAGGATTTGATTTTGACTTATCAAATTTTCACGACAAGTTTTTTTATCGGTGCGGGTAGTTACAACACCAGTTTCTTTAAGACGGGAATTCGGGATAAAATGGCGATGGCGATGTAAGATGCCGTGAAGATAATCACAACAAAGCAAGGAATAAAATAGGCTGGATTCAATGATGCCGAGTCTAATCCCCATAAATCGGATGCGATAAACATCATCAGCGGGTGGATGATGTAAATGCCCAGGCTGAGTTTGGACGCTTTGATAATGTACTTGTGATACTTGGGAGCAATTTCTGTATGTCTTATAAAGATGAAAACCGCCATAGTCTCCAACAGCGTAAACGGGCTGAGATTGTGATAAAACAGCAATGAAGGTGTGCCCGTACGGCCAGCAAGCCAACGAGTGCCGAAGCCGACTACTACAAAACTCAATATGCCGAGCACATAAATAATCTTCTTTGTGGTTCCCTTTAATTCGATGTTGTTGATATAGTGGCCGAGAATAAAGTAGCCGGCGTAGCCTGAGGCTAAATCCAACCGGAATCCTTTGTAAAACTTGATGGCTAGACTTTTGACCGTGCCACTATAGTGTCCTATTAAGGGGAAAACATCGGGATGATGAATGCTGTGATAATGAGGATTGCCAAGAAATACTGTTCCAGTTTTTTATTCGCCACTATGGCTTTAAAAATGGGAACAGCGACATACAATCCGATAAGCATTTTCAAGAACCAAAAATGGAACGGGCCATTGATCATTCTCCCGGTCGTTACCAAAAGACCCTTCCCGTCATTGATGCGGTAGAGAGCATAGATGATGGACCACGCGAAAAAAACAAGGACGATGCGAGCAATGTTCTTCTTGTAAAGAGTCTTGATGCTTATTGTCTTTTTTGTGTCAAGAAACAGTGCTCCGGAAATCATGATGAACATGGGAGCAGCCCAACGGACAAGGGTGTCGTAGATATTCCTGACGTCCCATTCTGGAGAAGGGTAGCAGTCATAGAACCTTTGTGCGCAAGTGTGCAGCATAACTACAGCAAATGCGGCAATGATTCTTAAAGCATCAAATTGGATGATGCGATTATTGTTAGGGGCATCGGCCATTTAAAAATCCGTTATTACAAAAAAGAGGGTTGGTTTGTAAAGCAGCAGGCTGTTCAAACGACTGCTCAATTCACATTCAAATCAGTTAAATTCAATAATGCTTGAATATGGTCTAATACTCGTCTTCGTCGAAGAAGAAGTCTTCGTCGTTGCGGGGATAATCTTCCCAGATGTCTTCGATAGATTCGTAGGTGTCGCCCTCGTCTTCAATTTCCTGCAAGTTCTCAATCACTTCCAGAGGCGCACCGCTTCGCACTGCGTAGTCAATCAGTTCATCTTTGGTTGCAGGCCATGGTGCATCTTCAAGTTTTGTAGCTAATTCCAATGTCCAATACATAGTATGTCCTCCTTTCAGGTTTTTAGTCTAACATAAAAAGTGCGCAAAGGTAATGCAATATTTTTTACTTCACGCATCTTTGTCCCAATAATTTTCTTCAAATTGGTTCTGAATATTGTTAAATCTTGCTAAAACAAAGAAGAAGTCACTGAGTCGGTTGAGGTATTTGAGTACCATGGGGTCGACGTAGGCTGTGCGAGCCAATGTGATGACACGGCGTTCGGCGCGTCGGGTGATGGTGCGGCACACGTCGCACAGTGCGCTCAGTCGGCTTCCGCCAGGCAGGATGAATCCATGCAGAGGGGGCAGTTCCTCGTCCATCTCATCGATGTTTTGTTCCAGCAACTTCACGTCATCTTCGGTGAGTCCGTAGATGGGTGTTTCCGGGGCGTTTTCGGTGGCCAAATAGGCACCGATGTTGAACAGTTTGTTCATTACGGTGTTCACCACGCCGGCCATGCCTGTTTCGTGGAGTTTGGAGTTGTGCGAAAGGACACCGAGGTTGGCGTTCAGTTCATCGATAGTGCCGTAAGCTTCTACGCGCACGTCATCTTTGCTCACACGTTTTCCTCCCACCAACGAGGTCTTTCCCTCGTCGCCTGTGAGTGTATAAACTTTACTTTTCATAACGGTTATTGATTTGATTTGTTAGCGTTGATTAATGTGATTTTGTCCAGTTCGTCAAGCAGGTGCTCGGTGTCGGGCACAACGCGCATGAGCGCCAAGTGACTGTCGCCGGCGAAGCGCGAGTTGGCCAAGTCGTCCAACTGGGCGATGATGTGGTCAAACATGCCGTTGGCATTGACCACGACTATGCCCACGCCTTTGCGTTTGTCCACCACCATCTGCGACAAGGCCGACAGCCACTCGTCGATGGTGCCAATACCGCCGGGCAACACCACATGCCAGTCAGCGATGGAATTCATCTTCGCCTTGCGGTCGTTCAGGTTTTCGGTAAGGATCAAGCGGTCGACCAACGGGTCGGCCATGGGCGCAAAATTGCGGGTGATGACCCCCACCACCTGACCTCCAGACTCGTGAGCAGCCTTAGCCACGATGTGCATCAAACCGGCATTCACGCCGCCATAGACCAGTGTGTGCCCGTTTTTCCCCATCCATTGTCCCAGTGTTTGAGCCAGGTCAACATTGCTTTGGCCCAGATGCGGACGGCTACTGCAATATACTGCTATATTCATAGTTCTATTTCGTTGATAACGTGTTTTACCTGTTTGAAGGCATAACTTCGCGGCATGCCGTCGGCTTCATGGCGCAAGACCAGCATGCCGTCGGGCTCTACCGACTGGATGGTTGCTGCAAATTGTGTGCCATCGGGCAGTGCAAAGGTGTGAACGTCTCCGTCGTTGCGATAAAGAGCTCTGGCATAGCGCTCATGCAGCAACTTGCGCTGGCTGTCATCACCGAAATCGCACAACCTTTCGATGGCCTCGCATACTTGGTGCAAAACTTGTTCGAGGTCAAACTCCCGCTGGGCGAGTTGTGCCAGTGACACGGGATTGGGGGCATCGCTCACGAATTCGGTTTGGTTCACATTCAGTCCCACACCTATGACGGTGTGGGCAATGCCGGCATTGTCGAGCGAGTTTTCAATCAATATTCCACACAGTTTACGGTCGCCGCAGTAGATGTCGTTTGGCCATTTCACGCGTACGTTATCCACCCATTGTTTCACCACGTCCACAATCGCCAGCGACACCGCCTCGCTGATGAGGAACTGGCTTCGTACAGGCACATCAAGTTGCTTGAGCAACATGGAAAAAGTGAGGTTTTTGCCGGGTTCGGCTTCCCACGAGTTGCCCTTTTGCCCGCGTCCTGCCGTCTGTTTGTGGGTGTAGATGACAGTGCCGGTGGGCAGCATCTCCGCCATGCGGGCGAGGTAAGTGTTGGTCGATGCTGTCTCTCTCAGCAAGATGTATCTCGGCATGAACTACTCTGGGAAGGTGACACGCATGACGCGGCTGTCGTCGGTTTCGTTCACTGTGATATCCACTCTCACGGTGTCGTCGGGGAGCAGATTCTCGATGCGTTCAGGCCATTCGATGAAGCATAACGCTCCGCAGTCGAAGTAGTCCTCGGCACCGATGTCTTCGGCTTCAGCCTCATTTTCCAGCCGGTAGCAGTCGAAGTGGTAAATGAGTTCGGCTGTAGAGTCGCTTCGGTATTCGTTGATGATGGCAAACGAGGGGGAGTTGGTCATGTCGCTTTCCACGCCCAGTTCCTTGCACAGGGCGTTGATAAATGTGGTTTTGCCGGCCCCCATGGTGCCGTAAAACGCGAAAACCGTGTAGTCGCCCATTTCGCCCATAAATTCACGCGCCACCTGGGGCAGTGCGTCGGTCGAGGGGATGTTGAATTCTATTGTTCGGCTCATAATATGTCTGTTGTTATTGTGTTTTGTTGATGAGGTTGCGAAATTACTCAAATTATTGTAATGCCGCAAAAGTTTCAAAATTAAAATGTTGTTCGGCTTCTGAACTCATCAGTTTGAAGGATGGCAAGGAGGATAAATCGCTTATAGAATGTTAATTAAATATATTTTTTGTGAATTTATGACGTTTTGGCTGGTTGTGTCATGTGGCGTCTTGCACATCTTATATAAAAGAAGTAATTTTGCAGCGCATTCGTGAGAGGGGGCTGAGGCTTCCTCGTTTTTATTATGATTGACAAGAAAGAATTAACCGAAGTGGTGAACCAGGCATTGGAGGGCACCGACCTCTTTCTGGTTCAAGTGACTGTGAGTGCCGATAACGTGATAGACGTGGCGCTCGACAGTATGAACGACGTGAGTTTGGAAGACTGCATCGCTGTTGACAAGGCTGTGCATGCCGCCTTTGACCAGGATGTGGAAGACTATGAACTCACAGTGGGCAGTTACGGCATCAGTTCGCCATTGCTGGTGCGATGCCAGTATGACAAGAACATGGGAGAGGACCTTGAAGTGCTCACTCGTGATGGTCGCAAACTGAAAGGAACGCTCACCGAGGCTACCGATGAAGGATTTACCATTGTCACACCCACCAAGATGAAACTTGAAGGCAAAAAGCGCCCCGAGTTGGTGGATGTGGCGACCACCCTTCGGTATGATGAAGTAAAAACCACCAAATGCATTATTAAAATTTAAAACACAATATGGCAAAGAAACAAGAAACGGTCAACATGACCGACCAATTTGCGGAGTTCAAGGAGCTCAAGAACATTGACAAAATTACGCTCATCAGCGTGCTGGAAGAATCGTTCCGCAGTGTGCTCGCCAAGATGTTTGGCAACGACGACAACTTCGACGTGATTGTCAATCCCGACAAAGGTGACTGCGAAATCTATCAGAACTTGGAGGTTGTTCCCGATGGCGAAGTGGAGAATCCCAACAAGGAAATCGGCTTGAGCGATGCCCGTGCCGACGAGGATCCCGACTGCGAGGTGGGTGAGGAACACACCCGCAAGATTGACTTCACCAAGTTTGGCCGTCGCGCTATCCTCAACTTGCGTCAGACGTTGGCCAGCAAGATTCTTGACTTGCAGAAGGACGCCGTCTATAACAAGTTCAAGGAACTGGAAGGTGAGTTGGTGACTGGCGAAGTGTACCAAGTGTGGAAACGCGAGGTGCTGTTGCTTGACGACGAGAAGAATGAACTGTTGCTCCCGAAGGAACAGCAGATTCCCACCGATGTCTATCGCAAGGGTGAGAGCGTGCGCGCCGTCATCTACAACGTGGACAACAAGAACAACAACCCCAAGATTACCGTGTCGCGTACCAGTGAGATGTTCCTGCGTCGCCTGTTTGAACTGGAGGTCCCTGAAATTCACGATGGCCTCATCGTGATTCGTGCCGTGGCCCGTATTCCCGGTGAGCGCGCCAAGATTGCCGTTGAAAGTTATGACGACCGCATCGATCCCGTGGGCGCTTGTGTGGGTGTAAAAGGCGCCCGCATCCATGGCATCGTGCGTGAGTTACGCAACGAGAATATCGACGTGATACCTTACACCACCAATCCCCAGCTGCTCATTCAGCGTGCCTTGAGCCCTGCAAAAATCACCTCCATCCGTCTGGATGAGGAGACCAAGCGTGCCGAGGTGTTCCTCCGTCCCGAGGAGGTGTCGCTAGCCATTGGTAAAGGTGGCTTGAACATCAGGCTAGCCTCTATTCTCACAGGCTATGAAATTGATGTGTATCGTGACCTCGACAGCGAGGGTGAGGAAGACATTTATCTGGATGAGTTCAAGGATGAAATTGATGAGTGGATCATCGAGGCCCTGAAAGACTTGGGTTGTGCAACCGCCAAGTCCGTGCTTAAGATGCCTCGTGCCGACCTTATTGAGAAGGCCGACTTGGAGGAAGACATGGTCGACCATGTGATTGAAGTGCTTCGTGCTGAATTTGAAAATTAATTGAGGCCATCACTAGAGTTGAACCAGTTACCGCGAAAGTCATCGACCGTTTTGTAACAGAAATAGAAGAATATGCCAATTAAGATATCTAAAATCATCAAAGAATTGAACGTGGGAAGACAAACCATAGAGGACTTCCTGCGAAAAAAGGGTGTTGAAGTGGACCAGAGCGTGAATGCTCGTGTCCAAGACGACATCTATGAAATGCTCATCAAGGAATTCAATCCCGATAAGTTGCAAAAGCAGAAATCGGAAACCTTGTCCAACGAGCGAAAGACTGAGAAGAAACGTGTCGAGGAGATTAAGACCGTCGTTTCCGTCCAAAAGCCGAAGGTGCTAGGTAAGATTGACCTGGCCACCGGAAAGCCCATTTCCGATGACGCGCCTGCTCAGGCCGAACAACCCAAGGAGGAAAAGCCCGCCAAGAAGGCTAAGGCCCCTGCCAAGGGAAAAGCCGAAGCGCCTGTCGAGGAACAACCCGCTGAGGCCAAGCAGACACCTGCAACCGCCGAAAAAACGGTTGAGAACGAGGGTGCTGTTGTGGCCAGCGAGGAGAAACCCGCAAAGCCCGCCAAGACCCGAAAGACCAAAAAGGCCGAAACCCCCAAACAGCCCGAAGAGCCTCAAGTCGAGGTCAATCCGGTTGAAGAACACGAGGAGGAAGAGCCCGAAGTCTTCACGCTGGGCAAACCTGAACTGACCAATGTGCCTAAGGTGGTGGGAAAAATTGACTTGGATGCCATCAATCAGTCGACCCGTCCAAAAAAGAAAACAAAAGAGGAAAAGCGTAATGAGCGCATCGCCAAGGCTCAGGCACAAGGTGAAGCCGTCGGTCGCAAAAAGCGCAAACGCATAGGCAAGGAGAAGGTGGACATCACCAGCACCGCCGCCCAGCTTGTTCAGAACGGCGGTGGTGGCAAGAATAAAGGCGGCAATGCCGAAGCCGCTGGAGGCAAGCGCAAGGAAAAGAAAGCCAAGCGCCCGTTCAAGCCCGAGGTGAGCGAAGAAGATGTGCAAAGACAAGTGAAAGAGACCCTGGCACGTCTCACCACCAAGACACAGAAGAAGGCCGCCAAGTGGCGTCGTGAAAAACGTGATGCTGTGCGCGAAGAAGAGCGCGAGGTGGCCGCAATGGAAGCAGCCGAAAAGAAGGTGCTGAAACTCACCGAGTTTGTGACCGCCAACGACTTGGCCGCCATGATGGACATCCCCGTCAACAAGGTGATAGCCACCTGTATGAGCCTGGGAGTGATGGTGTCGATCAATATGCGTCTCGATGCCGAAACCATCAATATCGTAGCCGAGGAATTCGGATTCAAGACCGAATATACCAGTGCCGAAGTGACCGAGGCCATCCACGATGAGGAGGACAATCCCGAAGATATGGAGCAGCGTCCACCAGTGGTGACCGTTATGGGACACGTTGACCATGGTAAGACTTCGTTGCTCGACTATATCCGTAACACCAACGTGATAGCCGGTGAAGCCGGTGGTATTACACAGCACATCGGCGCTTACACGGTGAAGCTGAAAAATGGCCGCCGTATCACCTTCCTTGACACTCCTGGCCATGCCGCGTTCACCGCTATGCGTGCCCGTGGTGCCAAGGTGACCGACATTGTGATTGTCATTGTGGCTGCCGATGATAATGTGATGCCGCAGACCGAGGAGGCTTTGAGCCATGCATCGGCTGCCGGTGTGCCTATCATTTTTGCCATCAACAAGATAGACAAGCCCGGCGCCAATCCTGACAAAATCAAGGAAGAACTTGCCAACCGCAACTACCTGGTGGAAGAGTGGGGTGGCAAGTATCAGAGTCAAGATATCTCAGCCAAGAAAGGCGACGGTATCTTTGAATTGCTTGAGAAGGTGCTGCTTGAGGCCGACTTGCTCGACCTGAAGGCTAATCCTCATCGCAAGGCGACAGGTTCAATCATCGAATCGTCGCTTGACAAGGGTCGTGGTTATGTGGCTACTGTGCTGGTCGATGGCGGAACACTACACGTGGGCGATATCGTACTGGCTGGTACGCATTTCGGTAAGGTGAAGGCGATGTTCAACGAACGCAACGAACGTATCAAGGAGGCCGGTCCGTCGTCACCTGCAGTGATTCTAGGTCTGAACGGAGCGCCAACCGCCGGTGACAAGTTCAATGTGATGGATACCGACCAGGAAGCCCGCCAGATTGCCAACAAGCGTGAGCAGTTGCAGCGTGAGCAATCGCAACGCACGATGAAACGTCGCACTCTTGAGGACATCGGCCGTTTGCGCGCATTGGGAGAGTTCCACGAGTTGAATGTGATTGTCAAGGGCGACGTGGACGGATCTATCGAGGCGTTGAGCGACTCGCTCATCAAACTTTCGACGCAAGAGGTCCAGGTCAATGTCGTGCACAAGGCTGTGGGTGCCATCACCGAGAGCGATGTCACTCTAGCGGCTGCCAGCGATGCTTATATCATCGGTTTCCAGGTGCGTCCCAGCGCCGACGCCAAGCGCTTGGCTGCACAAGAGGGCGTTGACATCCGCTTGTATTCCATCATCTACGATTGCATCGAGGAGGTGAAGAGCGCTATGGAAGGCATGCTGTCGCCCGATGTGAAGGAAGAGGTGAGCGGAAGCGCCGAGGTACGTCAGGTGTACCACATCAGCAAGGTGGGTACCATTGCTGGAGCCATGGTTACTGAAGGCAAAATCAAGCGCCAGTGCAAGGTGCGCGTGATTCGCGATGGTATTGTGATTTTCACGGGCAACTTGGCTTCGCTCAAGCGCTTCAAGGACGATGTGAAGGAGGTGACCAGCGGTTACGACTGCGGTTTCTCCATCCAGAGTTACAACGACATTCAGGAAGGCGATGTGATTGAGGCCTTTGAAGAAGTTGAAGTGCAAAAGAGTTTGTAGCCTGGTGCTTACACACTGAACAAGTGGGGGAGTTGCTTGAATTGGATTTCGACACCTCCCCTTTTTATTCGACCTAAAACAGGAATGACGCACATGCGATATTATTTCAATATAGGAACCAACTTGGGTTGCCGTCACCAGAACGTGGGGCGTGCCATCGCAGCATTATGTGCGCGAGGCACTCGTTGTCGCGTGAGCGATGAGATGGAGAGTGAGCCTTGGGGTTTTCAGTCGTCCAATCGGTTCCTCAACGTGGGTGTGGCCGTTGACCTTGACCTCTCGCCACAGGAGGTGCTGGACTGGGTGCACGGCATTGAGCTGCGATTGGGTAGCGCAGGCCATCGCGATGAAAATGGCGGCTACATCGACCGCCTTGTGGACATTGATATCATGGCTATAGATGACAATCAGGGACGCGTGGTCACTATAGACATGCCCAACCTGCAAGTGCCTCATCGCCACCTCTACGACCGCCCGTTCTTCATCATCCCCTATCGCCAGTTGAAAGAAATGACCGAAAAGTGAATTGTTCCACGGGGCTAAAAAGTTATTAACAAAAAGTGCAAGTTATGCACATTTCAGTCATTTTAACGGTGATTAATAGCGATATTCAAGGGAAAATTCATTACTTTGCAACGCAAAAAAAGTGCGTGAAACATTTTAAATCTATATAATGGGAAAAACAATTGCAATAGCCAATCAAAAAGGCGGAGTGGGCAAGACCACCACAGCCATCAATCTGGCCGCCTCACTGGCAATGAACAAGAAGCGCGTGCTGCTCATCGATGCCGACCCACAGGCCAATGCCACGTCGGGTCTGGGTGTTGACCCCAAACAGCTCACGGCTTCCATCTATGAGTGCTTGGTGGATGACTACCCCATGCACAGTGCTGCCGTGAACACATGCGTCGACAAACTGCAGATCATCGGTTCTCGCATCGACCTCGTCGGGGCCGAACTAGAACTGGTGGGCAAGACCAATCGCGAAAATATCCTGCGACAATCCATCGCAGAAGTGAAATCACAATACGACTACATCCTTATCGACTGCAGTCCGTCGCTGGGCTTGATTACCGTCAACGCCCTCACGGCCGCCGACAGTGTAATCATCCCGGTTCAAGCCGAGTATTTCGCCCTGGAGGGTATCAGCAAGTTGCTCAACACTGTGCGAATCATCAAGAGCCGCCTCAATCCGTCGTTGAAGATTGAGGGATTCTTGCTGACGATGTATGACGCCCGCCTGCGGCTTGCTAACCAAATCTACGAGGAACTCAAGAGCCACTTTGGCGACATGGTCTTCAACACGGTTATTCCACGCAATATTCGGTTGAGCGAGGCACCCAGCCATGGCCTGCCCGCCATCCTTTACGACCCCACCAGCCGTGGTGCCACCAGTCACATGCAGCTGGCCAAAGAACTTGGGATGCGGGCTCGCAAGACGTCAAAACCAGAACAAGAAAAAACTCAGTGACAATATTATAATTCATTTATCACATGAAACGTAACGCATTAGGCCGAGGACTTGACTCATTAATCTCGATGGACGATATCCAGACGGGAGGTTCTTCGGCTATCAATGAGATACCCATTCACCAAATTTCGCCCAACCCCGACCAGCCTCGCACCACCTTCGATGAGACAGCGCTGGAGGAACTCGCCATGAGCATCCGCGAGTTGGGTATAGTACAACCGCTTACCGTGCGTAATGTGGGCACCAATTCCTACCAGATTATTTCGGGCGAACGTCGCTACCGTGCAGCCAAACTGGCGGGGCTTGACAGCGTTCCGGCTTATGTCCGCACTGCCAACGACAGCGAACTCACCGAGATGGCTCTGATTGAGAACATCCAGCGCGAGGACCTCAACGCCATTGAGATTGCGCTCACGTTCCGCAAACTCATTGACCAGTACAGACTCACGCAAGAGCGCTTGAGCGAACGCATCGGCAAGAACCGCGCCACGATAGCCAATTTCTTGCGCCTGCTCAAGTTGCCGGCAGAGGTACAGTTGGGATTGCGCGACAAATTGCTCGATATGGGCCATGCGCGTGCTCTGCTGGCTATTGAGAAGCCATCGGCTCAGTTAAAATTATATAACGAAATCATAAAAAATGGTTTGTCGGTGCGCCAGGTGGAGCAACTGGTCAAGCAATACAATGCCGACCATCAGCCCAAAGAGCCCAGTGCCAAGGTTCAAGGCAATAGGCTGAACAACAAAGATTACAAAATCTTGCAGCAGCATTTGTCCTCATCGTTTGGCGTGCCAGTGAAGTTTTCGTGCGACGTGGCTGGTAAAGGAAAAATAACATTCCCGTTCAAGACCGAAGCCGAGTTAGAGAAAATTATTACTATCTTTGACCGCTTAAAAGACAAATAACTACGCCTGATTTTGCTACATATCGCATCTTGAAAGCCGTGTTGGTGACCACCTTGTTACTCTGGTTTTTGCCCTTAGAAGCGCAATCGGAGTCGTTCGTTGTGGAGCAACAGTCGCTTCCCGACACCACCGTTGTGGTCAAGCAGCGCCCAATGAAGCGCACGCGCACCCAGGTGAAAGTGCCGACGGAACAACAACCGGCCGGAGTGCGTGTGGTGAACGTGGCAGGCGATACCTTGCAGTTTGCTTCGATTGATTCCATTCAGGGAGTCGAAGGGGTGGAAGTGTTGGCTGTGACCGACTCACTCACGACACTTGCGCTAGGAAAACGCCGTGAGTTCAATCCCGACCCCACACGGGCCTTGTGGCTCTCAATGTTATGCCCAGGTTTGGGTCAGATTTACAACCGGCGTTACTGGAAGTTGCCCATCGTGGTGGGCGCTTTTGTGGGAATGACTTACGGCACCATGTGGAACAACCGGATGTATAACGACTACACCCGTGCCTATCGCGACGCCATGGACAGCGACCCCTCCACCAGGAGTTACATGAACTTCTATCCGCCAACAACGAATGAAAGCGACTTGGATATGGAGTGGCTGAAGAAGGCGCTAAAAAACAAGAAGAATTATTATCGACGATATCGCGAGTTGTGTATTATCGGCATGGTGGGCGTGTATGCGCTCTGTCTCATTGACGCCTATGTGGATGCACAATTGGCGCACTTCGACATATCGCCCGACTTGACCATGAAGGTGAAGCCGGCAGTCATTGATCCAGGCATTATCACCCGCACCCCCACACTGGGCGTGCAGTGTGCCTTTAATTTTTGAACAATCAAACAAAAAAGAATATGAAACGACTAACATTCATTCTACTGATGGGATTTGTGGCGGTGTCGATCATGGCCGCGCCTCGTGTCAAGAAAAACAACATCTTGACGATAAAGGAAACCATTACCGACAACGACATCGTTTTCCCTGAAAGTTTTGAGACCGACACTCGTGAACTGATGAAGAACTGGTATCTTCAGAACTACACGATACTTGACGCCGAGGTGGAAAACCGTTCCGCAGGCGAGGTGAACGACCAGGAGTATATCAAGAGGCTCAAATCTATGCCGACTATTATTGAAATGCCTTACAATCAGGTGGTTCGCTCCTACATCGACCGATATGTGAAACGCAATCGCACACTTGTTGAGGAGATGTTGGGCATGAGCTTGTATTATATGCCCATCTTTGAGCAGGCGTTGGAAAAGGAGAATCTTCCCCTGGAGCTGAAATACCTGCCAGTGATTGAGTCGGCACTTGACCCCAATGCCGTGTCGCGCGCTGGAGCTGCCGGCTTGTGGCAGTTCATGGTGGGTACAGGCAAAGGTCTAGGCCTTGAAGTGAATTCGCTGGTTGACGAGCGTCGTGACCCTTACAAATCAAGCGAGAAGGCCGCTACCTATCTTAAGAACCTCTATAACATTTATGGTGACTGGTCATTGGCCATTGCTGCCTACAACTGTGGGCCGGGCAACGTGAACAAGGCGTTGCGCCGTGCCGGTGGTGAGAACAAGGATTTCTGGGAAATCTACAATTACTTGCCTCGCGAAACTCGTGGTTATGTCCCGGCTTTCATCGCTGCGAACTACATCATGACCTACTTCAAACAGCACAACATCAGTGCCAGTTTGGCCAGCAAACCCCTCATCACCGATACTGTGGGCGTGTCGCAACGCGTGAATTTCAACCAGATTTCCAAGGTGCTGAACATGCCCATCGAGGAAATCCGCACCCTCAACCCGCAATATCGACACGATGTGATTCCAGGCACCAGTGAGCGCAGCTACACGCTCATCCTGCCGTCGCAGCAAGTTTACAGCTACATCATGAGCGAGGACTCGATTGTGAATTACCGCAGCGACATCTACGCCCAACGCGAGGTGGTGGAACCAGTCACCGGTTCCTCGTCGGTGAATGACGACAATACGGAGTACACCTATGAGACCAAGACTGTCACCGAGTATCACAAGGTGCGTCGTGGCGAGACTTATTCCAGCATCGCTTCGCATTACGGAATGAGTTTGAACTCCCTGCTGGCGCTCAATGGCATGAAAAATGGCAAGGCCCGTCGTGGACAGGTGGTGAAAGTGCAGACTCAGAAAAAAGTTCGTGTAGCCAAAACGAATGACGTGACGGACGACGACATCAAGGTGGTGCACGGCGACAACTATAGTTTGGAGGCTGAATCGAGTGAGGCCGAAAATGCGCAGATTGAGGAAGTGCGCGAAATTGAGAAGGCTGCCGCCTCTTCGCGTAAGACGCATCAGACACTGGTCGAAGAACCTGAGAATGTCGAAAAGCCCAAGGCAAAAACTGTTCAGTCGACCAGCAAGCCCGTTGATTCCAAACAGTGGCACAAACGCAATGAGCGTTACGCCGACAAGACCGCTTCCCGCCACAAGAGCCGCGAGGACAACTACAAGAATACTCGCAGCAGTGGAAAGCGTGGCGACAGGCATCATCGCGGAAATCAAGCCGCCGCACAACAGACGGCAAAGCCAACCGATCACACCATCAAGAAAGGTGAGACGCTGAGTGAAATCTCGGAAAAGACCGGCGTGTCGGTCAAGGAACTGAAAGCCGCCAATGGTATCAAGGGCGACAACATCAAGGCCGGCGACAACATCAAGATTCCCGCAAAGGGTGGAAAGGGCGCCAAGGCTGAAACAAAAGCCTCGTCCAAAAAATCTTCGGGAAAAGCCTCCTCAAAGTCCAGCGGTAAATCGAGTGGCAAATCCAGCGGAAAGACCACGAAATCGGGTAAAAAATCACGCAAAAAATAATTAGATGGCACGTCCCCTCATTCTCATCAGCAATGATGACGGGCTGGATTTTCCCGGCATCAACATGCTCATAGACATCGCCCGTGCGTTGGGCGAAGTGGTGGTCGTTGCTCCCATGGAGCATCAGAGCGGCATGTCGAGCGCCATCACTATTCTGCAGCCGTTGCGGGCCATGAAGGTGGCGCAAGAAGAGGGCTACACCGCTTGGTGCGTGAGCGGCACTCCCGTCGATTGCATGAAACTGGCTTTGGACCAGTTGCTCGGAGGCCGTCGGCCCGACCTCGTGCTGTCGGGCATCAACCATGGCTATAATGCCGGCATCAGCACCATCTACAGTGGTACGATGGGTGTGGTGTTTGAGGCGTCGTTGCGTCACATTCCTGCCATCGCGTTTTCGCATGGCGCTATTGTCAAGGACATTGATTTCACACCTTGCCGTCCTTATATCGAGGACATCATCAAGCGGGCATTGGTGCGGCTTGACGTTTTGCGTGACGTGTGTCTTAACGTGAATTTCCCCTGCGACCGTGAAACTTATGAAGGCATGAAGATTACCACCACGGCACAGGGGCACTGGGAACAGGAATATGACCATCGTATCGACCCTCACGGCAGGGACTATTACTGGTTGCAGGGCAAATATGTGAGTGATGACCCCGCCGACGACACCACCGATTTCTACTGGCTGCATCGCGGATGGGTTGCCGTGACTCCGTGCCGGGTCGACCAGACCGCCCACGACGCCATCCCCTCAGTCACTTCGTTGCTGACGGATTAGGTTCGTCGCTGATTCGGTGCCAAATGAAAAACAACATGAGTTGATAGATTTGATAACATAAAATATTTATTCGTATGAAAAAGTTTTTTCTCATGATTGTCGCTCTTGTCACTGGCCTCTCAGTTTGGGCCATTGAACTGGACAGCGACGGCTATTACCTGATTGGTTCAGTTGACGATTGGAAAGCTTTCGCAGCGATTGTGGCTGAAACACCTACCGTAAACGCCAAGATGACAGCCAATGTCAATCTTGGCGATGACCAAACGCACATTGGTTCTTTAACTCAAGGCGGCACGCCGTACTACAGTGGTGTTTTTGACGGACGAGGACATACGCTGACAGTTGCTTACGATGGTGAAAACAACCAAATTATGGGCGTATTCACCCAAACCCGGAATGCCACTATAAAAAACCTTCATGTAGCCGGAAGCATCAAGTCGGTATACGGATGGGTTGGAGTCGTTGGTCGTTGCTGTGGACGTAATAATGTAATCTCAAACGTTTGGAACTCAGCGGAAATAACTGTTCAATTCGGGGGTTGGAATTGGACCGGTGGAATTGTTGGGGGTGTTTCTTCTGATAATTACTATGCGCCAGACGGTCTCTCAATTACGGACTGTTTGTTTACGGGCTCAATTTCCACTGTGGACCCCAACTATACGGGTTGTTTTATTGGTGCGGTTTATAATACGGCTGCTTCTTTTGTCACAGTTTCAAATTGTCTATCCACAGGAACACTTACAAAAGGGAGATTTTATGGAGGGACGTATAACAATTGCTATGTAACGCAGTTCCCTTCTACAATTCCTGATAATATGCAATGCACCGACGAGCAGCTTGCCGACGGCACCATCGCCACGGCGCTGCAAGCCGGCCGTGATGAGGAAGTGTGGGTGCAGGGTGAGGATGGCCCCATGCTCAGCATCTTTGCCAACGGAGGCCTTAAACGTGATGCCGAAGGCTACTATCTCCTCGGGTCGGCAGAAGATTGGGACAAGTTTGCGGCTGTAGTGGCTGAAACCCCCGATGCCAACGCCCGCATGATTGCCGACATTGACCTCGGCAACGACCAAACATACATCGGGACAACTGACGCTAATGGGCCCTACAGCGGAGAGTTTGACGGGCAAGGCCACACATTGGTCGTTGCCTATAATAGCAATCAGGCTATAGCGCCTTTTGGTTCAATCAAGAATGCGACCATCAAGAATCTGCATATTGACGGTTCAATCCATTCAGCGGTAGGTCCATTGAGTTGTTTGGCAATTTTGGCCAGAGGTGTTGAGAATATCTCCACCGTTTGGGTTTCGGCTAATGTCACGAGTTCAATAAAAGCTAATGATTGGTCATGTTTCGGTGTTATGGTGGGAAATGCCGACGGCGGATCCACTCATGTCAACATCACAGACTGCCTGTTTAGTGGCACCGTCTCAACCTATGGAAAGCAAAATGGTTTCTTTTTGGGATATGATGGCTATAACAACAGAGGCACAACAACTAATTGTTTGTCAGTCGGCACATTTGACTACTCTAGCTCAGGGTCCGCTTATTTCCCCGGCACCTATGTCAATACCTACGCAAAACAATTCAAAATAGGTTTTAATACTGATGCCGTTCCCGAAGAAATGCAGTGTACCGACGAGCAGCTTGCCGACGGCACCATCGCCACGGCACTGCAAGCCGAGCGTGACGAGGTGGTGTGGGTGCAGTATGGCCAAACACCCATGCTGCGTTTGTTCATTAAGAAGGGCGATGTGAATGGTGACGGCCGGGTTGATATCTCGGATGTGAATGCGATGATCAACATCATCCTTGATCTCAAATCAGCTGAAGATTATCCCGGGAATGCCGATCTTACAGGCGAAGGTGTGGTGGATGTCTCCGACGTGAATGCGGTCATTAATATCATTTTAGCTCTTTAGCACATCATACGACAAGAAGCATCACTGAAACGGCAATGCCGGGTCAAGTGGAAACAAAAAGCGGGTTTTGTCGCTGAATTGTTGCAGGTTATTGTAAAAGTTTCTATATTTGCAGCCGGTGAAGCGTCATATCATCATTGGCATTATCGTGGTTGCCTTGGCCGGCAGTTGTGTCAGCGATTCACAGTCGGGAACTGTCGATATCCCTCTCGAAGTGCTTCAGGAAGGCGACTTGGCTTTGCGTCGTGGCAGCAGCATGGCTAGTAATATCGTCATCATGATGGACAGCGCGGCGACCTATTCGCACATTGGACTGGTGACTCGCTGCGGTGACGAATGGATGGTGGTGCATGCCGTGCCCGATGAGCGTGACGACGGCGGGGTGGACACCATCAAGGCCGACCCGATAGCCACATTCTTCCTGCCGTCAAGGGCCAAACGAGGAGCCATTGTGCGACTGGATGTGGATAGCGTGCTTCGCCACCGTGCGGCAAGAGAGGCGATAGCCTTGGTTGAACGACATGTAAAGTTTGACCACGACTACAGTTGGACCGACACCACGCGGCTCTACTGCACCCAACTGGTGCAGCAATGCTACCTGAAGGCGGGTGTAGATGTGGCGCAGGGGCGCAAGCAACGCATCGATGCACCGGGATACCATGGCGACTATGTGTTCCCCAGCGACCTGCTCGCCCATCCTCGAACGAGAGTTATTTTTAAGTACTAACCCTATAAACAATTAAGAGATGAAAACAAGACTTTTTATTGCAAGCATCGTGTTGGCTGTTATGGCCGTGATTGTTTCTTCGTGCGACAAGAAACCCGCAACTCCCGGTGAAGCTTTCAAGCAGTATGCCACTTGCTTGGCTGACAAGGATTACGAAGGTTATGTTGACGGCTGCGACCTCAAGACCGCAGGTCAGTCAGAGGAAAAAATCAAAGAGGCTCGCACCACTCTTATCGGATTGCTCCAGCTTTCGGCTGGCGAGACCGACAAGAAAGGTGGAATCAAGAATGTGGAAATTCTTGAAGAAACCATCAACGAAGGCGACACCACTGCTGTGGTAAAGGCTAAATTCACTTATGGCGACGGCTCCACCAAGGACAACGATGTCGAGATGGTGAAGCGTGGCGATGTGTGGAAAATGAAACAAGCCAAATGATAAAAGCCTTTAAGAAATACGCATTAATGGTGGCCGTCGTTGTCATAATGACGGCTGCCTTTTCATCGTGTGTGAACACCAGCAACCTCATTTTTGAAGATGATGAGTGGAGCGGTGCCGACTTCAACGGTGAAAGTCTATTGCTCAACGGCGAGTTGGAGCTTGACGATTACGAGCGATAGCCTATAATTGTTCTATTTGTAAATGATAAAGGTCTAAATTTCGCATAAGACTATATTTTTTTATCATAATTGTGTATCTTTGCAAGTCAAAATTCATGACCATGCGAAGATATTTTTTATTTGTCATAACGATGGTAGCGATGAGTGCGATGGCGCAGGGTACTGTGTCGCTCGACTCCTGTCGCGCCATGGCATTGAGCAACAACAAGGAATTGCGTCAGCACGACGTGAAGATTCAAGCTGCCGGCTATCAGCGCAAAGAGGCCGCGGCAGCCTACCTGCCCAGTGTGGACTTGGAGGCGATGTATATGTACAATTCTCGCCAACTGGCGCTGGTGGATAAAGACCAGATGTTGCCCATCAAGAAATTCAGCCTGGAGAAACAAGGCTATGAGTACGACCTGGTGGTGAACCCCATGACAGGCGAGCCTTTGCAAGTGGGCGGCCAGTATGTGCCCAGTTCGGTGGCCCTGCTGCCCAAGGACGCGCTCACCTATAATATCCACAACGTGTTTGCCGGAGCGCTAACCGTCACCCAACCCATCTATATGGGTGGCAAAATCAAGGCGATGAACGAGATGACCCGTTACGCCGAAGAGTTGGCGCGCAGCATGCGTGACAGCAAGGTGGAAGAGGTCATCTACAACGTCGATGCCGCTTACTGGCAAGTGGTGTCGCTGAAAGCCAAGCAGAAGTTGGCCGAAAGTTACGTGAATCTGATTGAGGCGCTCGACCGTGACGTGCAAGCCATGCTCAAGCAGGGCGTCGCCACCCGTTCCAATCTGCTCACGGTGGATGTGAAGCTCAATGAGGCCCAGGTCGATTTAACCAAAGTGAACAATGGGTTGGTGCTTTCGCGCATGCTGCTGGCGCAAGTGTGTGGCTTGCCGGTAAACACCACCTTCACACTGGCCGACGAAGACCGTGAGAATGTCGCCACTGGCCTGCGCTCGACCGATGTTGACATCAACAACGTGTGGGCGCGTCGCAGCGATGTGCACTCGTTGGAACTGGCTACAAAGATTTTTGACCAAAAAGCCAAGGTCACGCGCAGCGAAATGATGCCCACGGTGGCAGCCGTGGCAGCGGCTCATCTCACCAACCCCAACACCTACAACGGCTTTGAGAACCGGTTTGGCGGGGCCTTCTCGGTGGGCGCCATGGTCAAGATGCCGTTGTGGCACTGGGGTGGGCTGACCAACAAATACAAGGCCGCTCAGGCCGAGGCTGTGGTCAAGCGACTGGAACTTGACGACGCCAAGGACAAAATCCAGCTGCAAGTGAGCCAAGCACAATTCCGTTATCAAGAAGCCCTTAAAACCTATGAGATGACTAAGGCCAACCTGGCCAAGGCCGATGAGAACTTGCGCATGGCGCAGGTGGGCTTCAAGGAGGGCATCTCGACGACCGACGATGTGCTGACGGCTCAGACGGCATGGCTCAAAGCCAATAGCGAGAAAATTGACGCCGAAATCGACGTGCGTTTGTGCGACGTCTATCTCTCGAAGGTGACCGGCACACTGTGCAAGTGATGACGGCGGCGCTTGAGGCGAATGGTAAAAATGGAATAAACAAAACATAAGATATGGATAATTTCGAAAAGCGGACGGTGGTCCGCAAAAAAGACAAAGCATTGCTGGCCGCACTGGCAATCTTCGCCATTGTGGTGGCCTGCATCGGCATTGTGGGCATCTTGCTCATCCGACCCAACACCAGTGTGACCCAAGGCCAGGCCGACTGCGACGCTGTGCGCGTGAGCGGTAAGTTGCCGGGTCGTGTCGAGCATCTGTATGTGCAACCGGGCGACTATGTGCACAAAGGCGACACGTTGGCGAAAATCTATTCTTCGACAGTCGATGCCAAGCTCTATCAAGCGCAGGCAATGCAAAACGCCGCTGCGGCCCAGACCGACAAGGTGGGTCATGGCACCCGTGAGGAATTGAAGAAGAGCGCTTATAGCCTGCTGCAACAGGCCGAGGCTGCCGAAACAATCGCCCGCAAGACCTATCAGCGCATGCAGACCCTCTTTGAGCAAGGAGTGGTTACCGAGCAGAAGCGCGATGAGGCCAAGGCGGCCTACGACGCAGCGACGGCTCAGGTGGCTGCCGCCAAGTCGCAATACGACATGGCCCTTAATGGGGCGCAAGCCGAGGACAAGCGCTCCAGCCAAAGTCTGACCAACGCCGCTCGTGGCTCGGTCATGGAGGTGAAGTCGCTGCTGGAAGACCAGTATCTGCTGGCGCCCTGCGATGGCGAGGTGAGCGAGATTTATCCCCAAGAAGGTGAGTTGGTGGCGATGGGCACTCCCGTCATGACCATCTCCAAGCTCGACGAAATGTGGGTATCGTTCAGTGTGCGTGAGGAGATGCTCAACAATTTGCCCATGGGTAAGGAAATTAGCGTCACCATCCCCGCATTGGAGGGCAAGAAAACCAAACTCAAAGTGTTCTATGTCCACGATATGGGCAGTTACGCAACCTGGCAGGCTACAAAAGCCTATGGTGAATACGACAGCAAGACGTTTGAGGTCAAGGCCCGTCCCATGGAGGCGCTGGAGAATTTCCGCCCGGGCATGAGCGTGATTTTGGAGAACTGATGTTGGTAAAACCGTAAGAATACGTGTTACAGGGCATGGTCAAGTTCTATTTTGTTGAGTCGTTCAAGCGTGGAATGGTGCAGATGGTGCGCCGTCCCATGTATATCCTGATGATGGTGATTATTCCGTTGTTGGGATGCTTCACGCTCATGGACTTGATGAAGGCCGGAACCATCCGTCGTGTGCCTGTAGGTGTGGTGGACATGGACGACTCCGAGTTGTCGCATCGCTTGTTGCGCACCATGGACGCTTTCCAGCAGGTGAACATTAAACATCAGTACAAGGACTTCAAAGAGGCCAAGCTGGCCGTGCAATGCGGCGACATCTTAGGGTTCTATTATATTCCAGAAGACTTGGAGAAGCGAACCCTCAGTGCTCGCGGACCAGTGGTGAGTTTTTATATCAATTACAGTTACTTTGCTCCGGCGTCGATGCAGTACAAGGGTTTCAAAACCATATCGTTGCTGACCAATGCCGGCATCGTGCAGACCACGTTACGCACCGTCGGGCTGCCTTCGCAGGCCATCATGGCCACGATGCAACCTTACAACACGCATCAGCACATGCCTGCCAACCCGTGGCTGAATTACAACTACTACTTGAGCACATCGTTTGTTCCATGTTTTTTCGCGCTGTTCATTCTGCTACTCACGGCATTCTCGTTGGGTACTGAACTCAAGAGCGGGTTGTGCCGTCAGTGGCTGGCTGTGGCTGGCGACAATATGGTGCTGGCGCTCACGGGCAAACTGATTCCGCAGACGGTGGTGTTTACGTCGGTGGGTTGGTTCATCCAGTGGCTGATGTATTGCGTGTATGACCTGCCGCTCAACTGCAACCCCTTGCATATGTTGGTGGCAATGCCCATGTTTGTCATGGCCAATCAGGGCTTTGCGGTGCTCATGTTCTGCGTTACGCCTAATTTCCGTTTCGGTTCCACTTTGTGCACGCTCATGGGCATGCTGTCTTTCTCGTTCTGCGCCTTTTCGCTGCCTGAGGAGGCGATGTATCCCTGGGTGGCTGCTATCGGCTACTTGGTGCCCATGAAATATTACTTTTTGTTGTCGGTTGACCAGGCTGTCAATGGCATTGACCTGTATTATTCGCGTCTGTACTATGCCGCGCTGGTGGGCTTTGTCGTGTTGCCTTTGGTGCTGTCGTGGCGCATCAAGCGCGAGTGTCTGAATCCTATCTATGTGCCTTAAAAAAGAGCAGAAAGTGAGACAGTGGTTTCTTGAAATGTATCGAGTGTGGTGGCGAGAGTTTCGGCTCGTGCTGCGTGACGAGGGAGTGGTGATTTTCTTCTTCGGAGTGTGCGCCGTGTATCCCATCCTGTACTCGTTGATATATAACACCGAGGTGGAGCGCGATGAGCCCATCGTTGTCGTGGACGACTGCCGTTCACAGTTGTCACGACGGCTGGCCCGCAACCTCGACGCCACACCTGAGGTTAAAATTGTTTCTTACGCGGCCAATATGCAAGAGGCGCGCGAACTGATGCACCGCAAGAAATGTTATGGTGTGGTGTATATTCCTCGCGACTTTGACATGGATGTCAACCGTGGCGAGCAAGGCCATGTGTCGGTCTATAGCGACATGAGCGTGATGTTCCGCTACAAAAATATGCTCATGGCCATCACCAATGTCACACAGGCAATGGGCGGTGAGTTGCAAAGCCAGCGCCTCGCTCCGTTCACTTATGGTGGGGTGGAACTGATCGAGAGCCGACAGGTGCCCATCGGCAACACCGGCATGGGACTGGCTTCGGCAGTATTGCTGTTTATTTTGCCTTTGGTCATTCAGCAGAGCATGTTGCTGGGTATCGGCATGTTGCATGGTGGCAGCATCGAGCGCCGTCGTCGTAATCGTGGCTACGACCCCATGGAGGAACCAGCCTGCGTGAGTGCTACGGTGATTGGCAAAATGCTTTGCCACCAGATTGTCTATGTGGCGCCGGTGGTTTATGTGCTGCACTTCACGCCCATGATGTTCGACTTTCCCCAGAATTCCAACTTGCTTCACTCGGTGGCGCTGGCTGTGCCGTTCATCATCGCCGTCTCCTTTATGGGGCAGACGTTGCAGGCGGTTGTCAATGAGCGCGAGAGCGTGTTCCTGTTGTTTGCTTTCACGTCGGTGATATTCGTGTTTCTTGTGGGTGTGTCATGGCCGAGGTATGAAATGAGCCGGTTCTGGTACACTGTGGGCGATTGCGTGCCTAGCACATGGATGAGCAACGGCTATGTACTCATGCAGAGCGGGGGTGCGACTTTGAGCCAAATTGTGCATCCATACTGTATGCTATGGCTGCAGTGTGGGGTGTTCTTCGTTCTCGCCTATGCAGTGGAGCGCTTTGTGAGTCGCCCGCGTTATCGTAGTTGGCAACGCAAAGCTGCCGCCGATGCTGATTCGCTGCAGCGTTTCGATATCATTAAAAACGGCGTGGGATGAGCCGTTGCACGACTTTCCGTAAATCAACACTGTCCGATGTCCCCCGTCTGCTGGAACTGGCCGACGAGGCCCGTCGCATCATGCGTGCCAGCGGCAACATGCACCAGTGGATCAACGGTTATCCGTCGGCCGAGGTGTTTATCGCCGATATTGAGCGGGGCAACAGTTATCTCATGTGCCAGGACGGAATTGTTGTGGCCACTTTCGCTTTCTTGCCAGGGCCGGAGCCTACTTATGCCCGCATCTACGAGGGCGAGTGGCTGAATGAACGCCCCTATTACGTGATACATCGCATTGCCAGCACCGCATCCAGTCACGGCGTGCTGGAAGCCATCATGAACTATTGCTTTACCATTACTCCCGACATCCGTATCGATACCCATCGTGACAACGCTATCATGCGTCACCTGCTGTCGCGGCTTGGGTTTACCTATTGTGGCATTATCTACCTTGCCGACGGCGCCGAGCGCCTCGCCTTCCACCGCACCATCATGGCGTGATTGATGGCGGATAAAATGACAAAATGACATTATATTTTGGTGTGTTATGCCATTTTGACGTACTTGTATGTCAAAATGTCATTAATTATTCCTGTTGGGTGGGGTGGCACCGGTTTTGCTTTATTGTGTGTCGGACGTTGGTCGTAAAACCAGGTCCGAATACTTAAAGCAATAACATTAAAATTTAATAGGAGGAATGATTATGTATTTAGCACGTAGAAATCAAGATTGGTTACCCAGTGTGTTCAACGACTTCTTTGACACTGACTTTTTACCCAAGATGAACACGACGGCTCCGGCCATCAATGTGATTGAGAAGAAGGACGAATATGATGTGGAGTTGGCCGCTCCCGGAATGACCAAGGCCGACTTCAAAGTGACCCTTGACGAAGAGGAAAACCTCGTAGTGGATCTTGAGAAGAAAGTCGAAGACAAGCAGGAGAAGAAAGAGTGTGGCCACTACCTTCGCCGCGAGTTCTCCTACACCAAGTTCCACCAAACCCTGCTCCTGCCCGATGACGTCGATCGCGAGAAAATTGCCGCCACAGTCGATAACGGAGTGCTGACGGTGGTCTTGCCGAAGAAATCGGCAGCCGAACTCAAGAAGGAAAGCAAAGTGATTGAAATTCAGTAAAATTTTTTTCAATAAGTTGGTTGTAAATTGGGGCGCCTGAATAGGGTGTCCCGATTTATTTTTTTGGCTGACAGAGGCAAAAAAGATACGGAAATAGCGAAAGTTTGTCTGATTTTGGAAATTTTTCGTGATTAATTCAATGGAAATTGTTAATTTTGCCACGTAATTATTTAATGGCTAGTCATTTTTATATGAAAAAAGTCGTTTTTGTTCTGTTGTCACTCATTTGGGCAACAAGTCTTGTCAATGCGCAGGAGCAGATTGCGCTGTTCAACGCCAGCAACTTCGACGGTTGGACTTTTGTAAATAATGCCGGCATCGAACTGGACAGGCAATCCATCAATCGTGGTCGAATAGCCCTGCTGACCACCGTGCAAGGCAACGTGCAGAAGCTGGTGTCGCCAGCGCTCGATTGCCGTCAGGTCGATTCGTTGCGTGTCGAGGTGCAGTACCGCATTGTCAGCGAGAGCTACAAAGCCAGCAAGGTGCTGCTGCAGATTGCTGTCCGCGATGAGGAAGAGAATCTGAAAGACTCCATTCAAATCAAGGTGCCCTCGGACGAACTTGAGCACCAGTTGGCGGGCACACTGCCCGTGCCGCACGCCAACGGTCTGCGTCTCCACTTCACCGCCCCGTATGCCGACAAGGATAATTGCGGCGCCATCATCGAGGCGAAAGTGTTGGCCTATAAGAACGGGTCGGGAGTTGTGGTCGTGGGCGACGTGGACGGCGACGGCAAGGTTGACGTGAGTGACGTGAACGTCATCATCAACGTCATCCTGGAGCAGAACACTGACCCCGACACCAAACTTAAAGCCGACTTGGACGGCGATGGCAAGGTGGATGTGAGCGACGTGAACAAGGCCATCAATCTGATTCTGGAATTGTGAAATAAATAGCGAACCAAATATATTAACTAAATTTTGTGAGCATGAAAAAAGTATTACTCGCATTGGCCCTCATGATGGGCTTCGTGGCTGCTCAAGCACAAGTAACTGTCGCTGGCAGCAAGTGGACCGACAACTGGTCGTTAACTATTAAAGGTGGTGCTGTGTCGCCATTGCAGCACTATGCATTCTGGCCCAACGCTCGTGGCATGTTCGGTGCCGAGCTTCGCAAGCAGGTGACTCCTGTGATGGGTCTGGGTGTGGAAGGTGAATGGAGCGTCAACACCAGCAGCTGGGACCATGCTCCTGCTTACATTGGTCTTCCTCACAGTGCTAACATCATCGATCACCAGCTCGTGGGTGGTTTCATGGCCGTGAACCTGAACAACATGTTCGGTGGCTACAAGGGAAAACCCGCTGCTCTGGAACTGGAAGCCGTGTTTGGTCTCGGTTGGTGGCACGCCTACAAGACTGGCAGCACAATCATTGAACTCCCCACTGAAACTGGCGATATTGAAAAGCTGGAGATCAAGAACCTTGACCAGAACTCATGGTACACCAAGGCCGGTCTGAACATCAACTGGAATCTGGGTGAGTCGAAGGCTTGGACTCTGTCGCTCAAGCCCGCCGTGGTGTGGTGCATGGGCAAGGAAGCCAAACAAAGCACTAACTGCTTCAACGCCAACTATGCTGCTGTTGAGATGCAGGCAGGTGTGACCT
This sequence comes from Muribaculaceae bacterium, assembly GCA_017619935.1. GTDB lineage: Bacteria > Bacteroidota > Bacteroidia > Bacteroidales > Muribaculaceae > Sodaliphilus. The sequence continues at coordinate 53,238 of JAFZRJ010000029.1, read as the reverse complement.
ATCACTTCGCCAACAGCCATGGCGCACACTACATGACCTTGTGCGACAAGCAGTACACTCAGGCCGACATCGATGCCTTGAATGCACAAATCAACGAGCTGCGCAACCGCAAGCCCGAAGTGGTGGAGAAAGTGGTTGAGCGCATCGTCGAGAAACCCGTCGAGAAGGTGGTGAAAGGTAACGACACAGAGTCGCTGATGACCAACGTGTTCTTCCGTCAGGGCAAGAGCGTTGTGGCTGCCGACCAGCTGCCCAACGTGGAGCGTGTGGCTATCTACATGAAGAATCACCCCGCTTCGAAGGTTGACATCACCGGTTATGCTTCGCCCGAAGGCAGCAAGGAAATCAACGAGCGTCTGGCTCGTGAGCGTGCCGACGCAGTGAAGAACCTGCTGATTAACAAGTACAAAATCGCCGCCAACCGCATTACCGCCAAGGGTCAGGGCGTGGGCAACATGTTCAGCGAACCCGAGTGGAACCGCGTGTCGGTTTGCGACATCATCGTGAAGTAATCTGTATCAGATTGTTCTGACGATAGACAAAAGAGTGAGGGCCAGGAGATTGATTTCTCTTGGCCCTCATCTTGTGTGGTATGTTGGTCAACCAGTTGGTGACGGGCATTACATGTTCATGCCGCCGTCCACTTGGATGACTTGTCCGGTGATGTAACTCGACATGTCGCTGGCGAGGAATGTAGCCACGTTGGCGATGTCTTCCACCGTTCCGCCACGGCGCAGCGGAATCTTCTTGACCCACTCGTTGCGCACCTCTTCAGGCAGCGCCTTGGTCATGTCGGTGTCGATGAAGCCGGGGGCGATGGCGTTGGCACGAATGCCACGACTACCCATTTCCTGGCCTACGCTCTTGGCGAGTGCGATGAGGCCGGCCTTGGAGGCGGCATAGTTGGCTTGTCCGGCATTGCCGTGCACACCCACCACGCTGGCCATGTTGATAATGGAGCCGCAGCGCTGGCGCATCATGATGGGCACCAGGGCGTGGATAAAGTTGAAGGCCGATTTCAGGTTCACTGCAATTACGGCGTCCCATTGCGCCTCGGTCATGCGCAGCAAGATGCCGTCCTTGGTGATGCCGGCGTTGTTGACGAGGATGTCGATATGGCCAAATTCCTCCTTGATTTGTGCGACGACCTGCTCAGTCTCGTCGTAGTTGGCGGCATTACTGGCGTAGCCCTTGGCTTTCACGCCCAGGGCGGCGATTTCGGCTTCGGTTTGCTTGCCGTTCTCGTCAATGACGAGGTCGGTGAATGCGATGTCGGCACCTTCGGCGGCAAACTTGAGTGCAATGGCTTTGCCAATGCCACGTGCGGCACCTGTGATGAGTGCCACTTTTCCTTCAAGTAATTTCATATACGTTATTAATTAGATGTTTTTGATTTCAGAATGCGAAATTACACAATTCTGCCGACATTGCCAAATATTGGGAATTGCCGAAGAAAAAGGAGTTTGGTCCGTCGGGCCAAACTCCTTGTGGGTTGCGTGTATCGTGTGGATTACCATGCAAACATGGGATAATCCTTCATGATGTCGTTCACCTTGGCGCGGACGCTGGCGATTACGGCCTCGTCCTCGGGTGCATGGAGCACGGTGTCGATGAGTTCGGCGATTTCGCCCATGAGGGGTTCCTTGGCACCACGTGTGGTGATGGCGGGCGTGCCGAGGCGCAGACCGGAGGTCTGGAACGCCGATCGGTCGTCGAAGGGCACCATATTCTTGTTGGCGGTGATGTCGGCGGCCACGAGAGCGGCTTCAGCGAGTTTACCGGTCAGTTCGGGGAACTTGGTGCGCAAGTCCACGAGCATGCTGTGGTTGTCGGTTCCACCGGTGCAAATCTTGTAGCCCTTGTCAACGAGGGCCTGTGCCAGAGCCTGAGCGTTCTTTTTGACCTGGATTTGATAATCCTTGAATCCGGGCGTGAGTGCCTCGCCGAAGGCAACAGCCTTGGCGGCGATAACGTGCTCAAGCGGTCCACCCTGCACACCGGGGAAGACGGCCGAGTCGAGCAGCGACGACATCTTGCGGATGACACCCTTCTTGGTGGTTTTGCCCCAAGGGTTGTCGAAGTCTTGACCCAGCAAGATGATGCCGCCACGAGGACCGCGCAAGGTCTTGTGGGTGGTCGAGGTCACGATGTGAGCATATTTCAAGGGGTTGTTGAGCAGTCCGGCAGCGATGAGTCCGGCAGGGTGAGCCATGTCGATCATGAGCAGGGCGCCCACCTTGTCGGCGATGGCACGCATGCGTGCGTAGTCCCATTCGCGGCTATAGGCGCTGGCACCACCGACGATCAGCTTCGGGTGCTCACGCAGGGCCACTTCTTCCATCATGTCGTAGTCCACCTCGTTGGTGTCGGGACGCACGTTATATTCGCACTGCTGGAACACCAATCCAGAGAAGTTAACTGGGCTCCCGTGTGACAGGTGACCACCATGGGCCAGATTCAGTCCCATGAATTTGTCGCCGGGCTTGAGGCAGGCCATAAACACGGCCATGTTGGCTTGTGCGCCCGAGTGGGGCTGCACGTTGGCATATTCAGCGCCGAAGAGTTGCTTGATGCGGTCGATGGCCAGGTTTTCGGCTTCGTCCACGCACTGGCAACCGCCATAATAACGATGTCCGGGATAGCCCTCGGCATATTTGTTGGTCAAGCAGCTACCCATGGCTTGCATCACCTGCTCGCTGACAAAGTTTTCACTGGCAATCAGTTCAATGCCATGGAGCTGACGCTGATGCTCTTTCTCGATAATGTTAAACAAAACTTGATCTCTTTCCATAAAAAATAGGAGATTATAATGTTATTAAAAGGTTTCCACGTGCGAAATTACTGCATTTTGGCCGAACTGCAAAATAAAATACTTTTTTATTGCCTCTTTCATGGCCAAAACGTGTTTGCAAAACTTTTAGGTGGCGTGAAGTAATAAATAAGGTAGAAATGCGTTTATTTATAAAATATGTAATTACATGAAACAGATTGTTCATTTTATCATAGTGGCACTGCTGGCAATGGTGGTCATGACGGCTTGCATCAACGACGACTACACGACCTCGGCCAGCGACGTGCTGACTTTCTCGACCGACACGGTCACCTTCGACACGGTCATCACGCAGCAAGGCACACCCACCAAGCAGTTTGTCGTGTATAACCGCAGCAAGAAGCAGGTGAAGATTTCCAGCATCAAGGTGGTTGGCAACGAGAACGGGCGTTTCTTCATCAACGTGGATGGCGTGAAAGGCGAGGAATTCCACGATGTGGACATCCGTGGCGGTGACAGCATCTATGTGTTTGTCGAGTGCAAGGTGAATGCTACCGAGAACAAGGAAGACTTGCTGGAAGTGACCGACAAGATTGAGTTTGTCACCAACGGCGTGACGCAGCATGTGGTGCTCAAGGCGTGGGGGCAGGATGTGATTATTATCGAAGGTGACACGCTCACCGAGGACTTGCATCTCACCGCCGAGCGACCCTACGTCATCTACGACACGCTGGTGGTGCCGCCCGGCGTGCAGCTCACTGTCGACCCCGGTGCCCAGCTGCTGTTCCATCAAGGGGCGTTGCTGCGTGTTTACGGCAAGATGACGGCTGTGGGCACGCCCGAGCAGAACATTGTGATGCGTGGCGACCGTCTCGACCATGTGGTGGGCGACATCAGTTTCGACATCCTGTCGGGCCAGTGGGGCGGAATGGTGTTCGGCTACGGCAGTTATGACAACGAGTTGGCCTATGTGGTGATGCGCGGCTCGGAAGTGGGCATCCATTGCAGTTCCACCGACCCCAGCCAACGCACGCTGCACCTGTTCAACTGTGTGGTGCACAACTCCAGCTCCAGCTTGCTCACTTCACTCAACGCGCGCATCGATGCCGAGGGAACCGAGTTCAGCGATGCGGCCGCTGGGGTGGTGCACATCATTGGCGGTACGGCTCACTTTGTGAATTGCACGTTCGCCAACTATTACCTGTTTGCCCCTGTCAGCGAACCTCTTGTGAACGTATGGAAGTCACACGCCACCGAAGAGGTGCTGCCTCTCACCTGCTATCTCGATAATTGCGTGATTTACGGCTTAGCCAAGGATATCAATGCGGGCATATTGGACGAATACGATGTGTATTTGCGCAACTGCCTGCTCAAGTCTGGCGGTACCGACGACACGCACTTCCTGAACTGTGTGTGGGAGGGTGATCCCAAGTTCTACACGGTGCGTGACGACTACATCTTCGACTACCGCCTGCACAATGGCAGTGATGCCATTGGGCGCGGTGACCGCTCGCTATGTCCCGAAAGCGCTCGTTACGACCGCTACGGCAACGACCGCTTCGCCCGCGAGGCTATTGACCTCGGTGCCTACGTCTGGATTCCAGAAACGACAGAATAACCGCTTTTTCCTTAAGATAACGAAAAGACACCCAATTTTTTTGAGTGTCTTTTTGTGTCGTTGATAGTATATCGTGCGTGTTGCCTAGTCGCGGCGGAAGATGTCGCGCGTATAGACTTTGTCCTTGACGGGGTCGAGGCAGGGGTCGTAGCGGTTGGCGATGATGGCTTGGCTCTGCTGCATGAATTGGTTGAGGTCGTTCACCACGCGACTGCCGAAGAATGTGCTGCCATCGGCCAGGGTGGGCTCGTAGATGATGACTTTGGCCCCCTTGGCTTTGATGCGTTTCATGATGCCCTGGATGCTGGACTGGCGGAAGTTGTCGCTGCCCGTTTTCATAGTGAGGCGATAGACACCGATGACGCACTCGCATTCCTTGTCGGGGTCGAAATCTCCACGGTTGTAGTAGTCGTAGTAACCGGCTACTTTCAGCACGCGGTCGGCGATAAAGTCCTTGCGTGTGCGGTTACTCTCCACGATGGCCTCGATGAGGTTCTCGGGCACGTCGGCATAGTTGGCGAGCAGTTGCTTGGTGTCCTTCGGCAGGCAATAGCCGCCATAGCCGAACGACGGATTGTTGTAGTGCATGCCGATGCGCGGGTCAAGGCACACGCCCTTGATGATGGCTTGCGTATCCAGACCCTTCAATTCGGCATAGGTGTCCAGTTCGTTGAAATAGCTCACGCGCAGAGCGAGGTAGGTGTTGGCGAAGAGTTTGACGGCCTCGGCCTCGGTGAATCCCATGACCAGTGTGTCGATGTCGGTCTTGACAGCGCCTTCCTGCAGCAGTGCGGCGAAAGTGTTTGCCGCCTCCACCAGTCGCGGGTCGTTCAGGTCGGTGCCCACGATGATGCGGCTGGGGTGCAGGTTGTCGTAGAGCGCCTTGCTCTCGCGCAGAAACTCGGGCGAGAATAGGATGTTGCGGCTCCCGGTCTTGGCGCGGATGTGCTCGGTGAACCCCACGGGAACGGTTGACTTGATGACCATGATGGCATCGGCGTTGCAACTCATCACAGTGGCGATGACATCTTCCACAGCGCTGGTGTCAAAGAAGTTGCGCTGGCTGTCGTAGTTGGTGGGAGCCGCAATGATTACCATTTCGGCATCGCTGTAGGCCTGACGTGCATCGAGCGTGGCATGCAAGTCCAGTTTTCCGCTGGAAAGGAATTGTTCAATTTCGGCATCGGCAATGGGCGACAAGCCGCGGTTGATGAGGTCCACTTTCTCGGGCACGATGTCCACGGCCTCGACGTGGTGATGCTGACTGAGCAACGTGGCGATGCTCAGCCCCACATATCCGGTTCCTGCTACAGCGATTCTCATGGTTATTTACGGCCAAAAAGTTTCTTGATACGTTCAGTTAATGTGGGCTTTTTGTCTTCGTTGTCGGCATATCCGCCGTATCCGTAACCATAGCCGTAGCCATAGTTGCCGTATCCGTAACCATACCCGTAACCATACCCGTAACTGCCGTAGCCATAATGCTTGTTGTCAATCTTGATATCGTTAATCAGGATGGCCATATTCTTGATTTTTTCTTCCTTGTAGAGTTTCTCCAGATCGTCAAGGTAGCGCTTGTCAATCTTTCCGTCACGAATCACGTAGATGGTGAAGTCAACGTGGCGGTTGATGAGTCCGGCGTCGGCGATGATGCTGAAGGGCACGGTGTCGAGGATGACATAGTCGTAGGCGACCCGGAGACGCTCGATGAATTCGGCGAACCGGTCGCTCATGAGCAGGTTCGTGGGGTTGGGTGGAATGGGACCCACGCAGATGATGTCGAGCCTGTCGTTGAACGTGCTTTTCTGCGTGATTTGGCTCAGGTCGTCAATCCGTCCCGACAAGAAGGCGCTGACGCCCAAACCCACGTTGTCGAGTCCTACATATTCGGAGAAGCGTCCCTTGCGCAGGTCAAGGTCAACGGCTACCACTCGCTTGCCCGAATGTGCCATGGACAGCGCCAAGTTGACCGCCACGAACGACTTGCCTTCGCTCGACATGGTGGATGTAAATTGCATGACTATTCCCTTGCCATCCTCGGGCTTGATGATGTAGTCGATGTTGGAGCGGATGATGCGCATGGCCTCGCTAATGCGGTCACGGCCGTTCTCGGTGACGATGACCTCACGGTCGCGCTGGTCATGCTTCTTGGACGGCAGTTCGCCCACGATGGGGATGTCCACCACGTTCTCGATGTCGTGGCGGGTGTGGATGTTGTTGTCCAGCGAGTAATACCAGAACATGATGTAGAGCAGCAGAGCTGGGATGAGCAGACCCACCAGCAATCCAAACAGCATGATGCGGCTAGGAATGGGTGAGATAGGTCCGCTGCCGGTAGCGGCTTCAATGACCTTGGCGTTAGGTTCGGTGATTGCCAGTTGCAATGCATTCTCCTCGCGCTTGTTGAGCAAGTACATGTACAGTTGCTCCTTGATCTTCTGCTGACGTGAGACCTCGGTGATGGCTTTTTCTTGCGACGGGATGGCTATCATCGAGCCCGAAGCGATGCTCTGTTGCTGCCGTGCCTGTGACTGGCGCATCTGCAGCGACTGGGTGTAGTTGGCCAAGCCGCGCATGATGTTTTGCTTCAAGGTGCTTATTTGGCGTGTAAGCTCGATCATCACGGGGTTCTCGTTGCTGCTGGTGGCGGCAATCTTTTGGTAACGGAGCATGGCTTCGTTGTATTGCTGGATTTGTCCTTCAATACCCGTGTTTTGGATACCCGTGTTGCTGGGAATTAGTTCCCCGTCGCCCATGCCAGCGATGTAGTTGTAGATGCTGTTGGCGAGGCTGATTTGAATGCCCACGTCGGCAGTATTGTCGGCATATTTGATGGCGGCGCCCTGGTCGGCCATGATGGTGGCGTTGACAGCGCTGGTCTTGAGTGCGGCCACCTGGCTGTCGACACCGCTCAGGTCTTGAGCCAACGAGGTGACGCGTTCGGCGATGAACGCTTCGGTCGAGCGGGCAATCTGATTCTTGTCGTTGATGGCGTCTTGATTATAGGCGGCGATGACGGCCGTGAGTATGTCGCAAGCTTCCTCGAGGTTGTCCCATGTGAGTCCCAGGTTCACCACGTCGGCATATTTGTTGGCGGTTTCGGCGGTGAGGTTGCTCTTGAGGCGCGACGCCATGGCGCGTGGTGTAGTCACTTTGACGATGACTTTGTACTCTTTATATTGCTTATCGTTGTAGTTCTTGTTTTTGGTGATGGCGATGGGGCCGTAGGGGGTGTTCACCTTGTTGCCGAAGTGAGCTTTTTTCCATCCGCCCTTGTCGATTTGGAACTCCAGGTCGTTGCCTCCCTTGGGCACCACGGTCATGATGAACGACGAGTTGACCTCGCGCAACGGGGTGATTTGGACAGGTGAATTTTTGTAAATGTTGATGTCTCGCAGAAACACGTGACCGTAATACTGGATGTTCACGCCCAGATTCTTGGTGACGCTTTCCAGCAGGTCGGTCGAGCGCACGCGGAACACTTCGTTGGCAATGAGGTTGTTGCCCGAGGTCATGCCCAAGTCGCTGAACATCTGCGACTGTGTGCCGGCGTAGGTGTCCTTGGTCTTAAACATGATTTGCGCCTTGGCCGAATACAATTTCGGCTGCGACTTGCCGTAGAGGAAAGCCAGACAAGCACATGTGATAATGGAAATCACAAACCAATACCAATTCCTGGCACAAGCCATGAAAAAGGCTCGGATGGGGATGTTGTTTGACATTTTTTTCTTCGGCTTGGTCACCGATTCTTCAATCACCGTCTGTCTCATAGCAGTATAGATGTGTTGTAATGTATATTCAATGGAGGTTGGCGTCAGTGCACAACTCGTTGCAAAGTTACAACATAATTCATAATTAACGACAAAGTTCCTTTAAATAAAATGAATTCCTTATTAAAAAGGGCATAAAAAAGCCCGAAAGGATTCGGGCTTTTGGGTTTTGTGTATAGGGAATAAAGTTAGTCGATTTCCTCGTCTGCTTCGTAGCCGCCCATTTCGCGGATGGCGTTCTTGAGCATGACATACTGTTGGAACAGATGGTTGACGGGGATTTCGTCTTGCGTGTAGTCGTGCATGGGGCTCTTGAGGAAGAAGCTCAAGAAACGTTGCGTTCCGTAACGTCCGGCGCGGCGTGCCAAGTCGATGAGCAGAGCCAGGTCGAGGCACAAGGGAGCGGCCAAAATCGAGTCGCGGCACAGGAAGTCGATTTTGATCTGCATGGGATAGCCCATCCAGCCGAAGATGTCGATGTTGTCCCAGCCTTCCTTGTTGTCATTGCGGGGAGGATAGTAGTTGATACGCACCTTGTGATAGTAGTCGCTGTAGAGGTCGGGCTGGTTTTCGGCCACGAGGATTGACTCGAGGGTCGAGAGCTTGCTCACCTCTTTGGTGCGGAAGTTGGCGGGCTCGTCGAGCACGAGGCCGTCACGGTTGCCGAGGATGTTGGTCGAGAACCATCCGTTCAGACCCAGCATGCGGGTGCCGATGATGGGAGCGAAACCGCTCTTGACCAGCGTTTGGCCAGTCTTGAAGTCCTTGCCGGCGATGGGCAGACAGGTCTTCTCGGCGAGTTCCCACATAGCGGGGATATCGACGGTGGTGTTGGGAGCGCCCATCACGAAGGGGGCGTCTTCCATCAGCGCAGCGTAGGCATAGCACATCGAGGGAGCGATGTGTGCGGTGTCGTCGGCTTTCATTGCCTCTTCAAGTGCGGCCAGCGTGCCATGATACTTCATGTCGGGAGCGACATAGATTTCGGTCGAAGCAGCCCAGAGCATCACCACGCGGTCCACTCCGCTTTCCTTCTTGAAGTTGCGGATGTCTTCGCGAATCTGCTCAGCCATATCCCAACGGCTGGTGCACTTCTTCACGTTGTCGCCGTCGAGGCGCTTTGCGTAGTTCTTGTCGAAGGCAGCCTTCATGGGCTTAATGGCCATGAGTTCGTCCTTCACAGGTTCAATATCTTTTTCTTTGAGCACTTCGGCGTTGATAGCGCTTTCATAGGCATTGGCAGGGTAAACGTCCCAAGCTGCGAATACGATGTCGTTGAGCGTGGGCATCGATACGATGTCGCTGTAATGCAGATACTTTTTCTCGGCTCCACGTCCCACACGGATCTTGTCGTACTGGGTCATTGACCCAACGGGCTTAGCCAGACCTTTGCGGGCCATGAGAACTCCAGTCATGAAAGTGGTGCTGACTGCACCCAAACCAACTACCATAATACCAAGTTTACCGGTAGCGGGTTTCACGTTTGAATTTGCCATAATAATTTGGTTTACCTTATAATTTATGATACTGTTTTCAATAAAAGAAATTCACGCAAAAGTACAGTGTTTTTCTGAATAAAAGAACTAAATTGTGTAATCGTTCCGTTAAAAATACCTTAAATATAAGGCGAATTAATAACGGAGTTTAAATTCAGGTAGTTTTAGGTGTTTATATGTTAATGAGTACAAAGTAGGCTTATGTCAATTTTTAGCCAGTAAATGCACAAAAAGGAACTATGTGAAACACGGTGTGGCGACGGGTTTTCACGATTTCGACCTGTTTTGCCGCTGGTTGGCGCTGACGCACTGTGGCTGAGCGGGTTTCAATCGTGTGCCGTCATCAAGGCGGCGGGGCGGGTCAGAACTGATTCTCGACGATGTCGGTGAGCACGTCCTTCATCTCCAGGCCGGCGGCGGCCACTTGCTGCGGGATGAAACTGGTGGCGGTCATTCCGGGCGTGGTGTTGATCTCCAGCAGGTTGATGCAGTCACTGCCGTCGTCATTGCGGGTGATGATGAAGTCGATGCGGATGATGCCGTTGCAGTGCAGGATGTCGTAGATGCGCGACGTCTCGGCTTGCAGTGCGGCGGTGAGTTCGTCCGAGATGCGGGCGGGCGTGATTTCTTGCACCTGTCCGTTATACTTGGCGTCGTAGTCGAAAAACTCGTTGTCGGTGACCACTTCGGTAACGGGGAACACCACCGATTTTTCCTTGGTCTTGTAGCAGCCCACGGTGACTTCGGTACCGTCGAGGAACCGCTCAATCATCACGTTCTCGCACTGCATGAAGGCCTTGTTCAGCGCTGCGGGGAGCTCTTGCACACTCTTCACCTTCGACACGCCGAAGCTGGAGCCGTCGGCGGCGGGCTTGACAAAGCAGGGCATGCCCAGGCGCTGCTCAATCTCGGCGGCGTCGTAGTCGTTGGCCTGCGAGGCGCGCAGCAGGATGCTGTCGGGCACGGTAGAGCCGAACGCGCGCAGATAGTTGTTGAGGGCAAACTTGTTGAACGTCAGTGCCTCAACGAGCACATTGCAAGTGGAGTAGGGCAGGCGGATGAGGTCGAAATACCCCTGGATGATGCCGTTTTCGCCTGGAGTGCCGTGGATGGTGATGTAGGCGTAGTCAAACTTCACCTTTTTGCCCTCGTGGGTGAACGAGAAGTCATTTTTGTCGATGGGCTCCGTCAGGTTGTTCTCCAGGTTCACGTGCCAGTAGAGGCCCCTGACCACCACCACATAGATGTCGTAACGGTCGTGGTCGAAGGCGTTGTACAGTCCCTGTGCCGAGCGCAGCGACACTTCGTATTCCGAGGAGTCACCACCACAAACGATGGCTATGGTTCGCTTCATTGTATTCATTGCGTAAAGAGTTTCTATCGGGTGTTCAAATGAATATGCAAAGGTACGATGAAGGCGCTGAACAACCAAATTTTTTCACCGAAAACACACAGTTTCGCCATCGGTTTTCCGCAAAGGGACACTCAAAAGTATGAGGTGGTGAAGCATCGAAGATGCTGGGCGGGTCGAAGGCCCGACATCGTGTTAAAAACCATGCGAGCACCCAGTAAGGGTGCGATGCTTGGTTCACAGCTGCGACTCTGGGCGGTGCGTCGCAGACGAACTTCTGCGTTGTCTTTGGCGTTGCGTGTGCTGGTTGAAGTTCCTCTTCGAGGCGCATTTTCATTAGATAGCGCAAGGACCAAGCTGCGAGAGTCTTCGGTGCACAATGTTGAGGAAGGTTTCGATGCTTTCAGCACCGCACGCTGCACTTTGTGCAACTCGTGCTTCAAAACTTCCTCGAGCACTTCGTGGTTGCATGGTCTTAAAGACAAATAGCTTCTCCGAAGCATTCTGCATCTTCGACGCAACACGCCGGGGTTTTCTGTTTGGTCATCGCCGCGGCGAAATGCTTTTCTCTCAACTTTCCGTAACGTTGGCTTCGCCGAAATTACTCCGTTTCGGCATAAAAAATGAAAAACTGCGTTTCTCATTTTGTTCTGCTCTCAACTTTCCGTAATTTTGTAGGTCGAAATTGAAAGAATTATGAACAGCAAGGAACTATATGACTTTTATCGTCGGCACCCCGAGGTGACTACCGACAGCCGTGTGTGCCCGCAGGGCAGTATCTTCATCGCGTTGAAAGGCGAGACTTTCGACGGCAACCTCTTTGCCGAGCAAGCGCTCGACAAGGGGTGCGCGCTGGCCGTGGTCGATAGCGCCGAGGTCTATGACCGCTATGTGGACAACGGGGGCGACCGCTCCCGCATGGTGCTGGTGCCCGACACGTTGCAGGCGTTTAAGGACTTGGCGCGCGAGCACCGCCGCCAGTTCGACATCCCCGTGGTCGCCATCACCGGCACCAACGGCAAGACGACCACCAAAGAGCTTGTCCGCGCGGTGCTGGCCGAGCGCTACAACGTGATGGCCACCGAGGGCAACTACAACAACGATGTGGGCGTGCCCAAGACGTTGCTGCGCCTCAACACCGACACACAGATTGCCGTGGTGGAGATGGGCGCGAGCCACCCGGGCGACATCAAGACGCTGGCGGAGACCGCCGAGCCTAACTGTGGACTGATTTCTAACGTGGGCAAGGCGCACCTTCAGGGCTTCGGCTCGCTGGAAGGGGTGGTCCACACCAAGGGCGAACTCTACGATTTCCTGGCGCATGACTATGCCAACACCATCTTCATCAATGCCGACAACGAACTGCTGATGGGCATCTTGCCCTGCGAGGTGACCTCGGTGGCCTACACCAAGCGCGACGCCTACAGCGCTGCCAGGGTCTGCGGACAGTTGGTGGCGTGCGACCCGTTCCTGCGGCTGCGGTGGCGCGACAACGCCCGTGCCGACGTGTGGCACGAGGTGACCACGCACCTGATAGGCAGCTACAACCTCGACAACGTGCTGGCGGCTGTCACCGTGGGCCTGCACTTCGGCGTTGACGCGGAGCTCATCAACCGCGCGCTGGAGTCGTATGTGCCGTCCAACAACCGTTCGCAGCTCACCCACACCGCCCACAACCACCTCGTGGTGGACGCCTACAACGCCAACCCCACGTCGATGGCGGCGGCGCTCGACAACTTCAGCGTGATGCAAGTGTCGCCCAAGATGGCAATCCTGGGCGAGATGCGTGAGTTGGGCGCGAGCAGCCGTGAGGAGCACCAGCGCGTGGTGGACATGCTCGGCAACTGCCCGTTCGACGAGGTGTGGCTGGTGGGCGAGGAGTTTGCCGCCATCGACAGCCCCTACCGCAAGTTCCATGACGTGGAGGAGGTGAAAGCCGCCATCGCTGAGCGGCAGCCCGAGGGCTACTACATCCTCATCAAGGGCTCGAACGGCACGCGCCTGTTCCAGCTCCCAGAATTCCTCTAAAATCAAGATTCCAGCTTCGGTAAAGGGGAGGGGCTGTTACAGCCCAAAGATGTTGCGCAGCACCCACCACAGCATGATGGCGACGAGCAGCGCCATCAGCACCCAGCGGTTGTTCATCGCCATGTAGTAGCGCTGCCAGGTGGTGCGTTTCCACTCGGCGATGCCGTAGGCCATGGCCAGCGGTATGCCCACCAGCATGGCGGCGTTGTAGTGGGCTGCGGTGAGGATGTCGCCGTGCAGCAGGGCGTGAATGGCGCGCTGGCTGCCGCAGCCGGGGCACTTAAAGCCGGTGAGCGTCACGAAGATACAACGCGGAAACAGGTTGCCCTCCTTCGAGGGGTCGTAGGTAAAATAAATGACTCCTGCCACGAGGACAGCAGCCACTATGATAACGGTCAGAATGATTTTACGCATACTACTGCATCAAGGCCATCTGGATCAGTGACACAAACGGCGAAAGGATGAGGCCTCCCACGATGGTGCCGATGCACCACCAGGCGCTCACCTCGCTGTAGTGCTCGGCGGCGGCATAGTCGCCCTGCTGGTATTTCTGGCTCACCTTGGTGCTGTAGATGATGGCGACCACACCCAGGGGCAGGCAGCAGAGTATGGTGGCGAGGATGGCCCACACCAGGTTGGTGGGCGGGCACTTGGGCACGGTCTCGCCAGTGGTCGGCTGTGCTGCTGGCAGGGGCGCATAGGGCTGCGCTGCGGGTGCGGGTTGCGGCATCATTGGCTCGGGCACGGGCGGGTAGAGGGGCGTGCCCAGCATGGGTTCCTCCTGCACGGGGTCGGGTTCGGCTGCCGTCTCGGGGGCGTCGGTCTCGGCTGTCTCGAGGAAGTTGTCGGTCACCGCAGGCTCCTCGGCGGGCGCCACTTCGTACAGTCCGTCAAGCTCGGGACACTCGGTAATGCGGCACCAGTCGTCCATGCCTGCGCGCCACACGTAGGCCGAGTCGTTCACCGCCATCTCTTTCAGTTGTTCGCTAGTCACGGGACCGGCTTGCACACCGTCCTGGTTAATCCAGTATAGCATCTTGTCGTTCATTGTCTTAAATTTTTCTTTTCGCAAAGTTACAACATATTTTTTGAATGTTGTGCAGTCAGTAAGAAAAAAACTTTCCCAAAGGCGATTTTCACCCCCATCCCGCTAGTTATTCCCCTTTGTGCCGAAGCGTTGGCGACGTGTGTCACTTTGTGGATTTAATACTTTTCCATTTTCATGTGCCCGCATTATGCACACCCGCCCCCTACCTTTGCACCGTGAAAGGCAAAGGACGCGGAAAAAGAGTTCAAACTTTTTGTCAATAACTCGACAAAAAAATGAAAAACATATATTTCATTTTGTTCTGCACTCATTTTTCCGTAACTTTGTAGCCACTTGTAATTATTATCTGTATTTTCAAGACTATTAAATGAGTGAATATAAGTTATATAGTATTGAAGAACTAATAGAGATGGGAATGGCCGAAGAAGAAGCCATTGCCTATCAACTTTCATTATTTGAAAATAATCCCATTTGTGATTTTGAAAATCTGACTGAGGTTCAAAAGGTTATTAAAAGTAAGGCATATACCATTACAGATAAAATTGTAACGCCAACAGCTATTTCTAAGGGACCAAATTGGAGAGAATTGGAATTTACTCACCCAGAAAGATGTGTTAGGCTTGGAACAGTTTTTAGTGGGATTGGTGCTATTGAACACGCATTTCAACGATTAGGATTAAACCACAAAATTGTTTTTGCTGGTGACATAGATGAGAAATGCAAGAAAAGTTATTTCGCTAATTATGACATAACCGAGAATAATTGGTTTAGTGATATTAGGGAATTTGACGCAACGAAATATCTTGGTCAAGTTGACTTTATTGTGGGCGGTGCTCCTTGTCAAGCGTTTTCAATGGTTGGACGTCGTTTAGGCTTTGAAGATGCTCGAGGAACTTTGTTTTATGAGTTTGCAAGAGTGGTTAAAGAAACACAACCCAAATTATTCCTATTTGAGAATGTTAGAGGGCTTATTAACCATGATAAAGGTAGAACTTGGAGAATTATACATGATATTTTTGAGGAATTAGGGTATGATGTGAAATTTCGTGTTCTGAATAGTTGTGACTACGGCATTCCCCAACACAGAGAACGTATTTTTTGTTTGGGCTTCAAACAAAAAACAGATTTCAAATATCCTGCTCCGATAGAATTGGAGTATAAAATGTATGATTTTCTAGAAGATTATGTTGACACAAAATATTTTCTTCGAGAAAAGGGTATTAAGTTTGTCACGAGTCACAAGAATAGAGCGAAGTGTTATACTCAAATAAACGGAGATGTTCAACTTTGTCAAAAACGGAATCAACAATTCAATTGGCATGGAGATTTTGTGTTTCATCCTGATTCTGATTTAACTCCCTCAGACCCTGCTTTTGACGAGTTTATTTTTGATGTTAGGGATGTTGAAGAAAAGTATTACCTTTCTGAGAAGGTGGCAAGATATGTTCTTGCTTGTGGCACAAAAGGGTTCAAGACTTCAACAGAAACGGATTTAGATATTGCTCGACCTCTATTACAATCTATGCACAAAATGCACCGTGCGGGTGTTGATAACTATGTAACTCATAAAGGAAGAATTAGGAAATTAACACCTCGTGAATGTTTGCGTTTGATGGGTTTTCGTGATACATTCAAAATTGTTGTTTCCGACACGGCATTATATCAACAATCGGGTAATAGTATTGTTGTTGATGTCCTTATTGCAATTCTCAAACAATTAGATATAACAAAATACGGTATATGATAATTGATGGACAAAAATTTGATGTAACCGAGACATTTGACACAGCTCAAACTGTGCCAGATTGTTTCGTTCTTGGTGGTAGTAAAATTGGCCAGGGTCATGGAGAGGCTAAATTTTATATTTCTTCTAAACAGCGAATGCGAGAGTTTTATGGTGATGTAGGTTTTAATGCTCGTTGTTTTATTTTACGTTCTGATTTACTCGCATATATGCAAGCAATGAAGCAAGAGTATTTGAACCCATCGCAGGATTATCGGGGCAAAGAAAAAATGTCTGCATTATGGCTCGAGCGTGTGAATCGCATTCAAAAATTGCCTGAAGTCATTGAGTTTAACATTCAAGACCAAACGCAAATAATAGGGCCGCGTGGTTATGTGAATTCTGTAGATGATGCTTACAGGCTTATTCGCGAAATATCATTACCAAACCTAACATACATTTCTGCCTTACGTCTTTCAGATAGCAATGGTTCTATAATTTTCTATTGGAAATTATTTGCTGATTTTGATGCTATTGGTGATCTTCGCTCGGCTTTAGTATATACTTATGGCAAGAAAGAAACCATTAATAAAGAAAAGCCACAACCAACTACGAAACGAGATGAACAACTTCGTTACGCTCGAATAGGACAAGGTCTTTATCGCGAGAGATTATTGGAGGAATGTCCATTTTGCCCAATTACGATGATTAACGATGAGAGATTGCTCATTGCAAGCCATATAAAGCCTTGGGCTGTATCAACCGATAAAGAAAGGCTTGACCCCAAAAATGGTTTTATATTGTCCCCTTTATACGACAAACTATTTGATAGAGGTTTCATTACATTTACTGATGATCGTTGTGTTTGCATTTCAAATTGGCTTTCTCCTCAAAATAAGCGTCGTATAGGCATTACTGATGGTAGATTCATTCAACTCTTACCTTTAGACGAGAAAAGAAAACAATATTTAGCTTTTCATCGTGAATCTGTTTTCAAAGGGTAAATATTGAGGGTTATAGCCAAGTAGGTAGTGGCAAAATTTCTTTCAGCTAACCTTTGGGGCAAAAATGTTATTGGATGCTGTGAATTTGGCAATCAATTGCCAAATAGGAAAACTGCTAAATTGAAATCTGCCAATCAAAAACAATATCTGATCAAAATGGATTCCCTTTGGAGGGTAAAAACTTCATAATATTAATTCCGACGAACTGCTGTCGAAAAGACTATAAGTCCAGTTTTGAAATTAGAATGTGATAATATCGGTGGGCTATCGTGTCAATTCAACTCGTGCGAACAAGTTCTGGCAGTGAGCAACGGCACTGCTGCATCATCTCCCCGAACCTGTCGCAAAAATCAAATAAATTTGTTTTTACGTCAGGTTTACACTAATGTTGAGGTTAAAACCTCGAAATTAGGTGTCGTTTCGGCAATAAAAGAGAAAAACTTTGTATTTCTCTTTGTATTGCTCTCAACTTGCACTAATTTTGCCTTTTCAAAATGAAAAAGAACTGAGATATGGCACTGAAATGTGGTATTGTGGGACTTCCCAATGTGGGAAAATCAACGTTGTTTAATTGTTTGTCGAACGCGAAGGCGCAGTCGGCGAATTTTCCGTTTTGCACCATTGAGCCTAACGTGGGCGTGATTACGGTGCCCGATGAGCGTCTGAACAAGTTGGCGGAACTGGTTCATCCCGAACGCATCGTTCCCACCACGGTCGAGATAGTGGACATTGCCGGACTGGTCAAGGGCGCGTCGCGCGGCGAGGGACTGGGCAACAAGTTCCTGGCGAACATACGCGAGACCGACGCCATCATCCACGTGCTGCGCTGCTTCGACGATGAGAACGTGACCCACGTCGATGGCTCGGTCGACCCCGTGCGCGACAAGGAGGTCATCGACCTGGAGTTGCAGTTGCGTGACCTGGAGACCATCAAGGGCCGCATCACGCGCGTGAAGAAGCAGGCCGACGCCGGCGACCGCGACGCGAAGGTGCAACACGAGGTGCTGGCGCGCTACAAAGCCGCGCTGGAGCAGGGGCAGAACGCCCGCAGCGTGGAACTGGAGAACAAGGACGAGGAGCGCGTGGCGCACGACCTGTTCTTGCTGACCAACAAGCCGGTGCTCTACGTGTGCAACGTCGACGACGCCTCGGCAGCCGCCGGCAATGCCTATGTCGATGCCGTGCGCGAAGCCATCAAGGATGAGAACGCCCAACTGCTCGTGGTGGCCGCGCAGACCGAGAGCGAGATAGCCGAACTGGAGACCTTCGAGGAGCGACAGATGTTCCTGGAGGAAATCGGGCTGAAGGAGAGCGGCGTGAACCGCATCATCAAGGCCGCCTACGCCCTGCTCAATCTGGAGACGTTCCTCACCGCCGGACCCAAGGAGGTGCGTGCATGGACCTTCAGGAAAGGCAGCAAGGCACCGCAATGTGCCGGCGTGATTCACACCGACTTTGAGCGCGGCTTCATCCGTGCCGAAATCATCAAGTATGACGACTATATCCACTACGGCAGCGAGGCCGCGGTGAAGGAGGCCGGCAAGATGCACATCGAGGGCAAGGACTATGTGTTCCAGGACGGTGATATTGTGGTCTTCCGCTTCAACGTGTAGGCTATGGAAGGACTCAAACTCACCTACGACGCCCCCACGGGCGAGTTCGCCAAACGACTCTATATCGAGACTTACGGCTGCCAGATGAACGTGGCCGACAGCGAGGTGGTGGCGAGCGTGATGCAGATGGCGGGCTACGGCACCACCGACACGCTCGACGATGCCGATGCCATCCTGATCAACACCTGCAGCGTGCGTGACAACGCCGAGCAGAAAATTTTCACGCGCCTCGCCCAACTCAACGCCTTGCGCCGTCGCCGCCAGCGCCGTCTGCTGGTGGGTGTGATAGGGTGCATGGCCGAGCGTGTGAAGGACGCGCTCATCAGCGAGCACGAGGTGGACATCGTGGCGGGTCCCGACTCCTATCTGGAGTTGCCCAGCCTATTCGGTGCCGCCGAGCAAGGCGAGAAAGCCATCAACACCCAACTGTCGACTACCGAGACCTACCGCGACATCATCCCGCAGCGGTTGGGGGGTAACCGTGTGAGCGGCTTTATCTCCATCATGCGTGGCTGCAACAACTTCTGCACCTACTGCATCGTGCCCTACACGCGCGGACGTGAGCGCAGCCGTGAGCCGCAGAGCATCCTCAACGAGTTGCGCGACCTGCAGGCCCGAGGCTTCAAGGAGGTGACCCTGCTGGGGCAGAACGTGAATTCGTACCTCTACAAGCCCGCCGAAGGCGCTGCCGTCGATCTGGCGGCGCTGCTGGCGATGGTCGCCGAGGCCGCGCCCGAGATGCGCGTGCGGTTCACCACCAGCAACCCCGAGGACCTGAGCGATGAGATTATCGCCACGATGGCGGCCCACGACAACATCTGCAACCACATCCATCTGCCGGTGCAGAGCGGCAGCGACAAGGTGCTCAAACTCATGAATCGCAAGTACACCCGCGAGTGGTACCTCGACCGCATAGCGAAGATACGCCAGGCGATGCCCGACTGCGGCATCTCGACCGACGTGTTCACCGGTTTCCACGATGAGACCGAAGAGGATTTCCAACTCACGCTGAGCCTGATGCGTGAGGTGGGCTTCGACTCGTCGTTCATGTTCAAGTACAGCGAGCGCCCCGGCACGTTTGCCAGCAAGCACTTGCCCGACAATGTGCCCGAGGAGGTGAAAATCGACCGCCTGAACCGCATGATTGCCTTGCAGAACGAACTGTCGCTCGCGAGCAACCGCCGTGACGTGGGCAAGACCTTCGAGGTGCTGGTGGAGGGCTACAGCAAGCGGTCGCGCGACGATATGTTCGGTCGCACCCCGCAGAACAAGGTGATTGTGTTCCCCGCCGGCGACACGCAGGTGGGCGACCGCGTGATGTGTCGCGTGGAGAGCGTGACCAGCGCCACGCTGAAAGGCGTGCGGGTGCCTTGAATCCGCCCCATTATGCTACGTGAACAGCCATGCAGAGCGAACGATTGTGGAATAGCAACTTCGTGAAGGTGAGCGCCGGGAACTTCCTGCTTTTCTTCGCGTTCTACCTGCTCATGCCCCTGCTGCCCCTGTACCTCAAGGAGACGTTTCACGCCACCAAGGACGTGATAGGGGCGGTGCTGAGTGGCTACACGCTGGCTGCGCTGCTGGCGCGCCCGTTCAGCGGCTACCTCGTGGACAGTTTTCCGCGCAAGCAGGTGCTGCTGGTGTGCTATTTCCTGTTTTTCATCTTCTTCGCCGGCTATCTGGTGGTGGGCAGCCTGCTGCTGTTCGCCATTGTACGCACCCTGCACGGCGCGCCTTTCGGCGCCCTCACCGTGTCGAACAGCACGGTCGCCATCGACGTGTTGCCCAGCAGCCGTCGCAGCGAGGGCATCGGCTACTACGGGCTGAGCAACAACCTCGCCATGGCCACGGGGCCTACCGTTTCGATTTACATCTATAATTATGTGGGGAGTTTTGAGTTCCTGTTTTGGCTGGCGCTCATCATAGCCGGCGTGGGGATGGCCGTGGACGCGTCGATACGCCTCAAGCCCCGCGAACTGAACAAGCCGGCGCAAGCGCTCTCGCTCGACCGCTTTTTCCTCACCATCGGGTGGCGACTGTTCCTCACGATGGTGGCTTTCGGCTTCTCTTACGGTGTGCTCAGCACCTACCTCGCCATCTACAGCAAGGAGGTGATGGGGGTGACCAGTTCCACGGGCACATTCTTCCTCATTCTGGCGGTGGGGCTCATGCTGTCGCGGTTGCAGGGCGCGGCGTCGCTGCGCAAGGGGCGCATCACCCAAAACGCCACGATGGGTATGCTCATCTCGGTAGTGGGCTATACCAGTTTTGTAGCGGTGCCCAACGCTTGGGGCTACTACGGCGCCGCGGTGCTCATCGGTCTGGGCAACGGACACCTGTGGCCCGCTTATCAGAATATGTTCATCAACCTGGCGACCCACGCGCAACGTGGCACCGCCAACAGCACGCTGCTCGTGGCATGGGACGTGGGCATCGGTGTGGGAGTGGTCATTGGCGGTGTGGTGGCCGAGCATCTGGGCTATGCCAGCGCATTCTGGATAGGCGTGGCGGTCAATGTGATGGGCGTGGCGGGCTATCTGCTGGCGGGCCGTGGCCACTATATGCGTCATCGCTTGCGCTAGCGCCGTGCCGATTTTCGCCGTTGTTCATTTTGGCAGAATAAATGGCTGATTTGGTTGACTTTTTGCCACTTAACGTTGCCAATCCAAAAATAATCACTATATTTGCAGCCTTGAAATACTGTTTCTTAAACCTTTAGGTTTTTTTTCGGTAGAGGAAAATTTACTTTATTAATCAATTTATAAACAATGAGAATGAGAAACTTTTTGGCCCTGGTGTCACTGTGCGTGTTGCCATTGATGTCGTGGGCCGGTGTAGTGACCCCCGAACAGGCGCAGGCCGAAGCCGCCCAGTTTGCCAAGGGTCGCAATGTGACGGCAGCCGTCAGCATGGCCTCGAAGGCCAAGCGCGCCCCCTCGGCCACGACGGCCTATTATTATGTGTTCAACATCGGAAACAACGAGGGCTTCGTGATTGTGTCGGGTGACGACCGCACCACTCCCATCCTGGGTTACAGCGACACGGGCCACTTCGATGAGACCAAGATTCCCGCCAACATGAAATCGTGGCTGGAAGGCTACGCCCAGCAAATTAAGGCGTTGGAAACGATGAGCGACTCCCAAGTGGCGCAATGCTTGTCGGCTCCCCGTCGCGCCGCTGTCCCCACCCGCAACTCGGTGGCTCCCATGGTGACCGCCAAGTGGGACCAGGCACGGCCCTACTGGAACCAGTGCCCTGAATTTATGAGCGTGGAGAACGGCGACACCATCGGCGAGTTTGCCTACACGGGCTGTGTGGCGACCGCGATGGCGCAAATCATGAAGTATCACAACTGGCCCGCTCGCCCCACCAAGACCATTCCGTCGTACTTGGTGACTTTTTACTCGGAGAAAGTGGACGATTACCGCACATTTTACACCGACTCGTTGCCTCCCATCAATTTTGACTGGCAACACATGCTCGACACCTACACAGGAGCAGAAAGTCAGGTCTATACCGATGCCGTGGCATGGCTGATGGTCTACGCCGGATGCGCCACCGAGATGCAGTATGGCCTTTCGTTCTCGAGTACGACCGACCCCAAGATTCCCATTGCGTTCAATGAGTACTTCGATTACAACGCCAAGTTGGTCTATCGCAGCGACTACGATGAGCAGGCTTGGGCCGACATGGTCTATGAGGAACTGGCCGCCGGCCGTCCTATGATTTACAACGGCCGTGCCGGTAGTGGTGGCGGACACTCATTTGTGTGCGACGGCTATGAGTATGGCGAATATTACCACATCAACTGGGGCTGGGGAGGCCTGGGCAATGGCTACTTCCAGTTGGCGATCATGAACCCCTACGCTGGCGGTATCGGTGCGTCGAGCAGCGCTGAAGGCTACAACATCGACCAGACGGCCATCGTGGGCATCGCTCCCGGTTTCACTGGCCAAAGCGAGGAAGTGAAGCACGTGCTCACCGTCTTTAACATGTATGGCTCTACCGTTTATGGCGAGAGCACTTTGTCATTTGAGCGTGACAGTTCGTCGCAGCCTTTCAAGCTCACCAAACGCAAAATGGTCAAGGTGACCGCCGAGGACCACATCAACGACGGCACGAAGTATCGTCGAGGTATCGCCCTCTTCGACAGCAACGACAATATGGTGCAGTTGATTGCCAGCTATAGTTATTTCTCCCAATCATTGTCCATTACCGACAGTTGGCCCACCTCAAATAGTTCGGAGACTTATTCCTTTGGTGCTGGCATCACTAGCGGAACATATAAGATTAAGCCCGTTTGCATGGTGCAAGGCACCGATGAGTGGATTCCCATGTTGGAAAGCGATCGCTTCTATCTGGCCGTCACGTTTAGCGGAAATACGGCTACGACAGTCAAGCACCCGTTGAATGACCTTACCGCTACCAACTTTGAGTTTGCTGGCGGAGAAAAGGTGGGTGTGCCTGAGCAATGCCATGTGACCATACAGAACAACAGCGATGACCGTTTCGCCGGCCGCATCTATCTGTATGTCGACAATGAGAATATTGACGAATATGGTCAATATACCACTGTGGTTGAAACTGAAATTCCCGCTCACAGCAGCAAGGTGGTGACGTATAACTTCACTCCGAAGAATGCCGGCACTAAGAGCGCTCACGTGTCGCTTTTCGACAGTCCGATGAGTGGCGACAACTTGCCAGGAAGCGGCTCGGTGACGATTGCCGGTGCTGCCGCTGAGGCTCCCATGAACCTCGCCGTGGATATTGTCGCCGACAACGCCGTGGGCACGACCATCTACGACAGTTATGCACACTTCAAGGTGGACATCACCAACAACAGCACAGGCGAATACAACAAGTATGTGCTCGCTCCGCTGTTCATCGTGGATGAAGAAGGCCATGGCACAATGATTTCTTACAAACAAAGTTCGCTGAGCATTCAGCCGGGCGAGACAAAGACGCTTTATTTTGACTTTGACAACCTCGCATACGGCTCTCGCTACGCGCTTAACATCTATGGCCGCAACGAGAACGACTCGCTGAAGAATCTGGTGCCGTCGGGTGGCTCAATTCTGTATAGGATTGAGCGCGGTATGGTGGTGTGGACTGCCGATGGCCTGCGCACAAGCATGGCTGCCTCGGGCAGCGCCACAGTGCCTGCCAATGCGGTCGCTGTTCGTGTCGAGGGCTTGAACCTCACTTCGCTCACTCCGAACGCCAACCCCAACACCATCTACTTCTTGGGTGCCGACGAGGCCGTGCCCGCTGGACTGGAGAATGCCAACGTGGTGAAGGGCAACTCGACAACCAAGATTGCCTTGAAGGATGGTTATCCTTACTATACACCGCAGAGTTTCACGGTAACCGATGTGACTTATGAGCGCACGTTCACCACAGGACGTGTGGGCGGACAAGGCGGAGGCTTCAGCAGTATTGTGCTACCATTCGCTCCCGAAACAGTGCAGGCCGAAGGCCGTGACCTGGTGAAATATGCATCGGGTGAAGACACTGGCAAGGACTATTGGGTGCTCAACTTCAATGTGGTTGATGATGGTGTTGCCAAGTTTGACTATGCCGACCATATTGAGGCCAACGTGCCTTATGTGATGGCTGTGAACAGCAAACTCGTTGGCAAGGCCGTGACCATGGCAGCCAGCAATGTGTTGCTCAAGGCTGAACCCATTGCGTTCACCTCGGGTGACAACTATGTGATGGCCGGTACCTTCATGGAAACCACTTTGGCCGACATTTATGCCGTCAACGCACAAGGTAACCGCTTCGTGAAGGCTGGCGAAGACCAAATCGTGGCTCCTTTCCGTGCTTACTTCTTCGCGCAAGGTGAGGTGACCGATGAGGGTTATATCGAAATCGTGCTTGAAGAGACTGCCGAGGAACCTGTTGAGGGTAAACTGGGCGACGTCAATTTGGACGGTGTGGTGGATGTAGCGGATGTGAACATCATCATCAACATCATCCTCGAACTTGACTCAGCCGACAATTATGGCCGTCGCGCCTACATCACCGATGACAATGTTGTCGATGTGGCCGATGTGAACGCCGTGATCAATATCATTTTGAGTAATTGATATTTGTGACAGTTAACAATAGCCGCAACGCGCTTGCTCGTGCGCATTGCGGCTATTGTTGTTGAATAGACTTTTCGGACGATTCGGACTTTTCAGACTCTTCGGATTCCTGTTGGGAGCGATGTCTAGGGCTCGTGCCAGTCGCCACCAGCCTTGATGATGGCGATGAGGTGGTCGATGGCCTCCTCGCTGGGGATGTTTTTCTCGACACACTCCTTGTTTTTGTAGAGGCTGATGCGTCCAGGCCCTGCACCGACGTATCCATAATCGGCGTCGGCCATTTCGCCCGGACCATTGACAATGCATCCCATGACGCCAATTTTCAGGTGGGTGAGGTGGGCGGTGGCCTGTTGCACACGTTGTACGGTGGTTTGCAGGTCAAACAAGGTGCGTCCGCACGATGGGCATGAGATGAATTCGGTTTTGCTCATGCGTAGCCGTGCCGCTTGCAGGATGCCGAAGGCCATGCGCAGTACGTCGTCCTGTTGAGGATAGTCGGGTGCGTCAATCCAGATGCCGTCCACCAGCCCGCTCATGACTACCGGACCGAGGTCGGCCCCGGCTTTCACCTGTAGCCATTCGAGGTCGGTGTCGTCGTAGTGGACCCGCGCGATGACAGGCGTGTCATTGCCCTCGTCGGCCAATGAGTGCAGTTGTGCCAGCAATGACCCGGGGATGTTTTTGTTGTCGGGGGTGATGACAAGCACTTGCCCGAACAGGTCACCAAGTTGGTCGGGGGTGAAGTCGGGCTTTAGGGTGGTCGCCTCGTCGCTCTCGTTGGCAATTACAAGCGGTGTGCGCTTGCCGTCCACCATGCGTGTCGTGCGGTGCGGTGGGCACAACGGGTCAAAGCCTTTGCAAAAATGGCCTTCGATGGGTTCGTGGCCGGCTCGTGCCGTGACATATTCGACAAGTTTCTGGGCGACGGGAATTTCCAGTTCGGGGTCTTCACTGAGCGAAACGCGAATGGTGTCGCCAAGTCCTTCGCTCATGAGCGTGCCGATGCCCACAGCGCTCTTGATGCGGCCATCCTCGCCAAATCCGGCTTCGGTCACTCCCAGATGCAGCGGGAAGTGCATCCCCTCGGCATCCATGGCGGCCACCACGCGGCGCACGGCTTCGACCATCACCACCACGTTGCTGGCTTTCATGCTGATGACGACGTTATGGAAGTCTTCGGCAACGAAAACACGCAGAAACTCCATGACACTTTCCACCATGCCGGCGGGCGTGTTGCCGTAGCGGCTCATGATGCGGTCGCTGAGCGAACCGTGGTTCACACCCAGTCGCACGGCCGTCCCGTGCTCGCGACAGATGGCGATGAAGGGGAGCAACGTGTCGTGTATTTTCTGGAGTTCGGCTTGGTATTCTTCGTCGGTGTAGGTGAGTTGCTTGAAGGTGCGGGCAGGGTCAACGAAGTTTCCGGGGTTGATACGCACCTTGTCGGTGAGCGCTGCAGCCGCGAAGGCGGCGCGGGGGTTGAAGTGGATGTCGGCCACCAACGGCACGTTGCAGCCTTGTTTGCGCAGCAAGTTCCGCACCATGCCTATGCCTTCGGCTTCACGCACGCCCTGTGCCGTCAGTCTCACAAAGTCGGCGCCTGCTTCCACGATGCGCTGGCACTGAGCGGCGCTCCGTTCAATGTCGTTGGTATCGGTATTGGTCATTGACTGTACCCTGATGGGATAGTCGCTGCCCATGGGCACACCGCCCACATTGACCGTCACCGTTTGTCGACGGTTGTAATTAAACGAATCATTCATGACTAATTGACCTTGTTGCGATATTGGAGGTTGGCCAGTTCTTTGTTAGCTTTTTCGATTTTTTCGCCCAAAGAGGCCTTGTGCTGCTCAACTTGCTTGGCCACTTGCGCATCGGAAAGCGCCAGCATCTGTGCCGCAAGAATAGCGGCATTTTGCGCCGTGTTCACGCCCACGGTAGCCACGGGAATGCCGGGAGGCATCTGCACGATGCTCAACAAGGCGTCGAGTCCGTCGAGCATGCCCTTGATGGGCACACCGATGACGGGCAACGTGGTGTTGGCGGCGATGACACCGGGCAGTGCGGCCGCCATGCCTGCGGCGGCAATGATGACTTTTACGCCTCGTGCAGCGGCATTGCGTGCAAATTGTTCCACGGCGGCTGGTGTGCGGTGAGCCGAGAGGGCGTTCACTTCGAAGGGTATGCCGTGGTCATCGAGCCACTGACAGGCTTTTTCCATGACGGGCAGGTCGCTGGTGCTGCCCATTATAATGCTAATCATAACAACTAAAGATATAAGAGTCGTTGAGTTTCAGGTAATTATCCAAAGAGTTTAATCATCAGTGTGACGCAAGCGTAACCATTGGCCACACCGGCCAGCACTTGCAACAAATTGTGCTGTTTGAGTATCATGCGCGAGGTGCCCAGCACTCCGGCCAGCAAGATGGTGAAGCACAACACCCAGAAAAGGTTGAATGCGCTCAGTCCTTGCACATGGATTTGGAAGAGCAGAGCCACCACACCGCCTATGCCGGTCATGTGAGCGCTGATTTTCCACCACAGGGTGACGACGAGCGCCACCGTACACGCCAGCGCGCCACCGGCGGCAAACATGACAAACCACATGGGGGAGTGGATGCTGTGCAGGTAGAACGTCGCTATGATGTAACACAGCACTGCGAAAGCATAAGGATACAACCGCTCATGACGTTTGGTGAGTTGCTTGTTGCTGATGATTTTGAAGTGGTGCAGCACCCCAATGCAGATGATGGGGAGCACGCAAGTGATGCCCAGTATCATGATGAGTACCATGATGCGTGTGCCCATGGGCAAGAGGCACAACACCGAAGTCCACAGCACCAGAAAGGCGCCATAGGTGGGCATCATCAGGGGGGTGAGGACGGTGGAAAAGAATCGCGCCGACCCGGCAATCAAACGGTTAATGGTGTATTTTGTCAGCATGGTCTCTCGTTAATGAATGGATTTGCGTAAAGAGGCCTTGGGAATGCCTTGGCTCTCGCGGTATTTCCCGATGGTGCGCCGCGCGATGTTGTAGCCTTGTTTGTTGAGCAAGTCGCACAGTTGGTTGTCGCTGTAGGGATGTCGCTTGTCTTCGTTGTCAACGATTTGCTTGAGGGCTTCTTTGATTTCTCGTGTCGAAACGCCGTCAATTCCCTCGGAGAAGAAGAACCGCAGCGGCTTCACTCCCCATTGGGTGTCGACATATTTGTTGGTGGTCGCCCGCGAAATGACCGACACGTCCATGCCCACTTCATCGGCAATGTTCTGGAGCGTCATCGGTCGCAAGTCGGCGACATCGCCGCTAAAGAAGTATTCACGTTGGCGTTGGATGATTTTATCCATGCTCTTAAACAGCGTCTCTTGCCTCATCTTGAGCACTTTGATATAATTCTGGGTGCGGTTATAGGCTTTCATGATGACCTGTTTGTTGTCTTTGCTTTCGCGTGACACAGGCGGATGTTCGGCATATTCGGCCACACTGCGCTCATAACTTGCAGCAATGCAGAGTTCGGGAATATTGTTGTTAAGGGTGAGCCTGAGTATATTGCCGTCCACCTCAACGATAAAATCGGGCGTGATTTGGCTGTCATGGCCTTCCGACGGACTGCTGGAATAGGAACTCCCGGGCTTGGGGTTAAGCGTCTGGATTTCTTGCTTGACCACTCGGTCGAGAGTAGCTTTTGAAATGCGAAGAGCCGAGCAGATGGCGGTGAAACGCTTCTTGGAAAAATCAGTGAAATACTGATCGATGATTCGCTCGGCGAGTCGTGCGTCGTCGCCTTCCTTGCGTTGTAATTGCAGCAGCAGGCACTCGCGCAGGTCTCGTGCCGCGATGCCCGGTGGGTCGAGTTGGCGCACCATGTCGAGGACGCGTTCCACATCGTCGGTTTCGGTCTCAATATTGTCGTTGAAGGTGATGTCGTCGGCAATGGCGCGTGTGGTGCGCTGCAAGTATCCGTTGCTGTCGAGGTTGCCCACAATGTTGGTGGCAATGACGCGGTCGTGCTCGGTGAGTTCACGCTCATTGACTTGTTCCATAAGGTACTCGGAGAGCGTGGTTTCGTTGATGATTTCAGGGGTATAGAAATTGTCGTCGGCACTGCGGTTATTGGCGCGATAGCGCTGGGTGGGCATCACCTCGTCTTCGTCGGCGTAGTCGTTTCGCTGCATTTGTTCGCTGGTCTCGGAGCGACGGCCGTCTTCGGTGGTGTTGTTCAGTTCATCGCCATCGTTTTCTTTGCGTTCCAGGGCAGGATTGTCGAGCAATTCACGCTCCAGCTCATCCTGCATCTCATTGGCGTTTTTTTCCAATACGCGTCCCAGTTCGCGTTGCAAGATGGTGGACAGGCGTTGTTCTTGCTTGAGCTCGGTTCTCAGTTTCGTTTGATTGGGCATGACTGATGAGATTAAAATGCAAAGTTACTAATAATTAACGTAAATGCCATCGTTTGGTGACGATTTCTCGAGGCGACGGTGGCGCGAAGTTGTCGGGTGGCGCTTGCAGGTTGTGACGCGTGTAGAGCGTGAAAAGCAGGTCGTCACAGCGGTCGATATTGTCGCGGTCGTTGTAGTCCCACTTGTGGTAGCCCCACTGCTTGAGTTGGCCGTCGTGCAAGGTGTCGGCCACCATCACGAAGTCGGCCTCGCCGCGTTCCACCGCTTGGGCTTGGACTTGTCGCATTTGCGGCGTGGCGCCGTTCTGTCCGGCCCAGTATTTGCAGCCGGGAAGTCCCATGGCGGCTGTTTCGAATCCTGTGCCGTAAATCTCCCAGTAGATGACGGTGGGCCGTTTCACTTGCTGCATGAGATAGACATATCGGTAGTAGGTGTCACGTCCCTTGTGTGCCACCATAAAGAAGTTTTGCGGCACGATGGCGACGCTCCACGCCCCTGTGAGGAGCGTGACGACGATGGCTATGGTGGCAATCATCCATCGCGATGGCTGCTTCTTGTGGTTGCGTTGAATCATGAGCAGCAAGGCGGTGAAGCCGAAGAACAGGGTCCACGTGCAGGAATTGTAGTAGTAAATCCACCAGGCGTTGGGGATGGTGCACAAGAAGAACCAACCGGTAACAACCAGCGCGAAAGAGCGCATGCGGTTGGTCATGAGCGTGTACAGCAACGCTCCGGCGCCACACAGCAGCGGGAACAGTGTGACCGCATGGTGAAGCCTGAACTTACGCAAGATGTCAATGATGGTGCCGTGCTGCTCACGCAGGTAGTGCAACGTGTCGAAGGTGTTGATGAAGTATTCTTGGATAAATGCCTTGAAATTACCAGCTACGGTAAAATAGATGCACCACGGCAACAAAGCGATGCATCCGCCTATGACCAGCCACCCCAGCGATGTGACCACTTTCATCTTGTGTCGCCGTGCCGCTACCATGGCATAGATGGCGAAAATGCCCAGCATGGGCGTGAAAGAATACTTGATCATGAACACGCAACCCATGCTCAGTCCGATGGAAATCATGATGCGCGCAATCTTACCATGTTGCAACCGCATGGCATGGATGAGCGTGAGGCATCCATAGAGGCACCAGGCGATAAACGGTTGGGCAAAGTCTTCGGTCTTGGTCTCTTCGTGAATGTAGGGATAGAAGTAGGCGAGTAGCATCAGAATGGCGCATAGCAACGCCCACGAACGGTTTCCCAGCACCGTGAGCGCCGACCGATAGACCAGCCACAAGGTGATGGTGTAGGCGATACAACTCAACCAAAACACTCCCGTGTAGTCGCGTGGACTGATGAGATATCCCACGCCGTAGATGAGCCATAACAGCGCCCCCTTGGAGTCGGCAAAATCAACGTAGGGAGTCATCCCTTCCATCCACGCCTTGCCGCAGATATAGTACCAAGCCGAATCAACCCGATTGAACAAGTCGTGCAGGTAGCTGTCGGGCGAAACGAGCATCAGCGAAGCCACGGTAAGTGCCCCCAGCACAGCGATAACGCCCCAGTCGGCGCGACGGTTGTTGATGTTTCTTGAATGGTTCATTTTTCGGTCAGCACTCGGTGTAGAGCAGCCGTTCGACACCGGCGGGTTTCATTCATTTGGCAAAGTTAGTCAATTTCGCCGTCACAAGCAAAAAAATGAACACTGTGAGGTGATACCCGATGAATAATCTGGAATGTTGTTGAAAATTTTTGGAATTTGAGGTAAAGTTCTATAGGGATAATGCGGGCCTGGAGTGTGATGCTGTGGTGCATCTGGATGACGGCCGTTGGGGTGGTGTTGAAATCAAGTTGTGTGGTGATGACCTAATTGACGAAGGGGCAAAGTCGCTGAAAACACTGAAGAAAAAGATTGTGGAGAAAAGTGATGAAATGGCCCCGTCATTTCTGTTAGTGTTGACTGCTGTTGGTGGCGCATATAGGCGTGAGGATGGTGTTTTTGTTACTCCCATTAATCTGCTGAAGCCTTGAAAGTGAAAAATGGGAGTGACTAATTTTCCCAATCGTTATAAGCCGCTGAAGACCCTTTATGAGATGAATCACAAATTGGTTAGGAGTTTCAGTAACTTTACGATAACGAGGTGTGAATGGGGTGTATTTTTTTGGGTAGATGTTGATGGGTAAAAAACTATTCATTAATTTTGCACTGTGGAAAGGAATTGCCACGACATGAAATGGTAAATCGTAGTGTATGAAAAGGGTAACAATACTTGTCCCATGCTATAACGAGGAAGGCTCGTTGCCGGAACTGTATGCCGAATTGTGCAAACTGATAGGCCAGCACCCGGCGTATGAATGGGAAATGCTGTTTGTGAACGACGGCAGTGTGGATGGCACGTTGGAAAAAATCCGCCAGTTGCGCGAGGAAGACCATCGTGTGTGCTACATTGATTTGTCACGCAACTTTGGCAAAGAGAACGCGATGTTGGCTGGTTTTGACCATGCCCGTGGCGATTGTGTGGTCATCATGGACGCCGACTTGCAGGACCCACCGTCGCTCATCAGCGATATGCTCAAGGCGTGGGAGGACGGTTACGACGATGTGTATGCACAGCGTCGCGACCGTGGCAAGGAGTCGTGGCTACGCAAGCAAATGTCGCTGTTTTATTACTGGCTGCTCGACAAGTCGTCGCGATATGAAATCCTGCGAAACGTGGGTGATTTCCGTCTGCTCGACCGCAAGTGCGTTGAAGCCATCAAGAGACTGAGGGAAACCCACCGCTATACGAAGGGCATGTTCTCTTGGATAGGTTACAAGAAAAAAGAATTGGTCTTTGACCGTGGCGACAGGACCAAGGGCAAATCGCATTACTCGTTTTTCAAGCTCATTGCCTTGGCCATGGAAGGCATCACGTCGTTCACGATAGCCCCATTGCGGTTCGCCACCATCTTGGGGCTCATCATTTCGTTGTTCGCCTTTGTCTATATGTGCTATTTCTTGGTGAAAACCCTTGTTGTAGGTGATGTGGTGCAAGGTTTCCCCACATTGATTATTGTGGTGCTCTTCTTGGGAGGCGTGCAACTGCTGTCGATAGGAATCATTGGCGAATACATCGGCCGAATCTTTATAGAAACCAAGAAACGCCCTATTTACTTGGTCAATGAATGTGGATTGAATGAGGAAACGCCTGCCGATGGCCATTGATGGACGGATGACCAGTGGCCCCCATTGTCCGATGATTCGACGTATGTCGTCCCTTATTAAATTTCGGTTGAACTAAAAACGAGTTGTCGTTTCGTGGCTTGAAACGTGAACCGCGAGATCTTACATATCGCTCTCCCAGCCATCGTTGCCAACATCACCATCCCGCTGCTGGGGTTGCTTGATACCGCCATTGCCGGTCACTTGGGGTCGGCGACGTTTATCGGTGCCATAGCGGTGGGGTCGATGATTTTTAATCTTGTCTATTGGAATTTTGGCTTTTTGCGTATGTCCACATCGGGGCTTACGGCACAAACCTACGGGCTTGGTGACCGTGTGGCCAGTGAACGTGTACTGCGAGAAGCGTGTCTCGTGGCGATGGCGGTGGCGCTGGGCATCATCGTGCTTCAGGTACCGTTGCTCAAGTTGGCGCTTTGGGTTATCGACCCGTCGACCGAGGTGCGTCAGTTGGCTGTCACCTATTATTATATCGTCGTTTGGGGCGCTCCACCGGTGTTGCTCATGATGGCTATCAAAGGCTGGCTGTTGGGCATACAGGACTCGCGCGGGGCAATGTGGGTGTCGATTGTGGTGAATGTGCTTAATATCGTGGCCAGCCTCACGGCGGTCTATGGGCTGCACATGGGTTTCAAAGGCATTGCCGTGGGCACGTTGGTCGCCGAGTGGTTGGGGCTGGGATTTGCCGTCTTGTTGCTCCAGCACAGCAGAAAAACACCATTCCCAACTCAACCCGATCAGGCGCGGTCTGAATTGGCGACAGGCGGATTCCGGCGGTTTTTCAAAGTGAGTGGCGACATCTTTTTACGCAGTTTCCTGCTGATGCTGGTCAATTTGGCCGTGGTGGCCATCGGTGCCCGTAGTGGCGACCTCATCCTTGCCGTGAACGCCTTGATACAGCAACTCAACACGTTGTTCGCCTATTTCATGGACGGCATTGCCTTTGCTGGAGAGGCACTGGTGGGCAAGTACTATGGCCGTGGCGATGACGGCCGTATGCGGTTGTGCGTGCGTCGCCTGTTTGTGTGGGCGGTCTGCCTCACGGCGGTGTTCACTTTGCTGTATGCTTTCCCGCAGTACATCTTCGCGTTGCTTACCGATGCCGCCGAGGTCATCACGGCGTCGATGGACTATCGATGGTGGTGCACCTTGCTGCCGGTGGCCGGTATGGCAGCTTTCGTGTGGGATGGCGTGTTCATAGGCCTCACGCGCTCGCGTGCCATGCTTGTGGCGGTGGCGGTGGCGAGTGTGACCTTCGCCGCCCTCTATGCGGCCTTGCCTGCCACGATGGGCAATCACAGGCTGTGGCTGGCTTTTGTGGTATATCTGGCGATGCGAGGCGTGGTGCAAACGGTCAGTTACTTCCGTAAATTTGGATAAATCGGGCTGTGCCACACCTACAACATCCAACTACACATGTTGAATAGAGGTGCAAGTATAACTTCAATAATTGTATGATTGTAAGAAACCTCCGATAATATTGACGGCAGAATCAATATCCCTTTGTGAACACATCTCGTGTGGGGTGTGCATGTATCTGCAAGGAATTGACACTACTGCAGTACGGACTCCTTCGTTAGTGAGTTGAATCACATTCGCATCAGTTCCTGTAGGATAGGTACTTACTTCGATTTGGTGGGCAATGTCGTTCTTGACGGCGTTGTCGTGCAAAGCTTCAAAGAGTTCAAGGTAGATATTCGGTCCTTTTGCCAGGACACAACCCTCTCCAAGCCTAATATCGCCAAAACGAATCACGTTCATTGTTGGATAGTCCGTCGCATGGGTTACATCTATGCAAATGCATACATCAGGGTGTATCGCATGCGCTGCTACTGAAGCGCCACGCATACCAATCTCTTCGTAATTTGATGCCACGAAATAAATATCCCACGATAACTTAATCTCATGTAGTTGTTCAGCAAGCTCCAACAAAACTTTCACACCAGCCATATTATCGATGTACGCGCCGGAAATCAAGCCGTTAGGCATTATTTCGTAGTCAGAACAAAAGTAGGCGTAGTCGCCGACGCAGACCATCTTCATAGCTTCATCGCGGTTCTTAGCTCCGATGTCAACCCATAAATCTTCATAATCTATCTTGGCGTGATTCGCTTCATCTCTCATTAGGTGTGCAGGTTTTTTGCCTACGATGCCTGTGACTGACTTCTCACGATGTCTGATAACAACTTTTCTGGCAGGTAGCAACGTGGCGTCAATGCCACCAGAGGGCTTAACATACAGAAAGCCATTGTCGTCGACATGTACCACCATTAGGCAAACAACATCGATGTGGGCGATGAGCATGATGCGCTTGCTCGAGCCTTGCTTGTGGGCGATGACGTTACCTAAAATATCGGTTGAGACCTCGTCAACAAATGGCTCAATTGCAGATGAGAAGTCTTTGACGGATATATTCATCAATTTCATTTTCCAGGATATGGATTGTCAGGACTATATACGTTCTTTGACAATTCTTTAGCTCGAATTGCATCAGAAACATTATCACGATCTTTTCTTTTTTCTGTTTCTTTCAGAGCTGCATCAATGGCATACAATTCGCTAACGTTATCGGATTCTGGAGAATAATCCTTGTCATCCATGCACTTGACAATGGCGCTGTCTTTACCACACCGTTGTTTCAGGTTTTCTTGCATCAGCTTGAGCAATTCTGTCTTCCGTGATTCAGTGGTCTGGGACAAAGAGTATTCTCTATTGAGCTCTTCAAAGATTTTATTTTGTTCCATGATTGTTTATTGATTATTGATAAGTTTTTGATTTCTTAAAAGAGGTGAGCCATAACTGAATTATGACACACCCCCATCAAATTTTGCAAAAGCCCATTAGAACATCGAGCGGTAATTGATGCCGCACAAAATCTCGGACGTTTCCGGGCATTTGCTTGCTGTTGCAACATTTGTTGCTGCACTAATTCCAAGTTCTACTTTCATAATTGTAAGAATTTGAAGGTT
The DNA here is from genome assembly GCA_017619935.1 of Muribaculaceae bacterium. Classification (GTDB taxonomy): domain Bacteria; phylum Bacteroidota; class Bacteroidia; order Bacteroidales; family Muribaculaceae; genus Sodaliphilus. The sequence goes on along the minus strand of JAFZRJ010000029.1, from coordinate 18,141 downwards.
ATAGGTGTACTTTAGGGAGACACCATTTATCCCTTTATTTGATATTGGCGTTGCAACACCACTTCCTTGATAGGTAAGCTTTGCAATGCCTCAATGAATTGTTCTCTTGTCATGGGTTCATCATGCTCCATTAATCGATGTGCCAAATTATGTCTGCATTTTGCCATATAGCAATTTGTCTCGGCTGGCTTCCTAAAGTCGCCATGCTCGGTATAATTCAATCCGGCGCATAGATTACAGTAATCGCAGTAATCATGTCTTCCACACTCAGTATAGTCACCGACAACTGCTCTTCGCCACTCGCTTAAGTTTGGAGATTCTGTTAATATCTTTACAACAGATCGGTTTTGTAGGTTGCCGTAAACTTGCGTAAAAGCCGTGCATGCGCGCAGGTCGCCATTCGGAGACATACAGAAGCTCGTTTTACCCGTGCCACAGCTGCATACCGACAAATCGCGTTTCTGTCCGCCATAGTTTGGTGCCTCCTTTCCAACATATAAGGCAAGATTGTTGTCGCGAAGAACGATTTGCAACTGTTTCTCAGTCAATCGCAACTGCTTGGCACAAATATCACCTTCATTTGATTCCGTGATGTTTATTTCAAATTGTGGGACAGCTCCATAAGTATCTGCAATGTCAGCCACCAAGTAGTAAGAATGAAGATTCGGTTGCATTATACAGCATTTTAAGTTCATGGGAACAGCTAATTCATGAAGTTGCTTTACAACACTCATCGAATTTTCCCATGAACCTGGAATTCTGGTAATGGTGTCGTGGTCCTCGGCTACGCCGCTATAAACACTTATACCCACTAAACGTGGATAATAATCGGCCAACCGTTGAACATCGTTGATTATCTTTTGACCATTCGTGAACACATCAACTGCAATTCCTTTCTCATATAGGTAATCAAGCAGTTCCCAAACAAATTCCTTCGAGAATGGGTCACCACCACTCAGACAAACCTTCACAAGCCCATAATTATACATGTCATCGATAATGCGCTTATAGTCGTCAAGTGAAAGCTCCTTGTAGTCGCCACGGTGACTAACCTCAATGTTGTTGCGAGTGGCTCCAGGGTTGTAACAATGAATACACATCTCACTGCAACGATATGTAAGTTCAAACATGCACGAGCATATTGTTTTGCCATCGTTAACTGCTGTGAAGTATTCCTGTTCGGCATTTGAGACCTCCATAGGCAGTTTCTCTCGTGTAGGCTTTTCAGTCCAAGATTGTTTTGCCTTCCTTGACTTTAATGCTGCTTTTCGATAGTTCATTATACCTTCTTCCGTCGGTACTGTTTCAGTTAGCAATCCATTATTGGCCAAAATAATGAAGAATTTACTCAAAGACTCCATGCTGATTTCTGTAACCGATGCTATGTAGTCGACATTTATATACTCATTTCTGCCAACTTTCAATATTTCGCCAATGACATTTGCAGAATAGCCCTCAAAAAAATAACTGTACCCTGCAATGAGATTGTACATTATTGCTACTTGCTTGCCACTATTGTAGCGGCCGCAAGTCCATTTTGGACGATAATAAATATTGTTTGCGTTCATAAGTTTAGAAAGAATCATTTTTCATGCTTTGAATCATCTCTAACAATGCCAACGCTTTTTGATAGACATCGTAATCCACTTGTTGTCTAGAGGCCATAGTAGCCCAATATTCTGCTTCTTGAAGATTAACAGGGACATAATTGCTTCCAGTTGCAAGGTCGTAACTCAACAAGCTTTGTGCCCAATACAAACCGCCTGCAGCACTTTTCCGCAACCATTCCAATCGTTCGGCCCACCGTTGTCTAGCACCGAGATTACATGAGTGGACGAATTGTGCGTAAACATTTCCAGCGTTTGCCCCTTGTTCATTAAGCATTTCAGCTTTTTTGATCATTTCTACGCTCTGCACGCCTCCACCCAAATTGTTGACTTCTAAGGTACGCCAAAACATGTAATGATTATAATATCCATTTGGATCTCCATTCTCAATTTGAATGTTGGCATTTTGGAATGCTTGTTCAGTCTTGTTTAGTCCATTTAAGCCTTCCATATAACTTGCTTTTATAAAATCTAATAACCCCATAGTGTTTATATGTCATCCCTGCAGTCCTCTGAATGGCGAATAAGCAATACACAAAGAAAGCGTGAACTGCTATGCCACGCTTTGTGAATTGATGGTCCTGAGAAAACCTTGAACGCAAAAAGGGGAATAATGCAGTCCACGCCTATAGCGTGGAAACCGCCGTGCTTTCCTCTTGCGTTCGTGATGAAAATTTCTCAGGTTTTCAATTCACAAGAATAAGCATAACGCTTTCGTTTACCTCAATGTCGTTGGGAATAAAACCATTCCACCCTACAAAGGTAAAGAGTTTTTTTTACTCTACAAAGAAAAAAGCCAAATATTGAAGAATCGGGTTGCGGGAATAACAGAGAAAAAACTTTATATTGCTCTCAAGTTGGGTCGAGTGATGCTGGCTGGTGCCACCGCACGCTTCGCTTCGCTCAACAAGTGCTGCATCATCTCCCCGAACCTGTCGCAAAAATCAAATAAATTTGTTTTTACGTCAGGTTTGCACTAATTTTGAGATTAAAACCTCGAAATTAGGCTGCGTCTTGGAAAAACTCAAACAAGTTTGGTTTTTCGCTCGGTTTGCACTAATTTTGCGATGAAATCGCGAAATTAGGCTGCGTCTCGGAAATGCTCAAATAAATTTGGCAATTCTCTCGACTGGCACTAATTTTGTAAACTTAAAAACGTCACTGATACATGAGCGGGTATAAAATAGAGACTTTAGGTTGCAAACTGAACTTTTCGGAAACGGCAACCATAAGCAAATTGCTCACCCGTCACGGCTTCAATGCCGCTGGCGAGGGTGAGGTGCCCGACATCTGTGTGGTGAACACGTGCAGTGTGACCGAGTTGGCCGACAAGAAATGCCGACAACATATCCGTTCGCTGGTGAAGCGCTACCCCGATGCGCTGGTGGTGGTCACCGGCTGCTATGCCCAACTCAAGAGCGAGGAGGTGTCGGAGTTGCCTGGGGTGGATATCGTGCTGGGCAATGAACAAAAACTTGACATCGCCAACTATGTGACACAATGGATGGCCGACCATCGGCCCGCTGTGGCGGTGACTCGGCAGCAGGACATTCGTCGCTTTGCCCCGTCGTGTGAGCGTGGCGACCGCACCCGTTACTGGCTCAAGGTGCAGGATGGTTGCGACTACTATTGCAGTTATTGCACCATCCCCATGGCGCGTGGTCGCAGTCGTTGTGGCACCATTGCCAGTCTGCTTGAACAAGTGCGCGAGGTGGTTCGTGACGGAGGCAAAGAAATCGTGCTTACGGGTGTGAATATTGGCGACTTTGGAAAAGGTACGGGTGAAACATTCATCGACCTGCTGCGCAGGCTCGACGACATCAAGGAAATAGAGCGTTACCGCATCTCATCGATCGAGCCCGACCTGTTGACCGACGAAATCATTGAGTTCTGCGCCCAGTCACGGGCATTTATGCCACATTTCCACATTCCGCTGCAGTGCGGCAGCGACGAGGTGTTGCGTCTCATGCGTCGTCATTACGACCGCGACTTGTTCGCGCGCAAGGTGCAGCGATGCAAAGAACTGATGCCCGATTGCTTCATCGGGGTGGATGTGATGGTAGGTAGCCGCGGTGAACGACCTGAGTTGTTCGAGGAGAGTTATGAGTTCATCGCGTCGCTCGACCTGCAGCATCTGCATGTGTTCCCCTACAGTGAACGCCCCGGCACGCTGGCGCTGCGCATCCCCTATGTGGTGGACGGGCGCACCAAGCAGGAACGCACTGCTCGCATGATAGCCTTGAGCGACCGCAAGCAGCGTGAGTTCATTGAGCGATATCTGGGCACCACACGGCCAGTGCTGCTGGAGCAACGACATGGCAACGCTCCCATGCACGGGTTTACCGACAATTACATCCGCGTGAATGTCATGCCCGATGAGTCGCTGGTCAATCGTGTGGTTGCCGTACGTCTCAACCACCTCAACGAAGACCTGACGGTGGAGGGCGAAGTCATCAACAATTAAGCGTTGTTCAACACCGCAAAACCTGTCAGAAAGAAACACTAGATATGAAACCTATCGCTGTCATCATCCTCAACTGGAACGGAACTTCGCTGCTTCGGCGATACTTGCCGAGCGTTGTGGCCAACACATCGGCTGACTTGGCCGATGTGATAGTGGCCGACAACGGCAGCTCTGATGAGAGCCTTGCCGTGTTACGCGATGAGTTCCCCAGTGTTCGTGTGATTGCTTTGGACCGCAACTATGGCTTTGCCGAGGGATATAACCGCGCCATCGCCCAAGTGGAGCACTCCATGGTGGTGCTGCTCAATAGCGACGTGCGTACCCCGGAGCGATGGCTTGAGCCGTTGGCGCAATACATGGACGAGCATCCCGAGGTGGGTGCCGTGCAACCCAAACTGTTGCACGATGGAGAGGAACGCGATGTCTATGAATATGCCGGAGCCGCCGGTGGCTATCTCGATTGCCACGGATATCCCTATTGTCGCGGGCGCATCTTTGAGTGCCTGGAAGATGACAACGGTCAGTACGACAACATCCATCCCAGCATATTGTGGGGCAGTGGCGCTTGTCTGCTGGTACGCACCGAATTATATAACAAGGCCGGTGGGCTTGATGCCGACTTCTTCGCCCACATGGAGGAGATAGACTTGTGCTGGCGCATCCATCTGCAGGGCAGCGACATTCGCTTGGTGCCTGAGAGTCGAGTCTATCATTTGGGCGGCGCCAGTTTGCCGCAAGGAAACCCGCGCAAGACCTACCTCAACTTCCGCAACAACTTGCTCTTATTGCACAAGAACTTGCCCGCACGTGAGGGCAAACGCTTGCTACTGGTACGACGGCTCTACGATACACTGGCTTTCGGTATGGCCATCGCCAAGTGGCACTGGGGCGATGCTGGAGCCATCTTGCGCGCCCACCGCGATTTCCGCCGGATGCGCGGCAACTACACCGAACATCCCACGCGCAACTTGCTGCAAGAATTGCCCGAATGTCACTGCAATATCGTGCTGGATTATTACTTGCGTGGCCGCAAAGTGTTTTAACAGTAACCTTTTTATCCGAAGAGTCCGACAGGTTTAATGTAAATGCCGCAATGCACATTTTTCGGTGCATTGCGGCATTTAAGAATTATCAATTGTCAATGATCAATTGCTCAAAATAATATTGATGATTAAACTATTACTATTCATAAAACAAAAAATTAGGAACTATTTATGTTGCAAAGTTACAACAAAAACCAGAAAAATTAACAAAATGCAGAGTGTTTTTTATGCCCGTTTATGCACTTGCCAGTTGACCCTACACTCTATCTTGTTTTCCGCAATTGGACACGCTAAAGTATGAGGTGGTAAAGCATCGAAGATGCTGGGCGGGTCGAAGGCCCGACATCGTGTTAAAAACCATGCGAGCACCCAGTAAGGGTGCGATGCTTGGTTCACAGCTGCGACTCTGGGTGGTGCGTCGAAGACGAACTTCTACGTTGTCTTTGGCACTGCATGTACTGGTTGAAGTTCCTCTTCGAGGCACCTTTCATGGATGGCGCAAGGACCAAGCTGCGAGAGTCTTCGACCCTCTTGCATGGTCTTTCCGACAAATAGCTTCTCCGAAGCATTCTGCGTCTTCGACGCAACATGCCGGGGTTTTCTGCTTGGTCATCGCCGCGGCGATGCTGTTGTTGGGTCGAGTGACGCTGGCTGAAGCTACAGCACGCTGCGTGCAACTCGTGCTGCATCATCTCCCCGAACCTGTCGCAAAAATCAATTAAATTTGTTTTTACGTCAGGTTTGCACTAATGTTGAGGTAAAAACCTCGAAATTAGGCTGCACCTCGGCAAAAAAAATCAAGAGTGCTTGTTTGTTTTGCGCTCGGTTTGCACTAATTTTGCAATAAAATTGCGAAATTAGGCTGCACCTCGGCAAAAAAATCAAGAGTGCTTGCTTGTTTTGCGCTCGGTTTGCACTAATTTTGCAGTCTGAAATTAAAAATAAGAACATCATGGACAAGAAAAACGAGCGCTCTGTCTTCCCGATTGGGAAACTGAACATGCTGTTAATGGCTGTGTGCCTGTTGCTCATCGTTGTCGGTTTCTGGCTGATGACAGGCAGCGCCAATGAAGGCGCAGAGTTCAATAACGCTATTTTTGAGAGCCGCCGCACGACCGTAGGGCCGATGATTGCGCTGCTGGGCTTTGTGCTGATGGCGCCTGCCATCCTGTGGCGTCCAAAACGCAACGACGACGAAAAGAAATAACGTGTCATGGATTGGTTGCAGTCGATTATCATCGCGATAGTGGAAGGGCTTACCGAGTTCCTTCCTGTCTCATCGACGGGACACATGATTATCACCGAAAACATGCTTGGCGTGGATATCAACGACAAGTTTGTGAACGCGTTCACGGTGATTATCCAGTTCGGAGCCATCTTGTCGGTCGTGGTATTGTACTGGAAGCGCTTTTTCCGCTTGAGCAAAGTGGAAGAGGGCGTGACGGGCTGGCGGGCTTGGCTGCAGAAGTATGACTTTTACTGGAAACTGCTGGTGGCTTTTGTTCCCGCCGCTGTCATCGGGTTGCTTCTCGGCGACTTCATCGAGGGTCTGATGGGCAACGTGTGGGTTGTGGCGGCCATGCTGGTTGGCGTGGGCGTGTTGCTCCTGTTCGTTGACAAGTGGTTCGACCGTAAGGAGGACAAACCGCTTACCGAGCGCCGGGCGTTCACCATAGGTCTGTTCCAGTGCATCGCCATGATACCTGGTACATCTCGCTCGTTCGCGACTATCGCCGGTGGTATGCAGCAGGGTCTCACCCGCAAGACCGCAGCCGAGTTCTCGTTCTTCCTGGCAGTGCCCACCATGGCAGCCGCCACGGGTTATGAACTGCTCAAGATGCTGCTCAAACCCGAATACCGTGAGGTGCTGGTGCAAAATCTCGACGTGTTGATTATCGGATGTGTGGTGGCATTTATTGTAGCGATTTTGGCCATCAAATTCTTCATCTCGTTCCTCACGAAATATGGTTTCAAGGCGTTCGGATGGTACCGCATCATTGTTGGAGGGGTGATTCTGGCATTATTGTTGACGGGTCACACCTTGCAGATGGTGGACTGATGACGCCCCCCTTTGTGAAATTTTGATGATTACATGATGCTTAACCCCGTAGCAGGAGAAATATTTTGTATCGACAAGCCGCTGGAAATGACTTCGTTTCTGGCGGTGAAAAAAGTGCGTAACCTACTTTGCCGCAAGTTGGGCGTGCGCCGTATGCATGTGGGTCATGCCGGCACGCTTGACCCCCTTGCCAGCGGTGTGCTCATCGTGTGCACGGGTCGTAAGACCAAGCAGATAGACCAACTTCAGGTTGGGGTCAAGGAATACATTGCGTGGATTCGTTTGGGTGAGACGACGCCGTCGTTCGATATGGAGACCGAGGTAGATGCCACCTATCCCTGGCAACATATCACACGGGAGCAAATTGAACGTGTCCTTCAGGAACGGTTCACAGGGGCTATTGAGCAAGTGCCGCCTTCTTTCTCGGCATGCAAAGTGGACGGCAAGCCCGCCTATAAACTGGCGCGAAAAGGTCGTGAAGTGAACATCCGCCCCAAGACGCTTGTGATAGATGAAATAGAAGTGCTGGAATGTGGCTTGCCTGCCGAGCCTACGCTTGTTGTGCGTGTGGTGTGCAGCAAGGGTACCTACATTCGCGCGCTGGCTCGCGACATCGGTGAAGCGCTGGACAGTGGGGCGCATCTCTATGGGTTGCGCCGCACCCGTGTGGGCGACATCACCGTGGACAACTGCGAACAACTTGACTCTTTGCTCGACCGTTTGAGCCAGGAAGATTATGTTCCTGTCGAGCAAGCACAAGCCGAATTGCTTGAACAGGAGCGCATCGCCAATCGCGAACGCGCCTTGATGCAGAAACAACAGCGTGCCTCCCGAAAGCAAAGTCGTGGCGACATGACAGAATAAAACATCAACTCTCGGCTAGAAGTGTTTAAGTTTCATCCCATATTGAAAAGCGTGTTGTGGGGCGGCCATCGCATCCCCACCTTTAAGCAACTTACCACCAGTCAGCGCAACATCGGCGAGAGTTGGGAAATTTCGGGTGTCAATGGTCAGGAGTCCATTGTCGCCGAGGGACCTGACGCCGGTTTGACCTTGCCTGAGTTGCTGGCCAAGTACCGTGACGCGCTGGTGGGAGCCGAGGTCTATGCCCGTTTTGGCAATGAATTTCCGTTGTTGGTCAAGTTTATTGACGCCGAGCAAGACTTGTCGGTACAAGTCCATCCCGATGACGCGCTTGCTGCCTTGCGCCACGGCAGTCAAGGGAAGACTGAGATGTGGTATGTGATTAATCCGCTGCCCGGCTCCAAGATTCTCGCGGGTTTTGACAGAGAAATCAAGCCAGCCGACTATGAGCGCATGGTGGCCGATGGCTCCATCATTCAAGCGGTACGGCAATATGAAGCACATGCTGGTGACGCCTTTTTCTTGCCTCCGGGCACCATTCACAGCATCGGTGCCGGCAACCTGTTGGCCGAGATACAACAGACGAGCGACATCACATATCGGGTCTATGACTACGACCGCCGCGATGCCATGGGCAATAAGCGGCAACTGCACACCGCATTGGCTCGTGAGGCGTTGAATTACACCGCCAATCTCGACGCACTCGTCCCTTATGACCAAGAGACCGCACAGTTCACCCGCATCGTCGAGTGCCCGTACTTTGTGGTGAGTCGTTTGCAAGTGAGTGGTGAGCGCACCTTGTCGTTGGATGATGTGCCCTCGTTTGTCATCGTGATGTGCCTTGATGGTGAAATCACCCTAAGCGATGAAAGCGAATTGACGTTGTACAGCGACAATCCTGACGTGACGTTGCATCGCGGCCAAACCGTGCTTGTTCCCGCCGTGGCTACCCAATTCCATATCAACGGCAATGCCACCTTGCTCACGACTTGGGTGCCGTGAGGCAAAGTGGCATTGTAAGAATGACCGCTATTGATTAATAGGTCATGCGCGGTTCAAGCTCCTTGGCTTGGTCAATCATCTTTTGAACCTCAATTTCGGCAGGAACGCGGCGCACAAGGTGCTTGGCCTCGTTCACTTCCTCCATCTTGGCCACCAAGTTGGCCGCTACGCGATGGCGCAGTTCCTTGATGGTGTCAACACCGGCTGCTTCAAGCAGTTCGGCGAATTGTGGTCCTACACCATTAATGCGGAACAAGTCGGCATGATTGGTCCATTTTAGGATTAATTTCTCGCTGATGTCGGTGGCTTCGGCCAGTGCTTTGCGACCGGCAGGTGCGGCGCACTTGTCAAGCAGGTCGTCAACGGTATTGATGCCAGCGGCAACCAGTTTCTCGGCATAAACGTCACCTACGCCTTCAATTTCTACGATTTTGTAAGCCATAAAGTTTGATATTGGTTGAGTTAATAATACTTGGTGTTATCTCATTAATCCCGTGGGATTATACCAGGGCATTCATCCATGTGATGAGCGCTTCACGCTCATCGGGATGTTCTACACCGTCGGCCATGATGACGTGCTGGATGTATCCGGCCAGCGACGCCACAATCGCCTGCTTGTCGGCGGGAGCGGGCATCATGTCCAACAGTTCGCGGGTCTCGTTGATGACTTCCTGAAGTGTCACGGGGTGGTCCCAAACGTGGTCAAAGATGTATTGCACTTCGTTCATGGGCCCCACTTGAGTCAGGCGGGCCTTGTAATTCTCAATAAAGTTACGCTCGGCTTGCGAGTAGTCGCCATCGACACTGGCAAAATAAAGACCGGTTTTGGCAACCAAATTGATAGTTTTTTCTATGGCTGAATAGTTCTGTTCCATATCGTTATGCTAGTGAAGTGGTTAGACATTATTGTTTGAATTTTTGGAAATGACCTCCAGCGGCAGGTTGTTGTGCCTGCTGTTGCTGGGGGTATTGTTGCTGCTGATAACCTTGCTGCGGGTACTGTTGTTGCATGGGCTGTTGCATGTTCACCTGCACGGGAACGGCTGCTCCTGCCATGTCGATAACGGCAATCACGCCACGGGCCGTCTCACTGAGTTGGTCCAGTGAGGGGAGCATGGGCATATTGCCTTGCTGCTGATAACCCTGCTGGTAACCTTGTTGGTATCCCTGTTGGGGAATTTGTCCCTGTGGATATCCTTGCTGAGGGTAACCCTGCTGTTGATATCCTTGTTGAGGCACTTGTCCTTGAGGCATCTGACCTTGTTGTGCTTGTCCTTGCTGGTTGTTGCCCATTTTTGAGAGTACATTACCCAGAACACCACCAATGACAGTGCCACCGATCATGCCACCCATGCCACCGCCCATCATACGGCCGAGCACAGCGCCACCCACGGCGCCACCAATGGTGGCTCCATTCATCATTCCCCCGAGCATACCGCCTAAGCCGCCTTGCTGTTGCTGCTGCTGCGGGTTAGCCATGGGTTGCTGACCCTGCTGGTACTGCTGCGGGTATTGTTGTTGCTGTGGATAGCCTTGTTGGGAGTAGTCTTGTTGAGGATATCCTTGCTGGTAGGGCTGTTGTCCCTGTGGATACTGCTGTGGATAACCTTGCTGCGGGTAACCTTGCTGAGCATAAGGATTACCTGGTTGTGTGGCCTGTTTGGCCGCATCTACGATGTTTTGTAATAATCCCATATTTTCTATTATTTTTAAAAGTGATGTTTAAAATTCGGCACTAAAATTAGTTCATTTCTATCAAATGAGCAAGAAAATTTCGAATATTCTATAACCTATTTGAAGTTTCTAATTAAATTCGTACCTTTGCCAAAGAATTTATCGACAATAAAGTGACTATGGAAAAGAAGAAGATCATTGTAGCCATCGACGGTTTTTCCTCGACTGGCAAGAGCACGATGGCCAAGACGCTGGCCCGTAACATTGGTTATGCTTATATCGACACCGGTGCCATGTATCGCGCCGTGACGCTCTATTGTCTTGAAAACGGCCTCTTTGACGGCGACAAGGTGAACGAGGCCGAATTGCAGCAGCGCTTGACCGACATTCGCATCAAGTTCAAACCCAGTGCCGAAGGCAAGAACGAGACCTATCTCAATGGTCGCAATGTGGAAAGTGAGATTCGCTCCATGGAAGTGAGCGACAAGGTGAGCATCATCGCCGCCATCGGTTTCGTGCGTCGCGACATGGTGCGGCAGCAACAAGCCATGGGGCTGAAAAAAGGCATCGTTATGGACGGGCGCGACATTGGCACTGTGGTGTTCCCTCAAGCCGAACTCAAGATTTTTGTCACCGCCACCGCGGCTGTGAGAGCGCAACGACGGTTTGATGAACTCAGGTCGAAAGGTGATACCGACGTCACCTATGAGGAGGTGCTGCACAACGTGACCGAACGTGACCGCCTCGACAGTACGCGCGAAGAAAGTCCGCTGCGCCGAGCCGATGACGCACTGATTCTTGACAACTCCCACATGACCATCTCGGAGCAAAACCAGTGGCTCATGGATCAGTATGAGAGAATAATCAACAGATAACTGTTGCTGCCGGTTCAACATGATTGAAATAGACAAAGGTTCGGGATTCTGTTTCGGAGTGACTACCGCCATCAGCAAGGCTGAGGAGGAACTCAGAACGACTGGGCATCTTTATTGCTTGGGCGACATTGTGCACAACTCCAACGAAGTGGCTAGATTGGAGTTGACAGGGCTGGAAACCATTACTCATGAGCAACTGCGTGAGTTGCACGATGTGAAAGTGCTGCTACGCGCTCATGGCGAGCCCCCCGAAACCTATGAAATAGCACGTCGCAACAACATCGAGATTATTGATGCCACTTGCCCGGTGGTGCTCAAGCTGCAACAGCGCATCGCGCAGTCATACCAACAGGCCGACGACAAGCATCGCCCGCAGATTGTCATTTATGGCAAGCGAGGTCATGCCGAGGTCAATGGGCTGGTGGGGCAGACCGCTGGCACGGCCATCGTCATCGAAAATGTGGATGAGATTGACAACATCGACTTCACCCGAGACATCATTTTGTATTCACAGACCACTAAGTCGCTTCAGGGATTCAAGCATATTGTAGAAGAAATCAAGCGTCGCATCGCTCCCGATGTCCGTTTTGAGTATTACGACACCATCTGTCGCTCGGTGGCGAACCGCATCCCGCAGATTCGCCAGTTTGCCCAGCAGCATGAACTCATCCTGTTTGTGTGCGGCAGCAAGAGCAGTAATGGTCGCATCCTCTTCGCCCAGTGCTTGGATGCCAATCCCAATTCTCATCTAATCAGCAATGAAACCGAGATTGATCCTGCGTGGCTCGTGGGCAAGCAGCGCATCGGCATTTGTGGCGCCACTTCCACCCCTCGCTGGCTCATGAACCAGGTCAAGGACCATGCAGCCAAACTGATGGAGTCAACCCATTAAGTACGATAGTCGCAAAAAAACAACCGCGATACACTGGTTCGAGTGCATCGCGGTTGTTGTTATTGCTAATGATAATCAATGATCAGTTGGCTAAAATGATGTTGATGATGGCGTTCACGTCGGCCACATCCACCACACCGTCACCATTCAGGTCGGCAAGCTCCTTCAGTTCTGGATCGTTGTTCAATTCCAGAATGATGTTGATGCAGATGTTCACGTCGGCAATGTCAACGACTCCGTCACCATTGAGGTCACCCACTGTGCTGGCGGCCGGCGGCATGAAGAAGAGGGTGCCGAGGTTTTCATCGTCATTCTTGTGGACAACCACTGCCTCAATGTGCTCTTCGTCTTGAACTTCGACATTCCAAGTGTTGCCTTGGGCATAATTGTCAAGTGAGGTGTTGTTGTAGAAATCATACAGCACACCACCATTACCATTGTTAATAAAGACGTTTCCGCCAGGGTTATAGTCCTCAGCCTCGGGATCAGACCCCTTACCAGCGTTGATTTCAACCGAGCCAATGGGAACGCCGTTCTTGACAGAATAAGCCGTGATGCCCCACAAGTTGTCCTTGATGAGGTTACCTTTGATATAGGCTTTCGCCAACACGCCTTCGGTGCTGCAAGTGATGTTGATACCGCTGCCACCAGATGCGGCGCTGGCGATGTACTTGTTGTCGATGACTTTGTTGTTCTCGATGTAAATGTTGCCTTGTCCCGTGAGCGTAATGCCGTAGGAGTTACCTTCAACATAGTTGTTACATACATAGACAGCGCCGGTGTATGTGCCGCCCAGCAGGTTGCTGATAGCGATACCACCCGATCGGTTGGTCTGCTTGGAGCCTATCACCTTGTTGCTGTCAATAATGATTTCTCGGTTGCTGTCAAGCGTCAGGTTGATGTGCGGGTACAGGCGAGTGACCACGTTCTCATGCAGGAATTCGCAGTCCTTAATGATAATGCCCACACCAGTGTTAGCACCACTGGCAACTCCCGAGAGCGCGCAATTGGTAAACGTGCAGTTCGTAATCTCATTGCCATTACATGAACTGGTGAAGTTGACGGCCGAGTTGCCGCTCTTGCCATTATGCTCTAAGAATGTACAGCCATCCATCACGAGATTGCCGTTGGAAGAGCCGAAGTTGATACCGAGCTTGTTGAAAATGCAATCGGTGAAAGTGGCATCGGCGTTGTCGCCATACATGCGGAAGCCTTGTGCTGTGCCCTCGGCGCCTTCGGCGGGTTTAAAAGTGGCGGTGGTGGCCGTCAGTGTTCCCAGCATTTCCAACATGGCGGCTCCAGCAAATTGCAGCGTTTCGCCTTCGTTGATGGCCAGGTCATTGCCTTCGGTGATGGTGAAATACTTCTTAGTAAGAATAATGTTGTTGTCATCAAATCCAATTCCGGACACATCAGCAGCCAGACCGGTAGGCAACATGATGGTGTAAACATTGTCATCGTCGACGGTGATACCGATGGTCTCAGTGATGGTTTCACCATTCTTTTCGTAAGAATTTTCCATTGTTCCGACAACGTCGACTAGGTCAGCCAGCGTGTACACCTTGGCCTGTGCCAGGACAGCACTTGCCAAAAAACAAAGCGTAATAAATTTTTTCATACTGTATTATTTTAGAAGTTAATAATGTGCTGAAAGGCAGCGCAAATCTGCAGACAGCTGAATAATTTTTGCAAATATAGTCAATAAATTTGTAATAAACAAATAAATATTAGTTTTAGCGCGTGAGCGTGGCGTAATAAATCATGTCAATTTCCTCGTAAGTGAAATCGCTGCTCATGAAGTTGCCTGTTTTGAGTTTGAGGAAGTGCGACATACGTTCTAGGGCTTGCTCAAAGATTTGCTGATGGTCGAAAGCCAATTCGGGCAGTTTGTTGATGGGGAACCATTGCGCTTGTTTAGCATCGTCGGCGCCAACGACCTCGCTGGTGCGTACCAGCGTGAAATAGGCGATGGAGATGACCCGCTCGCGAGGATCACGGTCGGGCGTGGCAAAAGCACCCAGTTGCTCCACATTGGTGACGGTCAGGCCCGTTTCTTCAAGTAGTTCGCGCCGTGCGCCGTCGGGGGCGTCCTCGTCAATGTTGAGGAAACCGCCCGGAAATGCCCAGTGCCCCTTGTAAGGTTCGTTGCCGCGTTCAATGAGGAGCACGTTCAGCCGTACGCCGTCGAAACCGAACACTACGCAGTCGGTAGTCACTGCCGGGTGGGGATATTTATAGGTATAAGTTTGCATATATTGATGATAAAAAATGATAGTTTGGAACTATAATTGCTTGAAATAGAATTCAAACTGCTCGGTGTTTTTGGGTTTGTCGATGGCTACGGCCGCAAAAGGTGTCATCGTGTGGCTTTGTTTTTCCCCTTTCTTGACGCGATAGTTGAACACAACCGTGTTGTTGACCTGCGAAATTTCGGCGGGAATCACTTGGGTGAGGCGGTCGGTGGTCGGCAGGATTACAGCAAGCACATATTGTGTCTTGAAGTTGACCGGTGTGGGCTGGCCTTTGCGTCCCATGACAGCCGCTTCACCGAAGTATTGCCTGAAGTCCTGCTCGTTATCGATGATGACTTTCCTCAGTTTGTTTGCATCCACGGTGTTGAGGACATAGTAGTTGTCCAACTCAGTATAGTTGATGGGGTAGGCTTGTGCCTCCACTTTTTTCAGTGGGTCGCACTGGGTGCAGCACATCAGCACGGCGACCAGCATCATGAAGTAAAGAAATCGTTTCATATCAATCATTGTTTTTGTTTAAATTTTCATAGTAATGGCGCAGCACGTCGGCAGCGGCGACAAACGACGACTGCTGGTTGTTGAGCACCATGTCCTGTTTGATGTTCAACAGACGCTGCACCTCGGGGTCGCTATAGAAACGGGCTTTGAGTTGCTCGTTGATGGTCTCATACATCCAGTACTTCTCCTGCTGGCGGCGGCGTTCCTCAAAGTAGCCGTTGGCGTGCACATGGTCGAAGTAGCGGTCAATCATGTCCCAAACGCCGTCGATGTTCAGTTCATAGTAACCCGAATAGGTGGTCACCTCGGGTGTCCAGCCACTAGGAGGTAACGGAAACAGATGCAGGGCGTTGCGGAACTGTGTGGCGGCAAGGTTGGCCCGTTCGATGTTGTCGCCGTCGGCCTTGTTGATGACAATGCCGTCGGCCATCTCCATAATGCCGCGTTTGATGCCTTGTAACTCATCGCCTGTTCCCGCCAACTGAATCAGCAAGAAGAAATCCACCATCGAGTGCACGGCAATCTCGCTCTGCCCGACGCCCACGGTCTCGACAAAGATGTTGTCGTAGCCGGCGGCTTCACACAGCACAATGGTCTCGCGTGTCTTGCGTGCCACTCCGCCCAGAGAGCCTGCCGAGGGTGAAGGGCGAATGAAAGCCTTGGGGTGAACAGCGAGTTTCTCCATTCGGGTTTTGTCGCCCAAAATCGAGCCTTTGCTGCGTTCGCTGCTGGGGTCAATGGCGAGTACGGCAAGTTTGCCTCCCCGGTTGAGCACATGGATGCCAAAGACATCGATGGAGGTGGACTTACCGGCTCCAGGCACACCGGTGATGCCGATGCGTTTGCTTCCGCCTGTGAACGGAAGGCACTTTTCTATCACCTCCTGCGCCACCACCTGATGCTCGGGCATAAGGCTCTCCACCAGTGTGACGGCTTGCCCCAGCACTGCAGTGTTGCCCTTGCGGATGCCTTCCACATAGTCGTTGACCGTGAGTTGTGGCCTGCGGCGACGTTTCAGGTACGGATTCACCATGGGCGGTTGCTCAATGCCGGCGTTGACTTGCAGTCCGCTGTATTGTGCGTCGTTTTCGGGGTGCTCGCACGAGCATCCTTCGGCTTCGTTATGATGTTTGTTTTCTTCCATTTCAGTCAGTTTTTTTAGTCTCTTTTTCAAGGCTGGGGGTCCTTGATTTCTCCCACGAGCCTAATGTTGAAAGAGGGCTGGTCGGGGTCGTTGGTCATCACGGTGAGCGAGGCGTTGAGGATGGGCTCACGATAAACTGCGGTGTTCACCTCAATGGTTACTGTCGCCTTCTTCCCGCGTTTGATTTCATTGCGGTCGATGCTGGCGGTGATACCGTTGCTGCCCGTCCACAGCCGTCGCACTAGCAACGGCGATTTGCCTCCGTTCTTGATGACAAACTGCTGCCTCATGGTGGCGCCACGTTCCACGGGATCAAAGTTGATGCGTTCGTTGCCATCCATAACCACTTTCGGTGCTTGTTCGCGCTCTTGGCTGGTCATGCGTGAGAAGTCTTCCTGCACGAGCGCCATCACGTCGATTTGTGTAAATCCGCTCAGCGCTGTGGGGTTGTCGCCCAACGGCTCGGCCATTACCAGCAGCGAATCGACATTCAATCCCCATAGAGGCGCTTGTTTGCTGTCGTAAAACAAGGTGAGCGTGGTGAGCGCTCCTGGTGGTACCGTGTCGGGTACGGCCTTCGGTACGATGTGTCGCGGGGCTCGTGCCGTGGTCACGACCATGGTGTCGGTCGATGCGTTGTAACCGCTCAGGTAAGCCATGCGCCCTTGTGGCCTGACGACTTCGCCCAGTGGTAACGTGGCGCCATTGAGCCTGAGTGACCCCACCGCCACGGGGTATTCGTCATCGACGGTCGAGGGGCAGGGGATCACGTTGCCCTTGATGGTCAGCATGCTGCGCGCGGGCTGGCCGTTGGTGAAGACATGCACATCCTTGCTGAACTCTCCCGGACGCGACTTGGGGTTATAGGTGAGTTTCACGCATCCCGTGTCGCCCGGCTGGAGTGGGGCGCGGGTGTATTCGGTAGCCGTGCAGCCACAGGAGGAACGCACCCGGGTGATGAGCAACGATGAGTCGCCGGTGTTCACCACACGCATGATGCAGGTCACTTTGCCGTCTTGTTCGTGGAAGGTGCCGAAGTCGTGTGTGGTCTCAAGCCACGTGGCCCGACCTTGCGCCAAAGCCAGCAGCCCCCATAACACTGACAACCCTATCGTGACGGCACGCCTCATTATTTCGTTTGTGGCACAACAGTACCTTCAATGGTGAGTGAGGTGCGAGCTTCACGACCATTGGTAACGACTTTCACCGTTTTACGGAATGCCCCCGGACGCCCAATCGGACTATAAATCACCTTGATTTTCCCTTTCTTTCCAGGCTTGATGGGCTTGGTGGGGAACTCGGGGCGGGTGCAGCCGCATGATGCCACGGCATCAAGTATGAGCAACGGTTTGTTGCCTGTGTTGATGAACTCAAACGTGCATGTCACCGGACCGCCCTGTTCCTTGATAGTGCCGAAGTCATGTTTCTGCACCGGGAATGTGGCCTGGGCATAGTCTTCTGCATTGATGGCCATTAAACTTACAATGTATAGCACAAGTAATAATACTATTCTTTTCATAATTTCTAAATAATCAAAAACTAATAATTATTTGCTATATATATTATAACTTGCAAAGTTACTAATTTTATTTATAAACAACACATTTAGTCAACTAAAAGTTTTTATGGAAGATTCAACTCCAAAATGCAACTACGTTTGCAAAGGTAAGAAAAAAGTTTGTACTGGAGCTTTGTAGCCGAGTTTCTTTCTTGGTCTTGCATTGATTTTGTATTGTATTTGCTTGATTTGTTGGTCGGAATAATTGT
>JAFZRJ010000028.1 GCA_017619935.1 Muribaculaceae bacterium | reverse complement strand
GGAAGACGCTATGGTGGTCTTGCCTTTTTTTAAGATTCGAGCCATAGTTTGAATGATTTTTAAGTATTAATTGTTTTTTTTCAACACCACCGCCGGATTCTCCTTCGCCGTCTTCACGCTCTGCCAAATCACCGACACGAAAGCCAAGATGACCGCCACCAGGCCCGCCAAGATGAAAATCCACCAGGAGAGGATGATGCGCTGCGCGTAGTTCTCAAGCCAGCGGTGCATCACGAGCCATGCAATGGGAATGCCCACCACAAAAGCCACGCCGACCAACTTCATGAACGACAGCACCAACTCGCACAACACGCCGCCATAGTCGGCACCAAACACCTTCTTCACCGCCACGCTGCGATGCTCCTGCTGCATGTAGTACGAACTCATGGCAAACAAGCCCAAGCCTGAAACCAACATCGACAACAGAGTGAAAATCAAAACGATGCGCAGAATACGGCTCGACGAGGCATAGTTGCCTTTGATGATATCTTCCACATACCGCGCCTCAAACAATTTGTCGGGGAAGCACTCCTTGGCAATCGCCTCCAATCGCGTGACGGCTTCCTTGTGGCTGCCCGTGGTCTTCACGAGAAACCACCAGCACATATTGTCGGGATAGGCATCTTTGTAGTTCATGACCATCGTTCCCCAGCCATCATGTTCACTTTCAAAGGGCGCGGTGCCGAAATCGTAATAAACGCCGCCAATCGGCATCGCTCCCGCAACACTCTGATACTCCGTGGCACTCTCATCAAGGCCCAACAACTTGAAACTCGATTCCGTCAGCCAATAGGCATTGGGATTGTGGTTGTCTTGTTTCTCCTTGAGACCCAATATCTTGAAATAGCCCTCATCGCCCAACACCAACTTGAAACTCACGTATGACTCATCTGGAAGCTCGACCATATTGCCATGAAAAGCACCCAAGGCCGGAATAGGGATGCCTTTGCCCACCTCCTCCACGAAAGGCTCGCTCTTGAAACGCTCCAACATCGGCTGAATCATGGAAGACTGGCCGTAATTATTCTGCACGACAACAATATCCTTGGTGTTAAACCCCAAGTCGGCAGTGACCATAAAGCGGATTTGCAGGAACATTGTCAGGGCAGCGACGAGCATCACCACGGCCACAGTGTTTTGCACGATGATAATGACGGGGCCGTAAACCGTCCGTGTCTTCATGCGCAGTGCGCCTCGCACAATCTCGATGGGTTGCGCCTTCTGTATCATCAAGGCAGGCACCAGTCCTGCGATGATTCCCAAAATCAGGACAAAAGCCACGACAACCAGCACATTGCCCACCGAGGCCATCGCAAACACCGAGATGGGATATTCCAACAGTTCAGAGGCGTTGGGCGCAAGAGCCTCTGCAAGCAAGATGGCCAACGCCATTGCCACTGCGCACAGCGCGACGCATTCCCCAATGATACGCATAAAGATGCCTGTTTTGGTGGCTCCTACCAGCCTCCGAGTGGCCATTTCCTTGGCTCGGAAACCCGTTAGCGCGGTGGTGAGGTTCACATAGTTGAGCACCGCGAAAAGCAACAGCACGAGGCACACGACAAGCAACAGATTCACCATTTTCCGTGAGCCCAATTTCAAGGTTTGTGAACCATCTAAGACATCGACACCCGAGAAATAAACATCGCGAAGCGGGATGATGCGCACGTCGGTCTCCCTGCCGCTGGCGTAGACGAAATAGTTCTTGTTGAGGAAATCCAGAATGTCGTCGTGCCTTGCGTTCAGGTCAGCATTCGGATAGGTCATCAAGAAACAGATGCCGCCGTTGGACTGGTTCATTGCCTCATTGTGGTTCGGGATGATTTTGGGAAGCACTTCGCCGCGGCACAACACATCGGGCGCGTCAATGACGGAGTTGCCGAAGTCCTTATAGACACCGCATACCGTCAGCACAAGGCCTCCAGCCTCGTTCAACCTGATGCTGCGCCCAAGCGGATCCTTGTCGCCAAAATGCGCGTTGGCGAAAGCCTCGCTCACCATGCAGCGGTCCCACGAGATTTTCCAGTCTGCCCTTGAGCCTTCCGTCAGGTCATAACTGAAGATGTCGAAGAAACAGGAGTCGGCAATGGTGACACTGCCATACACTGTTTCGTCCTCGATGGTAAACTCAGCGTTTTGTGACATCCGATATACCGTCACCGATTTCTCCACTTCCGGCAGGAGGTTGCGCAGGTGTTTGTCGGTCCAATAAGCCATGGTGTAATTGTGCCCCGGTGCGACGAGATAGATACGGTCGGCATTCTCCTGGAAAGCATCGGTAGTGAACTGTTTTTGCACATACACCGCCAAGAGCAGCACGAAGGCCATCGAGACGGTCAAGCCCAAAAGGTTGATGAGTGCATAGAGCTTGTTACGCTTGAGGAAATTCCAAAATGACTTCATGGCATCATCCTATTTTTTCGATTTGCAATCCTCGTTTTCCGAGTCAATACGAATAAGCTTGCCACCCATTCTTTGACCTTTTACCTTGACACGGCCAAGATACCTGATTACACCCGAACCCGTGATGCTGTAATCCATCGATTCCAGTTGGCAGCGGGTTTCTATCGTACCCGAGCCGGCCACAGAGACATCGGCGCTTGTTACCTTTCCCGACTCGATATACACATCGCCCGAACCGGCGATGCTCAAGTCAGCATGATCGGCGATGAGTTCCTTGCACATCAGCTTTCCCGAACCGGCAATGCTCGTCTTAAGGACTGGGATGGTGGCGGTTTTAGCGAATGTCACGCCACTCGAACCCGCTATGCTGATTTCCAGTTGCTGGGTTTCAAACGGAGTGATGAAACAAAACTCGCCGCTTCCTAACATGGAGATTTCCTCTATCGTTGGAGCGCTGAGCTCAATGCGGAATTCCGTGGGTTTAAATTGGATTGCTTGACCCTTTTCAGAATTGTACCTAAGTACCAAATCATCACCTTTGGTGAGGATATCGAGATACTCGAAGAGGTTCTCGTCAAGCGTCACTCGACAAGAATAATTGTCTGACACCGTGTAATTTATGTCAGCAGGCAAAATCGTATTGATTTCATCAAACCCTGTTACATTGAAGTCGCGTGTGACGATGACACCATTGCCATCGACTTTGTAATTTTGCGCTTGCGTTTTCCACCCACCCATCAATAACAGGGTTGCAAGCAAGGTGTAAATCTTGAAGTTTTTCATATTTATTTTTATTAGCGTTTTTATTCACATTTCAACGACTTCACCGGATTCACCGTGGCCGCACGCAGGCTCCGCAAGGTGACTACGGCAATCGTGACACCCAACACGGCAACTAATGCTAATGCGAACACCCAGACATGCAACGGTACACGGTAGGCGAAACCTTCCAAAT
>JAFZRJ010000027.1 GCA_017619935.1 Muribaculaceae bacterium | reverse complement strand
GGGGTGAAGCGACAGTAGGAATGAAGTGCTGAAGGCACGACACAAATTAGCCCAGGGTGAAGCGACAGCAGGAATGGAGTGCCGAAGGCACGGCACAACTTAGCCCGGGGTGAAGCGACAGCGAAACCCCGGTGTGAAAAACATCAGATAAAAAACAAGCTCTGAAAGAGCGGCACAACATCACACCACCTTCAAAAGAGGGGTGGGTGTTGTCACCCATCCCTCTCTTACGAACTATTATTCTCTAAAAATTTGGTTTAATTGCTGAGGATGATGTTGATGATCATGTTCACGTCGGCAACATCCACGGTGCCGTCGCCGTTGAGGTCGGCAAGGGCCTCTATGGCGGGATCGGTGACCCTTTCCAGAATCACGTTGATGCAGATGTTCACGTCGGCCACATCCACCGTGCCGTCGCCGTTGAGGTCGCCGGGGGCATATTCCTGCGGCTCGCTGCCGTCGTAATCCTCCCAATCATCATTTGTGAGACCCAACACATTCCAGTTCTTGTCTCTCGCCATTGTCACCTGCGTGGTGGTGATGACGTTCTGCTCGGTTCCGGAATCAAGGTCGACGACACGGAATGTGCCGTTTTGGCCCCCATTATTATCAACATCCACTGCGGGCAGACTGGCTACCAACACCGCCATGCCTTCGCCGGAGATTTGGTTGTTGTAGCAGTCAAGCCTTGTCAAGGCAGTGTTGTGGCTCAAGTCAAGCGCCGTCAGCCGGTTGTTTTGGCAAAAAATCAATGTCAAGTTGGAATTGAGGCTCACGTCAAGCGACGTCAGCTGGTTGAAAGAACACCGAAGCATCTCCAAATTCGTGTTGTGGCTTACGTCAATGGTGTCCAACTGGTTACGGTAGAAGTCCAGCGATGTTAAGGCGGTGTTGTGGCTCACGTTAAGCGCAGTCAGCTGGTTGTTGGAGCAGTCAAGGATAGACAATAAGGTGTTGTGGCTCAAGTCAAGCGACGTCAGCTGGTTGCTGTAGCATTGAAGCACCTTCAAAGCGGTGAAATGCTCGATGCCCGTCAGGTCAGCAATTCTCTTATATGCGAGATATAAAGTGGTGATGCCAGCAATTTCCTCAGCAGTGAGCAAGCCGTCGCTGCCGTAGCTTTGCGACAGCAGGTAGTTGCGGAAGTTGGTGTCGGGGAAGTTGATGGAATTGATGGGCACCCGGCCGCCGTATTCCTCCCAATCACCATTTATGCGGCCGTACACCGTCCAGTTCTTGCCCCTTGCCGTGGTCACCTGCGAGGGGGTGATGACGTTCTGCTCGGTTTCGGCGTCAAGGTCGACGACACGGAAGACTCCGTTTTGACCCCCATTATCAGCAACATCCACGGTGGGCAGACTGGCTACCAACGCCGCCATATTCCCGCCGTTGATTTGGTTGTTGTAGCAGTCAAGGTATGTCAATGCAGTGTTGTGGCTCAAGTTAAGCGATGTCAGCTGGTTGTCGGAGCAGTAAAGCTCTGTCAATGCGGTGTTGTGGCTCACGTCTAGCACTGTCAGCTGGTTGTCGGAGCAGTCAAGCTCTGTCAATGCGGTGTTGAGGCTCACGTCAAGCGTATCTAGCTGGTTGCTGTTGCAGTCAAGGTATGTCAACTCGGTGTTGAGGCTCACGTCAAGCGTCTCCAGCGGGTTGCTGTAGCACTTAAGCGTCTCCAAAGCGGTGTTGAGGCTCAAGTCGAGCGACGTCAGCTGGTTTAAGGAGCAGTTAAGGTATGTCAAAGCGGTGTTGTGACTCACGTCGAGCGTATCCAGCTGGTTGGCGGAGCAGTTAAGCGTTGTCAAGGCGGTGTTCTGGCTCACGTTGAGCGACGTCAGCTGGTTGATGAGGCAATTAAGATTCTTCAATGCGGTGAAATGCTCGATGCCCGTCAGGTCAGCAATTCTCTTGCTTGGGACATTGATAGAGGTGATGTCGGCGATTTCCCTATTGGTAAGCGCGCCGTCGCTGCCGTAGCTTTGCGACAGCAGCCAGTCGCGGAAGTTCGCATCGGGGAAGTTCGTGGAATCGATGAAAAATCCATCCAAAACAATCTCGGCGCTGACGGTGACATCGGCATCGGGCATCACGAAAGTGTTGGCGCCGTCATCGCCGAGGGTGACCGCCACGGTCTCGGCGGGGTTGCTGCCGTCGATGGTCACGGAGTATACCAGTTGATAGTCTTCAGGCACTTCACCGTTGTAGCAAAAGGTGACGGGCCGGCCCGGCGCGGCGCTGGTGGCGCTGGCGGTGATGTTGTCGCCGAGGGTGATGGCGTGCAGCGTGCCGATGGTCGCCTCACCGTCCACCACGCCTATCCCACGGTCGGTGACGTAGGGCAGCAGGGTGAAGCAGTTCTCGGGATCCTTGCCGTCCATAAAGGTGCTCCAACCGCGGGTGAAATCGGTATAATAATTGCTATAGAGGACCATCGCCATGGGGGCTGTGGGGGCGATGGCGTCGTCGATATAGATGCGGCAGCGGTTGGTGTTCAGGTAGTCGCTGGGCTGGAGGTTGCTCCAGGTGCCCGTCGTCGCGTCGTAGGTGCCCTGCATGTTGCCGCTCAGGGTGTAACTGCCGCTCAGGTGGACGTTCATGCCGCCCATACTCAGGTAGAAGCCCAGACCTGCGCTGCCCGAGGTGGTGGTGCCGCAGTAGTTGCCGGTGATGGAACCGCCGCTCATGTAGAAGTTGGCGTTGTTGGCGAAATAGACGGCTCCGCACATGTTGTTGGATGTGTTTACGGTGTTGGCGATGTTGCCGGTGATGGTGCCGCCGGTCATGTAGAAGGTGCCGGCGAAAGTCACGGCGCTGCCGCCCTGTTTGTCTATGCGGTTGCCGCTGATGGTGCCGCCCTCAAGACGGAACGTCGCGTTGTTGATGACTATGCAGCCCACGTTGCCGCTGCCCCACCCGCCGGTGATGGTGCCCGTCTGACCGGGGCTGTTGTCGAGGATGGTGAGCGAGCTGTTGGAGTTGGCAAGTATGACGTAGCCGTCGGAAGTCGCCGCGCTCATGTTGCGGTCGATGGTGTGGCCGTTCAGGTCAAGCACGAGGTAGCGTTTGTTCGGTAGAGTGAACTTCGTGTCGCCCTCGCCCGCGGTGATGTCGGCGGCGAGGATGACCTCGGTGGGTGCGTCGGCGTCGGCACTGGCGTTGGTGAAGAGGTCGCTCAGCTCAGCCCAAGTGGACGCAGTCACTGCCGCGTCGGCATCCCACGCCACCACACTGGCGACCAATATCATGAGAAAAAGTGCAATTCTTTTCATAGGTTTATCGTTTTGTTGTTAATGATTTCAAAGCAAGCGGCACACCCCAGCCGAAACCGGGATGTGCCGTATGTTCTCTACGGCGCGGCCATGCCGCAACCGCTCATGTCGTCTAAAACACAAGCAAAGCCAATTTCATGCCGAGGTGGTGACGACACACTATCTCTCGGTGGATTACAAACCCCACCGACAACGCTTGCCGATATGCCACCGCTAATCGTCATCAACTGTTGCAGTTTCTTTTGCAAAGATAATGAAAATATCAATACAATGTAAAGATTTGTAACAAAAATCTCAAAGAAAACTGCACTTTTTCACCGAAAGCGGTAGTCCCCGTGAAAGTGACTGCGGTGACGTCAAATGGGTTATTCCTTTGGATTCTGGAGCAGCCAGTCGAAGGCGTGACGCAGTTCGTCGGCCTGATAGTAAACACGCTCATTCATGAAAGACGTGGTGGCGGGGCCGATGACGTTGTAGATTTCGCCGTTGTGGTAATAGAACCGCCGGTCGAACCGTTTTCCGTTTTCGTCATAGTCTTGGGTGAGGGCGAACAGCAGGCGTTGTGAAGAAGGGTCGAAAAGATACTCCTCGTAGTATTTCTGTTTGCCGATATTGTAGCTGCGGGTGACGAAATACAGTGGATAGTAGAAGAAATGAGGGTCTCCGTCGTCGGCCATCATGTAGGTGCCTTCGACGGTGTTGTAGTAGAAGTGGAGTGTCTCGGTGGTTTTGCCTTTTCCACGAACGGTATAGTGGATGGTGGTCACCATCTCGTTGCCCAGACTTTTGTTCTTGTTCATGGACTCTTTTGCCTGTTTGTAGGCGTCGCGAATCGATGCGGTAATGGGGTCGGGTTGTTCGGCTGCAGCGGCGAGCGCCAGAATGGTGCAACCCAATAGCAGGAATTGTCGTAAACTTTTCATAATGGTTTGTATTTAATTAATGATTATTCAGTATTTGAGTATGATACTGCAAAGGTAATGATTTTTTCTGTAATTGCGATGAAGAATTGGTTTTTTATTGTTACCTTTGCAATATTGAATGGAATGATAACTGCAGCGATGCATAAAACACAACGAAAATGAAATGGATTAGGATTTTACTGTTGGCGACCGTGACGGCCATCGTGATGTGGTCGCCAGTGGTGGCTGCGAATGAGCAGGAAATGTCGGAGCCGAACACCGCGCCGGTCAACTATCAGGAACTGAACGGAAAGATAGGCCCTTACGCCGTCAAGATGTTTTTAAAGTTAAATGAAGTAGGCGATGAGGTGGGTTACTACTATTATGTGAAGTATCCGAAGAATGTGTTCAAGTTGAGGCTGGAGGAAATGGTGGCTGTGAATGCCAGCGGCTCGATGCATGTGGTGCTGAATGAATACACCTCGAAGGGCGTTCATTCGGGCACGTTTGATGGTCAATATGAGTGCCGTGGCGATTACTATGCCGGCACCTTCACCAACAGCAAGGGAAAGCGGTTTAAGTTCGTTTTACAATAAATATCGTGAGGCTATGATGACACGACGCGATATGCTCAAGGGGGCCGGAGCGGCTGCGATGACCACCATATTGGGTGGCATCCCGCTGACAGCGGTAGCGCAGCACTCGGCCACGGGCGACAAGAAGAGGAAGATACTGGTGATTGGCGCCCATCCCGACGATCCCGAGACGTGTGCCGGCGGCACGATGTGCCTGCTCAAGCAGGCGGGCCATGAGGTGGTGAGCGTGTATCTCACGCACGGTGAAGCCGGCATTGAAGGAAAGAGCCACGCCGCGGCGGCGAGGATTCGCGTGAAGGAGTCGGAAGACGCCTGCCGACTGATGGGCGTTCGCCACCGGTTCATGAACCAGGTTGACGGCAATACCGAAGTGAATCTTGCCCGCTACAAGGAGATGCGCGAGTTGCTGGAGGAAGAACGCCCCGATGTGGTGCTCACTCACTGGCCGATAGACGCTCATCGCGACCATGCCGCCTGCGGAATGCTCGTACTGGATGCTTGGCGACGGGTGGGTCGCACGTTTGAATTGTTTTATTTTGAGGCGATGTCGGGGACGCAGTCACAGATGTTCCGACCGACCCACTGGGTGAATATTGAGAAAGTCGTGGACCTCAAGCATCAGGCGTGCTTGTGCCACGTGAGCCAGAACATGCCGTCGTTGCTCGACGAGTGGCACATCCCCATGGAGCGTTTCCGCGGTCTGGAATGCATGTGCCAATATGCCGAGGCGTTTGCCCATCACACGGTAGCGCTCGATACGCTGTAAGTTTAGATACCCATAAGGTCGCGATAGATGTCCAGGGCCGTTTGCATGTCGGCCTCGGAAATATTGTTGTCGATGACGGGCTCGCCGCACTGCCGCAGTAAGGTGCAGTTGATTTCGCCGTCACGACTTTTCTTGTCGTGATGCATGAACTGGAGCAGGGTGGGGTAGTCGTTGCAGGTGATGTGTATTGCGCCATAGCGGTTGCGAACGAAGGTCGCCAAATGGTGCAAATCGGGGCTGGGAAACTGCAGCGCCATGTGCGAGAGAACGGCCTCGGTCACTAGACCGCAAGCCACGGCATGGCCGTGTGTGACAGGCGTGCCGCGTTGCAGGGCGAGGCTTTCCAACGCATGTCCCACGGTGTGTCCCAGATTGAGGACGCGCCGCCAACCGTTTTCAAGAGGGTCTTTTGCCACGATGTCGCGCTTGACATTGACCGATGTTTCGACGTGCGACAGGAAATCATCCCAATCCATATCGTCAATTTGCTGGCCGAGCAGCCGGTCCAGTTCGTCGTGGCTGGTGAGCATGGCGTGTTTGAGCATCTCGGCGTAGCCCGACATCAGTTCTTCGCGCTGAAGTGTTCCGAAGAAGCATGAAGAAATAATCACCTGCACCGCATCGCAGAAAACCCCGATTTCGTTTTTCAGCCCATTGAAGTTGATGCCGGTCTTGCCGCCCACAGCGGCATCGATGGCGGCAAGGAGTGTGGTGGGCACGTTGATGAACGGAATGCCCCGCTTGTAAGTGGCTGCCGCCAATCCGCCGAGGTCGGTGACCGTGCCACCGCCCAAATTGACCATGAGCGCGTGCCGTGTGGCATCGGCTTGTTGCATCTGCTTCCACACGTGGGTCAGTGTGTCGATGGACTTGTGTTGCTCGCCCGCAGGGATGGTGATGACGTGTGCCGACTCGAGTATGGGCAACAGTGGCAGCACGCATCGCGACGTGTTGCTGTCCACCAGCACCAGTACCTTGCTGGGTCGCAGGGTGTGGATGGCGTCGGCGAGCACGTCGTTGACGTTGTTGCTGAATGTGACGACTGAAGCCATTGCCAGTTTAGTTGTGATGAATCATTTCGGGTAATGCCATCGCCAGTTCGTTCATGTCGTGGAAGACGATGTCGGCCCCGGCCTTGTACATTTCTTTCTCGCTGATGGGGCCTGTGGTCACCGCCACGGTAAAACACCCGGCGGCATGTGCCGCCTGCACGCCCAGCGGCGCATTTTCAATCACCATGCATTGCGCTGCCGGCACGCCAGCCAGTTCAACGCCCTTGAGATAAGGTTCGGGGTTGGGCTTGCCGCGCTTGACATCGTCGCCGGTGACGCGTTTTTCGCTCAGCAATCCCTCAAATTCCTTGTCGATGCGGTTGAGCACCGAAGGCTGTTGCGAACCGGTGACCACGATGCGCTCCACGCCGGCATCTTTGAGCGTTTTCAGCACGTCGTCAATGTGCGGAATCTTGCCGGTTTCGCCCAGTTCCAGGAAGTAGCGTCCTTTCACGCTGTAGAGCGCGCGGGCTTCATCATCGGTCAGGTTTTTTCCCACCCCATCTTTGAATTTTTTCTTGACAATTTCAACACCGGTCATGCCCTCGTAAAGATAAAACTCGTCGCGGGTGCACTTGATGCCGTTTTTCTGCATGAGTCTCACCCATGCCCGGGTGTGGTTTTTCATCGTGTCGAAGAGCACCCCGTCGCAGTCGATGAGCGCGGTGGTGATTTTCAGTTCCTTGCAGCCTGAATAGCGCAGGAAATTGTTGATTGCTTCAGTCAGGGTCATTGTTTTGAAATAAATGGATGTTATCTTGCGGTGATGTGGAAGCAGCCTTGTCGCCGCTCAAAGATGGCGTAACAACGTCCTTGCCGCCGCTTTTCATAGACTATTTCGGCAAGAATGTTTTTCAGGTCCTCCAGCGAGATGACATAACTGGAGTCGCGGCAGTCAAACTTGGTCCAACTGATGTCGAACGTGGTGCCGTAGCGGTGACACGACTGCTCGGTGGCGGCCCGGTTACGTCGGGCGAGCCGCCGCACGCTGAAGTCGGTACGCAAAGCGCTGGTGACCTTGATGCGGTACTCTTTGCCTCCACGCGCCTTGATGGTGTCGCGGAAGTCTTGTCCGATGTCGTGCAGCAGCCTGGCGGCGCGAGGCACCAGGTAGGGGAGCGAAAACCACATGGAGTCTACCGCATAGGCGTCGCAAGTGGAGATGTGTACCAACGGGCGATTGATGCAGTAGGCCGAACGCAAACCTTCGATGGGGCGAATTCCCCGATGTTGTGCGGCGGTGAGTTGCAAGTCGTTGGTGTCGTTAAAAATCTCTTTCAGTCGGCCTGGCACCACATGGGTGACCATGTCGTGCACCTCGCCATCGAAGGCGCCACTGGCGACCACCGTGTGGGTCTCGGGCACCAACTGGTCAAAAGCGTCGGGTTGCTCGGTGCTCTCGTCAGAACCATGGCTACAAGAACTGCAACTTGTTGCCAAGGTCATGCTGCCCAGCAATGCGGCAATCAGAATGAAGATGAAGTTCCTCATTTAATTCCTAAAATGATATTAATGATACCGTTGAGGTCAACGACATCAATTTTGTGGTTACAGTCAATGTCGCTCCGCGTGATTGTTGATAGTCGAAACGGTTGTTCATTGTTTGGGTAGTTATGAGGCCGCGAAATGCGCGCCCTGAGGTTCTCAAACTTTTTCATGCAGCAAATTTAATGAAAAATCCGCATATTTGCATCATTGCGACCCTAAAAAAGCGATGATGCCCCGATTTGGGAGCATCACCGCAAATGAATATGTGCCTTGGCGTTAGTCCGTTAACGGCCTTTCGGGGAAAGGCGCTCGGGGCTAATTTTGCAGGCAAATGTTGATGACGGCGTTCACGTCCTCAACGTCAACCTTATTGTCGTTGTTGACATCGGCATTACCTTTGTAGTAGGAGCGGGTCTTGAGTTCAAGGATGATGTTGATAATAGCATTCACGTCCTCAATATCCACCTTGCCGTCGCCGTTCACGTCACCAGTGGCATAACCAGTAACGATTCTGTAAACACCGGTGTCTCTGGCTATCGTCAATTGGCCGGCAGAATAATAATTCAATCGTACCCAGTATTGTTCACCGGTCATGAGACCATTAAATGAGAAGGTCTGTGAGGAATTGTCTTTTCCGTTGATGGTTAATGTTCTGGTGATGTCTTTGACCACTTTTCCTGAATATTTACCATTTTGATAATTAATGACACGGAACAGCTGTACAACAACATCTTCATTAAACGTAGAGGAATTGTTGTTGGTGATATCAGACATGACAGTGAAGCTGTTTCCTTTGATGGCCTTCTCGCTGTTGACGGTAGCGGTGTTCAATATGTTTGCTGTCATGGACAGGTTGGCCGATGCCATGTTCTGGATGACAATGCTTCGTGTTGCGAAAGGATTTGAACCATCATCATTGAGCGATAATTTTATGGTTTTGCTGCCAGTGGAGGTGGGCAAATAGTTGAATGTCACATTACCCGACGACCCCGGTTGGATACAGGCCATCGACATTGTGGTGACTGTGTTGTCGACCACCAAGTAGATATAGTCGTTCATCGAGGTGCCAGTATTGTTAAGATTGGCGACAATACTAATGGGCTTGCCAATCTTCATGCTGCCGTTGAATTGAATCGAATTCTCGCTGTAACGACGTGTCCCACCTGAACCATAAACTTTGAGTGATAGTGAGTAGTCGCTCACTGTAGCCTCAACGTAGAAAATCTTATATCCGAAGCATAAAGTCCAGTTACTGGTCGACTTGACTTGGCTCATCGGATACAAAATATATGTACCCTTTTCAATGGAGGCATCGAAAGTGAGCGTGTAAGTTCTGTCGCCACCCCAGCCGTGTTGCAAGTCGTTATAAGTAGAATATGTACTGGAATTGTTGTTGTCATACATGTACTTTACAAACTTTCCGTCTTTATATAGCGCCCAAGCGCCGAAGAAGCTGCGTGTCTCGCCCGTGTTGTTCGAAAATCGGGCCTTCAACTGTACGTCGGTGAAGCTACTTGACGAGCTGGAGCGTGAAAAGTTGACTTTAGAAGCTGTCAGTGTAGATATGGTCATTGCCGTGGCGTCGTTTGGTATGGTTCCAGTGTTAGGCGTGATACCGACCACGATACCTTGCGAGCGGATATATCCTTCGGTGCCTTCGGCACTACCTATGCCTTGATACTGAGGCTTGAGTGACGAAAGCAAGTAGTATCCGTCGCTCGATCCGCTCCATCCCCAGTTGAAGTGGAACATGCCAGTAGAGCCATCATATCCGTCGCAAACGAAAGAGTGTCCGCCCTCCATCTTGGAGCCACCGTAAGCAACGGGGCGTTTGGCCGACAGTTCGCTATATATCTTGTTTTCCCATTCAGTCGTGCTGTAGGCAAAACGTTCGATGAAAAATGCCGAGTTGGCATAGTTGAAATAAGCAGGCAATACATTGGCCATTTTATAAGTGCCACTGCTTGACACTCCATTTTTGAAGTCCATCTCCAACGCTTGTGCACAATAGAGCATGAGTGTTGACACAGCGGTGACCGAGGTGCCGGTGTTGTCGCCTCGATAAGTGTTCTTCATGTTTGACCAATCGAAGGTGGTGATGGCCAGTTCCGGCATATAGATGGACTGAGTGCTTGTTGTATAGGCTGGGATTGCCTGTGTGGTCTTGGATGGCCATTTGTGATAATTCATGATTTGGGCCATGGCCGTAGCCACACATCCTGTCACCGCCGTGTTGCCATCGTTGGTCTTTTTAAGCCGATTATTATAAGGCGCGTTTTGGTCCCATTGCGTTTTAATCATTGGGGAGATGCTCGCGCGGGCGGTGATGAGCGGCTGTGTGACGGGGGCCGGAAGGGTGACATCGCCCAGCGATTCAATTTCGGAGGTAAGGAAGTCGACCCATTCCTGCAAGGCGGGGGCCACGTTGGCAGGGTCGAAATGACCATGGTCGCTGTAGCCGAGCACAGGCATTGCACGATCGTCGCCACTCACAATCACATAACCGGCATCGGCGTCACCGGCGTTGTAGACATACAGCGATTGGGCTGTCGCTGCACCATTGATTCCGGGAGCACGACGAGCAGCGCTGCGAACCAAACTGATTTCTTGAGATGCCGAGATGATTTGCTTTTCTTGCAGGAAAGACTTGGCTACCAGTCGGGCTTCGCTCTCGCTGATGGTTCGGGCCAGAGCTAAATTGAAGCAGGACATGATAAAAAGCAACACGATGGCTAGCGCTTTGATGCCTGCTTGCGAATGGTTTTTGCTGAAAAAGTTGTTCATTGTGGTAAGGTATTTATGAGGTTGCGGAAACAAGCACCTCGGGGTTATCGTTTTTTTCAATCAACAAAGATAGACAAAAAATCTTACAATTGCAAGATTGCGACCATAAAAACGCTCTAAAAAAAGCGATGATGCCTTTATCAAAGGGTGGATTCGGTCAATTTTGCGGGTTTTTGTCGGGGGATTGCCCAACAATTGAAATTAAAGTAGTAATTTTGCAGTTTGAAAAAATGAGAAGTATGCAGAATATAAGAAATGTAGCTATTATAGCCCATGTTGATCATGGCAAGACCACACTCGTTGACAAGATGCTTGCAGCGGGCAATCTGTTTCGCGACAACCAGCAGGTTGGCACGCAGATTCTCGACAGCAACGACCTGGAGCGTGAGCGAGGCATCACCATATTGTCGAAGAATGTGTCCATCAACTATAATGGCTATAAAATCAATATCATCGATACCCCGGGGCACAGCGACTTCGGCGGTGAGGTGGAGCGTGTGCTGAATATGGCCGACGGCTGTCTGCTGCTGGTGGACGCTTTTGAAGGCTCAATGCCTCAGACGCGCTTTGTGCTGCAAAAGGCTATTCAGATAGGGTTGAAACCCATCGTGGTCATCAACAAAGTGGATAAGCCCAACTGCCGCCCCGACGAGGTGCAGGAGCAGGTCTTCGAGTTGATGTGCAACCTCGACGCCACCGAGGACCAGTTGGAATTCCCCACCATCTTCGGCAGCGCCAAGAACGGCTGGATGAGCGACGACTGGCGCACGCCGACCGACAACATCACTGCAGTGCTCGATGCCATCATTGACCATATTCCCGCCCCCGAGATGATTGAAGGGGAATCTCAGATGCTGATTACCTCGCTTGACTACAGTTCTTATGTGGGTCGCATCGCCATCGGTCGTGTGCATCGTGGCGTTATCAAAGATGGTATGGAAGTGGGGTTGTGCAAGAAGGATGGCTCGGTGGTGAAGCAAAAAATCAAGGAGCTACGCACCTTTGAAGGCATGGGGCAGAAGCATGTCGATGAGGTGGTGTGCGGCGACATTTGCGCCATCGTTGGATTGGAAGGCTTTGAAATCGGCGACACCGTCACCAGCGCATCCAATCCCGAATCACTGCCCCGCATCACAATTGACGAGCCCACCATGTCGATGTTGTTTACCATCAACGACTCCCCATTCTTCGGGAAGGACGGGAAGTATGTCACTTCACGTCACATTTGGGAACGTCTGCAACGAGAGTTGGACAAGAACCTGGCCTTGCGCGTCGAACGCACACCTAACGAGGACGCATGGCTGGTCTATGGCCGAGGTGTGCTCCATCTGAGCGTGCTTATCGAAGAAATGCGTCGCGAGGGCTATGAGTTGCAAGTGGGTCAGCCTCAGGTGATTGTCAAGGAAGTTGACGGCGTGAAGTGCGAGCCCATAGAGGTGCTCACCATCAACGTGCCCGAAGAGTATTCCAGCAAGATGATTGACATGGTCACTCGCCGCAAGGGCGAAATGACGTTGATGGAAACGCAGAACGACCGCATCCACATGGAATTTAAGATTCCGTCACGCGGCATTATCGGTTTGCGTACCAATGTGCTTACCGCCAGTGCCGGTGAAGCCATTATGGCACATCGTTTTCTGGCCTACGAGCCGTGGAAGGGCGAAATCACTCGTCGCATCAACGGGTCGCTCATCGCCATGGAAGGAGGTACAGCCTTCGCCTATGCCATCGACAAGCTTCAAGACCGTGGCAAGTTCTTCATCTTCCCGCAGGAGGAGGTCTATGGTGGTCAGGTTGTGGGCGAGCATGCCAAGGACAAGGATTTGGTCATCAATGTGACCAAAAACAAGAAACTGACCAACATGCGAGCCACTGGTGCCGATGAAAAGGTGCGTATCATTCCTCCCATTGTGTTCAGCCTTGAGGAGGCCCTGGAATATATCAAGGCCGATGAATATGTTGAGATTACTCCCACTCATTTGCGAATACGCAAGATTGTGCTTGACGAGCTGGAACGTAAACGTATAGCCAAGGCCGCCGGACATGAAGAGGAATAGTGGCGATAGATTTAGTTCAGGCGAATTGATGTGAAAAAAAGAAACCGAATCGGTCATGTAGCCGGTTCGGTTTTGTATTGCCTTGGGAAAATGTCAATTGTTCTTGTGGTAACTGATGCTCGCCCATATCCACAGGATAACCGCCATGATGGTCAAGCACATAAATTGCCATTGAAGGTCGGCAAAAGTGACGGGCTTGAGGTAGATGGCTCTCATGGCCTCCATGAAGTAGCGCATGGGGTTGATGAGCGTGAGCGTTTGCGACCACTTGGGCATGCTGGCGATGGGCGTAAGCATACCGCTCATGTGCATGAAAATCATCATGAAGAAGAAGATGAGCAGGGCGGCTTGCTGTGTGGTGCTGCTGTAGTTGGACACGATAAGTCCCAAACTGGACATGACCAGCACGAAACTCATGGCAAAGAGGTAGATGAGCCATAAGTCGCCCACAGGCCAATAGCCGTGGATGGCCCAAGCCAGGAAAATGGCGAAGGTGAGCAGGAACAAACCAACGATGATATAAGGAATCAGTTTGGAAAGGATGAAATCCACCTTCCTGATAGGGGTGACATTGATTTGTTCAATGGTGCCTTTTTCTTTTTCACCCACGATGTTAAGGGCGGGCAAGAACGAGCAAATGAGTATGAGAATGAGCGCCATGAGCGCAGGAATCATGTATAGTTTGTAGTCAAGCGTAGTGTTGTAGAGATACCGAGGCTCGACATTGAACTTTGTGGTGCGGGTGGCTCCCGCGTCAAGTCCGGCCTCATCGCGCAGTTGTGCCGAATAGTCGGCCAAGATTTGTGTGACATATCCCGTTGACAAGCTGCCTTTCATACCATTGACCGAGTTGGTGGCCACCGCCACTTGTGCCAGCCCATCGACCATCAGTTTTTTCTCAAAATCGGGCTCAATTTCGATAATCATATCGGCATCGGCATTGTCGATAGTTGCCGAGGCCTGTTGGTATGAAGCAAAGTTGCCCACCAAGTGGAAGTTTGGCGAAGCGCTCAGTTTGTGAATGAGGCGTTCCGATAGCGGGCTGTGGTCGTTGTCCACAACACTGAAGTTGATGTGCTTGATTTCCTGGGTGGCAATGCGTGGAACCACGTTAATGACCGACAACGGTAGCAACACATAGATGAGTGGCAGGACGATGTTTCGCATCATCTGTTTGAACTCTTTTTCTATGAGATAGGGCAGTACCACAGGTTAATGTATATGATTAAAGTGAATTATAATCGTTTCTTGAAACTGGCAAGCGAAACCCCGACTAGAGTTACAGCCATCAACGTGAGGATTCCCGTTTCATACATCACGTGCTGAACTTCCACCCCCTGAATCATAAGTTTGCGAACAGCCGAAACATACCATCGGGCCGGGATGAAAGTCGAGACATGCTGGTATAGTGTGGGCATACTTTCGATGGGAAAGGTCATACCCGAGAAATAGATGGTGGGAATGATGAGCAGCAACGACAGAATCATTGCCGCTAGCTGCGTTCGCACCAGCGTGGAAATGAGCAATCCTAGTGCCAGCGAAACCACCAGGTAAATCATGGAAATGCCCAAAAAAGCCGGAAGACTGCCGGCAAAGGGCAATCCTAGCAGATACTTGGACAAGATGAGAATGGTAATCAAATTGATGCAAGAAATGATGAAATATGGCACCAGTTTCGCGATAATGATGACAATGGGCGGCATGGGTGAAGCCAACAGTACCTCCATGGTGCCCATTTCTTTCTCGCGCACGATGGACACACTGGTCATCATGGCGCAAATAAGCAGCAGAATCATGCCCATATTGCCAGGCACAAAGTTGAATTCGCTCTTAAGTTGTGGATTGAAAAGCGCATGGGTAACGGGGACAATTTGGAACTTAGTTTCCACGCCCAGTGTCGCTGAGTATTCTTGCGCGATGCCAGCCAATACTTGTTGGGCATAGGCCACGCGAGCCGCACCCTGATTAGGCTCGCTGCCGTCCACTAGCAGTTGGATGGATGCTTCACGGCTATGTCCTAATTCTTGCGCAAAATTCTCGTCAAACACGATAATGAGGTCGGCCTTGTTTTTCTCCAGCAGCCGTTGTCCTTGCCCCACGTTGTCGACGTTTGCCACCAAATGAAAGTAACTATTGGTGGCAAACCGGTCACACAGTTGACGGGTAAAGTCATCGTGCGACATATCGACCACCGCCAATCGAATGTCCTTGACCTCGGTGGTGATGACGTAGCCAAACAAGAGCACCATCACCACAGGTAGCACCAGCAGAATGAGCATTGTTCGCACATCTCGGAAGATGTGCCGGAACTCTTTCAATATGAAGCATCTCAATTTGTTCATGATCCAGTTCTTATGGCTGTCCGGGCTAGTGCGAGGAATACTTCGTACATGCTGTCGGCCTCAAAAATTTCTTTTAGTTTTGCTGGGGTGTCAAGGGCTTTGATTTGTCCGTCTACCATGATGCTCACGCGGTCGCAATATTCGGCTTCGTCCATGTAGTGGGTGGTGACAAAGACGGTAATGCCACGGTCGGCTGCGCGATAGATGAGTTCCCAGAATTGTCGCCGCGTGATGGGGTCGACGCCTCCCGTGGGCTCGTCGAGGAACACAATTTTAGGTTCGTGGAAAATTGCCAACGAAAACGCCAGTTTCTGTTTCCATCCCAGCGGCAATGACCGTACCATGGTGTTGCGTTCGTTTTCAAATCCCAGTTCATGAAGGAGACTGGCCGTTTTTCCCTTGATTTGTCGGCGTTTCATGCCGTAGATGCCACCGAAGAGCCGCAAGTTCTCGGCTACGGTAAGATCATCATAAAGCGAAAACTTCTGGCTCATATAGCCGATATTGCGTTTCACCATCTCGGACTCATGATATACGTCATATCCAGCCACCGTGGCATGCCCCGAAGTGGGCTTGCTCAAGCCGCACAACATACGCATGGCCGTGGTCTTTCCGGCACCGTTAGCCCCAAGAAAACCGAATATTTCCCCTTCGTGCACCTTGAAGGAAATATGGTCGGTGGCGACAAACGTACCGAATTGCTTGGTCAGTTCCTCGGCTTCTATGACGTAGTTTTCTTTCATGAACTTTCAGTTTTGCTTAAAGCCATAAACGCGTCTTCGATACTGGCGCTGATATGGCCAATTTCAATGTTGTGATGCCCTTTTTCTTCAAGGAAATGAAGGAGTTGGGCCTCTTGTGCTCCATTGGCTACGGTGACGTGATAAGTCACACCGAACGAGAATACCGACAACGCCTGTGGCCATTGTCGCAAGTCGTCGAGCAGTTGGTGCATGTGGTCGCTGGACACTGTCCACAATGTGTGGTGATAGTCAGAAATGATTTCTTGTGGCGTGTCGATTTTTAGGAATTGGCCATCTTGAACCAATGCGATGCGGTCACACTTCATGGCCTCGTCCATATAGGGGGTAGAGGCGATGATGGTGATGCCGTAGTCATGCTGCAGGTTGTGTAGCATCTCCCAAAACTCTTTTCTGGAAACGGGGTCCACACCAGTGGTGGGCTCGTCGAGCAAGAGCACCCGAGGCGCATGGATGAGCGCGCAACTCAGTGCCAGTTTCTGCTTCATACCACCCGACAACTGTCCGGCTTTGCGCGTTTTGAAAGGCTCAATGTGCTTGTAAATATCCTTAATGAGGTGGTAATTCTCCTTGATGGTGGTGCCGAAAGTGGTGGCGAAAAACTCAAGGTTCTCTTCTACGGAGAGGTCCTGATAAAGTGAGAACCGGCCGGGCATATAGCCGATGCGTTGTCTGATTTTCTTGTAGTCATGCACCACGTCGAGCCAATCCACTTTGGCAGTGCCTTCGTCGGCCAAAATCAAAGTGGCCAAAATGCGGAACAGCGTGGTCTTGCCAGCACCATCGGGCCCGATGAGTCCGAAAATTTCACCTTCGTCCACGTCAAAACTCACCCCGCGCAGAGCTTCCACGCGACGATATCGTTTTTTCAGGTTGCGGACAGAGACAATCATAATAAGAAGTGAGGCAAGAACACGAGGCTGTCTAGAATTTCACGTCGCCATACATGCCACGCTTGATGAGTCCGTCGTTTTCAATGGCGATTTTGATGGCATAGACGAGGTTTGCCCGTTCGTCACGGGTCTGGATGGTCTTTGGGGTGAATTCAGCCTTATCGCTAATCCAGACCACCTCGCCGGCATATTCCTTGCGGTCGCTCGTGCCTTGGTCGGCAAACACTTTAACCTTTTGTCCCATCTTGATTTTGGTGAGTTGGTCGGCGGTGACGTAGGCGCGGAGTCTCATCTGCTTGAGGTTGCCCACCTTGAACAGCGCCCTACCGGGAGCTGCAAATTCTCCTTCTTGTGCATACTTGGAAAGTATGGTTCCGTCGATGGGGCTGGTAATGATGGAGTTGCTGATTTGGTCATTAAGTTGGGCCCGTTGAGCATTCATGCTGCTGCTTTGCCCCGAAAGGCTTTGGTTAGCGGTGCTCACTTGTTCGCTGGCTGCTGCCATTTGCTGCTCAAGCACTTTGATTTGGTAATCGATGTCGTCGAGTGCCTTTTGCGTTCCGGCATTCTCATTGAGCAGTTCTTCGAAGCGTTTGCGTTCGCTTTGGAGATTTGCAATCTGTTGCTTAATGGCGGCCACTTGGGTGTTTTCGCTGAGTTTGCGGCTAACAGTGGCACTTTGTGCGGCGTTGAGTTGCCCTTTTTGTAAGTGCAGTTGAACCGTGTCGATGTATCCAAGCGTTTGATTGGCAGTCACCGTCATGCCTTCCTCCACGTTGAACGATTTGATTTCGCCCACGCTTTTAGCCGAAACAATCACATCGGTCGTTTCAAACACCCCCGAGGCGTCGTAGGGATATTTCTGTTCTCCACATGCCACTAGAAGGGTGAGTGCTATAGCCAGAATGCTGTATTTATAGTTAATCATTTTCAAGGTTGATTATAAATTGTGGATAATTTTCAGTTTATAGTTGTGCTGGAGCATTTCCAGTTCATGCTGGCACTTGGTGATGCGAGCCTGGTTCTCCTTGCTGATTTCTTGCAGGAGGTTGTTGATGTCGATGATGCCGTGATTGAGTTTCGATTCGGCGGCTTTGCGCGACGTGACTCTCAGGTCGATGATTTCATCGTCATCGGCCATCAACTGGCGGAAACCAGTCACAAATTCATTCTCCTGCACATTCTGCAGGCGGGTGTTGAACAGGAACGTCTCGCGTTGCGCTTCAATATCGTTGCGCAGGAGCGAAAGCCTTGCTTTATCGTTTTTATAGGTGTAAAGGTTTCCTATTGCCCACTGCAATTTAATGCCAACGAGTCCATTGATTGAGGCTTGGTGGTGCATCATGTCGTGCATCAAGTCGAATCCGGTGTATCCGTAGAAGCCTTGTGCGAAAGCCGTAATGCGTGGCATAAGCGAAGACTTCAGGAGTCGTTCTTGCGCGTAGGTGAGCGACAGTTGCTTGTCGAGTAGTCGCAATTCGGGTCGATAAGTGTCGGAACTAACGAGTTGGTCGTCGGGTTTGATGAGAGATAACGGCGTGAACTCGTCCCGTCCCATGAAGACGTTGAGCACGCGCTCGAAACTGCGTCGGGAGTTGATGAGTTGGGTGCGTTGCTGCTTGGATTTTAGTGTTTCGGCTTTGATGGATGCCACATCGCCTCCCGTTGCCAAACCCCCGTTTTGCAAAGTCTCCAGTTTGCGTTGGTTGTCTTCAAGCAGTGTAATCAATTCATTGCAAAGCTTCAGTTGCTCATCGAGTTGCAGAATGCCGAAATAGAGGTCGGCCACGCGTTGGCGCAAGCCGTAGAGATCCACGTCGATTTGTGCTTGTTGCGTTTCGCCCTGGAGTCGTGCAACTTCTTTTTGATTCTTGATGACTCCGCCTTCCCACACGGTTTGGTTCAGTTCGGCCCCCACACGATATTGAAGTTTGTTCACCCCTTTCACGTTAGGTTCCGGGAGCTCGACTCTCACACCGCTCAAGTCGATGTCGCTGGGTACTACCGAAGGGTCGTCTCCTTCTTTCACTTCACCCGTCACCTTGATTTTGTCTTGGTCGATGATGTTGTTGATGTCATCACTCCAGTGTGAAACGGGGTTCTGGTAAGTGACTTGAGCACCGATGCCCAATTGCGGCAACCAACCCTTGGACAAGTTGCTGATGTTGTAGTTGGTTGTCTGCGTGATGAGGTTATAGCGCTTGATGATGGGGTAGTTGGCCTGAGCGAGTTGTTGAGCTTGTTCAATGGTCAAAGTTTCGCTCATCGCAGTAGCACCGATGAGCAACATGACTCCCAATCCTATTATTTTTTTTAGTTGCATAAATAATATACCTCTTCAGTATAAGGCTTTCGTTGATATGAAATGGTTGGTTATGAGTTAAATATAAGTTAATAGCGCATTGAATCGCTATCCAATGCTTGAAGTTGTGGCGCAAAGTTACAAATTAAAATTTAATGGGCAAAGATTTTTTAAACTTGTATTTAAAATCGTGTGATTAACCAGGTATTTTATTGTTCCTGCTTATTCCCGGAATCTGCTAGGATTTTGGTGTGATGAGTTTCTTTTGGCGGTTTTGGAGGGGCTGGAGCAGTATAAAGGAAGATGCACGGGAGGTGCTGGGAGTGTCGGACGGAGCGATGAATGCTAACATCTCGGACAACTCAGACATCTCGGACGGCTCGGATAATGCGGAGACGATGGAGTTGGAAGGTGGAGAGAATGGTGAAAAAAGTGCGAAATATTCGGTGCGGCGGAAAGAATATGGCGGATTCCAGTTTGAAGTGCGAAAATAGTCATAATCTTCGATAAAAGGCTGATTTTGGTGATTCAAACTGGAGTTTTTTTCTTGGCCTTCGGTTGATCTTGAACTGCACCTTCTGAATCTCACTGTCGGACACTTGG
>JAFZRJ010000026.1 GCA_017619935.1 Muribaculaceae bacterium | reverse complement strand
GAATATTGAGAATTCTGGGTGTACGATGTGGTACCAACGGTCGTGATGGTCCATGTGTTGCCCAAGTCGTCTTCGTCAATAACTTCGTGAGCATTGATTTGGGTGTTTGCATCACCCGCACCAAATGTGATGCTGCCGTATACACAGATCTGCAACATGTAAGTCTCGGATGCGGTAACGACTTCGCCGCCGGCACGCTCGTCGCGGACATTAACATCGAGGGTGCTGGTCTCGGTGAAGGTGAACTCGCCTGTGGCATTGAGCACAGGAACACCATTGACCAGATATTCCACCTCGGCTTGGCCGATGGTGCCACTCACGGTCACGGTCACATCTTGTGAATCGATGAACCAGGTGGTGGTGGGATCGAAGGTGATTTCAATCGGGGCAAGCGTGAAGGAGGCAGAACCGACTTCGCCGAGGTTGTATTCGGCGTCATAGCCGACAGCCTTGACGGTCACGGGGCTGGGAACCTGAGTCAGGTCAATCTGATAGCCATCTACGAAATTGGGCGAATTGAGAGTCGGGTCATCGCCATTAAAGGTGAAGACAATGCCTTTGGCGTTCTCGCAGGTGATGGCCACATCCAACTTGGTGTTGTCCTCGGCGTTCTGCGTCAAGGTCACCACAGGCGTTCCAATCTCGCCGGGAGTCGCTGCCCACGCCGAGAGGCTGGCGAGCAGAGTCACAAGTAAAAGTAATGATTTTTTCATATACAGTATGTTTTTAAGTGAATAAACTGGTTTTAGAACCGCTGCCCATTTTTGCGATTCCATTCGCAAAATTACAACTTTATTCTCAAATAACGTCGGTTTGAGCCCAAAAAAAGACTCACCGATTTGTTGTTCAATTCGATTTTTTTGCCGATATTTGCAGAACGAAAACCAAAAGATGAGTATATGAAAAAATGGATTTCTCTCATGCTGGCATTGCTGGGCCTGAACACGGCCTGCGGCAGCAAGGCATACGAAGATGCCGATGTGAAGGCTTTCGAGGCGCTGCTCCAGAGTGGTGACGTGCAACTGTTGGATGTACGCACGTCGGAGGAGTATGCCAAGGAGCACTTGGAAGGGGCGTTGAACATCGACGTCAAGGCGAACGACTTTGTGGAGTGCGCCAAGTCACATTTAGACGTGAAACGTACGGTGGCGGTGTATTGCCGAAGCGGTCGCCGCTCGGTGACGGCCGCCAAGTTGCTCGCTTCCGAAGGCTATCGTGTTGTGAATCTCAAAGGCGGAATTCAAGCATGGAAGGAGCAAAAGCGTCCGGTGACCAGTACAACGGAGGAGGTGGATGTGTTCAAAACCTCGAACGATAAAGTGGTGAAGTTCTACGCCCTGATGCACGGCAGCATCCGCATCCAATATGAAGGCGTGGAAATAGAGGTGGATCCCGTGCGAAAACTGGGCGACCGCAGCATCGATTTCACTACCTATCCCAAGGCCGATTATATTTTGGTCACGCATGAGCATGGCGACCACTTTGACCAGGAGGCCATCGCCCAACTATCGACCGAAAAGACGCGCCTCATCACCAACGAGCGTTGTGCTTCTATGATAGGTTATGGCGAGGTGATGAAAAACGGTGACCACAAAGAACTAAGGCCCGACATCAAACTCGAAGCCGTTCCTGCCTATAATATTACGGAAGGGCACTTGCAGTACCATCCCAAAGGTCGTGACAACGGTTTTATCCTCACCCTCGACGACTTGTGCATCTACATTGCCGGCGATACCGAGGATATCCCGGAGATGGCGTCGCTGAATGACATAGACGTGGCATTCTTGCCGTGCAACCAACCCTACACCATGACCCCCGAACAGTTGGTTCACGCCGCGCAGATGTTCCGGCCTCTGGTGCTGTTCCCGTACCATTATGGGCAGACCGATGTGTCGTCGTTACCCGATGCCATCAAAGACGAGGAAATTGAAGTGCGCATCCGTCATTACGAATGACCGATTGAGCCATGGCTCAGTCAAGCGTGACACGCGCGAAACTGCCGTCCTCTGGATTACGCATCCCGAAGAAATCGGGTTCGTCGATGATTTCCACGTCGGGGCAGTCGGCATAGTTGTGCTCAATGACATCTCGTAGCTCAAGGAATTTCTCTTGGGCTGCTTTTTTGTCGCTGAAGTGGAACGTGTCGCTGGCGTTCCCGCTTTCGCTGTAATGGCTGAATGTCACTATGTGTCGAGTCATGTTTTTATAGAATTTTGAACGGCAAAATTACGGAATAAAGCTTGAATCCGCTTCATTTGATGGATAAAAATGACAAATGAAAATAAAAAGGTTAAAAATTGGTGCGTTTATTTTGAGTTGATAATGTTTTGCATTAACTTTGCATTCCGAAATCCAAATAAATATTAACCCAATATTAAACTGACTGAACCTATGAACAAACCAGCAGTAAAAAAAGCGACTCCCAAGAAAGCCGACAAGGCTGAAACCAAACGTTACATCCAGATGGAAGACCGTTACGGCGCACACAACTATCATCCGCTGCCCGTGGTGCTTCACAAGGGAAAAGGCATCTACGTGTGGGACGTTGAAGGCAAGAAGTATTTCGATTTCCTTTCGTCTTACTCAGCCGTCAACCAGGGCCACTGCCATCCTCGCATCGTCAAGGCGTTGAAACAGCAGGCCGATGTGTTGTGCCTTACCTCTCGCGCTTTCTATAACGACGCTTTCTCGGAGTATGAGAAATTTATGCACAGCTACTTCGGTTATGACCGTGTGTTGCCCATGAATACCGGTGCCGAAGGTGTAGAAACCGCATTAAAACTGGCTC
The DNA here is from genome assembly GCA_017619935.1 of Muribaculaceae bacterium. Lineage (GTDB taxonomy): Bacteria > Bacteroidota > Bacteroidia > Bacteroidales > Muribaculaceae > Sodaliphilus. Next base: position 108,178 of record JAFZRJ010000026.1, on the reverse strand, counting down.
GCCGTTGGGGTGCGGTGAAGAAAGGCATTCCCAACGACAAAATTAAGATTATCTGCTGCGAAGGCAACTTCCATGGCCGCACAGTGACCGTCATCACCATGAGCAACGACCCCAGTTCGTATGCCGATTACGGCCCGCTGACCCCAGGTTTCATTCGCATTCCTTATAACGACACCAAGGCTTTGGAGAAAGCGCTGGTGAAGTATGGCAAGGAAGTGTGTGCATTCATCGCCGAGCCTATCCAGGGCGAAGCTGGCGTGTTTGTGCCCGATGATGGTTACCTGAAAGCCTGTTTCGACCTGTGCCACAAGCACAATGTGCTGTTCATTGCCGACGAGGTGCAGACGGGTATCGCCCGCACCGGCAAGATGCTTTGCAGCCAGCACGACGGTATCCGTCCCGACATCGTGATTTTGGGCAAAGCCCTCGGTGGCGGTGTGCTTCCTGTTTCGGCTTGCCTTGCCGATGACGATGTGATGCTCAACATCAAGCCCGGAGAGCACGGCTCGACCTTCGGCGGATTCCCCTTGGCAGCCCGTGTGGCCGTTGAGGCGCTGAAAGTGGTCAAAGATGAGAAGTTGGTGCAGAATGCCGAGAAGATGGGAAAAATCTTCCGTGAGGAAATCATGAAGATTGAATCGCCGTTCATCGTTCAGGTGCGAGGCCGTGGCTTGCTCAACGCTATCGTAACCAAGCCCATCAAGGGAAAAACCGCTTGGGACATCTGCTTGAAACTGATGGAGAACGGTTTGCTGGCAAAGCCCACGCATGACGACATTATCCGCTTCGCTCCACCGTTGTGCATCACGAAGGAAGAACTCTTGAAGGCCATCGGCATCATCAAGAAGACTTTCGAGCAAATGTCGAAATAAACCGAATTAATCATTGGACAATAAAATGGCGCGGCTCTCAGTAGAGGGTCGCGCCAATGTTTATTACTGTCATCGTAACTTATTTCACGATGAGTGTGCCGGTTTTGCCTTGCAGTGCTTCACGCGCTTTCTCCAGCGATGTGATGAGCGCTTTGCCACCTTTGGTTTTTTGCACAAAGCTGATGCACGACTCCACCTTGGGCAGCATGCTGCCAGGGGCAAACTGATTCTGCCGGATGTACTCGTTGGCCTCAGCGATAGTCATTTGCTCAAGGTCTTTTTGGTCGGGCTTTCCAAAGTTGATGGACACTTTCTCGACAGCAGTGAGGATGATGAGCATATCGGCGTTGAGGTCAAGAGCCAGTTTGGCGCTTGCACGATCCTTGTCGATGACCGCCGCCACACCTTGGAAATCGCCAGGACCTTTCTCAATCACGGGGATGCCTCCACCACCGGCGGTGATGACGAGGCTGTGCATATCGACAAGTTCTTCCAAGATGGGTAATTCTACAATCTTGACCGGTACGGGTGAGGGCACCACGCGGCGGTAACCTCGACCGGCATCCTCAACGAAGGTGTAGCCCGTTTCGGCCATGATGCGGTCGGCGTCTTCCTTGCTGTAGAACATACCCACGGGTTTGGTGGGATGCTGGAAGGCTTCATCGTTAGGGTCAACGACCACCTGCGTGATGATAGCAGCGCAAGGCGTGTTGAGACCACGACGTGCCAACTCACGTTGCACTGCTTGTTGCAAGTGATAGCCGATGTAGCCTTGAGTCATGGCTCCACATTCAGGGAAAGGCATGGCCGGAGCGCAACCTCCATTGTTGGCCGAGAATTCAAATGCCAGGTTCACCATACCCACTTGCGGCCCATTGCCGTGCCCGATGACCACGTCGTAGCCTTCTTCCACGAGGTCGACGATGGTAGAAGCGGTGCTTTTGACAAGTTCCAGCTGCTCTTGTGGCGAGTTGCCTAGCGCATTGCCTCCTAATGCTATTACAAGACGTTTTCTCATATTCTATTATATATAATTGCTCTTGTCAATGGAAAAAGATGAAACCACGCTCCCCCTCAGTGTGGGAAAGGGAGCTGGTTTTATCCAATAGTTGTATTGATTATATTCTTCTAAAAATCGGCTAATTATTTAAGTGTTGCATACATGACGGCCTTGATGGTGTGCATGCGGTTTTCGGCCTCATCGAACACCTTGCTTTGCGGGCCACGGAACACCTTGTCGGTCACTTCCATCTCGGGCAAGCCAAACTTCTTGTGGATGTCCTTTCCGATCGTTGTTTCCAAGTCGTGGAACGAGGGCAGGCAATGCAGGAAGATGGCGTTAGGATTGGCGTTGGCCATCACGTTGTCGTTGACTTGATAGGGTTTCAACAACTTGATGCGCTTTTCCCAGATTTCGTCGGGCTCACCCATCGACACCCAAATGTCGGTATAGATGACGTCAGCGTTCTTGGTGCCTTTCTTCACGTCGTCGGTCAGGGTGATGGTGCAACCATTTTCCTTCGCGATTTTCTTGCAGGTGTCCACGAGTTTTTTGTCGGGCATGTTCTCTTTGGGACCACAAGCGACGAAGTTGATGCCCAATTTGGCCGAGACCACCATCAGAGAGTTGGCGACATTGTTGCGGGCATCGCCCATAAAGACCATTTTTAGACCTTTGTAGTGGCCGAAGTTCTCTTCAATGGTCAGGACATCGGCGAGCATCTGAGTGGGGTGGAACTCGGTGGTGAGACCGTTCCACACGGGCACTCCGGCATACCTGGCGAGGTCTTCGACAATCTGCTGGTCGAAGCCGCGATACTCAATTCCGTCGAACATGCGTCCGAGCACCTTTGCGGTGTCTTCGAGCGACTCTTTTTTGCCCATTTGTGAGGAACCTGGATCAAGATAAGTGACGCCCATGCCCAAGTCGTTGCCGGCGACCTCGAACGAGCAGCGGGTGCGTGTTGAAGTCTTTTCAAACAACAGCACGATGTTTTTGCCGGTGAGGTACTTGTGCACAGTTCCGGCGCGTTTCATACGCTTAAAATCCTTGGAAAGTTCCAACAAATATTGAATCTCCTCGGTGGTGAAGTCCAGTAACTTCAAGAAACTTCTTCCTGATAAACTTCTTGGCATAGTTTGTTTTAGTTAAGGTAAATAATAAATCAATAAAAAAAAACCAAGTAAATGGTTTTCAAATAAGCGCTGCAAAGGTAATCATTTTCGGTTAACCAAAGCAAGTATTTCAATAATTTTTATTCTTTTTATTTTGTCAAGAGACAAATTTAGGCCAAGTGATGACAAAATCTGCCTGTGATGATTGATTTTTAAGAGATAATTTGTATCTTTGCAGCGAGAAAATTTATTACCAAGACAAACTTAATTAATTAACTGACGTCATGAATAATTCTGTTATTTCATTCCCTCTTCCCGCTAATGAGCCGGTGAAGGCCTATCTGGCAGGCTCGCCAGAACGTGTAGCACTAGAAAAAGAACTTGACCGCCAGAGCAATATGGTGGTTGACATCCCCATCATCATCGGTGGCAAGGAAATCCGCACCGGCGATGTGGGTCAAGTCACGTGCCCGCACGATCACAAGCATGTTCTGGCCACCTATCACAAGGTGGGACAAAAAGAGGTGGAAATGGCCATTGAGGCAGCCATGAAGGCGTGGAAAGAATGGAGCCGGACACCATGGACGACTCGCGCCGCCATAGTGATGAAGATGGCGGAGTTGCTGGCCACCAAATATCGTCCCATCATGAATGCCGCCTGTATGCTGGGCCAAAGCAAGAATATCTATCAGGCCGAAATCGATTCGGCTTGTGAAACCATTGACTTCTTCCGCTATAATGTGCATTATGCCTCCAAAATCTACGGCATGCAACCCAAGGATGGCGTGGCTCAACTGAACCATACCGAATATCGTCCGTTGGAGGGCTTCATCTTGGCGGTAACACCGTTTAACTTCACATCTATCGCCTCCAACCTGTGTATGACCCCAGTGCTCATGGGTAACGTGGCATTGTGGAAACCATCGACAACGGCTCTGTTGAGCAACTACTACCTGATGCAACTTTACAAGGAAGCCGGTTTGCCCGATGGCGTTGTGAACTTCTTGCCTGGTAGTGGCGCTCTCATTGGTGAGGTGGCTACACAATCGAAATATTTCTCTGGCATTCACTTCACCGGCAGCACCTCCACGTTCAAGTCGCTGTGGAAACAAGCCAGCCTTAATGTGGATAAGTATATTTCTTATCCTCGACTGGTGGGTGAAACCGGTGGAAAGGATTTCATCTTTGTCCATCCTTCGGCCGACAAAAAAGCCGTGGCTACCGCTGCATTCTGCGGAGCTTTTGAGTTCCAAGGACAAAAATGCTCGGCAGCATCACGCATGTATATTCCCAAGAGTATGTGGCCCGATGTGCTTGCCGACGTGAAGCGCATGGCCGCTGAGGTGAAGATGGGCGACGTGAAAGATGCGTCCAACTTTATCAACGCTGTTATCGATGAGGTATCGTTTGACAAGTGCAAATCGTATATCGACTATGCTCAGGCAGCCGCCGACGCCCAGGTGGTCATTGGCGGAAAGTGCGACAAGTCGGTAGGCTGGTTTGTGGAGCCTACGGTGATTGAGACCAGCAACCCGCACTTCAAATCGATGGAAGAAGAAATCTTCGGTCCGGTGCTGACCGTTTATCCTTATGATGATGACAAGGTGGATGAGACGGTGAAACTGTGTGACGAGACATCGCCCTACGGCTTGACCGGCGCAGTGTTTGGCCGCGATCGTTTGGCAGTGGAGAAGATTACCGACCAACTCTGCTATGCAGCCGGAAACTTCTACATCAACGACAAACCCACAGGTGCAGTGGTTGGCATGCAGCCCTTCGGTGGCGCACGTGCCAGCGGTACCAATGATAAGGCTGGCGGTGAGTTCAACCTGATTCGTTGGATGATTCCACGCGTCATTAAGGAAACATTGGTTTCACCCACTGATTACCGCTATACCTACTTGAAATAATTTCGAGCAAATTGGGTATGAGTAAGAGATGTTGAGGGAATGCAGTGTGTGAGAACGATGAAGTTGATTGTGCCCACACACTGGATACAAATATAACTGTTAGCAATATGGATTCAAAAGAAATGGCTCCGTGTCGTGTGAACGTGGCTTCCGAGTATGGGCGATTGCGTGCCGTGCTGCTGCATCGCCCAGGCGTGGAAATTGAGCGTATGACGCCCATGAATGCCGCCGATGCGCTGTTTAACGATATCTTGGTCCGTTATAATGCCGACAAAGAGTACAATAACTTTCGAGGTGTGCTCGAACACTGGACACGTGTTTACTACGTGGCCGATATCCTGGAACAGTTGCTGCAAGATGCTGAAGTGAGAAATGAGTTGGCCAATGATGTTATTCAACAGTGGGCCGCCGACGAGGTGGTGAAGGCTGGAGAAAGTGGCGATGCCGCTTTTGCCAAGCATTTGGCCAAAATTTTGATTGAGGGTTACGAAGACCCGCTTTGGGATCGCGTGTCGCCCAATCGCTACTTGCTCAAGCCGTTGTACAACTTGTTCTTCACGCGTGATGCCTCGTCAACGGTCTTTGACCGCGTGCTCATCAATTCTATGAGTTTTGAGGTGCGTGAGCGTGAGACACAAATATATAAAGCCATTTTCCGATATTTCTTCAAGGTGGAGATGCTCGACACTCAGGCATGGGACCCCGCTGCTCGCACCGAAGGTGGCGACGTGCTGGTCGCATCGCCCGACTTGTTGTGCGTGGGGCAGGGTATCCGCACCAATCCGAAAGGTGTGGAATACCTGATCAAGACTTTTGCTCGCGACCGTGAGCGTTTCAACATCCTCGTTCAGGAATTGCCTCATCATCCCGAATCGTTTATTCACCTTGATATGGTGTTCACCTTCCTCGGTCAGCATGAGTGCATGGCTTTTGAGCCGATGCTGCGCAAGAAAGGCTTCTTTGCCGACAAGGCCACCACGCTCATCACTATTGACCACGGCAAGGTTTCCTATCGTGAAGTGCCTAATATCTTGGACGGCTTGCATAGTCTGGGATGGGATATTGAACCGGTGATTTGCGGCTGTGACGACCCCTGGATACAGTTGCGCGAGCAATGGCATAGTGGTGCCAATTTCTTCGCGTTGGGCGACGGAAAAGTGCTGGGTTATCGCCGTAATGTTCATACCATTGATACACTGGACCGAGCCGGCTTTGCCGTTTTGCCTGCTGAGGATATCTGCAGTGGCAAGGTCAGCCTGAACGAATACGAGAAGTTTGTGGCCGTATTCGGTGCGTCGGAGTTGCCCCGTGCAGGCGGTGGCGCCCGTTGCATGACCATGCCCATTCTTCGCGACTAATCGCGATATCGCAGAGTATCATAGAACACAGAACCAAGACATTCGCTCGTTTGAGCCAGTGTCTTGGTTCTCGTTTATCGGGACTTGGTTAATCTCATTTGTGTTCGGCAAAATAACGCCATAGCGGAGCAGCCATGAGGGCTTGCAGCATGCGGTTGTCGCGCAGAATGGCGTGGACTTCATCTCTTGAGAGTCTCAGCACTTCGATGTCTTCGCTCTCGTCAAGATGCTGGTCGGCGACACGCTCCACACCTTCGGCGAGGAAACAATGGGTGATGTTGTCGCAAATGCTGGGATTCTGCCCGATGGTCATAAATTCGCGCCATGTCCCGCCGCCATAGCCTGTTTCTTCAAGCAGTTCGCGACGGGCGCTTTGCTCAGGTGTTTCACCCTCTTCGCACATCCCGGCGCATAATTCCACCATCACCTCATCCATGGCATGTCGATACTGCCGCACCATGATGAAGTCACCGTCGGCAGTGATAGCGGTGACATTCACCCAGTCGGGATATTCCAGCACATAATGCTCGGGATTGATAACACCATTGGGTAGGCGCACTTTATCGACGCGCGCCGTGAGCCATGGTCGTTGAATGATGTAACGACTCTCAAGGGTTTCCCATTTTTCAATTGTCTTTGCCATGTTGATGTTTTTTAGAATAACGTACCGGAACGCTTGAAAATTATTCGGTTGGGGGCAAAAAATGGGCAGATATTTTGAGTTGCAGCCAAGAATCATTATCTTTGCACCGCATTAAATAATGAAAAAACTTATGAATGAGAATAAGAAAAAGGTGGCGCTAATCACAGGCATCACCGGTCAAGATGGCAGTTATCTGGCTGAGTTCTTGCTGGAAAAGGGTTATGAAGTGCATGGCACGTTGCGTCGTAGCAGTAGTTTCAATACTGCCCGCATCGAGCATTTGTACCTTGATGAGTGGGTGCGTGACATGAAGCGAAGCCGTCTCATCAACCTGCATTACGCAGATATGACCGACTCCAGTTCGCTCATTCGCATCATTGAGCAGATCAAGCCCGATGAAATCTATAATCTTGCGGCACAGAGCCATGTGAAAGTGTCGTTTGACGTACCCGAGTACACCGCCGACGTGGATGCCAACGGCGCATTGCGCTTGATTGAGAGCGTGCGCATAGCCGGCCGGGCTGACGTGACCAAGATTTACCAGGCCAGCACCAGCGAACTCTATGGCAAGGTGCAGGAAGTGCCACAGCGGGAGACCACGCCGTTCTATCCACGCAGTCCTTATGGAGTGGCTAAACTTTATGCGTTCTGGATTATGAAAAACTATCGCGAGAGTTACGGGATGTATTGTGTGAACGGCATCCTGTTCAATCACGAGAGTGAGCGGCGAGGTGAGACTTTTGTCACACGCAAGATAACCATGGCGGCGGCTCGCATTGCACAAGGCAAGCAGGACAAACTCTATTTGGGTAACTTGAATGCGCGTCGCGACTGGGGCTATGCCCGCGACTACGTGGAATGCATGTGGCTCATCATGCAGCAGCCTGAACCTGACGACTATGTAATCGCGACCGGTGAATACCACACCGTGCGTGAGTTCTGCACACTGGCGTTTCATTATGCCGGCATAGAACTGGAATGGCGTGGCGAAGGCCTTGCCGAACAAGGTGTGGACAAGGCGACAGGCAAGGTGCTGGTGGAGGTGGATTCCAAATATTTCCGTCCTGCCGAAGTGGAACAGTTGTTGGGCGACCCGACCAAAGCCAAGGAGAAATTGGGATGGAATCCCCGCAAGACCAGTTTTGACCAGTTGGTTCGACTCATGGTGGAACATGACCTCAAAAATGTATAGCAGTGGAAAAAAACAGTAAAATATATGTGGCGGGTCATCGCGGGCTGGTGGGTTCGGCCATTTGGAACAACCTTCAGCAAAAAGGCTACACAAATCTTGTGGGGCGTACTCATGCCGAACTGGACTTGATGGACGCGGTGGCTGTGCGGAATTTTTTTGATCAGGAAAAGCCTGAATATGTAGTCTTGGCGGCTGCCCATGTTGGTGGAATCATGGCCAACCTGAAATATCGCGCCGACTTTATCTACCAAAACTTGCAGATTCAGCAAAACGTGATAGGGGAGAGCTGGCGGCATGGCGTGAAGAAATTGCTGTTCTTGGGCAGCACTTGCATTTACCCGCGTGAAGCCCCTCAACCCATTCCAGAGTTGGCTCTGCTGACATCGCCACTGGAATATACCAACGAGCCTTATGCCATCGCCAAGATTGCGGGCTTGAAAATGTGCGAGAGCTTCAATCTTCAGTATGGCACCAACTATATAGCCGTGATGCCTACCAATCTGTACGGGCCACGTGACAACTTCAACTTGGAGACCAGCCATGTGATGCCCGCCATGATACGCAAGATGCACCTTGCACGATTGCTCAACGAGAAAGACTGGAACGGATTGAGGCGTGACCTCGATGCGCGTCCGGTGGAAGGTGTTGACGGCACTGCCGGAGAGACCGAGATTGTCGCCTTGTTGAATAAGTATGGCATTACGAGGGAGGCGTTGAAACTATGGGGCACCGGAGCACCCATTCGTGAGTTCTTGTGGAGCGAAGACATGGCCGACGCCAGTGTCTATTGCTTGGAACACATCAATTTTGATGATGTGCGAGGTGATGATGCCGAGGTGCGGAATTGCCACATCAACATCGGCAGCGGCAAGGAAATCACCATTAAACAACTCGCTGAGTTGGTCAAGCAGACGGTGGGCTATGGTGGTTCCATTGAATGGGACGCTAAGAAACCCGACGGTACGTTGCGCAAACTCACCGACGTGAGTAAGCTGCATCACCTGGGTTGGCATCATCGCATGGAGATTGAAGATGGTGTGCCATCTCTTTATGACTGGTATTTGAAAAACCTTTAAAAACAAATCATATTATGGGACTCTTAGAAAGTATTATCCGTTCGGCACAGCAGGGTGGCGGCGGTGGCTTGGGCGACGTGCTGGAGCAATTAGGACGCCGTGGCCAGTCAAGTACGGGCGAAACGCTCAATGAGATTGAGCGTCGCTCAACCCAGCAAGGAGGCACTAACGCTCCTGCTGGAAGCGATATCAGCATTGAAGACCTTGAACGTCAGATGGGCATAGGCCGTAACAGTGGTCGGAGCAAGGGCGGTTACACCAGTAACCAACAGCCTTACCAGCAGTATCCACAACAGACGTCACCTCAGCAGTATCCGCAGCAATACCCTCAGCAGTATCCGCAACAAACTACACCGCAGCAGTACCCGCAACAGTATCCGCAGCAGAACTATCCCGAGCCTGAGCAGCAAACCATACCTCAACAGCAGGAAACCGAGCAGCAAGGTGGTGGAGGACTGTTTGGCGGAGGCTTGACCAGCATCCTCAAGGTAATTGGCATGGGCGCGCTTGCGGCCTTTGTGTTGAAAAGATTCAGTAAATAAGAAAGGAGATTTGTTATGGAAAATGTAAATGTACTGGAACAAGTAATCAGATTGGTTGCCAAAACGGGTCTCTATTTCGCAAAGGTTGACGGCGACTACAGCGAGCGTGAAAAGGCCTTCATTCAGGTATATATGGAGCAGCTGGAGCAGGCTGGTGGAACAAAAGAAGAGGTGGAGGCCATCATTGGCGACATTGAACACCGAAATATTACGCTTGAAGAGGTGGTTGGTGACACTCGTCAGGTGCTGGAAACCATGACGCCTCGTGAGGCCGGCATCGTCAAGCTCACCCTATGCTCTTTCATCGACGATATTGTGAAGGCCGATGGTGAAGACTGCAAGGCCGAGCAAGAAGCTTTCGAAGCGTGGAAAGCCGCGCTGTACTAAGAAGCGCGAAAGAGTCCACAGCCTTTAGGCAAGCCTAAAATAAGGGTTGCCTTGTGCACTATATTAAAAAAATGGCTATTTTTGCAAACTATTTTGTTGAACCATAAATCAATCATACTGTCGTGACTGGAATAAACAAGTGGCGCATTGAAGACAGCGCCGAACTCTACAACATCAAAGGTTGGGGCCTGAAGTATTTCTCCATCAACGAGCAAGGGCACATCACCGTTACACCCAAGCAGTCGTGCGTGTCGGTTGACCTCGTGGATGTGATGGATGAACTGCGTTCACGCAATATCACCGCTCCCACCTTGTTGCGTTTTCCAGATATACTGGACAATCGTATCGAGAAAATTTCCAGCTGTTTCAAAAAGGCTGCGAAGGAATATGAATATACTGGCCAGAATTTCGTCATTTACCCCATCAAGGTGAATCAGATGCGGCAAGTGGTGGAAGAGATTGTCAGTCACGGCAAGAAGTTCAACATCGGTTTGGAGGCAGGGTCAAAGCCCGAACTGCATGCTGTGCTCGCCATCAATGTGCCCGACATCAGCCCCAATTCCATCATTATTTGTAACGGCTACAAGGATGTGGGCTATGTCGAACTGGCTCTTCTGGCGCAGAAAATGGGCAGACGCATTTTCCTGGTGGTGGAGAAACTCAATGAGTTGAAACTCATCAGTGACGTTGCGAAACGTATGGGTATTCGCCCCAACATAGGAGTCCGCATCAAGTTGTCGAGCAGCGGTAGTGGCAAGTGGGAAGAAAGTGGCGGTGACCGCAGCAAATTCGGACTGAACACGAGTGAATTGTTCACAGCACTGGATTTCTTGAAGGATTACGACATGGTCGATTGTCTCAAACTCACTCATTATCACATTGGCAGTCAAGTGACTAAAATACGCCGCATCAAGAATGCCCTGCGTGAGGCTTCGCAATTCTATGTGCAGTTGTGCAAAATGGGATTCCAGCCCGAGTTTGTTGATATCGGAGGAGGTCTGGGCGTGGATTATGACGGCACGCGCAACAGTGCCAGCGGCTACTCGATGAATTACAGCATTCAGGAGTATGTCAATGACGCGGTCTATACTTTTGTGGACGCCAGTAACAAGAACGAGATACCACATCCCAACATCATCAATGAGAGCGGACGCTCATTAACCGCGCATCACAGTGTGCTGGTGATGAATGTGCTGGAAACAGCGGGATTGCCCCAGTGGAACGAAGACGAGGACAAAGTTACCGAAGATGATGACGAACTGGTGCGTGACCTCTACGAAATTTGGGACAAGATCAACAAGGCGCGTTTACTTGAAGACTGGCACGACGCCCTTCAAATCCGTGATGAGGCACTGGACCGCTTCAGCTTGGGCCTGATTGACTTGCGTACTCGTGCCATGGTGGAGAAACTGTTCTGGAGTGTGGCTCGTGATGTAAATGCCATCGCCGAGAACATCAAGCATGCCCCCGAAGAATTGCGGGCCGTGTCCAAGATGTTGCCCGAAAAATATTTCTGTAATTTCTCCCTGTTCCAGTCTTTGCCCGACTCGTGGGCCATCGACCAAGTGTTCCCTGTAGTGCCATTGCAACGGCTTAACGAGCAGCCCGACCGCTATGCCACCGTACAGGACATCACCTGTGACAGCGACGGCAAGATTGCCAACTTCATTTCGCCGCAAGGCATCACCCACTCATTGCCGGTTCACAAGCTCAAACCTGGTCAGCCTTATTACTTGGGGGTATTCCTGGTGGGAGCCTATCAGGAGATTTTGGGTGATATGCACAACCTGTTTGGCGACACCAATGCGGTGCACATCGATGTGTATAAAGACCACTATGAGATAGACCAGGTAATAGACGGTGAAAGCGTGGCCGAGGTGCTCGACTACGTTCAGTTCTCGCCCAAGCAGTTGGTTCGTAATGTGGAAACATGGGTGAGCGACAGTGTCCGTGCCGGCAAAATCACCAGCGAAGAGGGCAACGAGTTTGTGCGCAATTACCGCAGTGGTCTGTATGGTTACACCTATCTGGAGAAAGACTGATAAGGTGAATGGTACAGTGATGCGGGACATCGATCATCTGAAACACTTTACTTAGGACATGCGTTATTTCATGCGGTTGAGTTACAGGGGTGCGCCTTTCTGCGGATGGCAGATTCAGCCGCAAGCCCTCAGTGTGCAACAAGCCATTGAGGAGGCGATGAGCATGTTGCTCCCTCTGTCTCAGTCTGTGTCGGTCACTGGCGCCGGTCGTACCGATGCTGGAGTGAATGCCCGCATGATGGTGGCACACTTTGATGTGGACCGCCCCATCGAAGACATGCCCAAGTTCATCTATAGTCTCAACAGCATTTTGCCACGCGACATTGCCATCCATGCCATTGTTCCGGTGCACGACACGGCGCATGCGCGTTTTGACGCCACCAGTCGCACCTACAAGTATTTTATACACGAGGAAAAGTCGCCGTTTCTTTGGCCGTTAAGTTGGCGTTGTCGGCCAGGGCTTGACTTTGAACTCATGAATGAGGCGGCATCGCGTCTGCTCAATTACACCGATTTTACTTCATTCAGCAAACTTCATACCGATGTGAAGACCAACAACTGCCGTGTGACTCATGCCCGATGGGAAAAAGAGGGTGAGCAGTGGGTGTTCACCATCACTGCCGACCGCTTTTTGCGCAACATGGTACGTGCGGTAGTGGGTACGTTGATTGATGTGGGACGGCACAAAATCACTGTTCAGCAATTTTGTGACATCATTGAGAAAAAAGACCGTTGTTTGGCTGGCACCTCAATGCCTGGCCATGCCTTGTACTTGTGGGACATCACCTATCCCTATCCGACTTTCGACTAAAATTGTGGAGTAATTAATAATGCATCCCTCACCTTTATGGGGCGAGGGATGCATGTGTTGTTGTCACCACTGGATGGGTTCAATGCCGTGCGCGATGAGGTAGGCGTTGGCTCGGGAGAAGTGGTGGTTGCCGAAGAACCCACGATGAGCCGATAGCGGCGAAGGGTGGGGGGAGGTGAGCACTAAATGCCGTTGATGGTCGATAAATGCACCTTTCTTGATGGCAAAACTACCCCAAAGGATAAACACCAGATGCTCGCGCTGCTCAGCCAGGGCTCGGATAGCGGCGTCGGTGAATTGTTCCCAGCCATGCCCTTGATGTGATCCAGCCTGATGCGCCGCGACGGTGAGTGTGGCGTTGAGCAGCAGCACCCCTTGTCGTGCCCAGCGCGAGAGGTCACCGCTCCGTGGGATGGGCGCTCCCGTATCGTCGTGCACTTCTTTGAAGATGTTGAGTAACGACGGTGGAAATGGGATGCCGTCGTTCACACTGAAACACAAACCGTTGGCTTGCCCGTCGCCATGATAGGGGTCTTGTCCTAGAATCACCACTTTCACGTCGTGGAAGGGGGTGGTGTCGAAGGCCGCAAAGATTTGCTTGCCGGGCGGGAACACCTGTCGGGTGCGGTACTCGGCATGAACAAATCGAGCCAGTTCCACAAAGTAGGGCGATTCCCACTCTCGGCTCAAAGCCTGTTTCCAACCTTCTTCAATTCTTACATTCATGTTCGTGGGTGTCGGTTTGCATCAAGCCATCCAATCAATGAGCGGCGAAACCGAGACGGCTATTTGATGATGAATGATGTGTAATCAATAAATTATTGAAGCACCTTGGTAACTTCGGCAATGCTCTTGACGTCTTCACTGCCGTCTCTATCAACCCAAACGCGACCGATTTTTTCATCCACATTCTTAACGGTGTATCCGCTACGATAGGAATCGACAAAGGTTGAATAAACGGCATCACCTTTTTTCAGTTTCTCCTTGAAGGGGACGAGTTTGCAGTTTTCTTTGTTGTAGACGAAGATATGGCTTGCCCAGCCCATCACGAGCACTTTGCCGTCCTGCTCGTGGATGAGTGTGCCTTTTTTCCATTCACGGCCATCGAAAGCGGCTACTTGAGCACCGGGAGCCCATTCACCGTCTTTCAGTACCACGAAACTGCCAGGCTTAAGTTGCTGGTCGGCTTCGCGTTGTGCAAATCCAGGATTCTCTTTGGTTCCATAGCTCATGTCCAGGTAGTCAACTTTGGGCTCAGCGGGATTGCTGGCATCGGTGACAATGGCGCGTTGCAATCCGCTGCCTTCCTGCCACCAAGTGAGGACGATGTCGCCTTTCTTGGCTTTGGCATTTGGATCAAGAGGAATGATGAGGGCATTGGGCATCTCGGTGCCACCTATGATTGAAGTGGTTTCGCCCACTTGCTCCATCTTGGTGCTATAGAAAATCAAGACCTCATCGTTCAAATCTTTACCTTCTTCTACCGCGCTTGGATAGAAAGTATAGCAACTTAACACCCATTGTCCTGGTACAGCTTCAATTTTTACATTCTGGGGAAAGTCCCATGGAAATGGATCGTTCTGTGCTGCCATGCCCAGGGCGATGGCGCAACCTAATGCGATTGATAAAATGCGAGTAGTCATAGTTGTTGTGTTATTTAAGTTTTAGAATAAATGTCATTGCTTGAGGAATGTGACAAAGTCGTCCACACCCAGCCCATATCCATCCAGACGCTGGAAGTTGAATCCGTCGTCGCTTTGTTCAAACTTGGTGAGGATGGCCGTACCTTCGCGGCCTTGTTCGTCAACATAGTAGAGTGCTATACCCGACTGGTCTTTTTGGGGATGAAATGACACATATCGCCCGAGACGACCGTTGATGCTTACTTGGCCGTCGCCGTAAAACCGTAGAGTGGCTTTCTTGTTGCCAAGGTCACACAGGTAGTCGGCGCCGAAATCAACGAGCCAGTCGATGGGATGATAGGTGACATCGGTGACCGCCGTGGCATCACGCAGCACATTGTCGGCTGGAGCCATGGTGGGAATCCACCCGAAGGAATGTCCGTCGTTATCAACCACGTTGATTTGCACCGACCCTGGGTCGTTGGCATCCATACGCAGGAGTAGGGGAGTGGCCGACTCGGTGCGGTAATACACCTTGCCACTGCCTTCTTCTTGCTTGCCTGTGAACATATCCATGTTATATTCGTTGATGGCTAGCGAGCAGTTCTCGCCCAACGGGCGGATGTACCACAAATCACCCTTGCCGGTGTCAATAATGTCTTTAATCTTGTCCAGACCGGGATAACAGGAGTTCCAAATGGGGAAAAACGGACTCTTCTTCAATTCTTCCAGGCTGGAAAAAGGCCCGATGTGAGCCATTGCCACCACCATGATTTCATTTTCGCCCCAAACCGGGTCAATGGGACCGGGAAGCATATACTCGGGCAGATTGACGCCGATTTTTTTCTCAAAAGCGCTGGTGGCTTTTGATTCCGTTGGCGAGTTGGTGCCTTCTTCTGTCGTGTTGTTGCTGGCGTTGGCGCAGCTGAAGCAGCTCATCACCACCGCCATCGTCAGGCATAATTGCAAAAATCTCTTCATAGCATTGTGCATTTTGTATGAGGGCACAAAAATACTTAAACTTTTTGATAGGGCAAAAAATATTTAGGAAAAGTGGGTAAACAAAAGGGAATCCCGCGTGGGGACTCCCTTTTTGTTGGGTTTGACGTGTGATTAGAGCAGCTTGGTAACTTCGCCAAATGCCTTCACCTCAGTCTTGCCGTCTTTCTCGACCCAGTAGCGGCCCAGGTTCTTGTCAACCTTGGTCACGGTATAGCCCTCTTTGTAGCCAGCTACCCATTTAGCATACACCTTGTCGCCCACGTTGATGTTCTCCTTGAAAGGAATGAGTTTCACATCGTCTTTCTTGTAGGCTTTCACCTTGTCGCTGAAACCAAGTACGAGCACCTTGCTGTCCTGCTCATAAAGCAGTGTGGCAGCATCCCACTCGCCACGGTCGTTCTTGCAGGCCACTTGTGCTCCGGGTTGCCATTCGCCATCGGTGAGGATGTTGAATGTGCCGGGCTTGAGTTGCTGGTCTGCTTCACGCTGTGCGAATCCGGGCTTCTCGGGATCGTCGCTGTATTCCATGTCGAGGTAATCCACCTTGGGCTCGGCAGGATTGCTGGCGTCCTTCACGATGGCGCGCTTCATGCCACTACCTTTTTGCCACCAAGTGAGCAGAATGTCACCCTTCTTGGCTTGAGCGTCCTTTGCCAGAGGAATGATGAGTGCATTGGGCATTTCAACATCGTTGTTGACTGTAGATTTGGTGTCGCCCACAGAGGTCATCTTGGTCGAATAGAAAATCAGAACTTTCTCGGCAGGATCTTCACCATCCTTAAGAGCGCCAGGATAGAAAGTATAGGGCGAGAGAACCCATTGTCCTTCTTCGGCTTCGATTTTCACATTCTGGGGAAAGTCCCAGGGCCAGGGATTCACAGCGGCCGTTTCGGTCGTTTGCTCGGTAGCGGTGCTGTCGGTACCGTCGGCATTGTTCTCAGCGTT
This sequence comes from Muribaculaceae bacterium, assembly GCA_017619935.1. Lineage (GTDB taxonomy): Bacteria > Bacteroidota > Bacteroidia > Bacteroidales > Muribaculaceae > Sodaliphilus. The sequence continues at coordinate 91,661 of JAFZRJ010000026.1, read as the reverse complement.
GCCGCAACTTACAGTTGCCATAGCGGTGAGAGCAACTGCGATCAATAAATAAATCTTTTTCATAGTTGAAATAATATGGTTAATAAAAAGTATAAAAGTCAATTAGACGATTTCAGTAGTGTTTCCACGAAGGAAACAGTGCACAAAATTACAAAAAAAATGGGAACGACTCAAAAAAAATGAAAAAAACTGCCTCCCCGTCGAGAAATATGTATCTCATCGGGGAGGCAACGGGTTAATCTAAAGGAACAATTATTCAACGCTGATGGTCCGGCCTGCACTGTGTGCCGTGAGTTGTGGCGCATACTGGCATTGTATGGTGGCGATGCCGGCGCTGAACTGGCCAGTGGCAGTGACATACACGTCGTAGTTGATGACGTGGGTGCCCTTTTGCAGATCGGTGAAGAACAGATTGGTGATGGCGTCCTTCGTCTCGTGGTAATACCAGGAGTAGTCGGCACGCTCGTAATGGCTGGTTTTATAGACAGGCTCGAAACAAGCGGCACGTTCATCCTTCAAGGTCACAAAGTCCATGTCCTTGTTGTTCTTGATGACCAATCGCACCTGCACCTTGTCGCCCACCTTGAAACTGTTGACTGCCGAGAGGGTGCCGTCGCTGTTGTAACGATAGAATTCCTTGTTGAGGCTCAGCTCGGTGATGGACTGCTCCTTGATGTCGGTCATCTTGGAGCGGAACTGGGAGTAGATGGAACCCCAAGCGGGACTGTTGCCGTCGCGCTCGATAATCACCGAAGCACCCGAGCGTGCCGGAATGGTCTTGCGGCAATATCCCAGATACTCGTCAACCTTGTCAAACTCCACCTTTTCGCCTCCAACCGTGACGGTGGGCATGGGATTGCGTTCCAGCCACTGGCTGCCAGTCGAGAGCAGCGTGTAAACCGCATCGGCGGCCAGACTTGAAGAACCCCAATCGTTGCTTTGTTTCATGAGCAGCATCCACTTGCGTACGTTGTCCAACTCTTGCTGGCGTGGGTCACACTCATTGAGGGCTTGCAGGATGGTTGAGGTCACCGCCACTTTATCGATATAGCGCCAACCCATTTGCAGGTTGTCCCAGTACATGCCCAATTCCGGTTTCACCAGTGCGAATTGCCGTACGCTTTCCATGATGTTGCGTGAAGTCTCGTGGTAACCATTGCGGTTGAGCGTCAAGGCGAAGAATGCTTTCTCGCCCAGCGAAAGTCCGTTGCGCCAGTTCTTGTCCATGTATTTCAGTGTCTTGTCGAACACTTTCTTCATTTCGCCCTTGATGGGCACATCTTTGTACAGCGTACGCACATAAGCATAACTGGTGAACCAGCCCAGGTCTTTCTTGTTTTTATTTTCCTTGTACATTCGCAAGTATTCCGTGTCAAGGTAATTCAATGCGCGTTCGGTCATCTGGTTGAGGGTGGGGTTGTCGTGCAAGTAACCCAAGTGACGGATTTCGCCAATCAACTCAAGCACTTCCTCGGTCACCCATACCGATGATTTACATCCGGGATAACGGAACCATGTCCATCCGCCATCACCCATTTGCAGCTTCTTGAGGGCTTCAATGATATTGTTCCTCTCTTTGGCCATGAGTTGTGCGTCAAAGAGTTCGTTGAGGCGTGACATGCGCAGGGTCTGCCGGTCGGCCTCGCGTACCCAAGGTGAAGCAAGCAGTGTGCCGATTTTCAAGTCTTGGTTTTTAGCCAGCATCGATATCAACGTGGAATCTTCTTCGTGCGTCTTCCAGTAGTTGACGGCTTCACGAATTTGAGGTTGCGCGTTGGCTACACCCTGTGCCACCTCGATGGCAAACAAGTTGTGAGCCATGCGGGTCGCGATTTCGTAATTCTCGTCGAAGATGGTGGGCAGCGCCGTCACGCAGTACCACACGGGGTTGTCGCAATACTCAAGGGTGACACGAGCATCCTCGGTAAACGTGGGTAAGTCGGTCACGAATTGTTGTTTGCCGGCTTCGATGTAGAAGGGCTGGGTCTCAATCACCGGCGAGATGGATTCAAGGACGGGAATCATGACCTGTTCACCGTCGCCATAGGTGTCGCTGGCGGCCTTAACGCGGAAACCAGCAAAAGGAATGTCGCTGGGGACCGTCCAGTTGATTTTCACAGCCTGTGTTCCCTTGGCGCCCAATTCAACGGGGATGGTCTGTGACGTGTAGATTTCACCAGTGCGTGGATTGAACAGTTCGATGACAGATGTGGCCTTAGTGGCTGTCTCGGTGGCATTCTGCACGTTGGCGGCCAGTGTCACCACATCGCCTTGACGCAAGAATCGTGGCAGGCTCGATTTGACCATAATGGGCTTTTGGGTCAGCACTTCGCGTGTGACGCTGTTGCTGTAAAGGTCGGTATCGTACCCGATGGCCTGCATGATCCAAGTGGTGTTGAATTCCGGTGCGTCAAATTCAATCTGTACGTTGCCTTGCTCATCACTGGTGAGCATAGGCATCCACAAAGCGGTCTTCACGTCGGCTTCACGCAGCTTGATGTTGTCCATGATACTTTTTTGCTCTTCGGGCATTCCTTTGCCACCCTCAATGCTGGCCGATTCTTCTGCGACCAACATATCGACGGTCGCTTCTTCGACCCGGGCACTTTTCATCATTCTCGGTGCATAAGAATTATAAACCGCCGAGCCTGCTGCTGCCCCGAGTCTTTCACCATATCCCAAATAACTGAAGAAATTCTGGTTGTAAAGGTATAGGTCGGGAAGTTGGAAATGATTTTCGCTTAACGAATTCTTTGCCCAACTCAAGTTGGTGGAGCTGTTTCCTCTCAGCGTCATGGTGCGCGTTGAGAAGAGCGAAGAACTATAGAGTGGAACGCTGAACCGCCAAGTGTTGTCGGCAAGGCTGTTGATGGCCTTGTCCATCATCTCAAGCATCAGTGCGCCTTGGTGTGGCTTGCCGTCTTTGTCCACCAGTTGCATGGTCCAGTGTTCACGCTCGCCGGGAACAAGTTTGTCGCGGAAAGTGGTGACCTTCACGTTGAGTTTCTGGGCGCAAGCCGGCGCAGCCATCGTGAAGCTTTCGGTGAACGTCTCTTTTTTATAGACAGTGATGAACTTGACAGTGATGAACTCTTCGTTGTTGCGTGGAATGGGGATGTTCAGTTGGTGCATACCAGGCTTATAATGTAGCCACCCTTCGGCTAGAATTTCCTGACGCGATTGCGCGATATAGTAGATGTGCGCCTCAGGCGTGCTGGTGCCGATGGTGATGTGTGCCACATTGTTGTCGTCAACACTTCTTCCTGCCGTGGGAATCCACATGGGCTTGTCCTTGATGGGGGCTTCTTTGTCGGTGAGACGGTAGAGGGTGATTGTCGCTATTTCATAACCGTCGGGGTCGTCTTCCATTCCGGGGATTGACACTTTGATTTGGTATTGTCCCGAAGGAATCTTGGTCAAGTCCAGTACCGGCTTGTCGGTGTTGAGCGTACCTTTGGCGACCACTTCTTTGGTGTTGATATTTTTCAACTCCCAGTTGCAGGTGATTGAGGTTTCGGTTTCACTGGTTGTGTTATACACCAACGGCAGTTTGACGGGTTCGGTATTGACATGGGTGATGTCGGAGTTGGTAAACTCAAGCCCTTGTCGCTCACCCACGATGAACTTGTGCTCCGCCTCCTGGGTTTCTCCAGCGGCGTCGGTGCATTGAGCGTGCAGTGAGTAATTGTAATAAGCCCAACGATAATATTTTGAGGTATTCTCTTTGAACAAATTGGCGGGGAATTCAATGGTGAATTTGCCTTCATTATCGGTGGTTACCACGCTGTCGCGAAGCAGTACGCCCTTGTCGCGGCTACTGTAACGCCACCACCAGCTCCATTCGTTCTGATAAAGCTGCAACAGAACCTCGGCATTGGCTACGGGCATTCCGCTGTAGGTTTCAACGAGTCCAGAAATCTTCACAGGCTCGTCTTTGACGAAGTTGAAACGCGCGTCAGGGAATGTGACAGCGAAGGTCGGGGTCTTGTATTCGCTCACATCGACGTGGTGATAATCCACGCTGTTTCTGGTGTTATGGCCGTTGTAAACAACAATGGAGTAACTGCCGTTCATACGGTCGGTTGGAATGGCAAACTTGCCGTGGGCGCGCCCGTAGTCATCGGTGACAACGTCGACCGTATCGACACCTTCACCATTGGGGTCACGAAGCACCAGTCGCAAGTTGCGGTTGGTCAGCACCCGGCGCATATTAGTGGCGGTTTCGTACATGATGACGGCCCACTGAATGTTCTCTCCTGGTCGATAGATGGCCAGGTCGGTAAAGACCTCGGCGCTGGTGTTGCTGCTTTTATCTCGTGAATTGGAATAGAACGACAGCGTGGGGCCAAATTTGTCATCGCCTTTCTGTGCTCTGAAATTTTCGTGTTCAACGATAAGGTTTTCAGGCAATTCAAAGCACCCGTTGCTATCGGTGGTTCCCTTCAGTTTCATGCCGATAATTGAGACATCCTTGAGTGGCGCTCCCGTATAAGCGTCAACAGCCATCACGCGATTGATGCCACTTACGTATTTCTTTTTGTCATTGGTCTTGGTGCTGACGCTTTCACTGATGTTGAAAAGCATGATGTCGGTAACCGTCAACACTCGTGACCGGGACACTTTTTCTTTGAGCATTTTCTTGCCTTCGGCCTTGTACGACGGCAATATGAAATAGTTGCCGTAGGGCAGCGCGTCCAACTCGATGGTGTAGTTGTGGTCACGAAATGGTACAGTTCCGTCGATGTGGTGCTCTTCGGTGTGAATCAGTTTGAGGTCGCTTACCTGGATGTCCTTGCCGTAACGGCTGTTGTCCTCAAGGACAAATTTGTCGGGCATACGATAAACGCTGACGGTGAAATCATTGACGTTCTTGATGGAGACGTCCACCTTGATTTTATTGCGCGTGGTGGCATAGTCGGGATAATTCAATTCTATATTCTTCGATTCCAGTGTGTAGATGTTGTTCTGGATGGCTGGTGCATAGTAAGAATCGGGGTATTTGCTGAGGTATTCCTTGAAATAGGGGTAGTTGTCGTTGTAGGTCCCGGCTTCATCAAGCGCAAGGCCTGAATGAACATTATCGCTGTATTTCTTATATATATCAATCTTCCCGAAACTGTTGTGTTGCACTAGAGCGAAGATATGTGCCGGGACGTTACCTTCGGTTGCTTTGTCCCAGTCATCGGCAATGCGTTTCTCCAGTATGTCGAGGTCACAATTATCGGCCAGTTCCTCACATTTCATCGAGAGGAACTCCAAGAGCGTGGGCACATAGACCGTGCCCATCTCGTCGAAGGTAAGTATGCCATTTAATTGTTTGACCGGAACAGCCTTGAGCGCCTCGGGCTGGCTTAATGCTTTGCTGATGAGTTCGGCAATCTTCTGATTGAATTGGGCTCTGTCCCATTCGGTGTAATCGGCGGGGAGCCCTTCTTCGGTGGGATTGACGCGGTCGCGACGGTTGTAATGTCTGCTATAAGATTTGAAAACCTCTGCCTCCAAGTAGTAGAGTAAGGCTTTGATTTCGGGCTTTTTCTCCAGAGCGATCGTGGAGTCAATGCGTGACACGATAGATGGCATGCACTCTTGTGAAATACCGCTTTGTGCAACACTGTAACGTACCAAGGCATCAACCACCGTTTGCCCGTCGCCAGTCTTCAGCGCTCGGTTGAGGTCGCTGATGGCGTTTTTAGACACATCTTGTGGATAGTTGAAATCGACCACAGGTTTCTCTTTGCCCTGTGACCATGAAGGGAAAAGGGCCATAATGATAAATAATAAAAGGAATCGATATAGTTTCATAGCGTAAGTGATTAATGTGCTTGTATTAAAATAATGCTCGAGTGTTATTTTGCCAACAAGCCTTCCTAGTGAGCTAGAAGTCTAGCCGAGCTAGAAAGGCTTGTGTGATGTCGTGCCTGCAGTGCCGGTTATTTCTTGCGACCTTGCAGCATGGTGCGCGTGAATTTCGTTTCAGCCTGTTTTAGTAGGAAGAGTTGGCGCTTGCTGAGCATCTTGGAGAATTTGGCGAAGTATTTGGCTTCAATTTCTCCTTCTCTCACTTTGGCTCTCGAGATGGCTTCGGCCGCTTGTGCATACTCGCTGTCGGTTGGCGATTTTTTCTTTTCGACTTCGGCCGCCAGCGTGCGTGCGTCGCGATTGGTTTGGTAGATTTCCCGTTCCATCTCTTCGTAGACCGGCATGAACTGCTCTTGCTGTGTAGGGGTGAGTCCCACGGTCTCAATAATCATTTTATGCTTGGCTTCCAGCATTTCCTGTCCCCACTTTGAGCGATTGCCTTGTGCCGCCACTGTGGTGGCTATCGCTGCAATCATCAACACGGTCAATATCTTTCTCATAATGGTCATATTATTAAAAAATATCCGCAAACCACATCCAGGAGTAACTGGTCGTAATCTGCGGACATTAATGCAGTTATTAATCTTGTGTTTCGTTGGCGTCCATAAGTACGCTGTCTTCGTATGACATGATATCGTAGTCGCTGGCTCCACCGCTCATGATGAACTCGTCGGCGTTGTTGTCGATGTAGATGCCTGTGGCGACTTCACTCACCCGTTGTTCAGCGCTGATGTTTTGGTTGAAATGCGTGAACACTTTCATCATGCACCACACACCGGCAAACATTGCGGCCATGTAGATATAAGGCCGCACCGTCACCCACAACGAGGGCTTGTTGTCCACTTCGGTGATTTCCACCTCGGGGAGCAAGTCCATCATGCGTGCGTTGAAGTCATCAAAGTAATTCTCGGGGATTTTGAACCCCGGGTCCTTACCTATTTGTTTCAGTATTTCGCTTTCTTCTTGTTTCATGACATCGTTTTGACTGAATAAGTTAAGAAAGGTTTAATCATGTTCCTCAAAAAATGTCTCGATTTTTTTGATGGCGTGGTGATAACTGGCTTTTAATGCACCAGTGGAGGTTCCCAAAATTTGTGACATGTCTTCGTATTTCATGTCGTCGTAATAACGCATGTTGAAGACGAGTCGTTGTTTTTCGGGCAGTGTGGCGATGGCTTGTTGCAACTTGATTTGTGCTTCATCGCCGTCGAACCATCGGTCGCTTTCCAGCGTGTTGACCAGAAAACTGTCGTCATCGTCGAGCGAAATATTGTTTTGTGCTTTTTTCTTGTTGATGAAAGTGATGGACTCGTTGATGGCAATCTTGAAGAGCCACGTCGAGAGTTTGGCGTCGCCACGGAAGTTGTCGATGCTGGTCCATGCTTTGAGGAACGTGTTTTGGAGCACGTCGTTGGCATCGTCATGGTCGATGACCATGCGACGAATCTGCCAATAAAGCGAACTGGAGTAGTGAGAAATCACTTCTCCGAAAGCCTCACGGGCGGTATCCTGATGATGCAGTCGTTCGACGACCGCTTCTTCGTCGTATGTGCTTCGAGATGCCATTGTGAGTGTAAAGTTACGGCTTTTTCTTCAACCGAATGCAAAAAATGCGCCAATTGGCGCATTTTATTTCAAATTTTTAAGAAAACAAGCCTATGAAAGCATTTCCTGTGTCTTGTACCCCTGTATGGTTAGTTGAACATTTTGTCGCGGAAAATCTTTCCGTTAGCCGTCACGGCGATGTCTTCCCACTTGGTGGGGGTCTTCTGCTCGTTGTTACTGCGCTCCAGCACATGTTTCAAGACAAATGTGGAGGCGATGGTGCCATTGACCAGATTCACGTTGGTGTTCAAGTTGTAGATGGGGTAGTAGTCGGTTTTAATGTCGGTGCCGGTGATGGCGATAGTTTCTATTTGTTCGGCACTAAGGTTAAACCCTTGTGCGGTGGGTTGCATCTTTACATCTTTACCTGTGATGGACTTGAGGTATTGCCCTGTTCGTTTGTATTCATCACCCGACTTCATGTAGTCGTGGGCGATTTCAATTTGATCGATGATGAAATCGGCCTTTTGAGCGGCCACCTTAAGCGTAAACCAAGAATCGTTATATTGGCTGGTCACACCGTCGGAGTACTTGAAATTGAGCCGCACCTGCTCGAAGAACACATCGGGAATGGTCACGCACACATGGTATCCGTTCCAGTCATACTGGAAGATGCCCATGGGGTCGGAAAAATCGACCATTCCTTTCAGGTTGGTCACCGCCGCGTCGGTGGTCTGCGCCTGGTTGAAGTTGAATCGGTAGGAACCTTCGGTTTGCTGCACGGGAACTCCATTGATGTTGAACGAATGCTCTTGGCCGCCGATGGTGGCTTTCAGCGCGAAATCCATGGTGAGCGTTTTCTGGTGAACGGTGAATTTATTGACGTCGGTCAGGGTGATGGTGGGCTCTTGTGTGCCGTTGTTTGATGCGGCGTGTGTTAATGCTTTAACTTCCATGACCAAGTCGCGGTCATGATTAATGCCCGGTTCATCGTCGCCACAGGCCGAGAAAGTCAAAACCAAGCCTAATAAGGCCAGAAAAAGCAAAGATTTTTTCATATCTAATGCAATTATTAATGATGGCGCAAAATTACGAATTATCTCCTATAAAAGACGTAGGCCGGTGCGAAATGTTGCACCGACCCGCGTTAAAAAATAAAAAACGGGTGATGTGGTTATAACCCCGTTACTGCTCAAAAGTGATGCTGCCATTGTCGGAAAACTCGCCGCCGTGGCACTTAAAGGAGATGCTGAAAGTCTTGTCCACAAGATTGAGCACACTGATAAGGTCAGTCACGTTATAGAGTGGGTCACCCATTGGCACGAAACCGCTGCCACGCTTCATCTCAGGCGCAATGTCGGTGTCGTTAAAGGTAATTGTGTTTCCATTGCGGGTAAATTTGGCGTCTGGAATGCGGATTGTCATGGCTGGCGACTGGCGGTCGCCGATGGTGAAAATCACGTTGTATACCGTAATGGTTCCAATGTTTGCAACCTCATTAAGGTTAAACTCAAAGTGGATGTCATTTTCATTGGCATAAACGCTGGATATGATGCCGTCTTTCACTTGAATTTCTAATTCTAGAATAATATTGATTACTCTATTCACATCCTCAATGTCGATGCGACCGTCTCCGGTGACATCGCTTTTTGCTTTTTGCTCGTCGTTTGAAGATGTGTTGAGAATAGCACTAATAATTGAATTGACGTCTTCAACATCAACTTTGTTGTCATTATTGACATCTCCCACATTTGCCGACCATGCCGATGTGCTCAGGTTCATCATCAGGGCCACTGTGGTCATCATCATCATGATTTTTTTCATCTCTTTTTGCGTTATAAATTGTTATTAAAAATGTTTCTCTTAGAATTGCAATCGCAAGGTGGCTCCCAGCGACCGTCCGTGACTGCGTTGCAGGAACTCGTGCCCGATCGACACGAAGTAGAACGTGCGGTAATGGGTGTCGGTGAGGTTGCGACCCCACAGTTGCAGGGAGTAGTGCTTGCCCGCCAGTGTGATGTTGGCTCCAAGCAACGTGTAGAAAGGTTGGTGGAGCGAGTTGGCCTCGTTCCAGTAGATGCGCCCGGCGCCGCTCACGTTGGCAGCCATGGTGAGGGTCTGTGCCCAGTCTCCGCCGTGCAGGGTGAACTCGTGGAGGGCTTCGGCCCACAAGGTGTGGCTGGGGGCATAGGGAACGTACTTGCCGCTGTAGTCGGTCTTCCCGTCGTTATAATGCTCAAAGGTGGCATGGGTGTAACCGTAGCTGGCGGTTAGTGTGGTGTGCAGGGTGGGGCGCAAGTGGAGCGACAGCTCGGCGCCGTAGCTGCGGGTTTGCCCGGCGTTGGTCATCATGCGACCTGTGGTAAGCCCTTTTGGGAAAATCGTGAGTTGGCGGTCGCGGCAGTCCATATAGAAAATGTCGGCATCTAAGGTGAGCCGTCCTTGCCATGTTTCCAAGTGAGTTCCCAGTTCAAAGTTCCAGGCTTTTTCAGGTTGGTAGCCTACCACTTCGTTCACATCGTAGGTGAGCCCTATGCCCATCATGTGCATGAGGCGCTGTTGCAGCACGTCGCTGAACATCTGCGTGTTGAATCCTCCCGCCTTGGTGCCGCGTGCGATGGTCAGATAGATGTTGTTGGTCTCATTGTTCAAGTGATAAATGACCGAGAACCGTGGCATGAGTTGGAGAAAGTCTTTTTTGAGCGAGCCACGGTCATCAATGTCAATGGGCTCGTGTGTATATACGGTGCCGGTGGAGGCCTGGACGATGTCGTAGCCGGTGTGGGTCTCGCTATGATAGTTGAGGGTGGCGTGCTCGTAGTCAAGCCGCAAGCCTGCCGTGAAGGTGAACGAGCCCCAGTCCAACTCACTCTGATGGTAGAGCGAGGCGCCCCATGTTGGCATAGTGAAATCACTGCCCAGGACGAACGAGCGAGAGTCCCACACCACGGGATAGGCGGGCAGGGCTTCGTTCACATGACGCTCGATGAGTTCGGCGATGCCGGTGTCCTTGAAGGTGACCGGGGCGTGCATGTTCATGTGCCGGTAAAAGCCGAACAGCCCACCCATCCACCGATATTGGCCATCGCGGTTGCCTTTCAGCACGATGTCTTGCGTGATGGCGTGCTCGTGTCGGGCTTGGGTGAGGGTGAAGTAGGGCTGCGGTGTGAAGTCCTGGTCTAGCGTCATGTTGTCGTCGATATACTGGTAGCTGGTGATGCTCGTGAGCATCGCTTTGTCCCAACTTTTGGTGATGGTGAGTCCGTCGGTCACGCTGGCGCGGCGGTAGAAGCAGGTGTCGTTGTAAGCGATGCTGCCGGTGCCTACTTGCTCGTAGGGGTAACCGCCCTGCCGGCTGGCCGCTGCCGTGAACACATTGCTCATCAGCAGGGTGGCATCGGGTCGCCATTCCAGTTTTACACGTCCGCTCCCTTGGCGTTCCCAGTCGGTGAGTCGCCCGTTGTGCTGGTTGCGGAATTCCCCGTCGCTGCCCGTGTAGTATGCGCTGACGCTGAGCGCCACTTTATGGCTCAGGCGCGTGTAGTGACTCAAGCCCAGTTTGTAGGTGTTGTGTGAACCGTAGGACAGCATTGCTCTGGTGCCTTGCCAGTGCGATGGCGACAGGGTGTAGATGTTCATCAGCCCGCCCATGGTGTTGCGGCCGTAGAGGGTGCTCTGTGGGCCTCGCAGCATCTCGATGCGTGACACGTCCATCAAGTCGAAGTCGTAGTTCTCCTTGCACATGATGGGCACGTTGTCCACGTTGAGGCCCACCGAGGGCTGGTCGATGCGGGTACCCAGGCCGCGCACATAGATGGTCGATGTCATGCGGCTGCCGTAGTCGGGGATGAAAAAGTTGGGAACCATTGTCGCAGCCGTCTTGGTGCCGGCCACATCGTTGCGCTCGGCTTCACGTTGACTGATGGTCGATGCGGCTGTGGCAACCGTGGCCGTTCCTTGTTTGACGGCGGTGACGGTGATGTCGCTCAGTTGGAGCGTGTCGGTCATGACCGATGCGGCCACAGCGCCAAGTGGCGCCACGACCATGACTGCGGCCATGATGAACAGCTTCAATTTTTTCACGATGCAAAGTTACTTCCATTTCATGGTATTCACAATCACCACAAGTAGTGATAATGTGGTGAGCCGCATCACGACTTATAAGGATTTCGTAGGGGGCATAACGAAAACCGGGGTTCCGCACTCGCTTTACCCCGGCCTGTATTGCGTCGTGCCTTCAGCACTCTTTTCCGTATGGCAGATGGCTTAATTCGAGAGGATGATGTTAATGATGGCGTTCACGTCTTCAATATCCACTTTGCCATCACCAGTAACATCGGCGTTGCCAGTATAATCACTTGCATCCTTTATCTCAAGGATAATGTTAATGGTGGCGTTCACGTCTTCCACGTCCACCTTGCCGTCACCCGATAAGTCACCTGATATGACTTCGCTCCATTCTTTTTCAATGATTTGGTCAAAATCTTTCCATTGGTCTGCATTCCGATATTCCTGTTCGCATCCGACTGGCACATAGAGGATGCACTCGTCTTTGGGAATGCCAATAAACACTTCATCTCCTAATTGAACAATTGAAGGATTATTGATATGACTATTAATGTTGGCAAATCCGCTGCAACCATAGAAGGCCCACTCGCCGATGGCGGTCACGGAGTTGGGGATGGTCAGCGAGCCCGTGAAGCCGCTGCAACCAGAGAATGCCCATTCTCCAATAATCGTCACGGAGTTGCCGATTGTTAGCGACTCGGTGAAGCCGCTGCAACTATTGAAGGCATCGTAGCTAATGGTTTTAACCGAGTTGGGAATGGTTAGCGAACCCGTGAAGCCGCTGCAACAAGCGAAGGCAGCGGGACCGATGTAGGTCACGGAGTTGCCCAAAATCAGTTCTCCGGTAAAGCTACGACAATCAGAGAAAGCATTTTGCCCAATGTAGGTCACGGAGTTGGGGATGGTTAGTGTCCCCGTGAAGCCAATGCAATAAGTGAAGGCAGATTCGCCGATGGAGATCACCGACTCGGGGATGGTCAGTGAACCATTGAAGCCGGTGCAACCAGAGAACGCTCTCCAACTGATGGCGGTCACCGAGTTGGGGATGGTCAACGACCCTGTGAAGCCGCTGCAATTCTGAAAGCTTCCATAGCCGATGGAGGTCACCGAGTTAGGGATGGTCAGCGTCCCCGTAAAGCCACTGCAATCAAAGAAGGCCTCGTAGCCGATGGACGTCACGGAGTTAGGGATGGTCAGCGAGCCGGTAAATCCGCTGCAATCAGAGAAGGCCAGTTCCCCAATGGATGTCACCGAGTAGGTTCGTCCTTCATAGGTGACGGACTCAGGAATAATCAGCGAACCGCTGGCATTGTCGTACGAGACATAATTGTTGTCTTTGTTCGGGTAATGCTGGTAGGTGACGGTTAAAGTAGTGTCGTCCTCGTTGATATTATAAGCCAGTCCATCTACCATAAAGTCGTAGGCGGTGGCGGTGATTGGCAGCATAATGGCCGCCAACAACAGAAGCAAAGAGTAAATTTTTTTCATATTGATTTTCAATGTGAGTTGAGGTTAGAGCTTGTTTTTTTTGGCGAGGCTGTGGTTGAAGTAGTCTTTGTTGCCGGTGATGTCTTTGATGACGTTGATAAATGGCGGGAACTTGATAACTTCGCCCTCGATGATACCTTTGGTCTCAAGAATGACGAGCCCCTCCAGTTCGCCGTGGTAATTATCCACTTCGAAGTACTGTCCTTTCCAGATAAAGCTCTGGCGGTGTTTCTTGATGACGTTGCAAGTGGGGTCGGCCAAGGTGAGCATCATCTCATAGAGGCTGTTGTTGATTTGCCGCTCGGTGAGCAGTTCCTCGGTGAGCGAGATGCGTTTTTTGGTAGTGTGCAGATAGAAATATTTGCCTTGCCATCCGCGTTTGCGTAGTCGGACCTCAGTGTTCTCGTCGCTGCTGTTGAGATAGGTCTGGATGATGTCGGCCTCGATGCAGTCACTGGGGAGGTCACCGGTGAGTTCGACCAGATATTTGCGCTCTTGCTCGATGGGCTGAGGCAAACCGAGCACGCTGTTGATTTCTTTCAGCACACGTTTCATCTTGGCATCGAAGTCGTCGTGGTTGTTGATAACGCGCAGGTGGGGGTGGCCAGTCCAAGCCTTGATGACCTTCTTGTCGAGCGACCGTGCGATGCGTAAGCCCTCTTCGTTCATCTGTTCATAGCGCTGGGCATTGTTGGCGGTTGTATAGTATTGTTCCGCGCCATCGGCCGCCGACACCAGGTGCAGTACGGCGTCATACCGCTCGCGCAGTTCGGCGCTGGAGGTGCCCACGGCCCGTGTGAGCGTTTCCCACATTTCGGGCTCCATGTAGGCCGAAATGTCCATCGCCCCGCGGTCGCACACGATGATGCTGGGCTCGGAACACTCTTGCGCCATGCGTGTGAATTTGTCTTCCAGAGCCAGCTGCACTTCTAGTGTGGCTTTTTCGCCCTCGTAGAAGTAGCCTTTGTTCTGGGTGAGGTAGTTCATGCCGGCGGCGGTGAACATGGTGGGCACTTCAGGAAGTGTGAAAACCTGATAACCGAGGCTGCCGAAGTGCTCAATGATTTTTGCCAAAGCTGTGGTTTTACCGGCGCAGGGGCCACCAGTGAGCACAACGCGAGTGATATTGTTATTCATCTTGTTAAGGTTTGGGTGTTGTTATATAAATAGTGATCGTTGACGCTTTAAGTACCATGATGCAAATGTAGCAAATATTTTTCAATTACCGGCCATAAAATGGGCGGAAATAGTGTCCACTTGCTTTTACATCGGTTGTTGGGTCAATGTTTTAGGGCTTGGCGGGTTTCACCCGGCAGGCACCGGCATAGTTGATGGTACCACGGCGTTCCAGATAATTCATCATCATTTGAGATGTCTGAATGTTCAGGTCGCGACCTTGGTCCTTGCGCGGTGAGGTGCAGATGGCTGCTGAATAGGTGTGGGTGGCCACTTTGTAGGTCTTCTTCAAGTCGAATTTCTTGCCGTCGAGGGTAAGAATTTTCACGTTTTTGACCTTCGTGGTATCGTTCTTGTCAAGGGTGTATTCAAGAGTGATACCGCTCACGCAAGGCGGGCCGTAGGTGTCGTTGTTACTGCACGAGAGCAACATCTGGCGGAGCTCTTCGCCGGTGAGGTTCATTTCCACTACATCGTTGCCGAACGGGTCAAGCTTCAGCACATCGCTCACGGTGAACGGACCGGCATCGTGCGTTTCGTAACGCACGCCGCCCCGGTTGATGAAGCCCACGTCGGCGTGGGTCTCTTCGCGCAATGCGTCGCTCATGAGGCACCCCAACTCTTCGTAGGTGGTGAAAGGTTTCTCCACTTGGCACAGCACACGTTGGAACTCAGGATTGTTGCTGAAGAATTTCACCATTTCTTCAACCACCTTGTTCTTTTGAGTGCAGTGGGTTACCGAGATGTTTTCGGCTCGTTTGTCCACCACTTTCCCGTCGTCGAGGGTGATGGTGGTGTGAGTGACGCAGTCAAGACGGTTCACCGTTTGGGTGATGAGCACGCCGTTGTGCATTTCGCCGCCTTTGAGCTGGGTGTGGCTGTGTCCGCCCACGATGAGGTCAGCCCAGGGCACATCTTTCGACAACTTCACGTCGTCGTCATAGCCGATGTGTGTCAGCAGAATCACCACGTCGCACTGGTCGCGCAGCCACTTGTATTGTTGCACGGTTTCTTCGACAGGGGTAAAAGTGATGCCCTTGCAGTTGTCGGGGTGCGTGTCGGGGATGCCGCGCATACCCACTTGCACCACTCCCACGATACCCACCTTGATGCCATCGACATCAAAGATTTGGTAGGGGCGCGTGTGGATGCCCAGCGCGGGGTCGGCATGAATATTGGCGCACAAATGTGTGAAATGTGCCAGTGAAGTGACTCTACCCAGTCCTTCGGCTTTAGAGTCGAACTCGTGATTGCCCAATGCCGAGGCATGGAATCCCACTTGGTTCATCAGAGCCACCATGGGGTAGGCGGGAATCTCGTAGATGTCGTTAAGGGGGTCACCGGTGCGGTTGTCGCCTGCCGACAAGACCAGCAAAGACGGATACAGGCTGCGGACGCTGTCGGTGAGGGCGGCCAGTTGGGGAAACGCTTGGATGTTGGCGTGCATGTCATTGGTCGAGATGATGTGCACTTCTTTTGTGGTGCTCAGCAGCGTGAGCGAGAAAAGGCAAATAGCCGAAAACGCGAGTAAGAATCTCTTTTTCACAACAATTTGAGTTTAATGGTTTGACCTTCAGTGAGAGGGGCGTCGAGGCCGATGACATGGCCGTGGCTGTCAAATACTTGACATTCCGTCAGCCTGGATGGCTTGATTTTGCGTCGTGACAGGTATTGCAGAATGGCGTGCTTGGCCAGTGCGCCCTCAAATATTTCGATATGGGTTCGATTCACTTTGACATTCATCGTTTACACCAAAAATTGTGGTTTCACTGCAAAATTAATCAAAAAAACTGAAAAAGCCACACACTTGCGTGCGTGGCTTTCAGAAATGGTTCAAAAATTATTATTTGAACTTGATAGAACTCATGATGTTTTTGATCATCGGTTCGCATTCGCCAGCTTTGTCTTCGGGATACTTCAGACTGCCGGAAACACCGATTTTGTCTTCTTTCATGACCACAAAGTGCATGTTCACCTCACCGTCTTTAACCGACTTGATGGTAAGATTGTTGCCATCGATGTTAGGCTCTTCGACAGTGGCACCTTGACTCTTCATCATGCCAGAGTAGTTCTCGGCGTAAACTTTCAGCTGGTCGAGGGTTGGGCCCATGTCGTTGAAGGTGGCGTCCAACTTGATGGCGCCGTCTTCGCTGCTGGCATTAACCATTTCCTCGCTCTTGTAAGTCTCCTTGAACGATTCGGGATAAACGAGGGTGAATTTTTCGCCTTCGTAAGTGGTGCCTTTTACCTCTTCGGTAGTCTCGGTGTTGTCGGTCGTAGTTTCGTTATTGGCGTTCTCAGTTTTGGTGTCACAAGCGGTAAACACCATTGCCAATGTGGCAAAACTCAAAAGAAATAATTTTTTCATTGTCCAAAAAAATTAAAGTGAATATTTAGGGTTAGTTCTCGTTTGTCAGAATTGCCGTGCGGCAGCCATGACCACCTCGGTGAGGGTGGGGTGACCGTGTATGCTGGAAGCCAACTGATCGACAGTGGCATCGGCGTTCATGGCCATGACCACTTCCTGAATGAGGTCGGCGGCATGTGCACCACAGATGTGGCAACCCACAATCTTGCGGGTGTCGGCGTCAACAATCATCTTGACCAGGCCATCGGTCTCGGCCATGGAAACGGCCTTGCCGTTGCTGCGGAAGAATGCTTTCTTCACCACCACGTTCAACTCGCGTTCGGCGCACTGGTCCTCGGTGAGACCCACCATCGACAGTTCGGGCACGGTGAACACCGCGCTGGGAACGATGTCGAGCCGCACATGACAGGGTTTTCCCAAGATGTGAGCCAGGGCAACCTCGCCCTGCGCGCTGGCTGCATGAGCCAGCATGCACAGGCCGTTCACGTCGCCAATGGCATAAACGCCATCAACGTTGGTGTGCATGTGCTCGTCCACCTCTATCCCACGACGACTCACGTTCACCCCGATGGTGTCGAGTCCTGCAGGCAGAATGGGTTGGCGTCCTACCGACATCAGCACTCGTTCGGCAGCTACGGTCTGCTCTTTACCCTTGGCGTCGTAAGTTACCGTGAGCAAACCATCGTTACCCTTGGCTACCGCTTTAACCGCGGCTTGAGTGATGATTTTGATGCCTCGCTTGGTCAGAACGGTCTTCAGTCGCTTGGCGATATCCTTGTCGAACGGTGGCAATATTTCCTTGCAATATTCAATGACGGTGACTTCAACGCCAAAGCTTTGGAAGATGGCGGCGAACTCCATGCCGATGACGCCACCACCCACGATGCATAGGCTGTTGGGCAACGTGTCCATCGACAAAATGTCGTCGCTGGTCATGCACAGGTCGGCGCCCTCGATGGGCAGTCCACGTGGTGCGCTACCGGTGGCGATGACGATGTTCCGCGCCTCGTATTGCTCATTGTTCACCACGATGGTGTGTGCATCCTTGAAACTGGCTTCGCCATTGATGACGGTGATGTTGGGTTGTCCCATGAGCATGGCCACTCCTTCGCGCAACTGGGTGACAACCTCGTTTTTGCGGGCAAAGGCAGTGGCATAGTCAATGGTGAAGTCGCCGGTTGTGACTCCCCACTGCGCAGCCTCTTTGATGAGGTTGACTACCTCGGCATTGCGGCACAGCGCCTTGGTGGGGATGCAACCACGGTTCAGACAGGTGCCTCCCAGCAGGTCGCGTTCGACGATGCCCACAGTGAGTCCGTGAGCGGCTGCTTCGGCGGCCATTTCATATCCGCCAGGTCCAGCACCTATAATAATAAGGTCTAACATAGTGAATCTTTTTATCTAAAAGTCGGAGTTCCCGAATGACCAGAGGTTTTCGAGAACTCCGATTCTACAGCATGTGTCTATTCCTGATTGACCAGTTCCCGATAGGTAACGATGGGTTTGAGGGCAGCCTGGGTATCGTCGAGACGGCGCACTGGCGTGCAGTGGGGGGCCGTCTTGACCATTTCGGGCTGCTCCTTGGCCTCTTTCGCAATCTTGCGCATCACCTCGATGAAACTGTCGAGCGTCTCCTTGCTTTCGTTCTCGGTAGGCTCAATCATGAGCGCCTCGTGGAACAGCAACGGGAAGTAGATGGTGGGAGCATGGAAACCATAGTCAAGCAGTCGCTTGGCGACATCGAGGGTGGTTACACCAGTGCTCTTATCCTTCAGGCCATCGAAAACAAACTCGTGTTTGCAAACTCCAGTGAGAGGCAGTTCGAAGCAATCCTTGAGTGACTCCTTCACATAGTTGGCGTTGAGCGTCGCCAGCGGGCCTACGTTCTTCACGTTCTCATGTCCGAGGGTCAAGATGTAGGTGTAAGCACGCATCACCACAGCAAAATTGCCGAGGAATCCGCTGATGAATCCCAGAGAGTTGTCGTTGTTCTCAATGGTGTAGTGATGTCCATCCTCTTCCTCGTGACGTACCACGCGGGGGTTGGGCAGGAATTGCTCCAGTCCCTCACGCACACCCACGGGACCACTGCCAGGACCACCGCCGCCGTGAGGCGTTGAGAACGTCTTGTGCAGGTTGATGTGCATGATGTCGAATCCCAGGTCTCCCGGGCGGCAAACGCCCAGCATGGGGTTCAGATTGGCACCATCGTAATACATGAGACCACCGCAGTCGTGAACGAGCTTGGCAATTTCGGCAATGTTGTGCTCAAAAATGCCCAGCGTGTTGGGATTGGTCATCATCATGCCGGCAATGGTGTCGTCGAGCAGCGGACGCAAGTCGTCCACGTCCACCGTTCCATCGGGACGGCTCTTCACAACCACTACATCAAGGCCGCAGACAGCGGCACTGGCGGGGTTGGTACCGTGGGCACTGTCGGGCACAATCACCTTGGTGCGCTTGTCATCGCCACGGCTCGCGTGGTAACTGCGCATAACCATCAATCCTGTCAATTCGCCGTGAGCACCAGCAAAGGGATTGAGGGTGAATTCTTTCAGGCCCGACAACTCGGCGAGACTCGTCTGCAGGTTATAATAAACCTCCAGCGCACCTTGAACGGTGTCGACATCCTGCAAGGGGTGCAGACAGGTGAAGTCGCGATGAGCGGCCATGTCCTCGTTGATTTTGGGGTTGTACTTCATGGTACACGAACCCAGAGGATAAAAACCGGTGTCCACACCGAAGTTGTTGTTGCTCATGTTGGTGTAATGACGCACCACGGTGAGTTCGTCCACTTCGGGCAGGCAAGGAGCCTCGTAACGCATAAGATTGGCGGGCAAAGCGCTCATCTTGTAATTATCTAACTCGTTTTTGGGAAGAGAATAGCCGCATCGGCCTTCCTTCGACAACTCGAAAATGAGTTTTCCGTAATAAGTGTTGTTCATCAGTTCTCCTCCTCGTCGATTAATTGTTGTACTTGTTCGACCAGAGCGTCAATCTCGGCCTTGCTGCGTGCCTCGGTCACACACATCAGCAGGGTGTCGTCGGCAATCTTCAATCCGGCTTGGATGCCTGCGCACAGGCACTGCGACTGCACGTCATCGACATTGAGTGTCGTTTTTATGGCGAACTCGTTGAGGAATGGCTTGTCGGGATATGCCATCTCAAACTTGCCGGTAGCGCACAACTGCTCGGCCAGATAATGAGCGCCGCTGTAACCCAGTTCATTCACGTCACGCAAGCCTTGTTTGCCCATGAGTGACATATAAATGGTGACATAGAGCGCCATCAGGCTCTCGTTGGAGCAGATGTTGCTGGTGGCTTTCTCGCGGCGGATGTGTTGCTCACGAGCTTGAAGCGTGAGCACGAAAGTGCGTTTGCCATCGGCATCGGTGGTAGCGCCCACGATGCGTCCAGGCATCTTGCGGATGAGTTTCTTGCTGGTGCAGAGGAAACCCACGTAGGGACCACCAAAGTTCATGGGAATACCCAGGCTTTGGCCATCGCCTACTGCGATATCGGCGTCCCATTCAGCCGGCGTCTTGATAACACCCAGCGCACTGGCCACACAGTTCATGATGAACAGCGCTTTGTGCTCGTGGCACAGGTCGGCCCAACCGGTGTAGTCTTCCAGAATGCCATAGAAGTTGGGCGTGGCGACAATTACACCAGCCACATCGTCTTGTGCAATCTTGGCCTCAAAGTCGGCACGGCTGGTTACGCCGTTTTCGGCAGCAATGCGCACGACTTCCACGCCATGGAACTTGGCATAGGTTTCCACCACTCGAATCACGATGGGATTGACCGTGTCGGAAATGAGCACTTTATTGCGCTTCTTGGCGTTGGCCACGGCCATCATCATGGCCTCGGCGGTAGCGGTGCAGCCGTCATACATCGAAGCGTTGCTCACTTCCATGCCTGTCAGCTCGGCCATCATGCTTTGATATTCAAAGATATATTGCAGAGTGCCTTGAGAAATTTCGGCTTGATAGGGCGTATAGCTCGTAAGGAACTCGCTGCGGCGCAAGATGTCGTTAACGACCGATGGAGAGTAGTGGTCATAGCATCCGGCACCCACAAAGCAAGTCAAGGGCATGTTGTAGCTGCCCAGGTCATCAAAGAAACGACGCACTTCCACCTCGCTCAATGCGTCGGGTAGTGCGTATTCGCGTTTGAAGACCAGCTCTTCGGGGATGTCTTTGTAAAGGTCTTCCAACTTCTGCTCGCCACAAGTATTGAGCATGGAGCGGATGTCATCCTCGGTATGCGGGAAAAATTTGAAATTCATTATTCTAAATTAAATGGTGATAAGTTTTAATCAAGGGGATGTGCCAAAATCGGTCGGAAATTGGCACATCCTCGTTGAGGTTCATGGATTACTCGCCAATCATGTCCTTGTAAGCAGCTGCATCCATCAGGTTTTCAAGCTCGCTCATGTCGCTGAGCTGCACCTTGATAATCCAGTTCTCAAAGGCGTCCTTGTTGATCAGGCCAGGTTCATCTTCCAGCGCTTCGTTGACTTCAATGACGGTGCCGCTCACGGGCGAAACGAGGTCACTGGCGGCTTTTACGCTTTCGACAGCGCCAAACTCTTCGCCTGCGGTAACTTCGTCGTCCACCTCGGGCATATCCACGTAAACCACGTTGCCCAGCTCGTGCTGTGCAAAGTCGGTGATGCCGATGTAGCCACACTCGCCATCAACTCTCACGTACTCATGTGACTCGCTGTAATAGAGTCCTTCAATAATCTTACTCATTTGAATGTAGTTTATAAAGATGTTAAATGTAAATGTTTATTTCTTGTAATTGGGTGTGTAGAAACGTTTCTTGACCACTGTGGCGGGGAACACTTTCTTGCGGATGCGAATGCTCAGTTCGTTGCCCAGAGCGCCAACAGCACGGTCAACCAATGCAAATGCGAGGCTCTTGTCGACCGAAATGCCGCGATAGCCTGTGGTGATATAGCCCACCACATTTTCGCCGTCAAGCACTTCATAGCCGTGACGAGGAATGGCCTTGTCCTTCAACTCAAGGCCTACCAGTTTCTTGGCGCTGCCTTCAGCTTTCTGCTGTGCGCAGGCTTCACAACCGATGAAACCACCTTCCTTGTCCAACTTGCAGAACATGCCCAGCGTGGCCATGATGGGAGAGATTTCGGCAGTGAGTTCATCGCCGTAGAGCGGCAGACCAGCCTCGAAGCGCAGAGTGTCGCGGCAGCCCAGACCACAAGGTTGGACACCGGCAGCCATGAGCATATCCCACATTTTCACGATGACGGCAGGAGTTGCATAAACCTCGAATCCGTCTTCTCC
This sequence comes from Muribaculaceae bacterium, assembly GCA_017619935.1. GTDB lineage: Bacteria > Bacteroidota > Bacteroidia > Bacteroidales > Muribaculaceae > Sodaliphilus. The sequence goes on along the minus strand of JAFZRJ010000026.1, from coordinate 69,845 downwards.
AGTATAGCCTGTGCGACTGACGATGATTTCTTCGCCGTCATAATTCACCAGTTTGAAGGTGTAGAACGTAAGGTCGGAGCCATCAATGCCCAGTACATCCTTCATGGCCTTTTCACCGTTTGGTCCCTGAATGGCCAGTTGAGCATAGTGGTCGCTCTGGTTGTCAACGGTGACATCGAATTTTTGTGCTTGTTCGTTGATCCACGCCACATCCTTGTCGATGTTGGCAGCGTTGATAACGAGGAACATGTCGTTTTCTCCCATTTTATAGACCAGCAAGTCATCGACAGTGCCTCCGTCGGGGTAGAGCATCATTCCGTAGAAGACTTTTCCCACAGGAGCGCCGGCGATGTCGTTGGTGAAAATGTAATTCACAAATTTTTCGGCTTGGGGGCCAGTGATGTGAACTTCGCCCATGTGCGACACGTCGAAAACACCCACATTCTGACGCACGGCGTTGTGCTCAGTAGTGATGTCGCAATACTGGATGGGCATGTCAAAACCCGCAAACGGGGTCATCAAGGCTCCTTGAGCCACGTGCTTGTCGTGAAGACAAGTTACTTTAATCTCTTCTGCCATTAGAAGTTAATTGGTTAAAAGGTTAATAAATTCATTAATTGTCAAATTCATAATGATGCTTTTCAAGTCCACGTCTTGCAAAGCATCGTGCAGTGCTTGAGGCGTGAGTGCCGTGCCTTGGAGCCGAGCAATCAGACCCTTGTCCAAGTCACCCAGCAGGAAAAAGTCGCCGGCGAAGTCGGCATGCCGAATCACATTGTGACTCAATTCCAAACTCACAATCAGTTCACCAACACCCTCGATGCGTCCGCGCTTCACCATGTTGCACTTAGGGTTGTGCCCCAAGATGAAATCTTCGGTGAGATATTCCTTGGTGATGTCTTCGATGCGGGCGACATCGTCAATGGTGAGCCACATTTCGCCGCCACACAACTCGTGGCGCAAATGAGCCTTGAAATCGGGCAGTGTGATGTCGCAATGTTGCTTGATGGTGGTGACCCGACTTCTCACACTCGCCACACCCTTCGCTGCCAGTTTGGCCTGTGATGGCGTGATGGCTTGTGCCATGTGCATCATGTCGCTGTCGTAGAGCATGGTACCATGCACAATGCTGCGACCCGGCAGATGGTAAAAAGCGTTACCACTCACTTTTGCCCCATCGATGAGGATGTCATTGCGTCCGCTTGTGTCGGCATTGATTCCCAGTTTCCTCAATGCAGTCACCACCGCCGAAGTATAGTGTGAATAGGTGGTTTCCACGTTGTCGCTGCGGGTGATGTAACTCAACATGATGTTGCTCATGTCGGCAAAAACACATCCTCCACCACTCTTGCGCCGGTAAAACTGGATACCGTGCTGGCGGCAATAGGGCAAATTAACCTCGTTGTCAATGACCTGGTTACGACCGAAGATGACCGTCGGCTCCACTTGCCACATGAAAAAGATGTCGTCTTTATCAATAATCTGTGCAGCATACTCCTCCATTGCCAAGTAAAAAGGCAGGATGCGGGGTATGCCACTGGTGGCTGAAGCAGGCAAATTCAGATACTTCATCGCAACTAAAAATCAGTGTATCACTGCTTGTTCAAAAGAACGTCCAAAGTTACAACTTTTTTCTGAACCTGCAATGCAATTAGGCCCGAAAAAAACACGTTGAATCTAATTGTTTTACTTGGCCAATGGTGTGGCGTTTTCAAATGGAAATCTCTTGAAAAGAATATCCTGATTGGTTACCGTTATGTTAGCTTTAGAAACGTCAAGAATTGACTTGCTAAATAATACTCTCCTGTGAGGGTAGGCGGGGAGACCAATATCGGTGAAATCATATCTGTGGTACCCGGCCTTTTCTATTAAAGTGATGCTGGCTTCATCGTCTTCTTTGGCAACAACGAAATCGCTCACTCGCTTAGAAACTGCTTCTTTGGGGTTTTCAAGCATTTCTTGCGTGGCACCTAGCTGAAGAGCCCAGTATTTGCAGGCCGGTAGAGCTTCGCTGAGTACGCCATAGCCTCGTTCATGACAGTTGAGATAGATTATCGTGGGTTTGTCGATTTGGGTCATGAGCATACTATAGTAATAAAACGCTTTTCGGTCTTCTTGAACATGGAAAAACAAATAATGTCGTTTTACGGTGCTCAAAGTGATAACCAGACACAGGCACGATAAGGAAAAAGCCATAAAGGTTGATTTGCACAGACGAGGCAAGGCCTTTACAATAAAAGGAATTCCGATAACAATAAAAGGAGAAAGGGCAATGTAGTAAAAAGGAGCCTTGGCGTTCATTAGGGTAATGGCCAAAAACCAAATGAAGCTCAACGCTATCATGGGGGCACCTTTTCGCTGTTGAGTGATGTAGCAGATGGTGCAGCAGACAGTCGCAATGAGATAGAACGGTAATAGGCCCATCTTGAGGACAACAAAAATGTCGTGCGGGGTTAAATGGAGATTGCGGACAGTTTGAATGGTGAGAAAGAAATACTCTTGCACAAAAGCTTTTAAATTGCCAATGATGACAAAATTAATGAGAAATGGAATGATGGGAATGGAAATTCCAACAAGTAGCCATAGAATGGATTTCCCGATGCCAGTTTTGTGTTCTCGTGGCATTGTCCAAACAAATAGTGGAATCCAGCATGCCAGCATTGCACTGAAATTGAACTTGATGAGCAGGGTGGCTCCAATGGCTATCCCCAGAGTCAGTGCAGCCCGAACAGGAAGGCGTTTATTCGGGTTGTTGGAAGAGAAATGTAAGATGGCGTAATAGAATACAGGGAAGATGAACAACAAGCAAAAGTCCTCGGCTCTCACTTCGTCGTGAGCGGCACCTCCAAGGAGGAAGATGGAGCTGAATGCAATAGCAAGAAATGCTTCGTTCCTGTTACAGCCTAATGCTGAAGCGATATTGCCTATGGTGTAAAATATGATGCTGTAAGCAATCCATGAGAGAAGAAAAACGCCTAAGTAATTGTGTGGACTGATTAAATAACCTATACCATAAATGAGCCACAACAACGGACCTTTAGAGTCGGAAAAATCTACGTAAGGTATCAATCCATTCATCCAGGCTTTCCCACATGCGAAGAACCAGCATACATCATAATGATTTATGCTGTCATATAACCATGAATCCCATGATGTAATAAAAAGGATGATGAATGCGTATATGGAGATTACACCAAAGTGCTTCCAACTGAGTGTTGTTTTCATATTGCTGGCATGGCGTTAATGATTTTTATAAAATTACTATTTGCACAGGGCAAGCACGGCTTGAGTGAACTCGTTCTCAGGCATGTCCCATGGAAGCCAGTGGATGGGGGTGCCACGGCGCTCCATTCCACGGAACCAGGTCATTTGTCGTTTTGCAAATTGATGAATGGCAATTTCCAGTTGGTCGTGCATCTCCTGATAGGTGAGTTCCCCAATGACATGTCGGGTAATGAACTTGTATTCAAGACCGTAATAGATAAGGTCGTCGGGGGCAACGCCTTGCTCAATAAGGCGGCGCACTTCATCGACCATACCTGCGTCAAGTCTGGCGTCAAGTCGCTGGCTGATACGTTGGCGGCGATGCTCGCGGCCAATCATTACGCCGACCACTACTGCATCGGTCATGGGGTGTGGCTCGGTGAGGGCTTTGAGATGTGGTCGCTCATGGTAATAGGTGGCGATTTCAATGGCGCGGATGGCCCGAGCCGGTGTGTCGATATCACTGTTGTTGCGGAGCGTCTTCATGGTGGCCAGCAGTGCCGCCAATTCTTCGAGAGGCTTGTCACTAAGTTGCTGGCGCAGGTCGGGGTTTTCGGGTACTGGTGGCAACTGGATGCCTTTGAGCACGCTCTCGACGTAAAGTCCAGTACCTCCGCACATGATAGGTTGTCGGCCACGGCTACAGATGTCGTCATAGACCGTCTGGAAATCGCGAAGGTATTCAAACAGGTTGTATTTGTACCCGGCAGGGCAGATGTCAATCAAGTGATAAGGGACATCGCCATACTCATCGAGGTCTTTGCCCGTACCCAAGTCCATGCCCCGATACAGTTGGCGCGAATCGGCGCTGATAATTTCGCCGTTGGTAACCTTGGCCAGATTCACGGCACGAGCCGTTTTGCCTGACGCCGTGGGACCGGTGATGACAATGAGTTGGCGGCTGTGCGAGTCAATGTCTCGACTTTGCCCTGTCATATCGCTGTTGGGACCTTGCGTTTTCATTTGAGCTTGCTGTTAAAGAAGTCAAGCACGCGTTGGTACAATGGTTCACGCACTCCGCATCCATTGATGGAATGGTTCATGTTGGGATAGACCATCATTTCAAATTGAGACTTTTTTCCGTGCAATTTGGCAATGTACTGCATGGAGTTGATGATGTGCACGTTGTCGTCGGCACTACCGAACATGATGAGCAAATCACCCTTGAAATTTTCCATGCGGTTGAGCGGCGCGCTTTTTTCATACCCTTCAATATTCTCTTGTGGTGTACGCATGAAACGCTCGGCATAGATGGTGTCGTAGAACTTCCAGCTGGTTACGGGTGCGATGGAAACACCGGCGGCAAACGGGTGGTCGGGCTCTGACAGTGCCATCAAAGTCATGTAGCCGCCATAACTCCATCCCCAGATGCCGATATGGTCGGCATCGACCCACGGCTGGCTTGCCATATAACGAGCAGCAGCCACTTGGTCAATCGTCTCGTAGTATCCTAAATTCATATAAGTGACGCTTTCAAATGCTTTTCCACGTCCGCCTGTTCCACGTCCATCAAAGCAAGCGATGATAAACCCTTGTGTGGCGAAATAGGTTTCCCAGTCCACCTTCCAGTTGTTGAGCACTTGTTGTGAACCAGGTCCACTGTATTGCGACATGATGACCGGATAGCGTTTGGTAGGGTCGAAATCGACGGGCTTGATGATGTAGCCGTTCAGGGTGTAACCGTCGTTGTCAAAGGTGACAAACTCGCGGCGTGGCACGCTGGCGTCATTATAGCGTTTGGCGTATTCCTCGTTCAGTTCCAAATTGCGTATTACTTTGTTGTCACGAGTACGCACAATGCGATATTGAGGGGGTGTCGTGGCATCGTTGAAGCTGTGGATGTAATAGCTGAAATCGCTGGAGAAGGAAGCGCGGTTGGTGCCTTCGTGCGCGGCCACGTCGGTGATATTTCTCTTGCCGTCAACGCATCGCACCACGCGATTGAGCGGGCCTAGCGTACATTGGTAATAGTACTTGTCGTGCTTGCCGTCATAGCCATAATAGGCAGTCACCGGTTCAGTGTTGTTGATGGTGATCTGTTGCGAAAGCTCGTTGGTGTCGAGGCTGTATTTGTACAACTGCGCCTCACCGCTGCGCTCACTGGGGATGACAAGGAACTTGTCGGTATATGTCACCGAGCGAGCGAGTTCGCTGTCAATCCACGTTGATGATGTATCGTGATACACGATGTTCAGTGTTTCATCGGCTGGATTCATGCGATAGATGTTCAGTTCGTTCTGTGTGCGGTTCAGGGTCATGACCATTAGGGCGTCATTTCGTGCGAAGGCCAGATGTGGGATGTAGTCGTATTGCTCTTTCAGCATTTTTGTTGTTCCAGTGGCTACATCGCAGGTCATGACGTTCACGACTGAGTTTTTCTCGCCCGCCACGGGGTATTTGTAGTCGAAACTTCCAGGATAGAGCGCATTGTCGCTATTAGGGCTACAATCACCTTCGTACATGGTCATGGAATACATGGGTACCTCACTCTCATCCCAGCGGATGAAGGCCAACGTACGGCTGTCGGGCGACCAAGTGAAAGAGTTGAGCATTCCGAATTCCTCTTGGTACACCCAATCGGGCACAGCATAGATGACTTTGTTTTTCTCGCCATCGGTGGTGATTTGCTTTGATTGGCCTGTGCTTAAGTCCATGACATAAACATTGTTGGCTTTTACGTATGCCACTTTATTACCGTCGGGCGAGAGTGTGGCTATTTCTTCTCCACCATCGGGCGAGAGTTTTGTGATATGATTGCTCTTGCGGTCCAACACATAGTAGTGTGCCGTGAATGAGTGCCGGTAGATAGATTCGCTGGCGGTCCACAGAAGAATGCGGCTTTCGTCCTTGCTCATTTCATATCCGTCCCAACTGTCCACGTCCACCCCTTCGATATCGTCGGTGCGCAAGATAGGTTTGCTGGTTGTTGCCGACTTGTAACTGAACATGTCAATGTCACGTCCGTTGTCGCTGATTTGATAATAGAAGGCTCCGTCGGCGGCTGGCTGAACGGCTCCGATGCCTGCAGGCCTGGCCTGTGAGAGTACGAAATCTTGTAATTCCCATGCTCCGGCGTTCAGCGCCATGCATGCGGTGAGTATCATCAATGTCTGTTTCATTGCCAATATATGTATGTTATTTGGTTTGTTTTAATTGTCGCAGGGTGTAAACCAGAATGGGGAGCGTGAGCAGGAAAGTTAATATGTCGGCTACGGCCTGCGCGGCTTCAACTCCTGTAATTCCAAAATAATGGGGGAGTATCAATATGAGTGGAATGAAGAAAATTCCTCTACGGCTGGCGGCTAAAAAATTAGCTCTGACCGACATACCGGCAGTTTGAAACATCATGTTGCTGTACATGCTCAACCCACACAATGGTAAGGATATCAACTGCCATCGCAATGCATCGACGCCTATGGAAATCACTTCGGGGTCGTTACGGAATACGGCAATGGCTATGTCGCTGAAAACAAATCCCAAAATGGAGCACGCGGTCAAGAATATAGTGCCCAATTTCACGCAGAACCAAAATCCCTCCTTCACTCTGTCGTAAAGCCCGGCTCCATAGCAGAATCCGCACAGTGGCTGATAGCCTTGACCCAGACCTATCACAGTGCTCATGATGAACATGGTGATGCGGTTGACAATGCTCATGGCGGCGATGGCGGCATCGCCATAGGCCGCTGCGGCCACATTGAGCATGATGGTGGCAATGCTGCCAAGCGATTGTCGCATGAGCGATGGGGTACCTCCGGTGGCAATTTCTTTGATAAAGTGTAAACTGCAGTTGAAGTGCTTGATGTGAAGGCGAATGTTGTTACCACGGTGGGAGAGAATGAGCAAAATGACAAAGCTGCTAATCTGACCGATAACCGTACCCCATGCAGCCCCGCTCACCCCCATCCCAAAGGTGAATATCAGCAATGGGTCAAGCCCTACGTTCATAACGGCGCCAGCCACCACGCCATACATGGCCATGTGGGCATTGCCCTGGAATCGCATTTGCCCGTTGAGTGCCAACTGTGATGTCATGAACGGAGCACCCAACAGCACGACACTCATGTAGTCAAGTGTGGGTGGCAATACGGTGGGGGTTGCTCCCAGAGCGATAGCGATGGGGCGTTGCAAAAGAAGACCCACAACAGTGATGATCGCGCCAAATGCAAATGCATAGACAAAGCCCGTTGTTGCCATTTGTTCGGCATCCTGTTGGCGTTTTGCCCCCAAAGCTCGTGAGATGTAGTTTCCCGAGCCGTGCCCAAAGAAGAAAGCGATGCTCTGGATAATGAACATCACCGAAAACACAATACCTACTGCGGCTGTCGATTGGGTATCGATGTGGCCAACAAAGAAGGTGTCGGCCATGCTGTAGATGGTGGTGACAAGCATGCTGACGATGGTCGGCACCGAAAGGTTCCCAATCACCTTGGGGACTGGTGCCGTAGTCAGGTATTGATAGTTGTCACGCTTCATTGATGTGTTGTTTACTCGATGATGTACACATTACTGGTCTAAGAACCGACTGGTGATGCCGTCGTATTGGTCAATGCGTCGGTCGCGCAAAAATGGCCACCAGCGTCGTACATTCTCGCTGCGAGCCATGTTCACTTCAACGACTTGTTCGACTTCGGAATCGGTCGGGGCTGAATAGAGCATTTCGCCTTGCGGCCCAGCCACGAAACTGCTGCCCCAAAACTGGATACCTCTCGTCTGGCCCGATGGGTCGGGTTCGTGTCCCACACGGTTGACGGTAATCACAGGCAACCCATTGGCGACGGCGTGACCTCGTTGCACGGTTATCCATGCGTCGCGTTGCCGTAGTTGTTCGGCTGGTGTATCACTGCTTTCAAAACCTATTGCGGTGGGGTAGATGAGCAAGTCGGCTCCTCGCAGCGCCATAAGTCGTGCGGCTTCGGGATACCACTGGTCCCAACACACCAGAACGCCTAATCGCCCCAGAGATGTGTCGATGGGTTGGAACCCCAAGTCGCCCGGTGTGAAGTAGAATTTTTCGTAATAGGCGGGGTCGTCGGGAATGTGCATCTTGCGGTATTTTCCGGCTATGGTGCCGTCGGCCTCAAACACGACGGCAGTGTTATGGTACAGTCCTACCGAACGTCGCTCAAACAGTGAGGTGACGAGTACGATGCCACACTCTTTTGCCACCTGGCTATAGAGGTCGGTCACTTCGCCCGGAATGGAAGTGGCAAGGTCAAAGTTGTCCACACTCTCGACTTGGCAAAAGTAGAGCGAGTCATGCAACTCTTGCAGCACTACCAGTTGCGCGCCTTGTGAAGCCAAGTTCTTGATTTTGGCTACAAGTCGCTGGCGATTATCGTCGCAGTTTTCGGTGTTACGTTGTTGAATGATTCCTATTTTCATATCGTGTTAATACGTGATTTCATTGTGTAACGGCTGGTAATTGCATGGTGGCGCAATGAAGCGAACCATGTTGCTCAATGAGAGCGCGACAGTCAATACCTTTCACAGTGCGATTGGGGAAGATGTCGCTTAAAACGTGTAACGCTTCCTCATCTTGCCGGCAACCATAAGTGGGCGCGAGCACGCTGTTGTTGGTGATGAGGAAGTTGGCATAGGTAGCCGGAATCCGCTTCCCGTCCTCGTCAAATACATTGTCGGGTGCGGGTAACGCTACGATGCGGTAAGGCTGTCCGTCGGCATCGGTGAATGAGCGCAACTGCTCAGCCATGAGTCTCATCTCGGCATATTCTTCATCGTGCTCATGGGCCGTGGCATGAACAATGACATGGCCGGGCGCGAATCGTGCGATGGTGTCGATGTGAGAATCAGTGTCGTCGCCGGGAACGTAGCCATGTTCGACCCAAAGCACTTGTTTGGCGCCAAAACGTTTTTTGAGTTCTTGTTCAATGCGTGTCTTGTCCCATGCCGCATTGCGGTTGGGCGACAACAGGCATGCTGTTGTGGTCATAATGGTGCCATGACCGTCGCTCTCGATGGAGCCTCCCTCGAGCACCATGTCGCAGTGGTTGTCAAGGGGAAAAGGCCATGCATTGAGTGCGTGCAGGCGTCGTGTGACCAGGTTATCAAGGTCGGAGGCAAATTTCATGCCCCAAGCATTGAATGTAAAACCAAGCAGCCGTGTCACGCCGTCGGCATCAATGGCCAAAGGGCCGTAGTCGCGTGTCCACGTGTCATTGGTGGGCACTGCGTAAATGTGAATTCTGTCAGCATCCAGTTCCGCCAGTTGTTGTCTCACGGCGTCTGGCTCCGGGGTAACCACAATCAAATCCTCGTCACGAGTGATGGCTTCGGCCAGAAGGCGATAACATGCTTGCACACGGTTGAGTGAAGTGACCCAGTCGGTACCGGCATGAGGCCAAGCGACCAAAATGGCGCTTTGTGGCTCCCATTCGGCTCGGAGTCGGATGCTTATCATTTTGTTTGTCGGTCTTAGTCTTTTTTAATTACTAATTGTCAAACTCACGGTAATTGTCCCAAATGGAATCTTGTGACTCAACTATCTCGTTGATGAACTCACGATATCCATTACGGACATTGTAACCTTGCTCATCGCACCACTGCTCATAGTCGGCCTTGAGTTGCTTGTCATCGCGAAGCATGTCTTGAAACTCAGTATCCAACTCGCTTGTATTACTGTAGCGATCGAGCAGAGCCCTTAGGATTTCAGAAATGTCATTCATGATGTATTGCAAGTTTTAGGGTTATTGTTCAAATTTACAGGACAAAGTTATAAAAAATATCTCAGCCGAGTGTATTTAATTGTGTTAAATGTTGTGTTGTCATTTTTGTGTGAAAATTATTCACTCTTCATAGCCGAATATCAAAGATAAAGCCGTAACTTTGCAACGCTGAAATGTTTTATAGAATGAAAGAGTTAAGATATTGTGCCGTAGCGCTAATAGCGCTTTTGTTGTCGGCATGTGGAAGCGTGAACGAGAGCCTTGAAAAGATGATTCCGGCCGATGCTACCGGTGTGGTGAGCATCGACGTGCCGGGAATACTCACAAAGGCCCAATTGCTCAACGACGGTGAAGTGTCGATTCCAGCTGAGTTACAAGAAGTGATTGACGGCAATGACGCTGCCGCGTTGTGCAAGGTGCTCACCGATTTGCCCGTGTTGGGTATAGACACCAATAGTAAAGCGTTCGCCTTCTTCACTCTGAAGACGTTTGGGCGTGTATTGCTCGTGGCGCTGAACGATGAGCAGGCCGCGCGCAAAACCTTATCTCAACGTCTGGGGACTGACTTTGCTGCCGTGGATGGCCTTGACTGCATTTATCAGGAGGACAATCTCTATGTCATCAACGACAAGGTGCTCTTTGTGGGCACTGTGAACATGCCCATTGAAAAGGAAAAAGCGGTCAGGACGGCCAAGGGAATGTTTCAGCGTAACACTCGCAGCGTTTTGGAAGTCGAAGAGGTGAATAATTGCCTCTTGGCCGATAATGAAATCAATGCCTATTTCCAGCTTGAAGGCATCAAGGCTTTGCTCAAACGCAGTTCAACCTATAAGGATATCGCCAAACGTATGCCACTGATAGAAGTGTTCACCGAGAGTGATATCAAGGCTTTGACTTGTGCCATGAAACTGAACGAAGACCATGCGACACTCAACACTCATTTCATCGTGGATGAGAACAGTGATTACCTCAAGTTGATGAAGGCCACTATTACCAAGCCAGACTCTGAATTCCTGAAGGTGATTCCCAACACCATGAACTATGTGGTGGCGATGAGTGTCAATGGGCAGCAATTCACCCAACTGGCTCAAATCAAGCAATTACTCAAGACCTTTGGCAAAATACCTATCATAGGTCGTATCAATCTCGAGCAAATGCTGGCCACGATTGACGGCCCGGTGGCTGTGGCTCTGTCGCACGACCCATATCTTGAGGGCGAATGGAATGCAGTGGTCGCAGCAAGCAGTTCTAACCCCGATGAAGTGGTGAATACAATAGCCCACTTCGCCCAGTCGATGGGGCAGGCCCCGGAGTTGTACGACAACGAATACGTCTATCAGTACGACAACAAGATGATAAAAGTGGGAGCCAATGATGGTGTCGTGTATATGAAGATGCTCAATTATGAGCAGACCGAAGGATATGCGGGCGATGATGCCGTGATGAAAGACCTCTTTGGAAATAATGCTGTGGCCGTGTCGGCACACATGCCTGTTGGAAAGACGGACGCCTATTTCCACTATGGCCTTTCCGATATGATAGATGGCTCAGGCAAGTTCTTTACAAAGGATAAGACTCCCGTTGCTCTGGCGCTGCTCAAGGTATTGTGCAGTATCAAACCCGCGCAAGCTTTCGATGACATGTTCGACGACAGTGACCCGGCTGTGTCGGTTATCGGTGCCGCCATCGATGGCTTTCACGAGTTGAACTAAGCTTTTTTTACAGATTGGTTTTTTGCGCTTAACCTAGGCAAGCCTCGGCTTGTGCTAGGGCTTCGGGCTTACCCACATCGAACCATTGATATGGATCGGTGGGTTCGAACCCCTGGACGTGGTGTGTGCGACACACATTGATGTAGAATGGGGTGACGGAGAACATTGGTCCTGTAGTGGCCGCTTCTTGTTCAAGCAATGGGAAGATGTCGGGGGAGATGACGTGCACACCTCCGAAGGCACGTTCTTTCATCACCTTGGGGTTATAATCAAATCCATTGGGACGAGTCTCACCAGTTTTTTTGTTGATCCACCCCTGCAGGCGCATGGTTTTGTCAAAAACAAAATAACGTTGGGTGACCCTTTGCTTGACAAGCACTGAGGCCAGGGCACCGCTTTTCAGATGGCTTTGGTAGAACGACTGAAGGTCAAAGTCGGTAAGGATGTCGGCATTGTGCACCAGGAACGGCTCGTTGCCGTCAAGCCACCGTCGCGCCTTGAGAATACCACCGCCAGTTTCAAGCAGCAAGTCACGTTCGTCGCTGATGTGGATGTCCAGTCCGAAGTTGTGATTGTCGCGCAAAAAGTCAATGATTCTTTCGCCGAAGTGATGGATGTTGATGGTGATATCGGTAAATCCCGCGTCAGCCACGCGCCTGATCACTCGCTCCAACATGGTTACACCCCCCACTTCAACCAGCGCTTTGGGGCGGTCGTTGGTCAGCGGACGAAGTCTTGTTCCTAATCCGGCGGCAAAGATAAGCGCTTTCATTCGTCCACAGGATTAAAGGTTCGGTCATGTCCGCTCTGTTCGCGGTGAGAGAGTTCAACGCGCACATTGAACTTCTTGTAAATGTGTTCGGCGGTATGTTGTGCGGCATAGACCGAGCGGTGTTGTCCGCCAGTACAGCCGAAGCACACTATTAAATCGGTAAAGTTGCGTTTCTTGTATCGTTCAACCGATTCATCGACCAGTGCATAGACGTGTTCCAGCCATTTGTCGATGGTGCTCTCAGTTTGCAGGAACTTGATGACGTTGTCGTCAAGTCCGGTGAAGGCTTTGTACTTGTCATATTTTCCAGGATTGTTGAGAGCGCGGCAATCAAACACGAATCCACCGCCATTGCCCGATGAATCATGAGGAATACCTTTCTTGTAGGCAAAACTCATAACCCTCACTGTGAGAGACTTTTCTTCGCTAGTAAAGTCTTTGAGGTTCACCAGTTCATCAATGATTGAACTTAAATAAGGGTACTGCTCGAACGAAGATTTGGACACCAGTCGGCGCAAATTGGCGATAGCTGGTACGATGCTGTTTTTCATGAAGTCGGGCTTCTTCTCAAAATAACCACGGAAACCGTAAGCTCCTAACACTTGCAGCGTGCGGAATAAAACGAAAAGTCGCAGATTTTTATGGAAGTTGGCTTCGTCCAGTTCGGGCTCGTATTTCTTTAGCCTTTCCATATAAGCCAGTATGAGCTCCTTTTTGAGGTCTTCGGGGTACTTGGCCCTGGATTGCCAAACGAATGAGGCCACATCGTAGTAATAAGGCCCCTTCCGTCCACCCTGGAAGTCAATATAAGCCAATTTACAGTCGGCGGGGTGATCGGCATCGCCTACCAGCATCACATTGCGTGACTGGAAGTCGCGATACATGAATGTATCGCTGGGGACAGCCAGCAAGTCGCGGGTGAGTCGGTCAAAGTCATTCTCCAGTTTGTCCTCGTTGAAAACCACGCCTGTGGCCTTGAGAAAGCAGTACTTAAAGTAGTTGAGGTCCCATTTGATGGACCGCTCATCAAAGCACTTGGCGGGATAACAATGGTTGTAGTCAAACCCCTGAGCGCCCAAAAACTGAATGTCGCACAGGTCGCGCATGGAGCGTCGCAGCAACTCTTTTTCCTCGCTGGTGAACGCATGGGTGATGCTGCTGCGCCTTATCTTGTTCCACAGGATGTTTTCGGGCTTGCGACCCAAATCTTCCTGAATATAGGCAATGTGGTCATCACTCACACCAAAGACCGTAGGAACCGACAGTCCCTGCTCTTTGAAGTGGCGGGCCATGTAGATAAAGGCCTCGTTTTCCTCGCGTGACTCGCCGATGACTCCTACAATCGACTGCTCACCGGAAAGTCGGTAATAGCTACGGTTAGAGCCGGCCTTGTCCATGAGTTTGATTTCGGTGGGTTCGCTTCCTACGTATTCTTTATATAATTTCGTTAGTCGTTCCATGCTGTTGTTTTGTTTTGATATATGGATACAATGTAACTAAAACTCGCTGGTGAAATGGAATTTGATTTTTGGGAAATCTTGTTGCGCCATCGACAGCACATAGCTCGAATCGGCTAAGAAAACGTCGCGGCCTTCCCGGTCAAGCGCCATGAACTGATGCTTGCGTTTTTTGAAGGCTTCCAGCGCTTCGTCGTCATCGCTCTCAATCCAGCAGGCCTTGTAGAGGTGGATGGGTTCCCATCGGCATTGAGCGCCATACTCATGAAGCAATCGGTACTGGATGACCTCAAACTGCAGTTGGCCGACGGTACCGATGATTTTACGGCCGTTAAACTGGTTGGTGAACAGCTGGGCCACGCCCTCGTCCATGAGTTGCTCAATGCCCTTGTTGAGCTGTTTGGTCTTCATAGGGTCGCTGTTCTCGATATACTTGAACATTTCGGGCGAGAAGCTGGGCAGTCCTTTGAAATGCAAGTCTTCGCCTTCGGTGACGGTGTCGCCAATCTTGAAAATGCCGTTGTCGGGCAGACCAACGATATCGCCAGGATATACCTCGTCGATGATTTCCTTCTTTTGAGCCATGAATGCCGTTGGCGCCGAGAAACGGTAACTCTTGCCGCTACGCACATGCTTGTAGTTTTCATTACGACGGAAGACGCCGCTGCACACTTTCACGAAGGCAATGCAGCTGCGGTGATTGGGGTCCATGTTGGCATGAATCTTGAAAACGAACCCCGTAAACTTCTCTTCTTCGGGATTCACCACACGTTCCACGGCTTGAACAGGGCGGGGTGACGGGGCGATGCGCACGAAGCAGTCGAGCAACTCTTTCACGCCGAAGGTGTTCAGTGCCGAGCCAAAGAATACAGGCGCCACTTGAGCATCGAGATAGTCTTGGACCTCAAAATCGGGATAAACTCCGTCAATCAGTTCAATGTCGGCGCGCAATTGTGCGGCATCGTCTTCACCCACCGAACTGTCGATGGCAGGATCATTGATGTCGTTGATTTCCACACGGTCGGTGACATGTTGTTTGTCGGGCTTGAACAGGTTGAGCGTGTGTTCATAGATATTATAGACACCTTTGAATTTGGCACCGATGTTGATGGGCCAACTTAAAGGTCTCACACTGATTTGCAGTTCTTGCTCCAACTCGTCAAGAATGTCAAACGGGTCACGTCCCTCGCGGTCGAGCTTGTTGACAAAAATGATGACCGGAGTGTTGCGCATACGACACACTTCCATGAGTTTACGCGTCTGTGTTTCCACACCCTTTGCCACGTCCACCACGATGATGACACTGTCCACGGCTGTCAGTGTGCGATAAGTGTCTTCGGCAAAGTCTTGGTGGCCGGGGGTGTCGAGGATGTTGATTTTATAGTCTCCGTAATTGAAACCCATGACCGATGTAGCCACCGAGATGCCGCGTTGCTTCTCTATTTCCATCCAGTCGCTGGTGGCTGTCTTCTTGATTTTGTTGCTTTTCACGGCGCCGGCCACATGAATTGCGCCGCCGAACAACAGGAGTTTTTCGGTCAGCGTGGTTTTTCCAGCGTCGGGGTGTGAGATGATGGCGAATGTGCGTCGCCGCGATATTTCGTTTGTGTTACTCATCTATAAAGTGTGTCTAATGCTTGTTCATTATTCGCTTGATGCAGTGATGCAAGCTATCCTCCCAATAGGGAATTTCAATGTTATATGTTTTCTTGATTTTTGTTTTGTCGAGTACGCTGTAGCTGGGCCGATGAGCAGGAGTGGGGTAGTCGGCACTGCGGCATGGCAGCACACGGCAGCCGGTGATGCCCGCGATACGATGAATGGCCTTGGTGAAATCATACCACGAGATGGCCCCCTCGTTACTGTAATGGTAGATGCCGTGTTTCCATTCTTGGGTCTCAGTGATGGTGATAATGGCCGACGCTAAGTCGCGGGCGTAGGTGGGAGAACCGATTTGGTCAAATACCACTGTCAGTTGTTGACGCGTGTGACCCAAGTCCAACATGGTTTTGACAAAGTTTTTCCCATGCGGGGAATAGAGCCAAGCCGTACGCAAGATAATGGCGTTTTCGCCCAAGGTGTCCAGAACTTGTCGCTCGCCTTCGAGTTTCGTGACGCCATACACGCTTTGTGGGTCGGTGAGGGCGTCTTCTTGATAGGGAGTGCAAGCGTCACCGTTATAAACGTAATCGGTGGAGATGTGAATCATTCGTGCTCCATGGTCACGTGCGGCTGTGGCCAGCACGCGGGGACCGTCCACATTGATGAGCCGGCACAAATCTTGCTGGCTTTCGGCTCCGTCCACGGCTGTGAATGCGGCGCAGTTGACCACGCAGTCGATGTGGTGAGCGTTGAAGAAAGCGTTCACTGCAGCATCGCTGGTGATGTCGAGCGTGTCAACATCGGTGGGCAGCACTTCCATGTTGGGGTGTTGTGAGAACAAGTCTAAGAGCTCTTTCCCTAGTTGGCCGTTTGCCCCGGTAATCAGTATTTGTTTAACGTCGTTCATTCTTCAAGGAGTTGTCCTTCTTCGTCTTTTTTGAAATAGGCTGCCAGCAGACCTATAAAATGTGAGATTTGAGCGATTGCCACTTGCGTGTCTTTGCCAATTTCTCGTCCTTGCAACTTAAGCATCAGCACGCCATAAAGCGCATTGAAGCATGTTTCCAGCTCTCCTGCTTGCTGGTCTTGTGGCGATTTTGCCCTCAGTTCAACAATATAGGGTAAAGTGCGGTAAAACTCGGCTCCATATTCAGGGCGCTTAGTGTCGTGAAGAAGTTGCAGGTGCAAGTCGGTGAGCCGTATGAGCACATTCTTGTTGATTTGCAGGTGCCCTTTTTCTTTCACACCTTCGGCTTTCATCATCATGACCAGCGACTCCCACCAGTCACGCACCTCTACCCGTTGCTCCTCATTTAGGTCGTAACGGGAGATGATGTTTTGCTCAATGGTGGCAATGTCGAGATGGCAAGCGCGAATCATGTCTTCCACCTGCCACATGTACAAGAGATACTCCGCAATGTTTTCGTGCCGTTTTTGTTGAGCTATAATCATGAGTCTTATCCGAATTTGCTGATATTGCGCAACATGTGTTCATTGATGATTTTGATGCGCCGTCCATCAACGGTGATGATTCTCTCCTGTGCGAAGGCCGACAGCGTGCGAATGGCATTACTTGTGGTCATGTTTGACAGGCTCGCCAAATCTTCACGAGCCATGTAAATTTTGAGCGTTTCGCCATCGTCTTCATAGCCGTAATTGTCGCGCATGAGGATGAGCGCCTCAGCCAGTCGGCCTCGGATGTGCTTCTGCGTGAGGGTGACAATTTTGGTGTCGCTGCCTCCCAGATTCTTCGAGAGTTCCCGAATAAAGAACCATGCCAATTGACGATTGTCGTTGATGAGCTTTTTCACCAGTTCCAGAGGAATGGCTCCGAGGGTGGATGGTTCAAAAGCGGCCGCCGACGAGACGTAGGGCTCTCCGGCGAAGTAAGCCCTGTAGCCAAAATACTGAATGGGCCTGTACAGACGCAGAATCTGCTGTCGCCCTCCAATGCCGTCTTTGAATAGTTTCACTTTACCTTTCAACAGCGTCCAAAGGTATTGTGGCTCATCTTTTTCGGCATAGATGATTTGATTCTTCTTGAAGTTGTGTATCATGAAGTTGTCGGTAATCTGGTGCTTCTCATCCTTGTTGAGTGCCGACCAAATTGCCGCCATGTCCTTACTGATGACCTCTTCAATAGTACTCTTTTTTAGCATGTCGCGTTCAGGCGTTATTCAATTACAATCTGCAAAATTACAGAAATATATGCAATCATGCAAAAGAAAAATGGCTTGCAGCAAAACCGCAAGCCATTTTCCATAATAATCAATGTTTGTTTGGTGGAACGGCAATATCAATCGTTGAGAATGATGTTGATAATGGCGTTCACGTCTGCAACATCCACCACACCTTCGCCAGTAATATCGCCAGTTTTAAGGGCGTTGCCTTTGGTGAACTTAATCATTTCGTTGTTGACAAACAAGTACAAATCAACATCTGCACCGTTCACTTGAGCACCAGTTCCGACATATGCGTCTTCCATATTAATGCCTTGTGCCAGAGTCGAACCTAATGTGGTGATTTCGGTTGCATTGTTGAATCCGTCGGTCACATCCAGCACCTTGACGCCGGTAATGGCATTGTCGGCCACGGTGGGAACCACCATCATGGCATGGTCAAGATATCTGAAGAACGACACACCCACCGATGCGACATCGACCAACTCATTACTGATGTCACCGATATCTTCGCTGTTGCTGGTAGAAGCCGCAAGCGTAAATTCATGCGGAGCAATTAATTCACCATCCAACACAAAGTTGTTGCCGTTGACAATCAAGCCGTCACCTCCCAGATGAGTGTCGTCGGTCGCTGAAAGTGTCAGACGGTATTTGTTGCCAGCCAATGACTTGCTGAACGGGTGAGTTGCGCTGTTGCTGCGCTCGGTGTAATAGGTGTTAACAACAGCTCCGTCATAGAATTTTTGCACCAGAACGCGTATGCTGCCGTTAGTGCTGTGTACGCCTGTAGTAGCAATGGTACAGTTGCTTGAATTACCGGAAACGACAAAAGACTGACCCATGTCGCCACGGTAGAGAGAAGCTGAATTGTCGGTCTGAATCCAAATGACGGGGTCCTCGTCCAAATGATTCCATTTGTAATAATAGAGCATACCACGCTTGTAGCCATCATCAACAAAGCGGTCTTGTGACTGGCAACGAACACTGTTCACACCCACAAGTTTGCCGTCGGCTGTGAAGGTGATGTCGTTGAGTGGCGAGTAGAAGCCCAGATTATTCGTGTCAACGTGCAACCCACCGGTGGGAACCTGGCCCACGATTTGTTGGGTAGCATTATCAACGATATAAATGTAGGCGTTCATTCCACTATTGGTGAGCACATAAGTGGAGTCTCCGCGAACGACGGCACGTTTTACGGTGCCTTGCATCTGCATAGACACATCGTTTTGGACTGTAAATTCGAACGAATCAGGCATTTCCAATCCAGTGGGTTGGTCGGGGTCAGGATAGTTTTTGAAGAAAGTTTCAGGTTTCAAATAACCTATAGTGGTCAAGTAGAGCTTGGGATAAACAGTTTCGTTAGCATTTACATGAATGGCACCTTTATATTCTTCATCCAAATCATCATATCCCTCACAACTGGCATCGAGCGTATAATCGCCGGGTTCCAAATTCTCGAACACGAAGAGTCCGTTATAATTGTTATCGACGATATAGGTGTCAACCACTTGTCCGTCTTTGAGCAGGCGCACCGTAGCACCATTAAGTGGCATCCACTGGTCATCAGTTCCGCTGGCATAAGTATAAAGAGGATTGTTGATGCGCAGATTCTTGTCCTTGATGGTGCCCATGATGTAGCCAGTGGGCTCAGGGGTGAGATTGAAGTAATCGCAGAGTCCGCGTGCTAATCTGGTTCCCTCTTGGTAACAGTAATCAGGATTTAGTGCACGGTGACGGGCAGGCTGATAGGTGTGGAAATAACCTTCCACCAAGAAGCCTGGTGTGCCGTGGCGCAGAACACCCAGATAACCGGTGAATGTACCTTTGCTGGTCGTGGTCTGATAAGTTTTCCCGTAAAAGTTCCAGTCTCCTCGAATGTTCTTTTTGGTGCGAGTGTAATAATTCTGCGGATCAAGTTCATCCATGAAATGCGGTCCCCAATTGGCATCACACATTTCATAACTGCCCTCGTTGTGCTCGTAACCATTTGCATTATAGTCTTGGCCTCGATAGAGATATAGCGGGTAATTAGTTGTGGTGCCTTCGTCGGCGGCATTTGAGTGGACAGAAACAAAGATATCCATATTGTTGGCGTCCACCTCACGTGCGATTTCGGTCAAGTTTCGGTTATAAAGCTCCTCATCGGTAGCTCCACTCACGTAGGGGTATGGGCCATTTTTCACACGGGAGTACATAATGTTGCTGTGGCTTACACCCATGCGTTCCAGCACTTCACCCATGCGGAGAACTTTCCACAGGTTGGTGTTGCTCTCATAGAAGCCGCAAGTGTCGGGACGTCCAGTTGAGGCAAGGTTAGGATAGGGGATTGTAGGCATCGGTCGGTCGTTGGGACCCCAAGAGCCATGACCCGGGTTCAGATATACACGCAGTTGGTCGGGTGTCTGAGCCACCATGGTGCTAGCTGCAATGATTGCAGCTGCGGCAAGCAATAATATCTTTTTCATAGCTGTAATCATTTTGTGACGTTAATAATATAGGCTTCTCCAGCGGGGGTGGAGAAAGCGATTTTACTTCCTGACGCATCAACGTGGGGGTACATGGCCACAACATTGCCGCCGGTGAGCTCTTGCTGGTTGCCGTTGAGGTCGCTTGCGATAATCTTTGATGCATAGATAAATTCGCCGTCATCCTCATCAAACATGCCAACGATGACGTCGTTGCCAAGCCATTGCGGGGCACGAAGGATGCCCAGCCGTTTGCTGTTTTGCCCGTTGATGTCGCACACCCATGTGCCGTTGCCGGCAATGAAGTAAACGACCTTGGATCCGTCGGGGGATACCGATGCCCATAGATAGCTGTGGTCGGTGCCCATCGGCGAGAAAACGCGAGTGTCGCCGTTTTCCGTAATCATCAGCTGGCGATTCTTGATGGAGAGTACGGGCCTCTGGACCGAGGCACTGGCTCCATTCAAGGCGTGGGCTTTCATTCGACCGCCATCGATGGCGACGGCAGTGGCATTCTGAATGGCGACACCCTCAAGATCACGAGTGGGTTCCACCAGCATGGTGGTCGCTCCAGTTCGCAAGTTTTTGCTTTGCAAAGCCACCATTCGCAAGTGGTTGGCAGTAAATGAGTTTTCGCGATAAACGATGCTTTGCCCATCATCGCTGATCATTACATCGAAGCCGGCTCCCGGAACATCGGTGACGGCCGTGCTTTGCTGAGTGTTGAGGTCAAACTTGGTGAGGCCTTTGTTGGAGCTGGAAGTCAGCAGCAGGTAATCTCCTGCAGGACTGATGGCAGCCACCACATTGTCGCGATTCTCGGGTACGTTAACTTTTTCGATGGAGCTAACGTTGAGAATTTGGGCCATTCCACTAAAAGCTATGCCTACAGTCAGCGCGAGTAGTACATTTCTCATAGTTGTTTTGGTTTTTGATTAAACAATTATTGGATTTCAGTAAATGTCAATGAGTGAACAACGATTTGTTGGAGTAAAAATCAACGAAATCATCGGTTTGTCATTCAAGTTGTAAAATTACTGAAAAATCATTGTTAATTCCAAAACAACTACGTTAAATTAAGTGAAACCCACAAAAAAAGGACTTGACGATGGGCGGAATTAATGCCCAGCCGTGGGTATAAAAGTGGCTGCGTCGCCGATTGAATCGGCGTCGGTTTGTTGGAATGGGTTTGGGTTAGTGTGAGTTGGGCTCCAATGCACTTTCAATAGCGGCGCGAGCTTCCTTCATGACCTTATCAAGGTTGTGGCCGTCGCTCTCAGGCTCAATAGGAGAGTGAAAGGTGAGTGAGATGGTGCCGGGAGTAACATTCACGGTGGAGCGTGGCATTACTCGGTAGCTGCCGTTGATGGTGATGGGCACAACGGGCAAGTTGAACTCAAGTGCAAGCTTGAAAGCGCCTTGCTTGAAAGGACCCATTTCGCCCGTGTCGGTGCGACGACCCTCGGGAAAAATGACTAGCGACATTCCGTCGCTCAGTTTGCGCTCGGCATCCTCAAGGGTGTGCCGTATTCCTCCAGTGCTTTTGGTATCTACCAAAATGTGTCCTGCTGCCCGGCATGCGGTACCCACGAGGGGGATGTTGGTGAGGCCTTTTCGCATCATCCATTTGAAGGGATGGCCCAGATATCCATAGATGGAGAAAATGTCGTAGGCTCCTTGATGATTGGCCACAAAAACGTATGAAGTACTCCGATCAATTTTCTCCCGCCCATAAACCTTGATTCTCACGAAATGGATGGCACACCACAGTCTTGACCACCATTTGGCGGGATAGTAGCCCCAGTATTCACGATTGAACAGACACCCCACGATTGTGATGAATGCGGTGATGATGGTGGCAACCAGCATGATAGGAGCCGCAATAAGCCATTGATATATTCGGAAAATAACTTTCATAGAACAAATGATTGATTGCTATATTTCTCATTCAATCGACAAAATTACAAAAAAAACGGTTTCCCTGCAAAAGAGATACCGTTTTTTTGAATACCAGTAATGTTGGTATGGATTTACTTGGCTTCGGGGTCGGGAGCGATGAGCTTGTAACCTTTTCCGTGGATATTGATGATCTCAATATCGGGATCATCTTTCAGTTTCTTGCGCAGCTTGGTGATGTATACATCCATTGAGCGTGCGTTGAAATAGTTGTCGTCAATCCAGATGGTCTTCAAAGCGAAGTTGCGCTCCAGAATTTCGTTCATGTGTGCACACAGCAGACTCAGCAACTCGCTCTCTTTAGTGGTGAGGTTGTCGGTCTTTTCATCGGTGAAGAGCACTTGGCGCTGGGTATCGAAAGTGAATTTGCCAATGCGATAAACGGTCACTTCCTTGCCTTTTTTGCCTTTCACGCGGCGCAGAATGGCCTCAATGCGCAGTACCAGTTCTTCCATGCTGAAGGGCTTGGTGATGTAATCGTCGGCACCAATTTTGAAGCCTTCGAGGATATCTTCTTTCAGCGACTTGGCTGTGAGGAAAATGATAGGCACGTCGCTATTGACCGTGCGGATTTCCTGTGCCAGTTGGAAGCCGTCTTTCTTGGGCATCATCACGTCGAGCAGGCAGATGTCGAACTTGCCCTTGAGGAATGCGCGATATCCGCTTTCTCCGTCGGCGAACAATTCAGCTTTGTAACCCTTGTCTTCAAGGTACTCCCGGGTGAGTGTTCCCAGGTTCTCATCGTCTTCACAAAGAAGGATTCTTAATTTTTCATCCATAGTCTTGCTTATTTTAATAGTGGTAAAGTGATAATAAATTTCGTTCCTTTGCCCAGCTCGCTCTCCACATTGATGGAGCCGCCAAACAGGGTAATCATTTTGTGTACGTAGGCCAGTCCCAATCCGAATCCTTTCACGTCGTGACGGTTGCCGGTGGAGACACGGTAGAACTTGTCAAATATTTTTTTCAGGTCGTCACGGCGAATACCAATGCCGTTGTCGGCCACGGTGATTTCGAGGGTGTCCTCATCTGGGTTGTGGGTGGTGATGGTGAGCTCCAGCGGCACTTCATCGCGGCGATACTTGATGGCGTTGTCCAGCAAGTTGAAGATGACATTGGTGAAGTGCATGCGGTCCACATTGATGATGGGGTCTTCGGCATCGAGATTGGCCTCGATTTTCCCGCCGTAATTCTCCACTTTGAGTTTGAAGGTGTTCACCACGCTGTCGATATTGGCGTTGGCGTCCTCCTCTTCAAGTCGCATGGTGGCGTTTTTGCGGTCAAACATCGACATTTGCAGCACTTTTTCAACTTGGAAACGCAGTCGCTTGGTCTCGTCGTTAATGACCGTGGACACATGCTTGAGCATGGCGGGACTCTTCCGCACCGAGTCGTCGTTAAGCATTTGAGCCGCAATGGAAATCGACGAGATTGGCGTCTTGAACTCATGCGTCATGTTGTTGATGAAGTCGTTCTTGATTTCGGTGAGGTGTTTTTGCCTGAAGGCCACGATGATGGTGTACAGGAAGATGACCAGCAGAATGAAGGTGAACGCCAACGATGGAATCATGAACTTGATGGACGAAAAGATGTAATCGCTCTTGGTGGGGAATGTCACGTTCAGGTAGTTCTGCTTGCTGACGGGGTCACCGGGGAAGAGGACTTGTCCATACACTTCTTGCTGAGATTGCGGTGCATAGCCACTGGTGGAGTACACGATACCATTGTTGCGACTGACGATAGCAAATTCAAACGGAAGTTTGAGCCCGTTGTATTCCAGTTCTGATTTCAGATAGTCGTGTACCGTAGCCGAGTCGGCGCGTTCGGCGATGGGGCGGTCGCTCGATTGTGACAGTATGTTGAGGATAACCTCGTTAAGCAGCCCTTTTTGATACAGATATTGCCCTTTGAGTATTTCCTGACGCGAACTGTAGCTCTGGTTGAAGTCTTTCAAGCGACCCAAATTGGCGGGATGCTCCAGCCGTATGGTGTCAAACCCCGTGGCGGGATCTATCAATCTGCTGTCGGAGGGATAATCATATTTGTTGGCTGTGTTGCTGCTACGCTGAACGGGGGCGTAGGCGGCTTCGGCTTCTTCCAAATCTTGGTCAAGGAAAAATTTGGTCTCATTTTGTTCCAGCATGGTCGAAACACCGTAAAGGCTGTGTTTTACCGTCTCGGCAAACTGCTCATTGCGCATCTTGATCATATTTTCCATATACATGATTTGCACAATGAGAAGGCCTACGAAAGCGCATGCCATCACAATGGTTAATATCCAAATGGTCGATTTCTTCATTTTGCCGAATTGTTTTTTGACGTGCTCAATTTAACAATCCGCTGCAAAATTAACAATTAAATGTGAAATATAAAAATTTTGAGGATATTTTTTTTACATTAACAGATAGATGTTCTGATTTTGCCCATTGATTCAAACATCTGGGTTGATTTTTCGGGATGAAAAACAATGGGGGTGGATTCAAAATGGGACAAAAGAACCGTCCCCGTGTCCCAAAGTGGGACAAAAGAACCGTCCCTGTGTCCCGTTATTCGAGGATGTGGGTGGGGGTGTAGCCGTGGTCGCGGCGGTACTTGCGCACGTCGCGGAAGAGGTCGGTGGCGTAAACGAAGTTGTTGAGGTCTTCGTTGTCGACATTGTAAATTTGGTCTTTGTTGCCAACCCATCCTACGCGGCCCTTGTTGATGAAAACAATGTTCTCGCCAATGCCCATCACCGAGTTCATGTCGTGGGTGTTGATGATGGTGGTGATGCCGTATTCGTGAGTGATGTCGCTAAGGAGTTCGTCGATAACGATCGACGTTTTGGGGTCAAGGCCCGAGTTGGGCTCATCGCAGAACAGGTATCGTGGATTCAGGGCGATGGCGCGGGCAATGGCGGCGCGTTTCTGCATACCGCCCGACAGTTCGCTGGGAAATTTGTTCTCGCTGCCGGTAAGGTTCACGCGGTCGATACAGAATTGTGCCCTTTCGCGTTGTTCTTCGGAACTCATCTTGGAGAACATTTTCAACGGGAAAATGACGTTGCCCATCACCGTCTCGCTGTCGAAGAGAGCTGACCCCTGGAAGAGCATTCCTATCTCGTTACGCAAAGCCTTGAGCTGTTTGGTGTCCATCACGGTGATATCGCGCCCGTCGTAGAGGATTTGTCCAACATCGGGTTTGAACAGTCCAACGATATTCTTTACCAGCACGGTCTTTCCCGAACCGCTCTGGCCGATAATCAGATTGGTTTTTCCGTCGTAGAACTTGGCGTTGATGTCATATAGCACTTGCCGGCGACCGCCGTCTTCATCAAATGATTTTTCTACATGTTTGACTTCTATCATAAGGCTATGGTTTTGACCGAAATGGATGTTTTATTGCAGCATGAGTTTTGTGAGAATCACGTCCACCAGCAGAATCATGATGTTGCTCATCACCACGGCATTGGTACTGGCCTTTCCCACGTCGGTTGAACCGCCTTGCACGGTATAGCCATAGTAAGCCGATATGCTGGAAATGATAAACGCGAAGAACAGTGACTTGATGAGGGCATACCACACGTACCACTCGTTGAACATGGTCTGTATGCCGTAGATATAAGTCTCGGTGCTCACAATGGCTGTAAGCACACAAATCAAATAACCTCCGAACAAACTCGTGGCCATGCAAATGATGACCAAGAACGGCATGATAGTGACCAGTCCTGCAATCTTGGGCATAATCAGGAAGTTGGCCGAGTTGATGCCCATGATGTCGAGCGCGTCAATCTGTTCGGTCACGCGCATAGTGCCTATTTCACTGGCGATGTTACTGCCGATTTTGCCTGATAGAATCAAGCACAAGATGGATGAGGAGAATTCCAACAAGATGATTTCACGCGTGGTCGAACCAACGGCGTAACGGGGCAGCAACGGATTGGAAATGTTGAGTTTGATCAGAATCGTACATAAAGACCCTATGAACAGCGAAACAATGATGATAAGTGGGACGGAATCAATGCCCAATTTAGACATTTCATCAAGGTATCGCTTGAAAAACTCTCGCCATTTTTCTGGAATGCCAAATGTGCGCCACAGGAACATACAGTAGTTCCCAAATCGGTCAAGTGAACGTGCAAATAACATTTTTATGATCTGTTTTTTCGAATGCTAATAAATAATGTGTGGTGTTACCAGTTTTTTTATATCAGTGTACTCTCGTCAATGAGATTGTTGAGCATGGCATAAACGGTGAGACCTGCCACACTCTTGATGCCTGTCTTGTTGACGATGTTTTTGCGGTGCGACATCACCGTGTGCGGCGACACATTGAGTTGGTCGGCGATCTCCTTGTTGGTCAGTCCTTTTGCCACCAGGACCAATACCGCCGTTTCACGTTTCGACAATTCGTAGTTGTTGGCCGACGGGTTGCTTTGCTCGGGTTGTGCCTGGGTGGTCTCAATGATGGTTTCGACAATCGCCGCCTTGCTCTCGCGGATGTCAATCACGGCATCGAACCGCTTGAGTTTGAGCCGTTCCACATATTGGTAAACGAGCGCTATCACGCCGATAGGGCGATTGCCGCGTACTGCAGCCGCCGACTCCACCATGGTGGGGTTGGCGATGATGACATCGGGTCGTGAAGCGACAATACGTTCCTCCAGCGACGTGAGGTCGGTGACCGGCTCCAAAACTTTGAAGCGGGTAACGTCGCTCAAAATGGCCACAAGTCCAGCCACAATCACCTCACTAGGCTCCGCTATCAGTACTCGAGTTTTCATGACACAACGACCTCCTCTAGATGCTTGACGTAGGGGACAAGCACTTTTTCTTCAATCACGCTGTGCTTGTTCAGGTCGTTGGATAACTGCAAGATGTCGTGCACGACATCGACGGCGTCATCGCTGATGACCTGTTCGGGCAGATACTTGAAGATGATTTGCACCAAGTCGCTGAGTTTGTCTTCCAAATCTCCGTGCGAGTCAATGAAAGTGGCGATACTGTAACTGGTGTCGGCAATGCCTTTCTGCAGCGCTTCGACGTGAGGATAAACATTTTGCTCCTCATGGGCGAAATGCTCCACCACTTCTCGCTTGTATAGCTCGAAGAAGCGTAGAAACACCGTTGCGGCACGCTGGTTCAGTTGTTCGGCAATGTGATGCAAATGGCTCTGGATGTGCGGCAATCGCTTGCTCACATAATAGTCGTGTGAGCGACGCAAATAAGGCACTAGCTGGTCCATGGGAATGGACATGATGCGCTGGATGTCGGGCACATAACGGTCGTGGGTGTAGATGTTGCACAAGAGCAAGAAGAAGTCGGAATTCAGCCCTTGTCGCTGGCATACTTGAGCGATAGAAAGGTCGCCAAATCCCAGAGGAATGCCCACACGTTGCAAGATGTGCACAAGTTCAGGCTCTTGAGTGATTAATTCGCTTAACTTGCGGTTGCCGTCGTAGAGTATTTCTTTCATAATGCTTTACCGAACATAAGAATTTACAAAATTACCTCAAAAATCGCATCTCTCAAAAAAATGTGCCGAAAAACCATGAATGGTATCAAAAAAAATCCTAATTTTGCTCTATAATTCTGACATGAGTTAATTGGCATTCATATGGAAACCGATGATATGAATCAAGGAAATGTAGCGACCGTTCCTTCGGTCAAGCACGTGGATGTGTTTGTTGACCCACAGCCCGACGGTGCGATTGTCTTGTCTTGTTTTGACCCTGACGTGGATGGGGAAGGACGCACCATCGAAGAGGCTTATCATGACATGATGGCTCAATGGCCCGAAACGAACAAGAATTTGGAAATCACTTATTATGCCGAGTGCTCCCAAGCGAACACGAAGCTCATGCTGCGTGCCATAGAATTGGCAAACATCAAACACCTGAACCAAACCGACAAAAGCGGTGAACCGTATTTTGCCCATGTGGTGCGGGTGTCGCATGATTGTGAGACCGATGAGCAACGCATGGTGGGAATGCTGCACGATTTGTTGGAAGATACCGATGTCACAGCCCAGCAACTCCTTGATGAAGGTTTCCCTCCCACTATAGTCGATGCAGTGGTGGCACTCACTCGTCGTGCCGATGAAACTTATGAAAAATTTATCCGTCGCGCGGGAGCCAACGCCCTTGCTCGCAGGGTGAAGATTGCCGACTTGATTGACAACATGGACTTGCTCCGACTCAAAGAACTCACTGAAACCGATTGCCAGCGACTGATGAGATATCATCGGGCATGGCGATACTTGCTGTCTGTCAAACCTTAGATATTGAATTGAATATGATACAGACCATTGTTGTACTATTTATCATTGCGATAGCACTGTGTTTTTGTCTATGGCATTTTGTCAAGGTCTTTCGTGGACGTGGTGACTTTGGCTGCGGCAAGGGGCACCAATGCAAAACACATCGCCATCAGCATCGTAACGACGTTTGATGACCGTCGCAAAAAAAGGCCCACTGATTGGTGAGCCTTGAAAGTCAGACGAATAGTCTCGGTATTTATCCTCCGTGGACTGAAATGACATACCAGTCATCCACGTATTCATCACTCTCGATGAGGGAGAGCCCGATGTATTCGTTATACTCGTTACGGCTGTAATGACTTGATTCCCTAACGCTGGCCATGAACGCGTCGTGGTCGGCTTTTTCTTTGAAATAAAGTCTCGTTCCGTTGTCGGTCATGAGTGTTACTTCGATGGCAAAAGCATGGCATCCATTGGATTCCAAGGTGAGATTCCAATCTTCGGCAGCATTGACTTTTACATTTTTGCCATATACAAAGAATGAGAATTCTCCACATTCTTCGTCGAGAAAGCTATCGGAGAAAATTTCATTGAGGCCTATCGCCGTGAGGTTGTCCTGGTCCCAGTGAGCATCAGTCGCAAGCATTTCCACCAGTTGGTCAAATGGAATGGGGTCGCATGTTGACTTCGGTGACTGTGCAGCCAAATTCATCGACGTTAATGTGACGATGGCCATCAAGATGGTTGAAGCTAGTCGTTTCATGTTGTTAACTTTTGCGTTTATATGATGGGCAAAGGTACAAACAAAATGGGAATACCAACTATTTTTCAGTCAAAAAAACGATATCAACGGTTCAAAAGTCAGCAGAGTGGCCTTTATGAGACCTCGTATAAGAAGAAAAAAGTGGCGCGACACTCCAGGAGAATCGCGCCACTGCTAGTTCTGATGAATAAGTCCGTTTATTCCGAAAGGATGATGTTGATAATGGCGTTCACATCGCTCACATCTACCTTTCCGTCGCCTGTGATGTCGGCATTACCTTCGTAATCACTGGGTTGCTTGAGTTCCAGAATGATGTTGATGGCTGCGTTGACATCGGCCACATCCACTTTGTTGTCACCATTCACATCTCCTGTGATGAGCGTGCTGCCAGGATTGCGATAGAAGAACACAGCGTCGAAGTTCAGAGCCGTACCTTGTACGCCGCCGCTCAAGAATGAAACGACGTTGTCCATATAGTCTTGGGCGTTGGTGAACACTGGTCTTGCTCTTGCGGTCAGTTCGCTGAACGGAATGTCCAAGCTGTACCACTCACCGTCGCGTTTGAAATCCCCAAGCAGTCCATAAGTCTTGTTGCCATCTACAAATGGTGTGTTACCCACCGCAAAGTGTGCATTGCCAACTCCCACCGCATGGCTCAGGTGCTGGTTGCTGTTGTCGTCTTTGAAAGCAATGTGCAAGAAGAATGAATCGTCAAGCATTGAGAGGTCTTTGCCGGCACCAGTGCCACCAGTGGAGGCGAATCCCAGTCCTGACCATCCAGCGGTTCCCACCGTATAGGCATTGTAACCTTCATTTTCTCCAAAGGAGTTGACACCCGAAGCTGCGGCCGACAGATAGGTGCCTTCCCAAACATACAAGAAGTTTTTCACGTCATCGGGGCGATAATCGGCGAGCGTGACATCTTTTATGCTTTGCGCCTCTTTTTGTCCCAAGGAGATAAGGACATAATCGGTGTGAGCCGATAGGTCGAAAGTGGGCTTGCCGTCGTCGTCCAGCGACTTGCTGCCGTATTTGCCCAGCTCTGTGTCATATTGTGGCGTGTTGCCATCATCGCTGTGGCGTTTGTAGAAGAAGATGTTGTCGAATTGAAGTTCGGCACCATTGTTTCCTCCACTCAAGAACGAAATGACATTACCCTGATAGTCGGCGGCGCCACCATCGGCGGCAAACGGATCGCCGGCCAGCATAATGAACTCGGAGAATGGTATGTCGAAGTTGTACCACTGTCCATCACGCTTGAAGTCGCCAAGAATGACCGGTGCTGTAGTTGAGTTGCCAATGATGAACTGGGCGGCTCCCACACCGATGGTGTGATTGGTGTGCCTGATGATGTCGTTGCCCTTCATGGCGAAGTGCAGGTAATAGGTGTTGTCAAGCATCGAGAGGTCTTTGCCCCTGCCGGTTCCGGTGTTCGATGCATAACCTAGTCCAGACCATCCTGCAGTCCCTACGGTATAGTGATTGTACTCTTCATTAAGACCGAGCGAATTGACCCCTTCCGATTCAACAGTATTATAGGTGTTTTCCCAGATGTAGAGGAAATGCTTTACGTCGTCCACACTGTAATTGGCAAGGATGTTATTCTGCATGTTGTCTATAGCTCCTTGACTGGCACCGATAACCACATAGTCGTACCCATCGGCGAAGTCAAAGGTGTAATGGCCCTGATCGTCGAGTGCGCGTAATGCATATTTGCCAAGTACGGTGTCCTCGTCATCGGTAGGCAGATTGGTATCAACGGTCGGGTTCTTGTAGAAGAAGATGTTGTCGAACTGAACTTCTGCTCCCGAAATACCTCCACTAAGGACAGCAAATACATTGCCGAGGAAATTGGTTTCGTTGTCAAAGAGGGGACTGACCAAACTCTTGATGACGCTCACAGGAATGTCGAAAGAGCACCAACGCCCGTCGCGTTTGTAGTCACCTAGAACGGGTAATTCTTTAGCTCCATCGCGGAACACGGCATTACCAATGCAGAAACCGGCAGCCCCGATATAGATGCCTTGGTTGGTGTGCATCAGGTGGTCGGTTCCGCGCATGGCGAAGTGGAGAATGTAACCGTCTTCGTCAAGCATTGAGAGGTCTTTCCCTGTTCCTTGTGAAGCGTAGCCCAGTCCTGACCATCCGACACTGTTGACCCTATAATGGTTGTATGTTTCTTCCAATCCGAAGGAGTTGACACCTTGCGAGGTTTGAGCGGTATAAGTGTTTTCCCAAACCCACAAGAAATTTTTCACATCGTCCACGTTGTAGTCGGCACGTATGTTGCTGGCGCCCATCTGGTCTTTTACACCCGGGCTCACACCGATAAGCACATAGTCGCTGGAGTTGGCAAAATCAAAGGTCGTGTGGCCATTCTCGTCAAGCGACAAACTGCCATATCGGCCCAAGTTGGTGGTAGTATCTTCGGGAATTTCAGGATCTTCACCGCCTTCGCTGCCGCTAGGCGAGATATAGTCTTTTTCATCGCTCTTTTGATAGATACGCACATAGTCCACGCTCATGCTTCGCTCGCCGTTGTTAAGTGCAGTGATGCCACTGGCGTCGAAGATGCCGGGAATGTTGCCACCGATGGCCACATTGAACAGTAGGAAGAACTGTTTGTGGAAATAGTTGCCGGCCGAGTTCTGTTGAGATTTGTCTTCAATGTTCATCTCAAAATAGGGCGTAGTTTGATTGTCGAGATACATCGAAATCTTTTGCTCGTCCCATACCATTGTATAAAGGTGGTACTCGCCGTCTTGCAAACTATAGGACGAGGTGTTGGAGCGGGAATACATGGGGTGGTCGCCATTGTTGTATGGCCCCCAGTGCAAAGCGCTGATGAAGAAGCGGTCTTGGGTCCCGGCAGCAATGCCAGGGCTGCCTCCGGCTTCCAGCACGTCAATTTCGCCACAATAGGGCCAACTGGTGCCTGTGCTCATATCATTTCCCATCAACCAGAAGGCGGGCCACAGACCGTTGGCGGTAGAGGGCAACTTGATGCTGGCTTGCACAATGCCGTGCTTGAAAGCCACCTTTCCCATCGAGTTGATGCGTCCCGAGGTGAACGACCGTCCTTGGTAGTTCTCGCGTCGAGAAGTGATTTGCAGCGCTCCGTTGGACACGCTCACATTGTTGGCGCTGTAGAACTGGAGTTCATTGTTGCCTCCTCCATTGCCGTTCACTTCGATGTTCCACACATTATTATTAAGGGTGTTGCCATCAAATTCGTCGCTGAACACTAGTTCGTAGCCACTGAGTGACGGGTCAAAGTTGAGCCACTGAGCATTAGCTCCCAAAGCCAGTGTTGTCAGTAAAGACAGTAAAATTGTTTTTTTCATTGTCATTGTTATTAATGGTTAAAGATATTTAGTCTAAATTTTAGTGTGCCAGGCAAGCCTTCATTCGTTGGTGAAAGCGTTCCATCCTTGTGCTCTGATTTCCAACTCGGCATCGTCGCGAGTCACCATGTAAGCGCCCAATTCGGGCTTTGTGACGCGTCCGATGAGTTTGGCTGTCTTCATTTGCGCCACTTTTTCGTGGTCGGTAAGAGGCACGGTAAACAGCAATTCGTAGTCTTCCCCGCCGTTCATGGCGGCGGTGACCAAGTTCATGTTGAGTTCCTCGGCCATGCTGGCTGTTTGGTAGTCGATGGGAATGCGGTCTTCATAGACGCGGCATCCTACGTTGCTGGCCTTGCAGATGTGCAGC
The DNA here is from genome assembly GCA_017619935.1 of Muribaculaceae bacterium. Classification (GTDB taxonomy): domain Bacteria; phylum Bacteroidota; class Bacteroidia; order Bacteroidales; family Muribaculaceae; genus Sodaliphilus. The sequence continues at coordinate 37,040 of JAFZRJ010000026.1, read as the reverse complement.
AACTCGCTCGACAGTCCGTCGCTCACGTCCATCATGGCGGTGGGGTGGATGTCCAGTTTGCGCAGTTCTTCCAGAACATCGACGCGCGCTTCAGGTTTGAGTTGCCGCTGGAGCAGGTATTCCCGTCCAGCAAAATCGGGTTGGAAATCTTTGATACCTGCCGAGGCCGCCTTTTCGCGCTCAAGCAACTGCAAACCCATGTAGGCGGCACCCAAATCACCGCTCACGCAGATGAGGTCGGTATCACGAGCGCCACTACGATAAACGATGTCGTCTTTCCGAGCCTCGCCCACACAAGTTATGCTGATGATGAGACCCGTTACCGAAGCGCTGGTGTCACCACCGATGAGGTCAACGCCATATTCGTCGCAAGCAGCATGGATGCCGGCGTAAAGTTGCTCCATGTGTTCCAGTGTGAAGCGCTTGCTGATGCCTAGCGACACCGTGATTTGACGTGGAATGCCGTTCATGGCCACCACATCGCTCACATTCGCTACCACGGCTTTGTAACCGAGGTGTTGCAGGGGAACGTAGGTGAGGTCGAAATGGATGCCTTCGAGCAGCAGGTCGGTGGTGATGAGGGTCTCCATGTCGCCGTTATGAATCACGGCACAATCATCGCCCACACCTCGTGACGTGCTCTTGTTTTTTATTTCAAAGTTTTTGGTCAATCGTTCAATCAGTCCAAACTCTCCCAGTGTGGAAATCTCGGTTTCTTGCATCATGATGAAGTGGGGGTTAGAGTTCGTTGAACTGGTTGATGAGTTCTTTCATGATGAACGTCATGATGGGTTCAGCCTTGGCGGCGGCGTTCTGCACTTCTTCGTGTGACACGTCGGGAGCGATGCCCTCGCCACCCAGGTCGGTGATAACGCTCATGCCGAACACCTCCATGCCTCCGTGCCTTGCCACAATCACTTCGGGAATGGTGCTCATGCCTACGGCATCACCGCCGATGCGGTAGAAAAACCGGTATTCGGCGGGAGTCTCAAATGTTGGTCCTTGCGTACCCACATACACACCCTCCATCAGGCGGATGTTGTTGGCTTGGGCTATTTCACGGGCTTTCTGAATAAGCCTGGGACTGTAGGCATCGTTCATGGCCGGAAACCGCGGTCCCAGTTCTGCGAAGTTTTTGCCCCGCAGCGGGTGGTCGGGAAACAGGTTGATATGATCGGTGATAATCATGAGGTCGCCCACTTTGAAATTGGGGTTCATGCCTCCGGCGGCATTGCTCACGAAGAGCGTCTTCACGCCCAGTTCTTTCATGACCCGCACGGGGAAGGTGCTTTCTTTCATCGAGTAGCCCTCATAGTAATGAAAGCGTCCTTGCATGGCCATGATGTATTTGTTGCCCAGTGTGCCAAAAATGAGTTGTCCCTTGTGCCCTTCTACGGTGGAGATGGGGAAATTGGGGATTTCTTCGTAAGGCAGAGCCATCTTGATTTCGATGTGATTGGCCAGTTCTCCGAGTCCGGTTCCCAGAATGATGGCCGTGCGTGGCATATCGCCAACTCGATTACGGATATAGTTGGCAGTAGTAGTGATGCGTTCGAGCCAATTAATGTCGTGCATATCGATGATTTTAATGGGTTGATGGACGATATTTGACTTCATCGTCCTAGTTTGTTCTCAGTAAGTCGCTGTTGTCGCGCTCTTCAATTTTCCGTGTGAGATCGGTGATGAAATCGCGTCCTTCGTATTCCATGAACCCCACCTTGATGGGAATGTAGAAAATGATATCCCGCATCGTGGGTGGGTAGTAGGCGTTGTTGAGGATGCGCACCGAGTCTTTCTCGGTGGTGATGATGAACTTGCGTGTGCCTTGGAGATTATTGAACTCTTGGAAAATAAAATCAAAGTCACGACGGGTGAAATAGTGATGGTCATCGTAGTGAATCACCCTCACCGCGGCATTGAACTTACGCAGGTATCTCACGAGTGGTTTGGCATTGGCAATGCCGGTGATGCACAGTATGGTGTCGTCGGGCGTGAGCCAGTTGAGCGATGACAGTTGCGGACGTGGGACGGGGAACACTGGCGCTGGTTCGCCATAAAGGATGCGTGAAAAGAACAGCTCGGTGGAAGGGAACAGGTCGAGGTTCTCCTTGAACATTCTGATGTTCACCGGCGACAGGTCGCTGGGGCACTTGGTCACCACCACGAAGTCGCTCTGCAACAGTCGGTGCTTAGGTTCTCTCAACGTGCCCAAGGGCATCAGTTCGTCCTCAAAAGGCGGACGGCTGTAGTCCACCAGAACGATGTTCACCTTAGGCTTGATGGAACGGTGTTGGAAAGCGTCGTCAAGGATGAAGAGATCGATGCTGGGGTTGATGCGCATCATCTCATGGATGCCCTTACTCCGGCTCTCGCACACGGCAAGCGTGATGAGCCCGTTAAACTTGTGGTAAATCTGATAGGGCTCGTCGCCGATGTCACGTGGCGACATGTTGTCGGTGGCAAGTATGAAACCATGCGTGTTACGTTTGTAGCCACGGCTTAACACGCCGATGTTGTATTGCCGACACAGTGTTTCGACAATATACTCCACATGCGGTGTCTTGCCGGTGCCACCCACTGTGATATTGCCCACCGAAACAACAGGAACGTCAAAACTTTCGGAGCGCAGGAAATGGTCGTAGGCGAAATTGCGAATCCATACGCCACAACCGTAAAGCCACGAAAATGGAGTCAATATCCAAGTCAAGACAGTCTTGCGCTGTTGCTTGTTCAATATTTTGGTGAAATCAATCACAGATTAAAGCCATGAACGGGATAAAAAGCATGGTTCGTTGTCCACAGTGAGAGGCGCATCAATTGAATTCGATGGGATCCATCAGGCAAAGGATGTGGCTCCGGCCAAGGATGCGGAGCAGTTCCTTGTGGTATTCATAGAGAATGCCCATCTCTCCTTTGAGTTTCATCTCGTACTGGTTGGCCATATAAGAATTGAGCAGCTTGCGCCAATCCATTTCCACAGCCGGATAGTTTTGGCGACGGTATTTGCCTTCTTTGAGGCCTGCTTTCTTGGCGACCCACTTGACAGCGTCGTTGATGCCGCCAAACTCATCCACCAAACCGTGTTGCATGGCCGAGATGCCGTCCCACACGCGTCCTTCGGCAATCTGCTTGATGCTGTCTTGAGTCACATGGCGGCCATCGGCGCAACGCTTGGTGAACAGGTCATAACCACTGTTGACCATGTTTTGCATGGCAGCGAGTTGTGTTGGGGTAAGGGCTTTTCCCATCACACCCATATCGGCGTTCTCGTTGGTCTTGACCACTTCAATGTTCACACCCAGTTTGTTCTTGACGGCTTCTTCATAACATGGAATCATGCCGAAGATGCCGATAGAGCCGGTGATGGTGGTGCGCTCGGCAAAAATGCGTTGCGCGCCGCATGAGATGTAATAGCCACCCGAAGCGGCGTAGTCACCCATCGACACTGCAAAAGGCTTTCCGCTCTTTTTGAACTCGTCTAATGCTTGCCATATCTGCTCACTGCCGAATGCACTGCCACCTGGAGAGTTCACGCGCAGCACAAGGCCTTTCACATCGTCGTCTTCTTGCAATGCCTTGATGTCCTCGCACAATTTTTCGCTGTCGATACCTTCAGAGCCGCCCATCAGTCCGCCAGTGGAGCCGTCAATTTCGCCACAGGCGTAGAGCACGGCAATCTTGTCGCCGCTTGCACTTTCCTCTACGTTGGGGGCGAGCATGTCGGGTGTGACCAGTCGCAAATCCTCGTCTTCCTTCAGTCCGCTGACACGTTTCAGAGTTTGCTCCATTTCATTGGCGTAAACCAACTTGTCCACCAAGTGGTGTTTGACCAGGCTGTCGGGAGCCATAGTAATAATAATGCTGTCAACGAGCTGGTTGAGTTGGGCGCCGGTCATCTTTCGGTCGGCGGCAATGCTGTCGGACATGGCCTTCCAGATGTTGCCCAGATATTGTGAGGTTTGCAGGCGATTGGCCTCGCTCATCTCTTCAAGCATGTAAGGCTCGACGGCGCTTTTGAAAGTGCCAACGCGCACGATTTGCATCTTGATTCCCAAGTTGTCAAGCAGTTTCTTGAAGTAGGGGGTGGCCGAGGCGTATCCGTGCAGGTCGACAGCTCCTACGGGGTTCAGGAACATGCTGTCGGCCAAACTGGCCAGATAGTAGTCGCCTTGTGTGAAGCCTTCATAGCCGTAGGCATATATAGGTTTTCCGCAATTCTTAAAGTCTTTGAGGGCGGCACGCAGGGCCTCGTTGGTGGCAGGAGCCGCACCGGCACCTTTGCAATCCAGATAGATGCCCTTAATTTTGTCGTTTTCTTTCGCTAACCTGATGGCGGTGATCAGGGTGTTCAGGCTCAATGACTGGGTGTTGTCGCCCTGCATGAGATCCATCATGCTCATTTGTCCGCCACCATCACGTTCGTCGATGGTGCCATCCAGTTCAATGTGCAATAACGAGTTTTTTTCGACCACTGCGGTGCTGGCGCCCATCTTTGAGCCCATACTCATGATAGCAACGCTGAAAATGATGGATGAAATCATAAAGACCGTGAGGGCCAGGAAAACACCCACAAAAGATCCGCATACTACCAATAAAAATTTCTTCATCATAAGGCTATGGCATATAAATTATTAATTGTCAAATGTTTCTGTTGTCACCTTGCTGAATAGCGCCAGTAAGGCAAATAACAACCTACAAAGTTACAGAAAAAAAGCGAATTAAAAGCCTAATTCACTATTTTTTTTGAAAAAAGACTTTTTTCGCCGCACAAATGAGAATGACGGTGGCCACGGCACTGGCGATGGCCAGCCATGGCGTCCCACCGTTTTCGGGGAGACCCACCGAGTCGAGGGCTGATTTCTCAAGATGTCCGTTGTTGCAAAGCCATGTCGCCACCACCACAATGCTGTTGTTCAACGTGTGCGCGATGATGGGAACCCACAGTGAGCGTGTCCACCACAGCAGATAGCCAAACCAGGCCCCCAGCAGCATGCGCGGCACGAACCCGAAGAATTGCATGTGGATGGCGCTGAAAATGATGGCGACCAGCCAGATGACGAAATGCATATTCCACGACGAACTCAACATCTTGAGAATGCCGCCACGGAAGAAAATTTCTTCGCTCAGTCCCGCAATGAAGCCCACGAAAAATATGTTGACGAGTAGCGAGCCGACACTGGTGCTACCGAGCATGGCTTCGGTCATTTTTTGTGCTTCTTCTTCCATCATACGCATCACATTTTCTATCCTGCTGAATGATTGAGGCAGATGGAGTGAGTTGTTCCAATCCACTATCCAGTTCATTGCTGGAATGGAAACGATGCAGACGATGATGACCGTCAAAAGGCCTTTCCACGAAACGGCTGTGTCCAGCCCCATCACGTTCAGCGGACGGTGGTAGCAGAGCGCTATGGCCGCAATGGTGGGCACGATGAACGCCAACACGTCCTGCAAAGCGATGGAGGTGAAGATGTGGGATAATTTTCCGGTGTCCAGTTTGAAAACAATCAAAATACCACTGCACACGAGGAGCCCTAAAAAGGCGAAAACAAACAAAATGAGCACTTGCACGGGACCCGACAAGTTGCGCTTGGGTTGGTTAACGACGGGACAGTCCATAAATGGTTCATTCATTAAAAATCATGTCATTTTTTTGCAAAAGTACAGAATTCTAACTAATTTTGGAAAAAAATTGAAAGATGAAAACGAAATTGATACTTTTGGGCGTGCTGCTAGGCTCCACGCTCTATTCTCCAGCACAAGAGATTGATGATATTTATTCGACAAAAGACGGCGATGTGAACCTTGAAGTGGTAACCCCTGCCAAACCTGTGCAAGAAACGAAAAAAGAGCGCAAGGAGCGCGAAAAACGGCTGAAGATGCTCAACGATTCGGTGGCCCACAACCTTGCAGTGAGGGCGTTGCAAAAAGGCTACTGGGTGTTGTTGGCCGACCGCATCACTTTGGGCCGTTCGGCCTATTCGATGTACGGTCTTTCCAATAACTCCAATTTCATCTTCCAGCAAGGTGACGATGGCATGGTGCAGGTCGCGTTCAACCAGGTGAATCCAGGCTTGAACGGTTTGGGCGGCATCACGCTTGAAGGCAAAGTGGCCAACGTGAAATTGACGACCGACAAAAAAGGCAATATCCATTATTCCTATCACATCAGCAGCACCGAAATCAATGCTTTGGTCTATGTGACGGTCTATAGTAATTCGGGCAACGCCGAGGCCTACGTTGATTCCACTTTTGGCCCCGGACGGCTGACGCTCAATGGCAAGATTGTTCCTTATGACCACTCCAAGCACTAATTGTTAAGTGAATAGTTGATAATGAAAAGTTAATGATTTTATTATGAGAAAGATAACTTTAATATTGATGGCCATTATGGCAATGGGTTTGATTGCTTGCACAGCAAAAAGCAACAACGCTCAAAACACTCAACAAAACGATCAACAGATGAAAACACTTGTAACTTATTTCTCGGCCTCGGGCGTGACCAAAGGGGTGGCTGAACGACTAGCCAAGGCTGCTGATGCCGACCTGATGGAGATTACTCCGGCTCAACCCTACACCGAAGCCGACCTCAACTGGCGCGACAGCCTGTCACGCAGTTCGGTAGAAATGAAAGACAAGACTTCCCGGCCCGCTATCGCACAGGCTACACTCAATCCCGCCGACTACGACGTGATTTACGTGGGATTTCCCATCTGGTGGTACACGGCGCCCACCATCATCAACACTTTCATGGAATCCTGCGACCTGAAGGGTAAAACGGTCATCCCATTCGCTACTTCGGGAGGCAGTACTATCGACAAAGCCTGCGACGACCTCAAGACGGCCTATCCCGATGTGAACTGGAAACCCGGCAAGTTGCTCAACAACGTCACCGATGCCGAAATCGAGCAATGGGCCAACGAAAACAAATAACACGCCACACCCATCGTGCGGTGTAACATGTCATTTATTTTTCAACTAGCAATGGAAAAGAAATATACACCCAACTTCATTACCGAGTTGCAGCCCAACGAGGTATTTGTCTTTGGCAGCAATCTGGATGGATTTCATGGTGGCGGCGCTGCTAGGGTCGCAAGGAACAAGTTCGGTGCTGTATGGGGGCAAGGAGTCGGCCTGCAAGGGCAAAGCTACGCCATCCCCACCATGCAGGGCGGTGTGGACACCATCAAACCTTATGTCGATGAATTTATAAGATTTGCCAAGGCACATCCCGAACTCACCTTCTACGTCACACGCATCGGGTGCGGCATCGCCGGATTCAAGGACCATGAAATTGCGCCACTCTTCACCGAGGCGCTTCATGAACCCAATATCATCCTCCCACGGGAGTTTGTACCATAGCGCTCTACTCCACTTGCCAGGTGTCGCCTGCCATGATCACATCGTTCAGGCAGGTGAAACCGTGCTGGGCAATGGCCTCCTCAACCTGTTCGGCCACCGATGTCTCATAGGTGGGCTCTTCTACGGCGCGTATCACACCGAGAGCCACCGGTAAATCGGTGCCGTCCATCATGGCCAACATTTGGTGAACAAAATAACTTTCACACTTGGCGTCGTGCACGAGCACATCGTCAAGGGTGTAGCCGTCCTCGCCTATGGTGACGGCCTTCAAGCCGAAACCGTCTTGCACGAGACCACGATTGTTGTCCTTGCCGAAAATCATCTTCTCGCCGTGAACCAAGTGGATGGTGCGGTCGGCGCGATTCTCACGGTCGGTGATATAGTTGTGGATGCCGTTGTTGAAAATCATGCAGTTCTGCAAAATTTCCACCACCGAGCAACCCTTGTGCTGAGCGGCTGCTACCATCACTTCCTGACTGGTGGCCAAATCCACGTCGATGCTGCGGGCGAAGAAAGTTCCACGTGCACCGAAGGTGAGTTCGGCGGGCACAAAGGGGTCTTCGGTCGTTCCGTAGGGTGAAGACTTCGATTTGAAGCCACGGGCACTGGTGGGTGAGAATTGCCCCTTGGTCAAGCCATAGATGCGGTTGTTGAGCAAGAGCAAATTCACGTCAATGTTGCGACGCACCTCATGAATGAAGTGGTTGCCACCTATGGCCAGACAGTCACCGTCGCCTGACACTTGCCACACGGTCATGTCAGGATTTGCCGTCTTGAAACCAGTTGCCACAGCGCCCCCACGGCCATGAATGGTGTGGAAAGCGTAAGTGTGGGTGTAGTAGGGCAGACGAGAACTGCAACCGATGCCGGAAATCACTGCAGTCTTTTCGGGTGGAATGCCTAGTGCCGCCATTGACTTGAGCAGCACGTTGAGCACGGCATGATCACCACACCCTGGGCACCATCGAATGGGTTGGTTATTTTTATAATCTAGAGGCTTGTAGGCACAAGCGGTCATATCGTTTTTCGGTTCCATTACAATTCCTCCTCCATCATGATGTTCTTAACTCCGTCAACTATCTCTTGCACCAGGAATGGCTGGCCTTGCACTTTGTTGATGTGGCAAATGTTCAGGTTGGGTATCTTGCTTTGCAAGTAACTGGCCATTTGTCCTGTGTTCAATTCTGCCACAATCACCGTCTTGAAACGGCTCAGCAACTCGGCTGTATTCTTTGGCAACGGGTTGATGTATCGCAGATGGGTCATGGCAATCTTCATACCTTCTTCATTGAGGCGATTCACAGCGTCAAGGATGTGGCCGTAGGTGCTTCCCCATCCCAAGATGATGGTGTCGGCCGTGGCATCGCCCTTGAGTTTCAGTTCTGGAATGTCGTTGGCTATATTGGCGATTTTCAGGCGACGGGTCTCCACCATATGTGCATGGTTAATGGGGTCGTTGCTCAACACGCCCAAGTTATAGTCTTTCTCAAGTCCCCCCACCACGTGTTCCAGTCCAGGAGTGCCGGGTATGGCCCAGTAACGGATGCCCAGCGCATTACGCATGAAAGGTGTCCAAGTAGCCTTGAGTGCTTCAGGTACATAATTAGGCTTGATGACGGGATACTCGCCTTCTTCGGGGATGCGCCAAGCCGATGAGCCGTTGGCGATAAACGCATCGGTGAGCAAGATGACAGGGGTCATGTGTTCAATGGCAAGCCGTGCGGCTTGGAACGCCATCTTGAAGCAGTCGGTGGGCGATGCTGCGGCGAGCACCACGATGGGGCTTTCGCCACTGCGGCCATATAGCGCCTGCTGAAGGTCGGTCTGCTCAGTCTTAGTGGGCAATCCCGTCGAAGGTCCCCCGCGTTGCACATCCACCAGTACCAACGGTAGTTCGGCCATCACGGCTAAACCTAGTGCTTCGCTTTTTAATGCCAGTCCAGGGCCTGAAGTGGTGGTCACAGCAAGGTGTCCGGCAAACGACGCACCAATTGCTGAACAAATGCCGCCAATCTCATCTTCCATCTGAATGGCTTTCACACCCAGATCACGGCGTTTGGCCAGTTCATGTAGGATGTCGGTGGCGGGGGTGATGGGATAAGAACCCAGGAACAAGGGGCGGCCACTCATTTCGGAAGCCTTAATCAAGCCCCATGCCGTAGCTTTGTTACCGCTCACGTCGGTATATGTTCCTGGACGCACTTCGTCACTCTGGATGCGGTAGGTCGATACTGTGGCATGAATGTTGTGGCCATAGTTGTAACCACCCTTAATAACGAGTTCATTGGCCTCATACACTTGGGGCTTATCGGCAAACTTTGCTTTGAGGAACTTGAGGGGGGCTTCCATAGGTCGGTTGAACAACCAGCACACAAGTCCCAACGCAAACATGTTGCGACACTTGAGTTGTGCCTTCAAGTCCATGCCGGTATCTTTTAGCGCCTCCTTAACCATGGTTGTGATAGGCGCCTCTATCACTTGCGCTTTTAGGCCAAGTTCCTCGTAAGGGTCGGTGGTAGTGTATAGGGCTTTGTCGAGCCCCACCTGAGTGAAGGTGTCGATATCCACGATGGCAGCACCACCTTTACGCAAAAACTGGGCGTTCTGCTTGAGGGCTGCAGGATTCATTGCCACCAGCACGTCGCACTCGTCACCCGGAGTGTGAACCCCATGACCAATGTGAACTTGGAATCCCGACACACCGCCAAGCGACCCTTGTGGTGCCCGCACCTCGGCTGGATAATCGGGGAACGTGGAGATTCGGTCGCCTAGACCAGCGCTCACATTCGAAAAAATGTTTCCTGCCAGTTGCATGCCATCGCCACTATCGCCTGAGAAACGAACCACGATGCTCTGTCTAAACTGGACTTTTGCTTTTTCTGCCATTTCTTGTGTTTTATGATACTTTGTAAAAACGGGTGCAAAACTACAACTTATTTTCTTGATGGCGAAACTTTTTGAAGAATAATTTGGCCATCGCAAGTGATAGCTAAATGTTTGATTGGAAGTTTTTTTGCCACTCTCCAATCAATTTTTTCAAAACCATGATTATTTTTGAGCAAACCGACATTATTACACCATGTTTTTCGTCAAAAAACAAATTCTTCCAGTCACAACCGAGTCAACTTTTAAAAGGCATAAAACTGACAAAACAGTCAACTAAAATCAGGCAAGTACAGTGGTTTCCAAATGTTACAAATGTTACAGTGATTCCAGTGGTTCCAAGTGTTCCAGTTATTCACATTTGTTAATAAATAGGCGCTTTATTTTGCAGAGGCGCATATCTAATTCACAATTTACAATTAATAAATAATTCGTGCGTGGACCTGTTATCAGTTGGCAGTTTACAGATGTTACAGATGTTACAGCAGTTACGGCTGTTCCAATTATTCACATTCGTTAAGAAATAAGGGCGGATTTTAAGGTTGATTTTTCCCATGGTCTTTTTGGAGCGAAATTAAGGATGTTGTGTTGAAACAACAATGTCAATTTCAATAATAGAAAATGTCTAATCCGATATAACTATTCAGCCATGATGATGAATGGTTGCTGCGAGACGGCCATCTTTTTGTTTTGTGGTTGTTGATAAAAATTAATAAAATTGGAGTGTTAATTTGTGGATTTTTATATATCTTTGTAGCGAAATGGAAGAATGCTTATCCGTTTTGACAACGTTTCCCATTATTGTCAACATACAATCTTGATGAATAACCAATTAAATACAAACTCGTTATGAAAAAAATTCTTTTTTTCCTGTCAATGATTGCGTGTGTGTTGAGTGCACATTCCGTCACGCTTACCCTCAATGACATACAGACACGCATAGGGGATGAAGAAAAAGTCAGTATCACACTTACCAGTGAATATAGTGTAAGTGGTCTTCTTGTCAAAATTCAACTGCCATCTGTTGTGGATTATGATGAAGAATACGGGGTGGAAAATGTGTATAATCCTAGAAACCATTCTGTTAAGATAGGTTTTAATTGGGACGAATCGACCCGTACATTGTCAATATCGGTTAGTAATATCAGTAGCTCTAATGCCTTTTGGCCTTCGATGAACAACAAGGGAGTGTTGCAATTTCAAGTCAAAGGTGTCAGTGCTGGCACGGGCAACATCAAGATAAAGGAAGCTTATATATTGAATCCTGATGACGGCAATATAACTATTCCCGAGAGCAGCAGCACGGTACAGGTGAATCCTTCCGTTGCCCTTTCCCTCAACACTGTACAGTTGTGCGTAGGGGACGAAGAAAATGTTTACGTCACTCTTAACAGTGATTGTGCTATATACTATTTTGTCGTTCATATTCAACTTCCTGACATTGTGGATTATGATGAAGAATATGGAGTTGAAAACCTGTACGTTAGTAGCCAATATGTCCAAATTTCTAATGAATGGGATGAGAGTGCCCACATACTAACAATAACGGGTACGACTCTTGTAGGGGTTGATCCAATCGTTTGGCCTTCATTAAACAAGCGTAAAGTTCTGCAATTTAAAGTCAAAGGTGTCAGTGTCGGCACGGGTAGCATGAAGATAATGGATTCGTTTATCTTTTATAGCGTTGATACCATGATTACCATTCCCGAGAGCGGTAGCATGGTACAGGTGTCACCTGCCAGCATCAAAAAGGGTGACGTGACGGGCGATGGCAAGGTTGACGTTGAGGACGTGAACGCCGTCATCAACATCATCCTGGAGCAGAAGACTGCGTCCGATTATTCGGGCGTCAGCGACTTGACGGGTGACGGCAAGGTTGACGTTGAGGACGTGAACCTGATCATCAACTACATCCTGAATCCCGAAACGGGTCCCGTGGGTCCGGAAGGCGCTGTTGTCATCGAGGTGAACGGCGTGAAGTTCAAGATGGTGAACGTCGAGGGCGGTACGTTCACGATGGGCGCGACATCGGAGCAGGGCGATGACGCGTCCGATTCTGAGAAGCCTGCCCACCAGGTGACTTTGTCGAGTTACAGCATCGGCGCGACGGAGGTGACGCAGGAATTGTGGCAGGCAGTGATGGGCAGCAACCCGAGCCGGTTCAGCTCCGCGAACGGCTATACCGAGAACCTGCAGCGCCCCGTGGAGATGGTGAGTTTTGAGGACTGCAGCTATCGCTTTATTACGAAGCTGAACCAGCTGACTGGCAGGACGTTCCGCCTGCCGACGGAGGCTGAGTGGGAGTACGCGGCGCGCGGCGGCAACAAGAGCAAGGGCTACAAGTATGCCGGCAGCAACACCGTCAACGACGTGTGCTGGTACTGGGACGACCTTCCGTCGCAGACGAGCCTCACGGCTGGCTACGGCACCCAGCCCGTTGGTCGCAAGGCCCCGAATGAGCTTGGGCTGTACGACATGAGCGGCAATGTGTGGGAATGGACGCTGGACACCAACGTGGATTACCCCAGCGTACCCGAGACCGACCCGAACCATCAGGCCGGCGGCATGCCATGGGTGTACCGCGGCGGCGGCTGGGCCAGCTACGCGAGCAGTTGCCGAGTGTCGAAACGAGACTGGGCGAATGCGACAAAGGCGTTCAACTTTGTCGGCATGCGCCTTGTGTCCATCCCGACCCCCGTAATCAGCGTCACCAGCAATTCTTTGGACTTTGAGGGTGTTACGGGCAAGACGTACACGAAGGAAATCATCGTGAGCGGTCACTACCTCAGGGACCCCATTAAAGTTAACCTGAACACGGGCAGTTCCACCGTGTTCTTCGTGTCCACGACAAGCATATCGGAGAGTGCCGCTCAGACTGGAGCCTGGCTGACAGTGACATTCCGTTCCAGTTTCGCGGGCGATTATAGAGGGACGATAACCCTGAGCAGCCCCAATGCCGCCGATGTGGTAATACCGCTCCACGGCCATGCTGTTGAGTAACCTTTAAACAAAAGATAAGAAAAAAGTAGAAAAAAGGTTGAGTGCCGCCATTTATAAAGATTCATTTGCAATGATGAGAGGAATAGAAATTCAAGAAGAAGTGTCGCGGTGTTTGTTGTGCGAGAATGCACCATGCACAGCTGCGGCAGGCAAAGGCGATGTGGCTCGGGCCCTTCGTGCCGTTCGGTTTGGTAATATGAAGTTGGCTAAGTGTTGGATAGCCGAGTGTGGGAGCGATGACCTTCTTAGAGCCGAAAACGCATGCATCCACTATGACCGTCCCATTCGCATCAAGGAAGTCGCCGAGCAGTTGCCCGACGTGGAAGAGCGCAGTTTGCCGTCGCTTGAGATAGACTTTTGCGGTATTCATTGCGAGAACCCATTTTTCTTGGCGTCATCGTCGGTGTGTACCAACTATGAGATGGTGGCTCGCGCCTTCGAAGCGGGTTGGGCAGGTGTCTATTTCAAGACCGTTTGCTTTGAAGATATTAATGAAGTGTCGCCACGTTTTGATGCGGTTTATAGGACCGGGCTGAAGGGTGATTTCTCGGCTTTCCGCAATATGGAGCAACTGAGTGAGAACCCGGTTAAAGAGGATTTTGATATTATGCGTCGTCTCAAGCGTGACTATCCTAACAAGGTGGTCATTGCCTCTATCATGGGCCAGACCGAGGAGGAATGGATTGAACTGGCAAAGATGGCCGAGGCAGCAGGGGTTGACGCTCTTGAACTGAACTTTTCGTGTCCTCAAATGCGTATAGCCGGAATGGGCAGCGACGTGGGTCAGGATCCCGAACTGGTCACTTTCTACACCGCCTATGTGAAACATACGGTATCCATACCGGTCATTCCCAAGATGACACCCAATATTACCCTTATGAGCAATCCGGCGATGGGGGCTTACTTTGCGGGAGCCAATGCCATTAGCGCCATCAACACCATCAAGAGTGTGACCATGAGTCCGCATGGTGAGGTGTCGGGCAAGAAGACCGTGTCGGGACTTTCGGGTCGTGCTGTCAAACCCATTGCGTTGAGATTTATTCTTGAAATGGCCAAAAATCCTATCATGAAGAATATTCAGTACAGTGGAATAGGTGGTATTGAAACATGGCACGATGCTCTGGAATTCATTCAGTTGGGTTGCCGTAATGTTCAGGTGTGTACGGCCGTCATGCAGTATGGTTATCGCATCATTGATGACTTGATACCCGGACTCCAGCATTATATGGCAGCGCGTGGCGTGAGAAAACTCTTGGAACTGGTAGGAGAAGAACTGCCCAATTTTGTCAAGCCCAACGATTTGGACCGTGGAACGATGGTTTATCCCGTGGTTGAGAGCGAGAAATGCATTGGTTGTGGTCGATGCTATGTCTCGTGTAATGATGGAGGGCATCAGGCCATTGAGATGGATGAACATCGTATTCCAAAGATTAAAGGCAATAAGTGCGTAGGGTGTCACTTGTGCAGTTTAGTGTGTCCGACAGGTGCCATATCCCACTCGAAACGCGTAGGTAAAAAAGGCCACACAACTCCACAATAGAGTTGTCACCTTATAGATAAAGCGGCTGACTTACCATCGGAGGTAAATCAGCCGTTTATTCAATCATCACGATATGTGGATGGGTCGGGTTAAAGGGCCTTGGCGAGTTCGCGGCCGTAGGCGGTGCATTCGGCCAAGGCGTCGGCATCGGGCACCCAGAGTTTCATGAGTCCGTCGTTGATAAGTTCCAACCCTGCCTCGGTGAGGTGTTGGTTGATTTGCTTGACGGCATCGCCGCTCCAACCATAGGAACCAAAGGCCGCCGCTTTTTTCTTCTTCAGTTTCAAGCCTTTCATCATCTCCAGCAGTCCGGCGATGGCGAACGAGTAGCCGTAGTTGATGGTGGGCGAACCGATGAGCACGGCCCGCGAGTGGAAAATCTCGGTGAGCACGTCGTTCTTGTCTTCCAGTGCCACATTGAACAGTTTGACGGTGACGTCGGGTGCTTCCTGGCGAATGCCGTCGGCAATGGCTTGCGCCATCAGACGAGTTGACTGCCACATGGTGTCGTAGGCGATGGTGACTTGATTCTCTTGATAGGCATCGGCCCACTGCAGGTATTTTTCCACAATCTGCATGGGGTTGTCGCGCCAAATCACGCCGTGGCTTGGACAAATCATGTCTAACGGCAGGTTCATCGCCAAGATTTGCTGAATCTTTTTGGTCACCATCATGCTGTAGGTGTTCAGGATGTTGGCATAATACTTCTCGGCCTCCTGCATTACTTCGTGCATGCACACACTGTCGTTGAAAAGCGACTCGGTGGCATAGTGCTGCCCGAAACCGTCGTTGGAGAAGAGGATGTTGTCACCGCTCATGTAGGTGAACATGGTGTCGGGCCAGTGCAGCATATTGGCCTCGATAAAGGTGAGTGTGGTGTCGCCCAGCGAGAGGGTGTCGCCCGTCTTCACGTTCACGAAGTTCCAGTCCTGATGATAGTGCCCGCGAATGATGGCCTCGCCTTTCTTGGTGCAATAGATGGGCACGTCGGGGATGTGGCGCATGAGTTCGGGCAATGCGCCGCTATGGTCGATTTCGTTGTGATTCATGATCACATAGTCAATCTTGTCAAGGTCGATGACTTGTTTGAGCCGATTGACGAACTCGCGATCGTAGGGCAGCCACACGGTGTCGATGAGCGCCACTTTCTGGTCGCGAATTAGATATGAGTTGTAACTTGAGCCCCGATGTGTCGAAAGCTCGTCGCCATGGAATGTGGTCAGTTCCCAATCGACCTTGCCGACCCAACTGACGCGTTTGGTGATTTGTTTAGCCATGATAGTTGAGAATGCGTTTTAGTTTGCAAAATTACGCATAGAAATAAACGTGAGCAAAACAAAGGTTTTGTTTCACGTTTAAAATATGTTAAACTCGAATGAGGTAACCCGGATTTACGGTGGTGACTCTCCGCCACAGTGCTTTTGAGTCCGCAACCTACTTAATGATTAAAGAACGGGAGTCCTAAAATCAGGTTGATGATGCCGTTCATGTCCTCGACATCCACTTTGCTGTCGTTGTTCACATCGCAAATGTCTTTCTGTTCACTATCGGTGATAATGCCCAAAATGACATTAATCACCTTGTTGACATCCTCGACATCCACTTTGTTGTCGCCCGTGACATCGCCCATGACGGCTCCTTCTTCGATGATTTCGCCGAAATAGTTCCACACGGTAGAAGCGTAGGCTTGCCTGCATCCTACAGGTACATATAGTTTCACCCCGCTCAGGTTCACGCCGAGGAAAACAGCCCAGTCACCATAGAGGTTGTACTGACTCCGTGTGAAGCGAGGTTCTTTCATTTTGCAGTGCACCTCTTTAATATTGGAGCAATTGGAGAAACTCCATCCCCCAAGGTCATAGACAGTGAATGGGAGTGTTACTTTATCCAGCGTCTTTTGGTTGTAAAACGCATATTGAGCAATGCCGACAATGCTGTCGCGCAGAACCAGATGGTAGGCTTCGGGCATGGTGCCTTTATAGGTATAGGCGACATAACCCAGATAGGCCACTTCGCCATCGGGTTGATTGTCGAGCCACTTGGTCTTGTCGAAAGCATTGTTGCGAATATCAGTGCAATTGATGGACAAGTTGATGTCTTCAAGTGCGGCGCAGTTGTAAAACGCATTCGAGCCAATGGCGCGCACAGTTTCCGGGAAATTGACCTCCGAAAGCACTTTGCAGTTGCTGAACGCCGACTGGCCGATGGTCTGAATGTAGGGACCAAGTACGACGCGCTGCAACTTGCTGCACTGGTTGAAAGCCCGGCTGGTGATGTGGCGAAGGTTGGGCGGACAGACAAACTCGGTCAAGCTTGAGCAGCTGGTAAACACCGATGGCCCAATCGTGTCGACTGATTCCGGCAGTGTCACCGTAGTCAGTTTTGAGCAAGATTGAAATGCTGAAGAGTCCACTTTCGTCACGTTGCCCGTAATCACTACCGAGGTGAGGTTGGAACAGTTGTTGAAAGCGTTGCGCGAAATCGTCGGCACGTCGGCTTCGATTTTCAGTGTTTTCAGGCTCTTGCAACGGCTAAAAGCAAAATTGTTGATGATGTTGACCCCTTTGGGAATCACCAAATCGGAAACCAGTTCACCGTTAAGATAAAATGGCATGCTGCTGTAAAACGGATTGGCCACATTGTTTTCAAAAACGATGGCGCAC
Source organism: Muribaculaceae bacterium (assembly GCA_017619935.1). Lineage (GTDB taxonomy): Bacteria > Bacteroidota > Bacteroidia > Bacteroidales > Muribaculaceae > Sodaliphilus. The sequence continues at coordinate 19,592 of JAFZRJ010000026.1, read as the reverse complement.
CATCGGGCCAGGTCGCTGATGTATAGCGAACATTTTGATAGGGAAGAGCCGAAGGCGTCTTTCTCCATGCGCACGATTGAGGGTGGAATGGTCAACTTTGTTATGGTCTTGTTGCTATAAAAAGCACTTTCGCCAATGGTGGTTACGGAGTATTGCTTGTTGTTGTCGGGATTGACAACCGTGCTGGGTATAACCACTTCGGTCAGTTGGTCGTAATTGGTTGATTTCCGGCGATCAAGGTAGGTTACCGTCACCGTTTTGCCATCCTCATTAATCAGGTAAGCAAGTCCATCGGCCATGAAATCATATGCCATGGCTGGCAGGGTCATGACGAAAGTCACCATGACCAATAACACTGTCAAGCATTTAGTATTCATAGTCTCAAGTTTTGTGAGTGATTAGATGTGGTTTGTTATCGCTTCCTCGCAAAAATAGAAATTATTTTTGATTTGGGCAAGCAAACTGAGCAAAATCACTCATTTTAAAGATTTTCGAGACCGTTAGGCTAAAGGAATGACCCTCAGCGCTTGAGGGTGTTGCCTTCGTACCAGTTGATGAAGGCTTGGTTCACCAGTCGGTTTCCGCCGGGTGTGGGGTAGTCGCCACTGAAATACCAGTCGCCGGGCGATTGCGGACAAGACTTGTGTAGGCCTTCAATGGTTTGGTAGATGATTTTCACCTCGGCCTTAATGTCCTTGTCGGTAATCATTTCCACAATCTTCTTGGATATTTCTTCATCGGTAAAATGGGCGTAGATGCCTGTCACATGATTGCTGATTTCTTCTTTTGGGCGGTTTTCCTGAACTTTGCACTTACGGTAAATTTCATCGATGATGTGCTGGCGGTCGGATTCGCGCAGCAGTTGAATGGCGGCTTTGAAAGCGCAAAACTCGGTCATTCGGCTCATGTCGATGCCGTAGCAGTCGGGGTAGCGCACTTGTGGCGACGACGAAACGATGATGATGCGCCGCGGATGCAGGCGGTCAAGAATGCGCAGAATGCTCTGTTTGAGCGTTGTGCCGCGTACGATGCTGTCGTCAATGACCACCAGATTGTCGACGTTGTCTTCGACCTGGCCGTAAGTGACGTCATAGACGTGTGCTGCAAGGTCGTTTCGCTGGTTGCCTTCGGCAATGAAAGTGCGAAGTTTGATGTCCTTGATAGCGATTTTCTCGATGCGTAGCCGTTGCGAGAGGATGTCGTGCAGTTGTTGGTCGTATTCGGGCTTGGTGGAGTCCAGTTGTTTGATGTCGTTGGCTTTCTGCTCTTGCAAGTAAGAATCTATGCCTTCAATCATTCCCAGGTATGCCACCTCGGCGGTGTTGGGAATGAACGAAAGGATGGTGTGGCGCAGGTCGCCATTGACGGCCTCGATGATTTGAGGCGCCAGGTTACGTCCCAGCGCTTTACGTTCCATGTAGATGTCACGGTCGCTGCCTCGAGAGAAATATATGCGCTCGAAGGAACAACGGCGGTTGTCGAGTTCGGGCAGAATCTGCTCAATGTGCATCGAGGCGTCTTTTTTCACGATGATGGCAGAGCCTGGCGTGATTTCCTTGACATCTTTGGCAAGAACATTCATGGCGGTTTGAATGACCGGCCGCTCGCTGGCAGCCACAAAAATTTCGTCGTCGCAATAGTAGAAAGCTGGACGTATGCCGTGAGGGTCGCGCATCACAAACATATCGCCGCTGCCAGTGATGCCGCACATGGCATAACCGCCGTCCCATGTGGTGGCGGGACGCTTGAGGATGCGCATGAAGTCGAGGTTGTCTTCGATGTGTTGCGTAAGGGGTTCGCCGGTATATCCCGCGTCACGATACTGGCGGTGTAGTCGTTGGTTTTCATTGTCGAGCGATTCGCCCAGTTGTTCCAGCAGGATGGGGGTGTCGCTCATCATGCGTGGATGTTGACCTCGACTCACGATGTCGTTGAAGATTTCATCCACGTTGGTCATGTTGAAGTTGCCGCACAGCATCAAGTTGCGCGACTTCCAGTTGTTGCGTCGCAAGAAGGGGTGCACAAAGCTCATGCCGCTCTTGCCGGTGGTGCTGTAACGCAGGTGCCCCATATAGAGTTCGCCCGAGAACGGCGGTCTCGGCTCGCCGTTGACCAGCGACTCATGAATCTGTGAGCGTATTTTTCCGAAAATTTCATCGATGGCTCCCGAGCCGAGCGCTCTTTCACGATAGATGTACTCCTCGCCGGGTTGCGCGTGCATGAACACGCATCCCACACCGGCCCCCTCCTGACCGCGGTTGTGCTGTTTCTCCATGAGCAGGTACAGTTTGTTGAGGCCATAGAGGAATGTGCCGTATTTTTCCTTGTAGTAACTCAGCGGTTTGCGGAGGCGTATCATGGCAATGCCACATTCATGCTTGAGTAGTTCCATAGATGAAAAATCAATTTGTCGTTTTATGATAATGGTGTCTCATTGTGAGCGCATAAACAGGTTCATTTAAAGAGAAAATCATCCAGTCGGCCGACGGATGATTTGATGCTGTAAGGGGAGAAAAAGAAACAAGAAACACGAATCGCATTTCTGTTGTTCACCGATATAAAGGACTGATTAGCCCAGAAATTGTGCATTTTTTTCACCCTTGGTTCCCTTTCTGTGTGCAAAGTTAGTATAAGTTGGGCGAAAAGCCAAATTTATTTGACTTTTTCCGAAACGCTCGTGACAGGATTATTTGAGATTCAGTTGTCGCAGTGACGACGGGGTGAGGGTGCCGATGAATCGCTCACGCACTATGCGCGAAACGGGGTTGTCGCCTCTCATGCGGTTGAGCAACAAGTGCTGGAGTGAATCGGCCAGCACGCTGTCGGCTATCACTGCCTGTCGCTCGCTGCGCAAGGTGAGTGTGGAGTCGAGCGCGGCACGCTTGTAGTCGGCAAATCCCTTCTGTCGGGCATCGATGATGCGTTGTCGGTGGTTGAGAAACTGTACATACTCGGCATTTCCGCGTCCTCCCGTCATGGTCCATCGGCCTCGCCTGATGTGGATGTCGATGGTTGTGGGTTCCAGTATGAAGTAGAAAGGTGGTGTGATGGAATCGAAAGTGGCGAAAGCCGCATGAGCATTGCTGGTCTGGCCCGAAAAGGAGACGGAGCCATCAGTGAAATAGGCTGTTATGCCGGGCATCAGGCGACCATAGGTGTCATCAATGATGTGAAGTGTGGCACAACTGTCATGACGCAGACTGTCGTCAAGGGTGAGCGACACGTCGAAACGATAACGCGCCTTTTCGCCACGAGGCTGGCAGCCAGCAATAAGCAGTAATGCCGTGGCCAGTAGAACAATGGAAATATGTCGTGAAAAATTCAACATTGAAGCGCAAAATTACAAAAAAATGGCCCTTGGAACAAAAAACATATAAAAAACTTGTCTTGGCATGAAATTTGCAGTAATTTTGCAGCCCGTTTATCACGGACACACTAAAAGGGGCTGATTTGGCTTTGACAGCGTGTAGAGGTGGTAAGCAAGCATGCAGAGCGATGATGGCAATGCTCTTAAATATCAGTCATTACCTAAATTTAACTGGCGAAAACAATTACGCTCTCGCTGCTTGATCGAAGTATAGTAGATCTGCTTTATCTTAGCCCAAGGATGGTTAAGACGAGACATCACCCGATTGCCCTCGCTCCGAGGCGTTTCGACAAGGTGGTGCTGGAATATCGGAGATAGGGTGCGGCAAGCCTCGGGCCAATCCCGAAACTTTTGAGGATAAGCCACAAGTTGGTCGTCTTGAGCCTGCTTATGGACGAAAACCAAGTCAGGACTAAGCATGTAGAAACCTTATTGTTTCCGCGTTTGGACGAGGGTTCAAACCCCTCCAGCTCCACAAAAGAAAATCGCAAATGACCAGAATCGGCCATTTGCGATTTCATTTTTACCGCTTGCGGCTTATAGGATGACCTTCACAGTTTGGGTTTTGCTTCCTAAGGAAGCTCGCACAATGTAAACTCCGTGTTCAAGCTTGCCTAGTGACAATGTATCGGTGATGCGCTTGGCGATACAGGTTCCGCCAGTGTTGAACACTTCAATCATCACACCATCGGTAAGGGCAAGCACCTGCTTGTCAGCAACCTTGATGAGTTGAGAGGCTTGTTCGACCTGTGCAAGGCCTGTTGTGGGCAGGTTGTAGTTGAGGATTGGCGCAATGGCCATTGAAATTCCATCCTCAGTTTGCTTGTACCATTTACCGGTGTCGAGGTATTCTCCCCAGGTTGTCTCGTCTTCATCAAGCACAAACTGGTAGGTTGTGCTCTTCTCTCCTTCGGCGCGACGACAGCACAGTATTGCTATGTCGTCGTTGTTTTCCTGTGGGAATCCCTCTATTGTCACGAAGAAGGCTTCTTCGAGCACTAATGGCTTGTCAAGTGTAAAGAGTGTTTCCACCACCATGTTGTCGTCCCACACTAGGTCGCCAGCGCTGACAACCGATGTGGAGAGCACCTCGCCGGGCATTCCATCGCTGCCCATCTTGCTGATGGTTAGGGTAATAGGTGCATCGGTGCTGGAGCAGGTTGTCTTTGCGAAGTACACAGCAACTTGTTCAAGGCTTGCTGGAGCAAGAGGTGCATTGTATAGTTCAGCGAATTTGCCCATGCCCAGCCAGTTGGTGCCAGCATAGTTGCCATACCACCCCATCTCAATAGCACCTAGCGTGCTGTTCTCTTCGGGAGCGATGTTCCACACATACTGCTGACCACCAGCTTGGATGGCGTTAATGAGGGCATCGTCGTTAGTACCCGCTGTGTTGCCGACGTGGAGCGATACCGAGTAAAGACCTTCATTGTCAAATGTCACCATAGGGTTTTGGTCGTTGCTCGTAATTGTTTTAGGTGTGTTGTCACGGTAGAAGCGCCATTGCCATTCGGTGGGATTGCCGGTTGACTCGTCAACAAACTGCACAGCCACTTTTGTCGGAACAAAGGCGGCGACAAAGGGCGACAGATAGGCTTCGGCGGGAACGCCGATGCGTGCTGTGGGACTTTGAGTCTTGACCACCACATATCCCTGGCGTGTCTTGGTGGCGGTACTGTTGCCATCGCTTACCTCAAGCATGACACTATAAGTGCCGGCATTGTTATAGGTTACTACGGGGTTAGCCTCGTCGCTCGTGGCAGGCTCGCCACCCTCAAAGGTCCAGGTGCGGCTGGTCACGTCGCCTTCCGAGGTGTCCATGAAATGTACTTGCTCGCCCTCGTTGATGTTGATAGTAGCCTCTTCACTGTCATCAACTTGAAGCAGCTTGAAACCGTCGATAGCCTCATCCTCGCCATAGTCGCCGATGTAAACAAATGAGAATGACACCGACTTTCCTGCAAATGCGCTCAAGTCGACAGTGAATTTTTCCCAGCTAGGGCCATCATAGCCCTTTTCCTGTGCCCATTGGAACTGATCCACGAGAACCGTTTGCGTATCGCCATCATCCGCATATAATTTCCAAGCGCCGTACACAAGAAAGACACCATTCGCGTAGCAGTAAAACTCCAGCGAGGTATTAGGCCTAATTTCCAGCACGGGCGAGGTGGCCGCCTCGTTTTGCCCGCTGCTGTAGTCAAGAATCATTGAGGCCTTGCTGGTGTTGTCGATGTTGCTGAACGGCGTGGTGCACGTCCCCAAGTGCCACGTCGAACTGGATGTCATCTGATAAGTCCAAGTGTCAAACTCTTCTTGCGAGTCCCAGCCCATACTGTAGTAGGGTACCATAGATTCACTTGAACTGAAGTTTGCCGTAAGTCCTTGTGCCCAAGTGCTCAGGCTTATCAGCAATGATGCAATAAGTAAAAGTCTTTTCATGTCTAAATCAGAGAGGTTCAGTGTTGATATTGACGTGGGATTAGCGAGAGAACCTCGTTATGATTCACCAGTCCCATCCAGTTAATTCTTTAGTTGTGTTCGGGTGGCGGTGAAAAAAGGCCGTATTGGTCGCGGGTGATTTCCGTGCCGTAGAGCCGAAGTCACCTCGCGACGGCCTTTCATCTTTAGCCACATTAAACTAATCGCAAAGATAGGCTTTTTGTGTGAAATTTCAAAATGGCTGCAGATTTTTTTCGCATTATCCTCCTTTTTATATTATAAGGAGTGTTTTCTGTTGGGGGGAATTAGTTGGAGAGGATGATGTTGATGAGGGCGTTCACGTCTGATATGTCCTCGATGCCGTCGCCGGTCAAGTCGCCTGGGGCTAGCAACTCATCGTTTGAAGAATTGCCTAGAATCACGTTGATGAGGGCGTTCACGTCGGCCACGTCCACCCGTTTGTCGTCGTTGAGGTCTCCATGGATGGTGACAATGGGGGTTTCAAGCGGCGTGAAATAGAGGGTGGGGCGGAGGTCATCGATGACATTGGCAAATTCAGTGCCATAGTTGGTGCAGTCGTTAAGCACACTGTTGAGCGGTGTTTCCGTCATCTGGTTGAACTCCATCACGATAATGGGCACGGCAACTATTCGTACGAGCCGACTGACGTCGCTGAGCAGTTCGGTGGCAAAGTTGGTAACCGAGGTGTTGAGATGACTGCGAATGGCTTGGCCATCTTTTTCATTCTCGTTGCCTTCGACCATGGCTTTGTTCAGTTCTGTGAAAGAATCCCCCATGTTGCGGTAGGCAATATCAGTGACCTGCTCTTGGGTGAATTAGATACCTCCCAATATCGACTGGTATTGTTCCAGTTTGCTGTTGAAAGTGTTCCAGTTTCGAGCAACGATAGTCTTGATGGTGGAGTATGCGCTGCCCACCATGCGCTCTTCGGCCTCGGCGAGCAAATTCGGCTTTCCGTCAACCTGTGTAATAGAGCCAGTCGAAACTTGGAACGTGCTCAGGTCGGGCGACAGTTCGATGATGCGATAGTGACAGGGGTAGGCTATGGCCGACCCGGTGGAGATTTCCACGATGGAATCGGTGCGGGTGTCATTGTACCAAGCCGAAATGTTGGAGACGTGTGTGTGGCCGGTGAGCACCAGTTTCACATTGCGTTGCATCATATCGTTGCAGATGTCTTGCGCTTGCGCCACCTGTGCATCGCTGATGAAAGTGGCCATGTCGTCGATATGCTCGATAAGATTGTGGTGCATCATCACTATCACCTGCTTGTCCTGCTGCCGTGCGGTATCAATCTGGTTACAAATCCATGCGCGTGTGTTCGTGCTCAGTCCGTTGGCACTGAGGGATGTGTTGTTGTCGCGGGCTACGCATCGACTGTCGTCTATAGCGATGAGCCTCAGCCCAGGCACGGGTTCGGCCACATAGCTCAAGGAGCCGTTGTCGCGCTCAATGGCTGCGGAAAACCCCATCTCGTTATAGATTTCAACAAATTCGCTGCTGTTGATGGTTGCGGTGGAATATGTTTTAGCACCGTCGTAACGTACGGCCTGCGTGTTGTTCACGTCATGGTTGCCAGGAATGACAAACACCTTGATGCCGGCATCGGTCACTTGTTTCAGCAATGTTGCCATGGCGATGTGGCTCAGTTTTTCACCCTGCTTAGTAAGGTCGCCTGGAATGAGAACGGCATCGGGTCGCTCATCAATAATGGTACTGACCATCGCCGTCATGATTTCATTCGAGAGGTCGAACATCCTGCTGTCGGTCGCCAAGTTGTTCTGCAAGGCTGTACTGTTGGTTTGGAACAGTTCGGGCGCCAACAGGTGAGGGTCTGAGAGCACGAACAACCGTTTTTGTGCCGTAGAGGTCAGTACACAGCACAACAAGGTCAGCGCCATTGCGGCACGAGAAAAAGGAGACTTCATAGCCATATCAGTCAAGTCAAGATCGTTTAAAGAACCAATAGTCAAAAGAATGTCGGTGATTTAGAAAAGCATAAATACCATTTAAAATCACATCAATGAATTCATGCCACAAAATTACTGAAAAATTTTATATATATGACGTTTTTCGTCGGTTTTTTAATCAAAAAACTACATTATGTTGCGTTAGTCGTGTCTCCAACGAGTGTTCCTCGAAGACGGAACGCTGTTACGCCGGCGGTGCTCGCTCTTCGAGGAGCCGTGGCCCTCGTCGCCCATCCCCCAGCATTCGTGCTACGCACATCATGCCGGGGTTTTCCGTTTAGTCATCGCCAGCGGCGATGATGCCATGCGTTCGCTTATTGGGTCGAGTGATGATGGCTTTGCCGAAGTTACTCCCGCTCGGGAAAACGAAAAAATTAGCAATAAAAATTACTTTTTTCTTTGTTTTTCTTTCTTTTATTTTTTATCTTTGCGGCGGATAACAAAACCATTAAAATGCTGGATTATGAAAAGGAAAGGAATGTTTAGGAGCCATTTGATGACATTCGTATGCGGTATGCTGCTGGTTGGTGGTGTGTCGATGGCTGTGCCTAACCGTGTGTCTAGCGGTATATATGGAGACGTGAATGGCGACGGCAAGGTGGATGTGGAGGACGTAAACGAGGTCATCAAAGTAATCCTTGGTTTGCCTCAAGATGGCACATCCGCTACGGAGACCTATACAGTGAATGGGGTTTCGTTCAAGATGGTAAAGGTTGAGGGTGGCACCTTCACGATGGGCGCCACGGCCGAGCAGGGTGATGATGCAGACTTTAATGAGATGCCGGCACACCAAGTGACGTTGTCAAGTTACGGCATCGGTGAGACCGAGGTCACTCAAGAACTATGGGTGGCGGTGATGGGCAGTAACCCGAGCAAGTTCGCCAGCAGTAATGGCTATGCTGAAAATCTTCAGCGACCTGTGGAGAATGTGAGTTGGGACGACTGCCAGGAGTTTATCAAGAAGTTGAACCAGTTGACTGGCAAAAATTTCCGATTGCCTACCGAAGCCGAATGGGAATTTGCTGCCCGTGGTGGCAACAAGAGTCAGGGCTACAAATATGCCGGCAGCAACACCATTGATGATGTGGCATGGTACTGGGACAACATGCCATCACGGACGGAAGGAGAAGCAGGCTTTGGAACTCAAGCTGTAGGAACGAAAGCCCCGAATGAGCTAGGTTTGTACGACATGAGTGGCAACGTATCGGAATGGTGCCAGGACTGGTACGGCGAATACAGCAGCGACGCACAGACGAATCCTACGGGTCCCTCATCGGGCTTAGACCGCATACTACGGGACGGTTGCTGGTACTGCAACGCGGTGATTTGCCGTGTATCGCACCGCAATTGGGACAGCGCTGACATCCATGGCAGCGACCTCGGCTTACGCCTAGCCCAATAGTTCCACCTTTCTCAAAAAAATATAAAGAATGAACCAAGAGTGCAGTGCCAAAAGAGCGTTAGCGTAAAAGGCACTGCACTTCTTGGTTCTTAACGTCAAACTTATCGCCAGCGGCGATAACCAGGCAGAAACCCCCAGCATGACATGAGCCGGATGGCGAATGAATGCTGGGGTGAGTCGTGTCCCAAACGAGTGTTCCTCGAAGACGGAACACTGTTTTGCTGGCGGTGCTCACTCTTCGAGGAGCCGCGGTCCTTGTCGCCCGTCCCCAGCATTCGTGCTTCGCACATCATGCCGGGGGTTTCTGTTTGGTCATCGCCAGGCGATGATGCTTTTCTCTCGCTTGTTGGGTCGAGTGATGATGGCTTTGCCACCGCACGCTGCACTGCGTGCAACTTGTGCTTCATCATCTCCCCGAGCCTTTCAGGGTTCGTAACGTTGGCTGCGCCGAAGTTTTTCATTGAAATAGGTCATAGTTAAAATAAAAAGCAACTACAGACATGAGAATCTGGATTTTTTGATGTACCTTTGCTCAATGATTGGTTTTGTCTGAAAGATGTGGAATAAAAACCACGATACTATTACAAATGAAAAAGCTGTTTTTATTACTGTTGGCAGTGGTGATGTGGCAGTTGCAGTGCGGAGCCTGCACGAGCATCATCGTGGGCAAAAATGCGAGTGCCGACGGTTCGGTGATGTGTACCTACAACATTGACACTTGGGGCGGGTTTCACAAAATGTACCGTTTTGAGGCAGGGACGCATCCTGCCGGCACCATGCGGAAGATATACGATCGTGACTACCGCACCTATCACGGCCAGATACCTGAAGCGCCTGTCACCTATCTGGTTACGGGCAACATCAACGAGTGGCAGGTGGCCATTTCGGAAACCACGTTTGAGGGCCGAGACGAGTTGGTTGACAAAAAAGGAATTATTGACTACGGCTCGTTGATGGACCTGGGATTGCAGCGCTCCCGGACGGCCCGTGAGGCCATAGGCGTGATGACAAGCCTTGCTGAAAAATATGGGTTCTGCAGTTCGGGCGAGACCTTTACCGTGTGCGACCCCGAAGAGGCGTGGATACTCGAATTGTCGGGTTGCGGAACAGGCAGCAACAGCGTGGTGTGGATAGCGGTGCGTGTGCCCGACGATGCCGTGCTGGCGCATGCCAACCAGAGTCGCATCCGAAAGGTAAACTTGGCCGACACCGCCAATGTGATGATTTCGAAAAACTGCATCAGTTTTGCCCGCAAACGAGGCTATTTTAAGGGCGACGACAGCGATTTCAGTTTCTGCGACGCCTATAATCCGCCCACCTTCGGCGGTCGCCGTTTGGGCGACTCGCGAGTGTGGGCCATCTATCGGCATCTGACGACGGGCATGGACCGATATTTGCCCTATGTGGAAGGGAAGAAACCCTTGCGTGAGGTTGAACCATTGCCCATGTGGATAGTTCCCGACAAAAAACTCACCGTTAATGATGTGATAGAGTGTCTGCGTGACCATTTCGAAGGCACACCACTGGCGATGGACGATGATCCTGGCGCCGGGTTGTACGACAGTCCCTTCCGTCCGCAACCACTGCGTTACGATGACGAAGGAACGACCCTGTTCAACGAGCGGCCAGTGGCGACCACCCACACAGCTTTCACTTGGGTATGCCAGTTGCGCAGTTTCATGCCCCGTGAGGTGGGTGGCGTGATGTGGTGGGGGAACGACGATAGCGGCATGGTGGCCTACACGCCGGTGTATTGTTGCGCCAACCGTGTGCCTCGCTGTTACGACACGCCCGGTGCTGATGCGTTCCACTTCAGCGAGGACAATGCCTACTGGGTGTGCAACTGGGTGAGCAATATGGTTTATCCTCGTTGGAGCCTGCTCTATCCAGAGTTGCAGCAAGTGCGCGATTCGCTTCAGGCCAGTTACTTCGCCAGTCAGCCACAAGTGGAGAAACGGGCGCTTGAACTGCTGTCGGGCGACCGTGAAGCCGCCATCGCCTATCTGAGCGATTATAGTTATGAAGTGGGTGAGCAGATGGTGGCTCGCTGGCGGGAAATGGCCATGCACATGATTGTCAAATATAATGACGGGGTCGTCCGTCAAGAAGTGAATGGAAAATACAAGCGCAATTCAAGTGGCTTTCGCCCGGTGCTTACACGCCCCGGGATGACCAAGAAAGCTGGCCGTCGGATTCATCAGGCCACTGGTGAGCGCTTCGAAGTGCCAAAGAAATAATGATAAAAAAATAGATGATGAAAAAACTGATTCTGTCTTTGTTGGCGTTTCTGCTGGTTTTGCCGGCAGTGGCGCATTCGGTACCCGCAGATAGTGTGCCGTCACGAAAGAAAGTCGCCCTTGTGCTGAGTGGCGGCGGTGCTTTAGGTGCCGGCCATGTGGGTGCGCTCAAGGTGATTGAAGAGGCGGGCATACCGATAGATATGGTGGTTGGAACCAGCATCGGCAGTATTATTGGGGCGATGTATAGCGTGGGCTACGACAGTGACGACATTGCGACCATGTTTCGCGGCATGGACTGGACGGACCTTTTTATGGACCGAGGCAATCCGAAGCACCTCACACTGAATGAACGTGAGGCCCGTAACACCTATATCTATGAACGGGAATTCTATGTTCGCCGGGGACTTGACCCCAAGCCTGGAGGTGTGATTCGGGGCAATAATATCGAAAGCACGTTTTCACATTACCTGCAAGGCTATACCGACAGCCTCAACTTTTTGCGTGATTTGCCACGACAGTTCGCTTGCGTGGCAACCGACCTGGTTACCGATGAAGCAGTAGTGCTATCCAAAGGCTCGCTCGTGAAAAGTATACGCTCCAGTATGTCAATACCTGGAGTGTTCACCCCCGTTCACCATGGTGACATGGTGCTGGTGGACGGCGGCACCAAGAATAATTTCCCCGCCGATGTGGCGAGAGACTTAGGCGCCGACATTGTGATAGGCATCAGGTTTGACATCGGTGTGGGTACCGATAAGAATTATCGCACCTTCATCGATGTGTTGGAGCGCTCGGTGGGTAGCGATATTAACCATCGGACACTGGAGAACGAGAAATATTGTGACATGGTCATTACTGTTCCTGTTCGAGGCTACTCCAGCGGCAGTTTCTCGCTTGGTGCCATCAACACACTCATTGAGCGCGGAGAAAAAGCCGCTCGGGAAAAGATGGATTCCATCATGATGCTCAAGTTGGAGTCGGGCGCAATGCCCGGACACAACTATGCGATGCACCTGCGTGATATAGAGAATCTTGAAGAATCCACCGAAGAGACAGCCGGGTTGATTGATTCGCGTGAGCCCAATACGATAATGGCGTCGGTAGGACTTCGTTACGACTCCGAGGATGTGGCGGCGCTGCAACTCAGGGGCCGATACTTTATCGGTGAGAAATCCACCCGAGAACTTGACTTGACGTTACGGTTGGGATTGCGTTCAATGTTTCGTCTTGATTACAACTTTGAGCCTCGCAAATTCAAAAAAATGGGTCTGAGTTATGAGTTTTGGCATAACATTCATCAAGATTTTTACAATCGGGGTCACCAGTGCGACAACCTTTCGTTCTTCTATCAGAAGGCCAATGCCAAACTCTTTTCGTTCGATGCGATGAACTTTGACTGTGAAGTGGGTTTGGGATGGGAACATTATCATATATCCAAAAGCCTGTGGGACGAAAACAGTCCAGTCCGTTTCAAGGTTAATGAGTATTACCTGAACTATCATGCTCGTGTGCGCTATAACAGCGAGGACGATCCGTATTTCACTCAACGAGGCGTAAGGGCGGAAGCGCAATACGCCTACTACACCGACAATCTGGCGCAGTGGAATGGGCATAGTGGGTTTGGTGCTTTTTCGGCATTGTGCCAGGCCACCATACCCCTGTCGGCCACGACCCATCTGCGGCCCAACGCACAGTGCCGTTTTCTCTTTGGTGACGACTTACCTGCAATGAAAAATAATGCGGTGGGCGGCATGAGTTACGGCAAGTATTTCCCTCATCAGATGCCATTTGCCGGTATTGGTCATGTCGAGTTTTTTGAAGACAAATTCGTCAGTCTGTCGTTGCGACTGCAACAACGTGTCGTTGGAAGGCATTATCTGCTGCTTGACGGCAGCGTTGCCGAACACGACGATGAGTTGAAAAACCTCTTTGACAACAAGCCTATCTGGGGCGGCCGATTGTCGTATTTCTACGATAGTGGCGTTTTGGGCCCACTCGGTGCCTCGGTGGGGTGGAGCAGTTTTACCCACCGCGTCAACTTCTTTGTGTCTCTTGGATTTGATTTCTAAGAATGACATGAGCGCTATTTTGGGATGGACGTGGCTAATTGTTAGACCGGCAGTCGCTTGAAATTTTTCTAAAAAAAGGCCGTGTTCTTTTATGTTTGTAAAAAATAACATACCTTTGTGGTGGATAAATCATTTAATCATCATAGAACTTTCTTTGTAAGATTGTGATGAATAGTCTTCGACAAATGTTCCATTGGTCGAACACCAAGAAAAGAATGGGTGTCGTCATGTTTGCGGCAGTGCTGCTGTTGTTGATATTGGCCGTGCAGCACTTTTACACACGCAACCTGTTGAAAAACGAGATGGAACAATATGCCGAAAGCGACATCATGACCAAGGCCATCCTTGTCAAGAGTGTGCTCAATTCCACCGAGTTGGGACTGAACAACCGTGTGTGGGATGTGAGACGCCACTTGCAGGAACCTGATTCCATCTTTGTGTCCATGAAATGGACTTTGATAGGCAATCCTCACCTGAGGGGTGCTGGTGTGGCATTTGTGCCTGATTATTATAGTGAGAAGGGTCGCTTGTTTGAGCCTTACGCCCAACGAATAGGAGACACGGTGATTACTAAGCAAATTTCCGGACCCCATCACGATTATACCCAGATGGAATTTTATCGGAAAGTGGTTGAAAACAATGTCATGTTCTGGAGCGATCCATACGTTGACACCATTGGCTCACCGCAGCTCATCAGTACGTTTTCAAGGCCCATTCATGACGACAACATGGATTTGGTGGCTGTTTTAGGCGTGGATGTGTCACTTGATTGGCTGAGCGACACCCTTAATTCTCACAACATCTATCCATCTTCTTTTGTGATGGTGCTTACCGAATCTGGAAAGCCCATAGTAATGCCTCCCAAGAATCATCCGAAGCGGAACGATGCCCAGCGACTTGTTGATGTGATCAATGACAGTACGGCCAGACGTGATTCAAGTAGTACCAAACGCGTTGAAGTGATTAATTTTGTCAGTGACGAGGACGATTCAGGCGGCTGTATCTTCCATGCCAATCTAAAAGGTAAACCACACTGGCAGTTGGCTGTCGTGTGCTATAATAATGAGGTGTATGCGAAGCTTTACTGGATGACATTGAACATCCTGTTGCTGATGCTTGCTTCGATAGCTGTGCTTGCTTATATCATCAGGCACTTCGTGGCGAGTGAGGAGAAACTGCATAAGGCCAATATAGAACAAGAACGCATCGGCAGCGAGTTGCGTATAGCCCGTTCCATCCAGCAGGCGATGCAGCCCCACGCTTCGATGTCGTACATCCCTCGTGACGATGTGGATGTGGACGGCCTGTTGTTACCTGCCAAGGAGGTGGGCGGCGATTTGTACGACTATTTTATTCGTGATGAGAAATTATATTTCTGCATTGGTGACGTGAGTGGAAAAGGCGTTCCGTCGGCGCTGGTGATGGCTGTGGCGCAAGCGTTGTTCCACGCCGCCTCTGACCATGAGAGCCATCCAGGACGCATCATGCAAACCATCAACCAGTCGTTGTGCAGAAACAATGAGCGGAACATGTTTGTCACGTTCTTCATCGGTGTGCTTGATTTGCCCACGGGGCGGTTGCGCTATTGTAATGCAGGTCACGACACTCCTGTGCTAATGAATCGTGATGCCTCATTATTGCAGGTTAAACCGAACTTGCCGGTGGGGGTGATGCCAGACTTCAAATTCGAGCAACAAGAACTTGAGTTGCCTGCCGACACCATGCTGTTCCTCTACACCGACGGACTCACCGAGGCGATGAATCCGAATCATGAACAATTCGGACAGCAACGGATGCTGTCGGGCCTCACCACACTTTGTTCAAACAACCAGGTGACATCTAAAAATGTGCTTGATGCCATGAAAGCTGATGTGCACCGCTTTGCACAAGGGGCCGACCAAAGCGATGACCTCACCATGCTGGTCATCCAATACACACCCAAGGCGTCCAGTGATTTGCTGGATGAGCGGTTGGTATTGCCGAATGATGTCAAGCAGATTCCTCAACTGGGTGCGTTTGTCGAAGGGGTTACTCAGCGCCTTGAACTAGATTCGACAACGAGCCACCAAATGAGGTTGGCTGTGGAGGAAGCCGTGGTCAATGTCATGGAATACGCCTTCCGTGGAAAGGAGAATGGCGAGGTGGCAATCGATGCCAAGTCAAACGGCGAGTGTTTGAAATTCATCATTACAGATGAAGGTGTGCCGTTCGACCCAACCGAAGCGGCCCGTGCCGATACCACGCTTGGCGTTGAAGAACGTCCGATAGGTGGCCTGGGCATTCTGCTGGTGCGTGAGATGATGGATTCGATCAACTATGAGCGTGTTGATGGTAAAAACATACTGACCCTAAGAAAATATTATCATAAAAAATAAAACAATTAGACTGATGAAAACGACTATTCAAGAACAAGAAAAAAAGATTGTAGTCACTCTTGAAGGAGAACTCGACACTGCTGCGGCAATTGAGGTTGAACAAGAGCTGCAGCCACTCTACAAGAGTGAAGGCTGCGAAGTAATCATTGAATGTGAGCATCTGGACTATATCGCATCAAGCGGATTGCGTATCTTGCTGAGCATACTCAAGGGCGCTAAGGCCGGAGGAGGCCGAGTGGTGCTTCGTAACATGAATGACGACATCAAGAGCGTGTTCACGATGACGGGCCTTATTAGTTTGTTTGATGTGGAGTAATACCTGGAGCTGTCTATTCACATTTATGTGCTGCTAATATTATGAACAGATTACAGCTATATTATGCTCGCATTGTCTGTGTGGCACTGTTGCTGATTTCGTCGGTGATGGTTGTCGCGCAGGACGAAGAAAAAGCGAAAGATAATTGTTTGTCACTGGATGTTTCGCTGTTGGCTCGTGGCGAGGTGCGTGATGGTGGCTTGTCACAGATGGTGGACCCCGATAAAGACAAGGCCCGTTTTGTGGCCGAGCGTACTCGTCTGACGTTGAACTATTCGCGCAAGTGGCTTGAGGCTCGTGTTACTGCCCAGCATGGAGGAATATGGGGAGAATCGGGCGGCGGGTCGTTCAACCTATACGAGACTTGGGCCAAACTCACGGCGCCATGTGGATTGTTCGCTATCGTTGGTCGTCAAGAGCTTGATTATGACGATGAACGTATCCTGGGACGCAACGATTGGGCCATGGCCGCTATGAGCCACGATGCGGTGAAAGTAGGTTATGAAGGTCATGGACACAAGGCCCATTTGATATTGGCTTATAATCAGCAGGCGGATAATGATGATGGTGGAACGGTGTATCGAACCACCGATGGGGCAAAGCCTCACAAGTCAATGGTTACGGCTTGGTATCATTACGATTTTCCATCAACACCCCTAGGAGTGTCACTTATGTTCATGAACATGGGTATGCAAAGTCCTGATGAAGAAGAACCAAAAACTGAATATCAACAATTGGTGGGTGGATACATGTCGTGGAGTCCATCTAAATGGAATATTGAAGGTTCTTATTATAGGCAGATGGGAAAAGATGAATTTCATATCCCCATTGAAGCATGGATGACAAGTGTAAAAGTGGATTTCAAACCCACCTTGAAGTGGCAATTTACAGCTGGTTATGATCACTTGAGTGGTGACCCTAATCCTGTGGTACCTATGATTGGAACTATGGGCATGGCATTGCACAAAAAGGTCCAAGGATTCTGTACGGTCTTTGGGTCACATCACAAGTTCTATGGCGCTATGGATTTCTTCTATATAAGCGCATTTTATGGTGGATACACACCGGGCTTGCAGAATTTGTATACTAACGTCAGCTATTCCCCCATTGAGCCGCTTAACTTAACGGCCGGGTATCACTATTTGGCTACTGCAACCAAAGTTTCGGGAGCCGAACGCTACTTGGGCAATGAGTGGGAGTTCTCGGCTTCCTATGACATTATAAAAGATGTGAATTTAAGTGCGGGTTATACTTATATGCACGGTTCATCTACACTGGAGCGCATGCGTCATATTGAAGGAAAGAACAAACTGCATTGGGGATGGCTTATGCTCACGGTGAATCCTAGGCTTTTCACCAAAAAATGGTAAAAAGGACAAATACCTCCGCATGCTAGTTGTGCTTGATAACATGACGGTTTGGCGAGTATTTGGCTAATTGTTATGGTATATATCGATGACCAGTACCAATTAATGGACCTTGCGACCGCTTTGGAGGCCGTGGGGCCGGAGCGTCGTCAGTATGCTTTAAGGTATCGTCAGAAGTCTGACCAATTACAGTGTCTGGCCGCATATCTGTTGTTGCAACGTGCTTTGCGCGAGGAGTATGGAATGACCGCTGTGCCACCATTTGCCTATGGACCCAATGGAAAGCCGTTTTTTGAGGATTACCCTGACATTCAGTTCAATTTGAGCCATTGCCGTGAGGCGGTGGCGTGTGTGGTGGCAAGAGGTCCCGTAGGAATTGATATAGAAAGTGTCGGTATTTATGATGATGAACTGGTGCACCGCACAATGAATGAACAAGAACAACAACTGATAGCGAAGTCGGACAATCCCCAAGCCGCATTTACCCGTTTATGGACCATGAAAGAGAGCGTCCTCAAACTGACAGGCGAGGGGATGGTTGACGATTTGCATTCGGTGCTCAGTGACGTGCATCAATATAATTTTCATGTCATTCCCCATGCCCGATACATCTGCACCACTTGCCGAGAGGCGTGCCAAAAGTGATTTTTGGGACAAAAGAACCGTCCCTGTGTCCCAAAAACTCGGCTGACACATCCCATATTTAAAAATTTCAGTAATTTTGTCGTCGAGAAACTTCCTAAAAGAAAAATAAAAATGTTTACACGTAGTTTTCGCCGCATTTTGTCGGCAATTTTATTGGTCGCTATGAGCGTGGTGACCATGTCGTTCACCTCTCCGCTCAAAGTCAATGAAACCAACATTTATGGCGACGTGAATGGTGACGGAATAGTTGATGTGTCGGATGTGAATGAGGTCATCAACGTCATATTGGGTTATTACGAAGACACTGGCGATGCCGGTCGCACCATGACCTATGTCGTCAATGGGGTCTCTTTCACCATGATTGGTGTGAGGCAAGGCTCGTTTATCATGGGTGGTACCGAGGAACAAGGAACGGATGTCACCAGTTCGGAGATACCTACACATCAAGTGACATTGACCAAGGATTTTAGTATTGGCCAGACCGAGGTGACACAGGCTCTGTGGGCAGCGGTGATGGGGAGCAATCCAAGTTTTTTCACGCCTGCTAATTCGTATGAACTCAATCTTCAGCGCCCCGTTGAGCAGGTGAGTTGGGAAGATTGTCAGGAGTTTATTGCCAAACTCAACGAACTCACGGGCAAGCGATTCCGTCTGCCAACCGAGGCCGAATGGGAATATGCCGCACGAGGAGGCGTGTTGAGCCAGGGATTCAAGTATGCCGGCAGCGACAACATTGACGATGTGTCATGGTATAATGGCAACTCCAACTCAATTCCGCAAACGGTAGGCACTAAGTCGCCAAACGAACTGGGCCTGTATGACATGAGCGGCAACGTGTATGAGTGGGTTGAAGATTGGTATGCTGGCTATAGCGAAGAGGGCCAAGTCGATCCCATGTGTACCGAGGGCTCCATTCCATATCGTGTGACCCGTGGCGGCAGTGTGGGCGGAACACCGAAATATTCCCGCATTTCCTATCGTGGCGTGTGTCAACCTGAGAGCAGTAATCTCATCCTTGGCCTACGTTTGGCCATGTAAGCAACCTGAGACATCATCTTTTTCATAAAAATAGTCCATCCAAAACCGGTTGGGCTATTTTTGTATATACTAAACAGGTGTGCTCTTTATTGGAATGGTGGCTAAAACAATGACTTTTATTATGTTACAGTTTTCAATTTCATCTATTACAAGCTCGTCGAGCAAGTCAAAAATGCTTGACATGAATCTATCCAAAAGGTTCATGGCGGATTCCAGTTTGAAGTGCGAAAATAGTCATAATCTTCGATAAAAGGCTGATTTTGGTGATTCAAACTGGAGTTTTTTTCTTGGCCTTCGGTTGATCTTGAACTGCACCTTCTGAATCTCACTGTCGGACACTTGG
>JAFZRJ010000025.1 GCA_017619935.1 Muribaculaceae bacterium | reverse complement strand
ATTATTGACAACACCTACGAATTCGCAAAGGAAAAAATAGACATCAAGGAAAAAAGCATCTCGGAAGCCGAGAGCGGACTCCTTAAATTTGCACTCAATGCACTTGCAGGACGCCTGATTAAAAACCGATGTAAGTTGCATGATAAGTCAATCTATCAGAAGGTGAATAGCAACGAAGGCAAGTGGGCTCAAGTGAATGTTGCCGCCGACTCCACTGGCAGACAAGTAATCAGCGATTCCGTATCGGTATTAGGATATATCGATGAAGACAGAGCTGCCGGTACACGCACTGTTTCGTTCAACGAATGGCTATTTTACAAGCATCTTGATATAGCCAATGAGAAGAAAGAGAAGAAGAAAGAGAAAAAACAGGCCGAGCTTGAAAATGAGGAACAAAATAGTGAGCATAGTTATTTTGAAATCTACCGCATGGACGAGAATGGTCGTTCGTCGATAAGCGATTTCGTGATGCAGCAGTCGCTCGACATCGGTGTATTCAAACGCACAAAGAAGAAATACATCCTCATCATAGAGTCGTTTGCCACCGAGACGGCTTATATCGACAAGAAAGAGTTCAAGCAGACCCGCAAGGATAATGACGTGGATAAGAGCTATGACGACCTGCTGCGCTATGAGAAAGCTCACAACATTCCACCGCTTGCTCCACACTTGAAAGCACAAATCGACAAACTCTTTGAGAAAAAGCAGTCGAAGTAGCATTCCCGAAAACAGCAACTTAGATTAAACCCAAATCGGTCATTAGGATTTATGTCATAACAGAATTATTATTGAGTAGATTGTAACATTGGCATTGATGGCATAGCTGGCTATGGCGAAATGACAATGGCAACAAGATGCCAATAAGAATCTGATAGGACATAAAAGACCTAAAAATCAACATGTCGTCGGCCTAATGACCGATTCGGGTTAAATAGAGCTCATCGAACATTTCATCGATGGGCTTTTTTTGGATAATAACTCTGAAAGGAAAGAATTTCTCGTTGGACATCACTATGAATGATGATAATGTGGCGTGAAAATGCCAAAAATTGGGGATTTCGCACACGAGGCGGTTGGGGTAATTTTGCAACGGTAAAGTGATGAGAAATCGGTAGACTGACAGAATTGTTTAACAACATCTAAAGGTCTATTTATGAAACATCTCATGTGTTGCATGGTCGCTGCGGTGGCGCTGATGGCTTCGGGGCAAAACAGTGCTCAGCAAACCGATACCGTAGCGACAAAACAAAGCCGTTTAACACTGGGCGGCTATGGCGAGGCCGTGGCGAGCCGCATGTTCTACAGCAACAACTACAAGCGTTACACCGACGCCTCGCTCTACAAGGATGCCGGCTCCTTCGGCCAAGTCGATTTGCCCCATGTGGTATTCTATGTGGGATACGACTTCGGACGTGGCTGGTCGATGGGCTGCGAGTTGGAGTATGAGCATGGAGGCACCGAGAGCGCCGTGGAGATTGAGGAAGAAGAAACTGGCGAGTACGAGAAAGAAATCGAGCGCGGTGGTGAGGTGGCGTTGGAGCAGTTTTGGCTTCAGAAGTCGTTCAGTCGTGCGTTGAATATCCGCGCTGGACACATCATTGTTCCCGTTGGTGGCACAAACGCTGCTCACGAACCCGACAAGTTCTTTACCGTCTATCGCCCCGAGGGCGAGAACACCATTCTTCCATGCACATGGCACGAAACCGGTATCAGCTTTTGGGGGCGCAAAGGAGATTGGCGCTACGAGGCGATGGTTATCGCCGGACTTGACGGCGACCGCTTCAACAACAAGAATTGGATTCATGGCGGTGCCGGCAGTCCTTATGAGTTCAAGATGGCGACGGCGCTAGCCGGTGCCGCACGCATCGACAACTATTCCATCGATGGTCTACGACTGAGCCTCAGCGGTTATGTGGGTAACAGCGGTAGCAACACGCTCAACGCATCGGGCAAATACGACGATATCAAAGCCACCGTGGGCATAGCCGCATTTGATTTCCTCTACGACAAGCACAATTTCATTGCACGTGGCAACCTGGATTACGGTTGGTTGAGTCACTCGCTCGAGTTGTCGGTTGCCAACAAGGCAAGCCGAAAGGATTCCCCTTCGCCCAAGAACAATGTGGCAAAGAATGCTATAGCCTTGGGCGTTGAAGCCGGTTATGACTTTGGCAGTCTCTTGGATCCTCTGCACTCAAGAGGGCAAAGGCTCTATGTGTTTGGACGTTACGACTTCTATGACGCCATGTTCAAGACTGTTGAAAACATGACCAAAGAAGAAGAATGGGGGCGGCAAAAAATCACGTTTGGCATCAATTATTTTCCCATCAAACAAATCGTGGTGAAAGGCGAATGGAGCAACCGCATCTTCAAGTCACAATTCAACAATGAACCGACCGTAAGCCTCGGCATTGGTTATTATGGATTGTTTCAATTATAACGAATTATTCAAACTTAAAATATAGAACAATGAGAATCAAAGATTTAATGAAAAATGGACTGCTTTTAGCAGTTATGCTTCTAACCGCCGCTTCTTGTAGCGACAGCAAGAACGATGAACCATCAGCCGTGGACGCACAGAAAAAGGCGATTCTCACGCAATATGTTAACGGCGTGGTCGTGCCCACTTACCGCTCACTCGCCGACAATGCATTGGAACTGAGCGACCTTTGTGCCCAGTTGAAAGAGCATCCCAGTCAAGCTTTGGTGCAGCAGGCGTGCAACAAATGGATTGAGGCACGCAAATATTGGGAACTGAGCGAAGCGTTCCTCTTTGGTGCCGCAGCCGATTATTACATTGACCCCCACATCGACTCCTGGCCACTGCAGAAAGGCCAGCTTGATAACGTGCTCAGCAACAGCACGCTCATTGCTGAACTGGATGAGGACGGTGCCGGAGCCGACGGCTTTGCCACACTGGGCTACGGTCTACTAGGCTTCCATGCGGTGGAATATGTGCTGTTCCGCGACGGGAAAGCCCGCAATGTAGGCGACATCACCGCAAACGAACTCATCTACAACGCTGCTGTCGCCGAAGACTTGGCGTGGCAGACCGTCAGGCTCGAAGCGGCATGGGCGGGCATCGACAAGGTCACGGCCGACAAGCGCACTCTGCTTAAAGATGAAGAACTGGAACCAAGCACCAACTATGGCGAACAACTCATCGATGCAGGACTTGCCGGCAATACGACCTACAAAACGCAAATTGACGCGATGATTCAAGTGATGCAAGGTGCGAGCGACATCAGCGACGAGGTGGCCAATACCAAAATCACCGACCCCGTGAACTCTGGCAACGTGCTTGACGTGGAATCGTGGTACAGTTGGAACTCCATTGCCGACTTCACCGACAACATGCGCAGTGTGCGCAACGCTTATTACGGCAGTCTTGACGGCAAAGTCAATTCCTACTCCATGGCAGCCTATCTTAACAAAACCAATCCCACTCTTGACAATCAGGTACGCGTCGCTATCGACAACGCCATCAAAACCGTGGCAGCCATGCCCGCGCCATTCCGCAACCACTTGACCAAAGCCGAAACACAGGCCGCCGTCGATGCGTGCAACGAGTGTATGGCAAAACTTGACGCCGCCATCGAAGCATTGCAATAACAATAAAACCAGTAAAAAATGAAACACAGAACTTATATTATCGCATTGGCAGCGGCCACGCTTGGGTTGCTGGTTGCTTGCAACGACCATAACGACAGCCCGTCACCTAGCGAAAATCTGCCCGATGATTATTACACGGGCGGCAAACTGGGCACAACTTTCAACACCACTGCATCGGCTTACGAGCAATTTACTGCTGCGGTGGAAAACCAAGGGCTGGTGGCATCGTTCAAGCGTGGCGAGCGCATTTTTGAGTCACCTTTCGACACCGACACCGACCCAGGAACTCCTATGCGTGGCCTAGGCCCTTTGTGGGTGCGTTCAAGTTGCATAGCATGTCATCCAGGATATGGACATGGGGCACGGCAAACGTCATATAACACCAACAACATCGGCAATGGTTACCTGCTCGTGCTCACCGATGAAAACGACACCTATCTGTCATCACTGACGGGAATGCCACAAACACAAGCCGCACCACCTTTCAAGGCGCCCATCAACGAGCGCATGATAAATATCAGCTGGCTACCCTATACCGATGAATGGGGCAACAAGTTTCCCGACGGAGAAACTTACGACTTGATTTATCCTGAAGTGAAAATCCCGCTAGAGGCATTTTATGTGCCACTACAGGTGGGAGGCAAAGACATTAACTACAGCCAGTTGCGAGTAAGGCTTGAAAGTACCATCGGAATCTATGGCACAGGCCTACTCGACGCCATCGATGAGGACGCAATACGTGCACAGTATCTTGCTGAGGAACAGGCAGGGGCAACGCTCAATCCCGCCATTTGGAACAACGGCGATTTTGCGAGTTACTACACCAATAGCCTTCAAGGTGACGGCACAAAATACGTGCGCCGTTACACTTATGCCCTCTCGCGTGGGCCTTTGCAGGATGCCGCTGGCGCTAATGCTATCTGGAACATCACCAACGTCACGCGCAGCGACCGGCGTTATCACTACATGACCGCCGCCTATGCCACCGTTGCCTCGAAAGATCCCGATGTCCAAAGCCGTTTCTATGCGTATTATCCCGAGTGGAACAAGACCGGAAACGTGGAGACCGACATCTACAACTATCTGATGAGCAAAGATCTCCCCGCCGAGATGACCGACCAGGAATATATCGACCTAATGGTGTGGCACCGCGGACTGGCGGTTCCTGCCGCACGCGATGTGGAAAGCGAAGATTTCCAACGTGGGAAACAGTTGTTCACCGAGTTGGGATGCGCCACTTGTCACCGGCCGTCGTGGACCACGGGAAACGACAACATAGTGGACCCCGCCAAGTTTTTCACAGGTAACCGAACTAATCTCCTTCCACGTTACCCGCATCAGACCATTTGGCCATATAGCGACCTCGTGCAGCACCGACTGTTCATGAAGAACGACATACGCACTGGTTGGTGCCGCACCACGCCATTGTGGGGTCGCGGACTGAGCGCCAAATGCACTGGTGCCGACGACCGCCTACACGACTGTCGCGCACGCAACGTCGTTGAAGCCATCATGTGGCATGGTTCAGCCAACAGCGATGCGAGATGGACCATTGAAAAGTTTCGCAAACTCAACAAGAGCGACCGCGATGCGGTGGTGAAATTCATCAACTCCATCTGATGAAACGCATCCTGCCGCAAATGATTCTTGGGCTGGTCGGCCTAATGATTGTATGGCTTGCCGCCGCCACTGTCGTAGAAAAAATCTACGGCAGTGGCGTGGCGAGTGCTGTCGCCTATCGTTCAGCCGGCTTCTTCGGGCTGTGGGCGGTGATTGCCGTGCTTGGGTTGGTACTTTGCGTGAAACGCAAATTGCACCGACGGCCCATGGCATTTGCCATCCACATCGCATTGCTTGTCATTCTTGTGGGAGCCGGAGCGACATGGCTCTGGGCGACCAGCGGGAAAATGTACCTTGTGGAAGGGAACGAAGAGAGTTTCTTTGAACTGGATAACGGCAGAAAAGAAAAACTGCCGTTTACCATAAAACTGGAAAAGTTTGATTTTCAATGCTATGCCGAAACGCCTACCCCTTCGGAGTTCGTTGCATCAGTCACCTTTTGCGACAATCAATCAGAACCCTTGCACACCGACATTTCACTTAACCACATCGGCGTGTTCAAGGGCTATCGACTATGCTTGTCAGGTTTTGATGAAAACGGTGACGGCATCGTACTCAAGGTCACACACGACCCGATAGGCAACGCCGTTACTCATGTGGGTTACCTAATGCTCTTGCTGGCAATGATAGGTTACCTGTTCAGCAAGCGTACACGGTTCAGAACCGCCATCGGACAAGTGACAACTAAACGCGCCCTTGCGCTGATGGCACTTGCCGTGCCCATAATGACACAGGCTGCTCCCCGAGTGCTCCCCAAAAACATCGCCGACGACTTCGGCAAGCTCTATTTGCTCCACAACGAGAGAATATGTCCGCTGGAGACGATGGCACGTGACGTAACGCTGAAACTTTACGGAAAAACGTCCTATCAAGGATACGACGCTTGCCAAGTGGTGACGGGATGGTTGTTTTATTTCGAGGATTGGGCGAACGAACCGATGATAAAGATAAAAAGCGCTCAAGTGCGGCAACTGTTAGGAACCGAATCCAAGTTTGTAGCAATGAATGACTTCTATGACGCGGGACATTCCTATCTTCTTGCCGATGCGATGACGGCACCCTCCAAAGACGTGCTTGAAGCAAACGAGAAATGTCAGGTGGCCATTGCGCTGGGTATGGGAAATCTGTTCAAAATAATGCCATTGCGACACGATGCCACGCTGGAGTGGTATGTGCCCGGCTCTTTGGACATCCCCAGCGACATCGACGAAAACAAATGGGCGTTTATGCGTAACGGATTGAGCTATTTCAACGAACTTGTCGTGGCGAAAGATTGGGAAAATGCCAGCATTTTCATCGGCAAACTGAAGAAATTCCAAGAACAGGAAGGCGGTGAGTTGCTACCCTCGCCTACCCGCACCAAGTCCGAAATCATCTACAATCATACCGACGCCACACTGCCCTGCGCCATTGCGCTGATGGTGATGGGGTTGCTGTCGTTAGCGCTGACGGTTTCGAACCATGAACAGTTCCGGGTAAAAAAGTGGATGTGCCGCATGTTACCGACAATCCTTGTCATGGCTTTTGTTTGGCTCACTTTTCTGCTGATTTTGCGTTGGCTGGCAAGTGGACATTTACCCATGACCAACGGCTACGAGACGATGCAGTTGATGGCGTGGTGCGCTTTGCTGGTCACCTTGCTCACTTACCGACGACTACCGTTGATGGCACATTTCGGCACACTGGTAGCAGCATTCACATTGCTCGTGTCGGTCATCAGCCAGTCCAATCCTGCTATCACACCGCTCATGCCAGTGCTCAATTCTCCATGGCTATGCATCCATGTGGCAACGGTGATGATGGCTTATTCTCTGCTGGCTATATTGACGCTC
The DNA here is from genome assembly GCA_017619935.1 of Muribaculaceae bacterium. Lineage (GTDB taxonomy): Bacteria > Bacteroidota > Bacteroidia > Bacteroidales > Muribaculaceae > Sodaliphilus. The sequence continues at coordinate 9,734 of JAFZRJ010000025.1, read as the reverse complement.
AATTCGATACTGGCATTGTGTTTGCGACACAAGACACACATGACGGAGCAAATGCGTACAATGGGTCTGGTGGTGTTGTTCCCGGCAGTGTTTCTGCTTGTGGCAGGCATCTTCATCGGAGCCGTGTGGGCGGGGCTTTCGTGGGGCAGATATTGGGCGTGGGACCCAAAGGAAACGTGGGCGTTGATTACACTTCTCATCTATGCCATTCCACTGCACGACGCTTCGTTGCCCAAATTCCAGCGACCACTGTTTTTCCACGCCTATGTGGCGATAGCCTTCGTGAGCGTACTGTTCACCTATTGGGGTGTGAACACCCTGCTCGGTGGTTTGCACAGCTACGGTTGACAAAATGATACTGTCCTAGCTCGCTGCCCGATGTCGCACATCATTTTACCAAAATAATCATTCTACCGTGCGACATCGGCGCGAGCCTTAGGCCATATCCATCACAATAGGGCTAATAGATTTTTGAGGTAAACGGCTTGACCGCTCACCGCTTTTTTCACGCCTTAAGGAACCCGAACACAGGAAAATGCCAAGGGAAGCAAGGTGAAATGGTTTGCTGCTTGAATCTCTGCGGTGCAAGCCATAATCTTTTCTTTTGTCGTTTTAAGAATTTGTCGTAACTTTGTAACGATGTTGCGCAATGCTATAGTTTTAATGACACAAATCACAAAAAACAATGGCGTGCGTGACTTTGTCAGCATAAATTTTTTGACTTTTTTCCGCCAATTGGGCGAATCTAAATAATAGATGAAAATGAAACTACGGAATTCTTTCTCGCTGATGGCAGTGACAATGATATTGGCAACTCTGCCATACATTTCATGCAGCAACAAACAGTTGGCGACAACAAATGCCGACACATACCCTACCGAGGTACCTGAGTACATGAAGGACATTGCAGGTTTGGAAAAATTACGCACCAAGATTGACTATAGCAAGCCGGAGCACTGGGTTTCGTTGCCCCAGAAACCAACTAAACCCGTCGACGTGTTCTTTCTCTACCCCACCGTGGTGGGAATGCAGTTCCCGACCAAAATCTGCGACATTAACGACTCCGCGATGGTGGCTGGTACAGAGTGGGTGATGCGGGCGCAGGCCAGTGTCTTTGCCGAGAGCTGCAATGTCTTTGTTCCGTACTACCGCCAAATCTCGCTGCCACAGCCCGGCAGTGACCACATGGCCATCAACAAATTCATGTCACACTTCGACGCCACCGACGCGCTCGACTACTTCCTGACCCACCTAAACCAGGGCCGGCCCTTCATCCTTGCAGGTCATTCGCAAGGTTCGATACTGACCATTAATCTGCTTGCCGATTACATGACGAAGCACCCCAAAGCATTAAGCCGCATGGTGGCTGCTTACCCGATAGGCTTCAGCGTGACCAAAGAGTGGCTGGAGCAGACGGGATTGAAGTTCGCCGAAGGACCGACCGATACGGGAGTCATCATCTCGTGGAACACCGAAGGACTGCGCAACAAGAACGCTTTCAACATGGAGGTTTTGCCTGGTGAAGTAAGCATCAACCCCATTAACTGGCGGCGAGACACCACCTACGCCCCAGCATCAAGCAACCTCGGTTCGATTAACAACACAACTGGCAAGATAACTGTTCCTGGCATAGCCGATGCCCGTCTCGACACCGATCGTGGCGTTGTGGTCGTCACCACAGCCGACACCACCTACGCACTCCCGGCCTATGCCGCACCCATGTTCGGTCCCGAGAGCTACCATCTCTACGACTACGGTTTCTTCTACAACAACCTGAAACAGAATATAGCCGACCGCATCGCTGCATGGATGAGAAAGTAGTTCAATCACGCCACCAGCATGATTTCTCCAACTCGCAGCACTCAAGCAATCAGACCTAATTTAAGAGAATATATGGTTGAATACGGATTTCAAGATAAGGTGGCTCTCATTACGGGTACGAATAACCCGCAGGGCATTGGGGCAACTACTGCATTAGCTTTTGCTCGTGAAGGGGCAAAGGTGATTTTGGTATATAAGAAAGTGCTTAGGCCCTTTGATAAGAATAAGACCGACAGAAACGGAACTGACCGATATTACCAGGCGAACGCAGGAAATGCAGATATTGTAGAGAGCAAACTCAAGGAATTAAATGCTGATTATCTGATAATAGAAAGCGACATTTCTGATGAGAATGCCGTGAAGGAAATCTATTCGACCGCAATCCATAGATACGGAAAAATTGATATTCTTGTCAATAATGCGGCGGTAGATGACGAAAATGGTTTTGACACAATAGAAAAAATCACACAAAGTGTGATTGATGACACCTTTGCCGTCAATGTTCGAGGCAGCATCCTGATGATAAACCAACTCATCAAGAACCGCAGCAATTATGGCAGAATCATCAATATTTCCACCGACGCGGCACAAATATTTGCGGGGCAAATCTCCTATGGGGCAAGTAAAGCCACACTGGAAGCGCTCACGCGTAGTATCGCGCTTGAAGTAGCGAAGTATGGAATTACGGTGAATTGTGTCGCACCGGGTCCGACACAAACGGGATGGATTGACAATGAGTTGGAGAAAGCGGTTGTTCCTTTAATACCAATAGGCAAATTAATTCAACCAGAAGATATTGCCGAAACGATTTTGTTCCTTGCGAGTGAGCAGGCAAGAATGATTACAGGACAAGTTATTAAAGTGTCGGGCGGACATGCCCTCTAACTTTTAATCACACTGTTTATCCGCCAGGGCTTTATGTCTTGGGTAGCGCGTTTGACGCATTTTTTCGAAAACCACTATCGAACCCACACCACACCCAAAACGAATATCAATAAAAATATACATAAAAACAAGGAAGTTTTTAAATAAAATGATAACTTTGCAAATGAATTGAAAATGCCTCATTTTGAGGGAAAATTTATTTTTTTATTATCGATTAATTATGAGAAAGACTGTTACGCTTTTGTTTGCTGTGATGGTGGTCATGGCCGCTATCGCACAAAAGGGTGATCGGCCACTACCCAAGGCTCATGAGCTCCCAGGTTCTCACCAAAAGGAGGCAGTGGTGAAGGCGCAAGGTATTGACCGCACTGCTTTTGCCCTATCGAAGAAGGCTATTCGCAAGGCTTCGGCCACCGATGCGCTCGTAACACCGCCCGAAGGTGCCACTGGTGAGCAGTGGTACATGGGCGACGGCTCGTTCTACCTTTACACCGACTACGGCTGGGCCGACTACACCGACAAAGTGAAGACCATCACTGTGATTTTCGATGGCAACGACGTCTACATTCAGGGACTAGCCTACTGGTTCGCAAATGCTTGGATCAAGGGAGTGCGCGATGGAAGTACCGTCACGTTCCCTTACTCCACCTTTGTGGGTGAAGATGGAGAAGGCGCAGATTTCCTTGTCGGAACCAATGACAATGAACAAGCTTGCCCCATCGTGTTCACCTACAACGAGAATGCCGGCTTGCTCACCTGCGAGACCAACCACATTGCCGAAGCCCCGGAAGATGGCGGCATGAGTTGGTTCACCTTCTACGACGATCTCGTGCTTTCGAAAGATGCTCCTACGCCCGATGTGGAAGTAGTGGCTCCCGATAATCTCAAGACCGAGTCATGGGTGTTTACCGCCGTGGATCTCTCTTATGACAACAACGACAATCCCCTGTACGAAGATGTGTCATTTAATGTACTTCTAGGTTTCGATGGCAACGATGTGTATGTGAAGGGGCTTTGCACCTACCTCCCCGAGGCTTGGATCAAGGGCATGCGCGATGGAAACAAGGTAACTTTCGCCTCCGGTCAATATTTAGGCAAATACTTTGATAGCTATAATCTCTACTTCGTGGGGTACGGTGACGACTACTTCAGTGATGTCACCTTCACGATGAACGACAAAGACAACAAACTCACAGCCGACAAATGGGTCGTTATCAACGGCAAGAAAAAGAGATGGTATTACTACAACATCTACACCAATTCCAAACTATTAAAGGTCGTTGATGCCGCTGCCGTACCTGCTACGCCCTCGGTGATCAAGGCCACGCTTGCCAGCACCAACAGTCTCAATCTGAAACTGAAAGTTCCCCTCTTTGACGTTGACAGCGTCGGATTGCTTAGCAGCAAGCTTTACTACAAACTCTACACCGAAGTCGGGTCAACAGTTTCGGAATATGAATGCTCGACCGATGATTACACCGAGATTGAGCAAAACATGATTGAAATTCCTTACAATTTCACTGACGACTGGGACATCTATCCTGGAGGCTCCACAATCTATGTCTATGGCAACGTCAAAAGTTGGAGACGCGTGGGTGTTCAGAGCATCTACTACGGGAGTGGTGAGACCAACACTTCCGACATCTCCTGGTTCCTCTTTCCCTGCGATCTCTACGTCGCCGGTTCGTTTACTGAACCCGTATGGGAGGAGGGCAAGCAACAGATGGAACAAGGCATGGACAACAAGTACACCATTGATGTTGAACTACCCGAGAATGCAGAGTTCAAACTGCTCGACAGCAAAAACAACTGGTTTGGTGGTGTTACCGATGGCAACAACTTTATCATCACCGAAGAGCAAATCACCAATGGCACGGAGCTCTCGCTATCAATCCCAGGCATGAACTTTGTAATGCCGTTTGCTGGCAAGTACACAATTACTGCCGACCTCGACAATATGAAACTGGTTGTCGCTATGGCAAAGCCATGTGCTCCCACCGCTATCACGCTGAACGTCACCGATGACGACGAGGTTGCTATCCTACCGAACTCAACCTTCCAACTGAGTGTGGTCAGCGTTGAACCCGAAGGCGCAAACACCGAGGTGACTTGGACAAGCAGCGACGAGCAGATTGCCATAGTAAGCGAAGATGGCCTCGTGACAGGAATGGAATTTGATGGCTTGACCATCAACACAGGTCAAAACCGCATTCCTACCGACAACGACGACTACGACTACTTCCCCGTAGTTATTACAGCCACCACAACCAGCGAAATGGATATTCCCACGAGTGCATCAGTACAGATTTGGGTAAAATCGAGCACGAACTTTGTTTCCGCTATTAACGACGTCAAGGTCACCAGCATTGAGTGCGTGAAATATGTCAACGCCCAGGGAATAGTCTCGAGCACCCCGTTCAACGGCGTGAACATCAAGGTCTCCAAGTTGAGCGACGGTACCACCAAGGCGGAGAAGATGGTCAAGTAACGTACAAAGCATCATCGCCAAATATCGAGGGGTGGATTCATCGCGAAATCCGCCTCTCGGCTTATTCGGTCATTAAAGGCCAAAGAAAAACACCGACCGATGGATTACAAATCCATCAAAAAAATGCACACATAGAAAAAAATGAGTAATTTTGTAATCAAATATGTTCAAACTGTCTATTTATGAATATTCAACGAAAATCAAAAGAAAAAGATGAGGAAATGGCAACCATGCAGTTCGTTGCTAAAAAAATTGCTTTTTACCCAGAAGACTTAAAAAAGATGGAAACGATGGGACATGACGAAAAAATGGCTTATGTGAAAAAAATAAGAGAAGAACATCGCTACATTGACCTGGAGGACTGAGGTATTAGGGGGGATGACCAACATGGATTCATACTGTTTTCGATTGGGTGGGAAATTAAAATAACGAACAAACACCCTCATTTTTAGGGGTAGTTTTAATTATTACTGGCAATAGCCCTTCTGTGTCTAAACGATTTATTGATGTTTTTTTTGCTTTATTAACAAACGACCGAAGGCATTTGTACAAATGCTTGAAAATCAACACAAAATAACACCGTTCAAGATAACATTCTAAATGTGCAACCTCTTTTGGCATTTGGTTTGTTTCAATAATTCTTATAAATTTGTATACAATTTGATGGGACGTAACTCAGTCTCGTAAAAAAGGACTATTACATTAAAAATCAACTAAATAAATATACACCCAACCATCACTAAAAATGAATAAATATTTTCTCGCTGCGATTCTTTCGTGCATGGTATTGCTGAGCAATGCTAATGAGTATGTGTTCGACCTGAGAGAAGCCACCATTCCAACTACAGGCAACACGCTCGTGATGACCAGCGGCGATGGAGAAGTCACGCTTACTATCACTATCCCCGCTAGCGAACGTACCGATCCTTCACACACATACTCGATGAGCGATTGTGTGTATGACAGCCAAACAGGCCGCCTCAAAGTCATTTGGGGTAACGGCGCTTCGGTTCGTGCCACTCAGAACGAAGGGCGCAACCTTAACTATGTTGCCCTCGGTGAATGGACGAAAGCCGCCACCGGCGAGCATTATCTTTTCAACGATGCCCATCTTAGTCCTGACAGAATCAATCCTACGGAAATAATGGACTACATCCCCGATGGCCAAGAAGAAATGGAGGAGGCTCTCAACCTCTTTAATTTAAGAGACAAAACTGAGATGTACTCCAGTTTCACCAGTTATGAAGACTGTTTTGATGTATGGATTGGCCCTACGTTTATCGTGCGCGACGAGCGCATCTCGCTTGAGGATCTTACTTTCGCCGATCATGCTGTGAAAAACTTTAATCACACTATCACCGACGACCTCGTCGGCGTGATGGTGGAAAATGTCACTGGTGGCGTGGGACAGATGCTGTTCTGTCGCAGCGCACAGCCCATCAGCGCCAACCACAAGCACGGCCCTGGACCCGATCAAGAACTGTGGACGCGAAACGGTGTCGTTCCTGAATATGCCGACCCCGAAACTCCACAATACGCATGGATTGCCCTGAAACTGACCGATGCCGAACAGTACGTGGGGAAGCGATTCAACAACGTGCGCGGACTTTATTGCGCTGAAAGTGGGCGTGAAAGAGGCAACTATTTCGGTTGGCTCAACCCCAATATGGAAGTGGCCTCGACTCCTGTGATTCTGGAATCGGGCGTCGAAACCAGGCGCAACACCTATAGTGTGGCTAACTTCTCGGAACAAGACGATTGCGACTTCTTCTTCCTGGAGCCACGTCCGTGCGAAATTTGCAATGTCGTTGATGCGATGCGCACCGGAAACGACGTGATTCTTGCACCTACACGCAATGCCATCACCCCCGACGGCAATGAAGACTACGTCGACGACAATATCGAGGGCGGTACGGCTTTCTTCAATGGATTCGGAATCGGAACCCCTCCCTATGGACCTTATGGAACCACCTATGATGCTGATGGAAACAAAATCTATGCTTATGTGGATGTTGACAAAGAGTACTGCGAAAATTCGTGGGACGTCCCGACACAATTCGCATGGCGCTCATATTTCAAGCTCTTCAACTTCACCGACGTCATCGCGATTTGTTTCGATCACGACCAAATCAACGACGCGTTTCACGATTACCCTCTCGACATACCTAATCCCCACTACGAACAAGACCAATTACATGTCTTGTTCGGCCTAATGGGCACGGGCAACACCCACTCTGAACTGGGCGGTGATTACGACGAGGACTTCTATGTGGGTATCTCTGATTACTACAGCCGCTACGACTGGCGTCGCGATGTGAACGTGTACAAGAACGATATGCACATCAACTTCATTGAACACCCCCACGAAGGTTATGAACATCTGGATGTTTACGGCGATATTGATTTGATACGTTGTGACTACGCCGGTCATCCCATTGCACGCGTCGCAACACTTGAGTTTATCTCAACGGGTAGATATCGGCTTAACTACAACAGTGAATCGCAAACCGCTGTCAACAACGGTGTTCTAGACGAGATGCTTTTCGAAAACGGCCAAGTGCTTGGTCACCCCGTCGTCAACAACCATGAGTACGATGTCACCGCTCCCGACTCTGAAGAAGAAACCGAAATCCCCGCTATTTCTTTCAGCGACTGCTTCATAAGCGAGCAGATGCTTACGCAATCCAGCGTTGAGGAAATGAACACCGATTACACCTATCGCCTCTACGCGCATAACAACGGAGATGAAATCCACGCAATCCTCGGCCATGTACCCGTCTATGTTACACCTCACAACGAAGTGTGGCGCGCGAGACTGACCAAAGATGAGGTTGATGCCGACACCGAAGGGGCTCTCGCACTCAACAACGGTCTGAACATTAAATTCTCGTCTAACACCAACAGACATGTGCTCAAGTATCACCTCCTGGAAGGCCACGGCACTGAAGATGAGGAAGAAATTGCCCAGATCATTGCTACCCACCCCCACATGGAGGGCGGCTCGCATGCAATCATCGATAATGGCGACGGATATGAGCACTACGAACAAAACGGGGACAACGGCGCGATTAATTGGGATGGGCTTTGGGTTGTGCCCACTATCGAATCGGAAATCAACAACAACACCTACGGATGCTACAAAGAGACCGTCAATAGCGCAGACGTGAGTATTGCCCGTGACTGTTCAAGGCCCAATTACAAGCTCGGCATATCCAAATTAGAATTGACCGGCGAAAACGATGCTCGCTATCGCTATTTCCACTGCAGTATACATATTTCGAGCAATCAAGAAATCAATGAAAATGCCAACTCTGAGGAACGATACCTCTATCGCTTGTGGCGCGAAGTGAAACCGAACAATAATGCCAACTTCGCTCCCCGCCGCAACAGCGAAGAGCAAACGTCGAATCGCGTTCTGCTCAATACAACCCCGGAATTTGGCAGCACTTTTGATCCAAACGACTATTGGTCATACTGGGCAACCAACTATACCGAATTGCAGGAGTTCACGGGTGAAGAAATCAATGTGAGCGACACCTTCCTCCATGAAGTGCCCGCCGACTCAGAAGAGTACAACTCATTTGTCCTCGATGTGGAATACCAGGCCGTGCTCTACGTCCACGACACTGTCGAAGACCTATACTACCCCGTCGCTTCAGAGATTATTCCCATCACTTGGGACCTTGGCTCTGAGTCTGTAATCACAAGTGTGAATACGATTGATGCTGACAACCGCACCGTGGCTGGGGTGGAATACTATAACGCGTACGGACAACTGCTCACCTCACCCAATGGCCTGACCATCGTTGTGACCCGCTTCTCCGACGGCAGCGTCGTCTCGACTAAGCAGATATTCAAATAATTGAATATATTCTATTTTCTGAAAAAGAGGATGTGACACCACATCCTCTTTTCTTTTACATCTAGTAAAACACATAAGAACGCCTCTACTTTCACCAAGCGGAGACTTTGCACCAGAAGATTATTTTCGGGCAAGGACGTTGACCAGCAGCTGATGAACAACAAAAGCCCAAAGAACAAACGCAAGTAGCGATAAAATCACTACCTTTGCAGTGTGATTAGAACAATGAATCGGATTTTAGCATGAAACAAATCTTAAGTTATAAGAACATTCATATTGGTGCAATAGCTACTTTTTACATTATAGCCATATTGGTGCGCCTGATATCATTGTATGTTGTCAACAAGTATCCTTCAATTGAAACGAGCTATGCATTGCAAGTTCCCGCAGCGCTTGCCACAGGGCTTGGTCCCGCTATCGGAGCATTGGTGGTTATGTTCATTTTCAAACGTAAAACGGAATACACTCTCGTAGGCAAGTCTGTCTGGAAATCCATTGCGACTATAATTATACCATGCATAGCTTTTGGCATTATCGGCGGATGGGGCTTAGGCGTGACATGTTTGTTGGCATTTGCGTATGGGCTATTGGAAGAATATGGTTGGCGAGGATTTTTGCAATATGAACTTAGGAAATTGGCTGTGTGGCAGTGTGTACTTTTCATCACTGTGATGTGGT
>JAFZRJ010000024.1 GCA_017619935.1 Muribaculaceae bacterium | reverse complement strand
CCACTTCTCGTCGTAAAGATATAGTTCTGGGTCAATCTCCTCGGAGACGACAGGCTCTATCACCAGCCCCTCAGGAAGAACCACCTCACAGTCGTACATCCACATCCAGGGGACCATACTGTCCATCCACAGGTCCACCAGTTTGCTCTGGCCGGGCTTGATGGAGAAGTCTTCAATATACAGGCGGTCGGAGACCTGCACCGAATACAACGCGTTCACGGTCATGCCGCTCGCTCCGGCGAGGCACAATGCCACCGCCACACTTCTGATGATATTATTCGCTTTCATAATATTATTCTTTTGTTTTGAAGTTTAATTCATTCTTTTGTCATTCACAATTTCGCTTATTGTTCAGCCGGGCCGATGCCCAGGATGGTGTTGATGACCATGTTCACGTCCTCGATGTCCACTTTGCCGTCTTCATTGAGGTCGCACCAAGCCTTCATGTGTTCGGGGTAATCATCGTAATAACCATCTTTGGGTAATTGTTGAAGAATGTAGTTGATGATGAAATTGACATCTTCCACATCCACTTTGCCATTGCGTTTGAAGTCGCCCTTAGTCCAAAATCCGTGATTATAGCTTGGGCCTTTGTACAGGACATTTCCATCGGCATCCTCCAAGTGGTGGAGGCTGTGCTCAGTGTTGTAACCGCAGGTGCATAAGTCGTCTACCATGAGCAGGTCACTGTTGTAAGCCACATTGCCAACACTCTCAACAATCGTGCGGGAGAAATAGTTGATATAACCACTCATCACGTCGCACTGGTTTCCTGCAACTTCCACCTCGTCCCAAAGATACATGCCATTGGTGTAGGTGTCAAAGTCATAGACCAGCATTTCCGTGCTGTTGTTTCTAATGGGAAGCCAAGACCATTCAGTCTCGTAATCAAATTCATGCTGGATTACGACCCCGTAAACTTGACGGTCTTCCTCCCTCAAGCCCACCAGGGGCCTGTTGGGGTCCCACCTGGAGAAATAAAATTTGTTGCTGGGCTGATTGGTGCCCCAATAGCATTTCTTATAGGTCTTTCCGTTGATGACGGTGTCACCCTTGAGCTCGTAGGTATAAAGACGGTCGTCTTTAACACGCACCCAATCATTAGTGAAAACCTCGGTACACACCCACTTCACGCCCTCACGCAACAGCGGAGTGTAGTCGTCGGACTGGGCTTTGGCAACACTGCTCATGAGCAGCATGGCCGTGATTAAAAAGAATATCTTTTTCATATTTCAAGTATTAAAGGTATATATTCTCGATTTTTGCAAAGTTATACCATTATTTACTGTAAAACAAACATTTTACTAATAATCGCTTGGAACAACTGATAATGTGGCTCCTTTTTCAACCGTAAAACCTGGAGCCAGCAACACATCTCCTGTGTATTCCATCTCATAATTCACATTCGTTGGAATGATGACATCCCCAGTTGTGCGGTTTGAATCCACATTTCTGCCCAAATATGCATCACTGGCAATCACGTATTGTGAACGTGAGAGTGTCTCGTTTTGGATATATAATGGCGCTATATAGGGCAAATAGTTGTGCTGATAGACCATTACAGAACTATTGGGAGAAACATTGTTAAAGAAAGCCGTTCCATTAGTGGCTTTATTTCTTTGAACATTTGACGAATTACCACAAATGGCAACAATAGTATTGTTGGAATTGATTCCTGTCACACTGATTGAGCTATTGTTTCTTGTGATATCAATACCGCTATAATTTGATGGATAACCAGTCCACATTTCAACTTCGGGTTCTCCAAGCAAGTTATGTACCATGACAATATATTTATCATCTTCATATCGACTATTGAAATAAATTTTTTTTGAATGAGCTTCGGCGGTACCTATATGGTGGTATCCGTTGATGTATTTAGAAAAAAAAGTGCCCAACCTGGTTGATGAATTGGTGAATCCACTTCTTGTATTGCCCAAGAACGCAATACCTCCCTTGTTCTTGCATAGGGTGTATGCTTGCCCCATATTCCATGGCCTTACGGCGTTTATTGCAGGCTTGTCAAAAGGCATGACGTCGCAAGATATTGTATAAAGGACGCCCGGTTTGTAATGATTCGACAAGTTATCCAAGCCATTACCGTTCTCTGACAAAAATCCCGTAGAGCCACTGGTTGATTGATTATCCAAAGCCTGTATGAAAGTCTTTATTGTATCGTTAGTATTAATAATCTGTTTGCTTACATCAAAACATGAAACATTTCCATGACTGAAAATACCGATATACCCACAATTCGAATTATTTATAAAATTTATTACAGAACTGCCAGTATGATTCGGATTGAAATTCATGGCCTGATATATCATTTTGCTTTGAAATGCCAATGCATTTCGCATTTCGATACTTTTATCATGAAATCCATCGTATTCAAAATAGAAACCGTTCAACAAGTAACTGGCTTCTCCCTTCCCCGGATTTAGCTCATACATCAACAATTTGTCAATATAATTGTCCACATCTTCTGATGTCTTGCACATGAGACGGCCAACAAATAATTCGGGATTTGCATCAAAAATACAGGTGTCATTGTAAAGAGTATATTCGCCGTAGTTTTCTGTCCGGTTGTCGGGATTCCAGTTTGTGGTCAAATCACAGTAATACCAGTCTGTCGGGACATGATATGGTCCAGGGTAATAATCACTATATCCCCCATGGTATCCATATCGGAACGGGACATTATATCCTCCAAACAGGACGTATTTTGTGCTTTTATACTTGTGGGCCAGCCTCAGATACTGGCGAAGTTTTCCGGCATCATCTTTGATAGGATATTGCGCGTTCGCGATACTGTCACCACATTGGACAAATGGATTGTTCAAAATATTTTCAATACAATGTATTTCGGTTGTCAATCCTTTTTGTCGCTTTAAGGCGGCCAAACGACGGAATGAAGGTGCAAGTTCTTGTGTCGTAATAATCATGTATTCGCATGGATCAGTATCTAACACATACAGTTCCCCTCCATAAGCAATCGAATCATTGAGGTGATGCAAAGAATCGGGAAGATATTGCATATTGAGGAACTGGCAGACTGCCACGTCTGGAGCAAAACTCTCAACTTGATTCGGATTCATCACCATGGTTTTCACCTCGTCCCATCCTTGTTGTCTCAGCGTGAAGTCATCTCGCACATGGATATTGGACGTAGAAGCATCCGCCAAATCGTAGGTGATTGTGTAATTCACCCGTTTGTTCCGCTTAATCTTGTTGGTGACAGGATTGTACTGAATGGGATAAGCCGCCACTGTGACGATATGGTTTTCTCCCATATAAAAACCTTCACCGACCATTTCGGCTGCATTGGCAGGATAGTATGCGTTGGTGTGATAGACCGTGCTGTCGGCTGTCAGCACCTCAGGCAGTGTGTCACATATCATTCTGTCGCGAATGGCGGGAATAATCTTGAAAGGCAGTGTTCCCGTGGTTTGAGATTGCCCTCCGGTGACCTGAACTGCAATATTTTTAGCGTTATAGGGCACAGAGAATTGCAGTAACTGCATAGGTACTTGAGGGCATTCAGGTACACGTGTCACTTCCATTCCGTCCACGGTATAAGCCCTGTAGGTGACACTGCCCACCACAGTGTCTTGAAAGTTGACACTGACGTTGCTCATATTGCTCTGATAACTGATTTGAGCCCGCGCCTTAACCGGAAGCAGGGCCAAGACGAAAGCCATCAGCCAGAAATATATCAATATCTTTTTCATGGCATCGGGATTTACTTGGTGAGTATCATCTTCTTGCTGGCCAGTTCCTTGCCGTCGGCGATGAGGCTGTAGATATACATTCCGGCCTGCAGGTCGCCACCCTGGAGTGTCACGCTGTTGTCGCGGGCATCCACGTTGAGCCGTTTCACCTGCTTGCCCTGCAGGTCATAGATGTAGATGGCGGCCTGCTGGGTGCCGTCGGGCAGATTGTAACCGATGCGCGTGTCGCTACTGAACGGGTTGGGGTCGTTCTGGCTCAGCACCTCGGCGACGCGTTCACCTAACAGTGCGCTGCCTTCGATGCCGTTGTCCGTAGGGGCGCTGTTCGATGTGGACGGAGTTTCTTCCTCGCTGTTCTCCACTTTTTCCAATCGCCCGCGCAATTCCTGAATGGCGTTCACCAGCAGGGGAATCACGCCGATGTAGTCCACCGACATATAGCCGTCGGGGCCAGTGTGCACGAGGTCAGGGAAGATTTTCTGCACTTCCTGAGCAATGAAACCGTACTGTCGCTCACCCTGAGCTTCCTCGGCATAATACTGGGCGAACAAGTCGTTGTCACTCTTGCGCCCGTCCATTTCCAGAAGTCGTTCCGTTTCGGGATCGATAGCGTAGTCGGGAGTCTTGCGGGGTTTGAGGCGGTAACTCACGCCCGACAGTGAAGACAGCGCGTCAAGCGAGTTTTCGAGTGGTTCAATCTCCTCTTTCAACCTAGCATCACTGGTTACGAGAAACGACGGGGCCTGTACGGGTTTGGTCACATATACAATCTTGTCACCGGGAATGGAATAGAATCTCATGATGGTGTCACCGGCCACACCATTGTAAGTGATACAGAATCCCTTCTTTCCGTGCAACCACAGGACATTGCTGTCAACATCATCCTCATCCATGTACCGTTCGCCCACCATCACCGTCTTTTCCAGGTATTTTTGGTAACCTAACGACAAGCGGGCTCCAACTCCCATTCCTTGATTTCCCCAAACACGGAGACTGGTAATGGTGTCCATCTCACCCTCCTAATAACCCATATTGTGTTCCTCAAGGTTATCTCTTCCAACACGGACATTGCCGTCGTTATACACTTTGAGCTGTGCGGTCGCACTCATCACTGTTAGTGCGATTATCGCGAATAATAATACTTTTTTCATTTTTGTTAGTTTTTATGGTTTAAGAAAATTTTTATCAACGGATAAAGACCTGACACACATTATTAATATGTGTTGGAATAGGCGCTTTGGTCGAGGACGCCGTAGTAGCAGCCGCAGTCGTCGCTCTCGATGTAGATTTCAATCACATCGTCGAGTGCCCCCACCGGGATATTGACGGTTGCTGACGTGACCACATAGTCAATGCAGGCGTAGGCGGTCGAAAGGATAATGGTGTATTCAGCATACTCCACGGGGTCAAGTTCGATGGAGAGCATGGCAGTAGAAATCGTGTAGTAAGCCTCCGGATCTTGCACCTCAGCAAATTTAGGTAAAGATAGAACTAATTGGGTAATATTGACTTTACATCGTCCTTCATCACCATTAATGTTATCACTCGCAAAAGTTGTTATGGCAATCATTGCCACAAGCACAAATAAAAGATGCGTTTTCATTGCCTATTATTCTTTAATTTGGTTTTTGGGGCAAAATTACTGGCAATGAAAATATCCTGCAAAATTAAAATCTAAACCAATATTCCCGTAAGATATTGATTTCCATACGGTAACAATCTAAACTACCGATTTTGATAGGGGGGGGTAAAATAACTAAACCAAAAATGCACCAACTCATTGAATGGCTGTTAAATAAAAGCTAAACTAGCACGGGAAAGAGGGTCTTGAACATCAATAAACCACATTGTGATGAATAGGATCAGCTCATGTAAATGATGCTAGATATTCTTCCAGAGTTTTGTGGTTGTGATGATCCAATTTCCTTTTCAGTTTGTTTTTCATGGAGTACAATACGCTTGTGTTTTTATAACCCATACAGATTGCTATTGCCATAGGGTCAAAATCCAACATGATGAGCATTATCAGGCGTAGTTCGGAAATGGATATATTGGGGTGGGCGTCTTTGATTTTACTGATGGCATTGTTGCGTGAGGCATTGATATGATTTTCCATTGCAGTCCAGAAATCCCCACTTTTCCAGCAAGTGTCAAATTCAGTTTTAAATTGACTTATAAAACTGGTCGCTTTTTCGCCACGTTCATAGTAGTCGGAAGCAAATTCCCCTAGTCGCTGTATGCAATTTTGAAAAGCCACCTTAAACTGGACATTTACCATTTTCATCAGTTCGGCGTCCGTCTGAATGGATTTAAGCTTGTCATTCTTCTTATGGCTTAATACTAATTGGGACTCCATTTTTTCGACATGACTGATTAAAGATTCTTTCTCATTCTGAAGTTCCTCGATTTTCGTATTCGCCTCACTAAATTTGTTATTTAACCAAACTATTTGCTCCTCAGCATGTTTTCTCATTTTGTTTTTGCGCCGATAAAACAGTAGTGATAGTATAACTAATGAAACGGCCATTACAATGAGAGCAATAATTAAATATTTGCTCCTATTTCTTTGGGATTCATACTCCAACTGGGCTTGATGTTCTGCTTGCAGCAATGCCAAATCATTTTCATTTAATAACACCTCATCCGACAAATTATTACTTTGTTTTTCATATTTCAACGCATTTTCCCATTTTCCATGACTTTTATTCAGTTCCTGAAGTATTTCATAATAGAACATCGAATCCTTCAAGCATGTCGGATTGGGCATGCGCGAGAAATAATAGTCGGCAGAATCAATGGCATCCAACTTTAGACAGGATATAACAAGCTGATACCATGTGGTATAAGGTGCTCTTTCATTGAATAGGCTAATAGCGGAAAGAGAATAATACTTGGCACTGTCATATTTTTCATTGTAAAACCACATCATGCTTTTATTAAAAATGTTGGCAAACATGTATGAGGAATCGTTGGTGGTCTGGACATACCGGTCAATCTGATTGATGAAGATTTTTGCGCTGTCCAAATTATCTTTCAAATATAATTGGGCCAGTTGCTGTATGCAGAACACTGCGATATTGTTCATCGACGAGTCCGCGTTGGCAAGCGCTTCACGATAATGCCTGATAGCTTGTTTAAGTGAATAATTTTGTTGGTATAATATTCCCATCTTCATTGATGGATAGCCACGATAGTAGTGGTCGTCGGGGCGGGACTCGAGTTCGGTGCGCTTGTACCAGCGCATGGCACTGTCGGGGTGGCCGAGTTCCTCCTGCACAGTGCCGCTGTAGAGCATGGCGCGGATGCGACGGTCGTAGGAGCCGTGGTCGCGGTAGTAGTCCCACGCGCGGCGGATGAGCGTGTCGCTCGTGGCGGGGATGTCAGCCTTATAGAGCGCCTGCACGGTGAGCAGCGCATGGTAGGCGCGTTCCTCGCCCCGCAGCGAGTCACCGTTGATGTCGGCCAGCAGCGACAAGGCGCTGTCGGGTTGGTTGCACACCAGCGAGTCGATGGCGATGAGCCGCGCCTCGGTGTCGCTCACGCGGTGGCAGCACGTCGCCAAGCACGCCACCATCGCGCCCAACAATATGTAAAGCAACTTTCTCATGTCACCCCACAAAATTACGGCAAATAACCGAATCTAACAAACATTCCGCCTTTCCCCCTACTGAAAATATGGTTCTGCCTTCTCTTGTGAGGCTTGAGACGAAGGTGGTAGGCGGTAAGTGAATTCATCAAACTGGGTGACTCCCAGCGAGGCGAGACGAGCACGGCTACGCGACACGTCGGCATCGGTATTGTAACCGGGAATGTGCGGGAGGCGCACCGTGACTTGTTCCGACGGCACCTTTTGCAATAGCCATTGCAGGTTGCTCAGCACCAACGCATTGTCGCGGCCCGTATAACGGCGATAGATGTCCTCGTTGGTGTCTTTGATGTCAATCAACCACCAGCGCACATGCGGCAACACCAGCTCCAAATGATGACGATGCACATTGAGCGACGTTTCCACATTGATGCTCCACTGCGGCACACACAAGCCGGCGAAAGCATGGATAAACTCGCTGCGCAGGAGCGGCTCGCCACCGCCGAATGTCACGCCGCCACCGGTCGCCAAAAAATAGAGGTTGTCAATCGCCAATTCCCCCACCAACTCGTTCGGGGTTATCGTGCGCCACACACGGGCAGGGTCAAGGCACTGGCTGTTAATGCAATAGCGACAACGCAACGGGCAGCCATGGAAGGCGACCAGTGTGGTGACACCCTCACCGTCGGTCACAAGCCGATGCCGCTCAATGGCGATGAGCGGTGCGGTAAGACTGCTGTCGTGGTCGGTCATTTTGGCTTTGAGGAAGTTTTTGGCTTCGGCTTTGTAGTCGTCGCTTTGCCACCATCATCGGGGTAAACGGCCACCTCGCCTTGCAACCGTAAGGTGTCACGCGCATTGACTACTGGCACCTTGCTTAACGTATCCTGATCTCCTACCGCACCCTTTTCCAATTCGGTGGTATCGACAATCGCCGGCAACTTCTCATCGGCCACCTCGCCCGCAGTTTGAAATGGGTTGCACGATGCCAGGGAACTCATCGCGATGCCCAAACCCGCGATGGTCACCGCCTTGCCCAGCGACTGTCGCAGCCGCAACTGGCGCTCGAGCCAACGCACCTCGCTTTCGCACTTCGGGCAGGTGCCGCTGCAATCGCCTTCGTAGGTGCACGGCGTGGGCTCATAGTCTATCTCGTTGGCCTGAGCGATATCGCGCCTGATTTCCTTCAACGTCTCGCAAATGCGTTTTCCGCGTTTCATCACTAGTATTTATTAGATGTTACTCTTTGGACTGAGGTGTTACAGAATCCGATTGTTCCAACATTTGAATCTGATTCATGGTATCAGGAACTTCCACTTCGCCCATTTCCATTTCGGTGGAATCGACAATAGCCGGAACATCTCCTTCATCTACAGCCCCTGCGGGGTCGTTGGTAGATGAAGAGGTGCACGAGGCCAGCGAACTCATCGCGATGCCTAGGCCCGCGATGGTCACCGCCTTACCCAACGACTGGCGCAGACGCAACTGACGCTCTAGCCAACGGACCTCGCTTTCGCACTTCGGGCAAGTGCCTCGACAATCACCCTCGTAAGTGCATGGAGTGGGTTCATAGTCTATCTCGTTGGCCTGAGCGATATCGCGCCGGATTTCCTTCAACGTCTCACAAATGCGTTTTCCGCGTTTCATCACTAGTATGATTAAAGTTGGTTGGGTTGATACAATCTCAAATGCTTGGGGAGAAGCCTCTTACACCATGGGGAAGAGACCATAGAGCATGGCGTCAATCTTGTCGGTCACTTGAATGAAGTCTTCGGGCCGCTCGCCAAACTTGCAGTTGTCGCCGTCGATAATCAAGAGTTTCCCGTCATATCCCTCAATCCACTTCTCGTAACGCTGCTCCAGTCCTTGCAAGTAGTCAAGCCGCATGGTCTGTTCATACTCGCGACCACGCTTCTGAATTTGCGACACCAGCGTGGGGATGCTAGAACGGATGTAAATCATGAGGTCGGGCAACTTCACCAATGACATCATCAAGTCGAACAAGTCGCGGTAGTTGTCAAAGTCGCGGTCACTCATCATGCCCTGGTCATGCAGGTTGGGTGCAAAGATGCACGCATCTTCAAAGATGGTGCGGTCCTGAATGATGATTTCATCGCTCTTGGAGATTTCCACCACTTCCTTGAACCGCTTGTTCAAGAAGTAAACCTGCAAGTTGAACGACCACCGCTCCATGTCGGCATAGAAGTCAGCCAGATAGGGATTATCGCTGACCGATTCGTAACGTGGCTGCCATCCGTATCTCTCGGCAAGCATGCGGGTGAGCGTGGTCTTGCCGCATCCTATGTTTCCTGCTACTGCTATGTGCATATTGTCTATTTTTATTAGGTTGATATTATTCTGAAGGGAAGAGACCGTAAAGTGTGCGGTCGATGCGGTCGGTAATCGAGGCGAAGTCCTCGGGCCGGTTTTCAAAATCCAGCGCGTCCTTGTCCACCACCATCACGCGTCCTTTGTACTGCGTGCCGATGAAGTCCTCGTAGCGACGGTTGAGGTTCTCCAAATACTCCAGTTGCATGGTCTGCTCGTAGTCGCGACCGCGCTTCTGGATGTTGCCCACCAAGTGCGCCACCGAAGCCCGAAGGTAAATCATCAGGTCGGGCAACTTCACCACGGTGAGCATTTGGTCGAAAAGCTCCATGAAGGTGTTGTAGTCACGGTCCGACAGATTGCCCATGGCCTTGTTGTTGGCCATAAACACATACACGCCCTCAAAGATGGAACGGTCCTGAATGATGGTGTCGGACGACTGAGCGATGGCCAGCAGGTCGCGAAAGCGTTCTTTGAGGAAATACACTTCCAGGTTGAACGACCAGCGGTGAATGTCGCGGTAATAATCTTCCAAATAAGGGTTGTGCTCGACCGACTCAAACCGCGGAGTCCAGCCGTAGTGCTGGGCCAGCATGCGGGTGAGCGTCGATTTTCCGCTTCCTATATTTCCGGCTATGACGATGTGCATCGGGGGCGCGTGATTAATTTCGTTTGCAAATATACAGAATTATCTTGAACATTGCCCTACATATTCCATAATAATTTGTAAATTTGCACTCGAAAAATTGATTGAACCCACCTGTAACGACCATGAACAAGAAACTCATCTTATGGGCCGACGACGAAATTGACCTGCTCAAGCCGCACATCCTGTTCCTGCACAGTAAGGGCTACGAAGTGGTCACCGTCACCAACGGCCGCGACGCTCTCGACGCATTGCAACAGCAGAATTTCGACCTGGTGATTCTCGACGAGAACATGCCGGGCATCAGCGGACTGGAAGCACTGCAGCAGATTAAAATCGTGCAGCCCACCGTGCCCGTCATCATGATTACCAAAAGTGAGGAGGAAAACATCATGAACCAGGCCATCGGCAGCAAGATTGCCGACTACCTGATCAAGCCCGTCAATCCCATGCAGATTCTTCTTTCCATCAAGAAAAACCTGCATAGCGACGCGTTGGTCTCCGAGAAAGTGACCGGCGACTACCGGCAAGAATTCATGGCCATCAGCGACCAGATAGGCAGCGCACGCACCATCGATGACTGGTACCAACTATATAACACGCTCGTGCGATGGGAACTCACCCTGTCGAGTGCCGACACCGGCATGAACGAAATGCTCAAGATGCAGAAGTCGGAGGCCAACGCCGCTTTCTGCAAGATGGTGCGTCGCAACTATGAGCAATGGATGACCACCGACAACCACCCACTGCGCAGCAACGAAGTGTTTAAGACCCACGTGCTGCCCTTGCTGGATGCCGGCGAAAAGGTGTGCTTCGTGCTCATCGACAACTTCCGACTCGACCAGTGGAAAATCATCAGCCCACTCTTGAGCGACTATTTCAACATTGAGAAGGATGAACTGTACACCACCATCCTGCCCACCACCACTCAATATGCCCGTAACGCCATTTTCTCGGGACTGATGCCCATCGACATTGAGCGATTGTTCCCCGACTTGTGGGTGGACGAAGATGAAGAAGAAGGCAAAAACGTGAACGAGGCGCCCCTTGTCCAGACGCTCCTTAACAGGTACAGGCGCAACTTCCGATTTTCTTACCACAAGGTGAACGACTCAGCCGCCGGCGAGCGACTGGTACAACAGTTTGCCGACCTGAACAATTACGACCTGAATGTGCTGGTGTTCAACTTCGTGGACATGCTCTCGCACGCCCGCACCGAGAGCAAGATGATTCGCGAGCTGGCTAACAGCGACGAGGCTTACCGGGCCCTCACCAAGTCGTGGTTCCAGAACTCCTATGCGCTGGAGGCCTTCAAACTCATGGCCGAGCAAGGCTTCAAGGTGGTGCTTACCACCGACCACGGCACCATCCGCGTCGACAACCCCGTGAAGGTGACCGGCGACAAGGCCACCAACACCAACCTGCGCTACAAGGTGGGCAAGAACCTGAGTTACAACTCCAGGGACGTCTACGACATCAAGCATCCGCAGCGATTCGGACTGCCCGCCCCTAACGTGTCATCGACCTATATCTTCGCTCTGAACCGCGACTTCATGGCCTATCCTAACAATTACAACTACTACGTACAGTATTATAACGACACCTTCCAGCACGGCGGCATCTCCATGGAAGAAATGCTCGTGCCGCTGGTCACCCTGTCACGCAAATGATAAAGATTGCCATCATCAACGGCCCCAACCTGAATTTGGTGGGCCGACGTGAGCCACACATCTATGGCCACCGCTCGCTCAATGACTACTTGAACGAACTCACAACGCAATATCCGTCGGTGGAATTTTCCTTCTTCCAGAGCAACCACGAGGGCGACATCATCGACGAGTTGCAGCGTGTGGGGTTCGACTGCGCCGGCATCGTGCTCAATGCCGGCGGCTACACCCACACATCGATAGCCATCGCCGATGCCATCCGTGCCATCACGGCACCTGTGGTGGAAGTGCACATCAGTGATGTGGAGCACCGTGAGCCTTATCGACGGGTGTCGATGATTCGCGAAGCGTGCGTACACACCATCAGCGGACAGGGGCTTGACGGCTACCGCCAGGCCGTGGACCACCTCCTCTCCACCAAACAATGATGACTTTAGAAGAATATATCCTCAGCCACATCGACGAGGAGCCTGAAAACCTCCACAGACTGGACCGCGACACACATCTGCGGCTGCTCTATCCACGCATGTGCTCGGGCCACCATCAGGGACGGCTACTCAAGATGCTCGTGCGCATGATTCAGCCCCGACTGGTGCTGGAGCTGGGCACCTACAGCGCTTATAGTGCATTGTGCCTCGCCGAAGGTCTGGCCGACGACACCTGCCACGTTCACACCATCGAAATTGACGACGAACTGGACGACTTCATTCGTGAACATTTGGCGCAATCGCCCGTGGGGCACCGGGTGACGCTGCACATTGGCGATGCCGCGCAAGTGGTGCCCACCATTGAGGGCGATTTCGACCTTGTCTATATCGACGCCAACAAACGCGACTACATCGCATACTATGACCTGGTGATGCCACGGCTGCGCCCCGGCGGATTCATCATTGCCGACAACACACTGTGGGACGGCAAAGTGGCCGACGGCGCCGAGCACCACGATGCACAGACGCAAGGCATACTCGCCTTCAACGACCGCGTGGCGGCCGACCCCCGCGTCGAAAAGGTCATCCTGCCCCTGCGCGACGGCCTCACCCTCATCCACAAACTCTAAACCCAAAATTTTGGTTGCTTCTGTGGTTTAAATCCGTAAATTGTGGTATTTCACTTGAAAATGCGATGGCACGACTCATATCTTACACCACATTATTATAAATGCGCACGTAAATAAAAATTAAAAATTTAAGATTTTTGTCCGAATTTTTGTGTGTTTTAAGAATTAATTATAATTTTGCATATGATTAACGAATGTTCAAAGTAGTGACATATTGGGATATCCGCTAATTTATTTTCACTACAGCGACTAACCAACAAGTGTGATAGATGAAGAATTCGCAAAAAAATTGTTGAAAAATTTGTTCAATTCAAAAAAAAGTTGAAAATTTGCATTTGTAAATAACGTGAAAGGTTTTTTCCTTTCAATTTTGTGTTGAGCATACGATGATTTAATCGATATAATAAACCAATTTTATTTACAAAAACAAAAAGTGCGTATGAAAAAACAATGTGTATTGTTGGTTGCGCTTGCAATTGCTTGTGGTACTCCCGTGGGCATGACTTCTGTGGAGTCAACGGGCTTTACTGCAGTGGCGCAAAACAACAAAGTGACTGGTGTCGTGCGCGACGCCAATGGCGAACCATTGATCGGCGCTACCGTGATGGTGAAAGGAACCAATCGCGGTACAGCAACCGACATCGACGGACGTTACAGCATCAATGCTGCTCCCGGCAGCACGCTGGTGATTACCTACATTGGCGCTAAGCCCATGGAGGTGACTGTCGGCAGCGGTAACAACGACGTGACCATGACCGAGGTGGGCAACACGCTCGACGAGGTGGTGGTGACCGCTCTCGGTATCAAGAAAGACCGCAAGTCGCTGGGCTATGCTGTCGATGACTTGAAAGCAGAAGAGCTGATGCGTAATAAAAACACCAATGCCATCAACTCGCTAGCGGGTAAGATTGCCGGTGTGACCGTAACTCAAACTAGTGGTGCCGCAGGTGCCGGTTCACACATCATTCTTCGTGGTGGTACTTCAGTTGATGAAAGTCGAGACAACCAACCTCTCTTCGTGGTTGATGGTGTCATCTATGACAACTCAACTTCTGCAGTTGGTAATTCGGCCTACGATGGTATGACCCGTAGTGCAACCACCAACTCTAACCGTGTGATGGATATCAACCCCGAGGACATTGAGAGCATGAGTGTGCTGAAAGGCCCTGCCGCTTCAGCACTTTATGGTGCCCGTGCTGCAAGTGGTGTAATTATTATCACCACCAAAAGCGGTAAAGAAGGTTCTGTAGAGGTTAACCTTAATGCCAAATACATTACCTCGTGGGTAAAATCGTTGCCAAAGACGCAAGACAAATATAAACGTGGAGTTTATAATGGCCTGGATGCTGACGGCAATCCTCAAATTAATGACTACACAACAAGCTCTTGGGGTCTGCCTTATGCTGCTGGCGAAACCGCTTATGACAATATTGGTGACTTCTTCCAGCATGGTGGAGCATGGGATACTAACCTGAGCGTTGCTGGTGGCACAAAGAACAGCAAGTTCTACTTGAGTGGTTCTTTCTATGACCAAACCGGTGTCATTCCAACCACAGGCTTCAAGAAAGCCACTTTCCGTTTCAATGGCGAGCAGAAGTACAAAATCTTCACTTTTGGTGCCAATACAGCTTACAGTCAGGCACGTACCAACAAAACCCTGACCAGTGCTGGTTTGTATAATTCAGCAGGAACGGGTTCAATGGTCGCTGTCTATGGTTGGCCTCGTAGTGAGAACATGAGACATTACCTGAACGAAGATGGCACTCCTTATCGTATGTTCGAAACACTGCAAGCACGTAGTGGTGATGTTGAAAACCCCTATTGGATGCTCGACAATTATAGAATGAAAGATAATACCGAGCGTTTTACTGGCAGTTTCAACATTAAAGCCGACCTCACCGACTGGTGGTGGGTGAGTTTCCGAATGGGTGTTGACTCTTATACGACCGAGAATAGCAACCGTATTGCTGAAAATGCAGCTGTAAAAGAGCTATGGCAGAATGGTATGATGAGTGAAAACTCAATGCGCTACCGTTACTTGTCAACCAACTTGATGACCAACTTCAACAAGCAGTTCGGCGACTTCAACCTTAACTTACTTTTGGGTACTGCATCCGACAATACCAAGACGATCGGCAACTATCGCTATGGCTGGGATTTCATTATTCCTCAATTCTATTCGTTTAGCAACATCGGTGAAGATAGCAAGTATTTCCGTACTCGCACTAGTCGTCACCGTCTAGTTGGTCTCTATGGTGAGTTCCGTGTCGATTGGCGTAACGCCATCTTCCTGACCGTTACTGGCCGTAACGACTGGTCTTCAACACTGCCAGTTGAGAATCGCAGCTACTTCTATCCTAGTGTGAGTGGTGCTGTCGCCTTCACTGAACTGATGGGCGAGGCTCGCCCTGAATGGCTGACCTACGGTAAGGTGCGTGCAAGTTGGGCTAGAGTGGGTAAGGATGCGTCTCCATATACCACAGTTACCTATTTGAACAACCCTGCAACTATGCTGGGTGGCTTTAATGCCTATGGTACCGACTGGACTCGTGGTAATCCCATCTTGAAACCTGAGATGACCGAGTCTACTGAAATCGGTATTGAATTGCGCTTCTTGCAGAACCGTTTGAAACTTGATTATGCATATTACACCAATAACTCACTTGACCAGATTATTACGCCACGTGGTCCACAATCTACTGGTTATATTTTCTGCACTCAGAACATTGGTAATGTTTATAATAAAGGTATGGAACTTACCATTGGCGGCACTCCTGTTCAAACCAAGGACTTCACTTGGGAAACCAGTTTGAACATCTATGGCAACCGTGGTACGGTGAAGAATCTGCCTCCAGGAACCGATGTGCTCTACATCACCGATGTTCAATTCGGAGGCGCACAAGCCGGCTCATTTAACAATGGTCCATTTATGGGTATCGCTGGTTACCATTACAAATATAACGATGAAGGCAAAGTCATTCTTGACCAATACGGTATGCCTACTTACGATGCAAGCACCCGTGTACTCATTGGTAACCGTGAGCCCAAATTCCAAGGTGGTTGGAACAACACCCTCACTTGGAAGAACTGGACATTCAATATGGCTTGGGAATTCCGTGTGGGCGGCGATGTTTACAACGGTACCGACTACTATTTGGTGGGTAATGGTATGAGCGACTTGACTGCAAACCGCGAAGAACTCGTTATTTCGGGTGTCGTTCAAGAAGGTGACAAATATGTTGATAAGACCTTCACGTTCAAAGCTGGTGAAACTTACAACCTGAACGGTGCAACAGTGTCGGGTCGCGAAATGATACAACGTTACTATCGTGACTACTACTATCGCGAGGGATGCAACTATATCACAAAGGTGAATAGCCTGCGCCTGCGCACTATCTCACTCACCTACGAACTTCCCAAGTCGCTTCTTGAGCGCACAAAGGTGTTCAAACGTGCTTCTATCAATGCAACTGCCAATAATCTGCTGCTATTCACCAACTATCGTGGTGATCCCGAATCTTCGGCCGCTGGATCTGGTGTGGCAGCTTCTGGTGCTACTGGCGTTGAATATTGCGGCGTACCAGCAACTGGTAGTTTCGCATTCGGTGTTAACCTGACGTTCTAATTTTTAGTGTCCAATCATTTAATAAGATTATATTATGAAATTATTTAAATCATTTATAATGGGGTTCGCTGCGGTGTCCATCTTGTCGCTGGTATCGTGCAATGACTGGCTGGACGTCAACGAAGATCCCAACACCCCGGCGCTGACCACCGTTTCGGTTGCTACCGAACTTCCTTGGATACAATACCACCTTGGTTATGCCATGGGTGCTCATGCTTTCCGCTCTCAGGCTATTTGCCTGTCAATGACCGATGCAAGTCGCGTTCGTCGTGACGGTTGCTCTTCCCAGTGGGAACCCACTACTTCGTTGAGCACTACTTGCTATCAACAGTTCTTTGTAGGTGCCGGACCGGCCATTCAAGATGCTTATGCCAAGGCTGTTCAAACTGGTGCATGGCACTATGCCGCAGCTTTAAAAGTGTTGAAAGCTTACGGATTTCTGCTTATGGCCGACATGTACGGAGAAATGCCGTACAATGATGCTGTTGCAGCAAGTGCTCACCCATACTATGATGACGGAAAAACCATCTATCTAGGTTGTTTGGCCGACATTGATGAAGCCATTGAAAACTTCAAGAAGACCCAAGAAATGGGATGCCCAGCACTTAGTGAGGGTGACAGTTGGAATGGCGGCAATATTGATAAGTGGGTCAAGATGGCCTACCTGCTCAAGGCTCGTACCATTAACCAAATGTCTAAGAAGGGTTCTGGCAAATATACGGATGGCAAATATGATGAGGCTGAAATCCTTGCTTGCTTGGAAAAAGCACAAAAAAGCATCGATGATGACACATACATTCTTCATGAAGACACCAAGGAATCATCAAGTGACTTCATTTCGGGCGATCCCATGAAGACCAACTTCTTGTGGAACCAGACCTACAATAGCAACCGTCACATGGAGATGCCCACGAAATGGATTGAAGACCTGCTCACCAACTTTGATGGCAAAGGCATTGAAGATCCTCGTTGCGACAAACTCATGCCTTGGCGTCAGTACAATGTAGATGGAAACAAGGTTTGGTTGCGTGGCAAAGGTGTTGACTTGAATAGCGATGTGCGTATGAAACCAGCCGATAACCTTGCCGTATTCATCTCTCGCAAAGCCGATAATAGCGGGTGGCAAGCCAGCAATGCCATACGTGAGGCCGACTCAGTTTATGTAGGTCTCTACGCTGGTTCTATGGGTGTGTATGGCAATAGCAATGTGATGTATGGTCCCATTAAAGGATGGTATCCTTCGAGTGGTATGGTTTATGTCCGTCCCAATTCACCTTATTTGTGGGCTACTTATACCGAAGCATGCTTCATCAAGGCTGAGGTGCTTATGCGTAAGAAAGACAAAGCTGGAGCTTTTGCCGCTTACAAGGAAGGTATCAAGTCTAACATTGACGAAATCAATAAGATGCTTACCATTTGGACCGGTGGTGATTATGACAACTGCCCGTCGTTTGGACAAATGAGTCAAGAAAAAATCAATAACTTCATGAACAATGCTATAGGTACCGCTGCCGACATTACCATGGAGAAAATTATGACTCAGAAGTTCATCTCCATGCTGTATAGCACGCAGAACTGGAACGACATGCGTCGTCATGACTACAAAGACTATATGGGATGGCAGATTCCTTATGAATACTATCTGAACGCAGGTTCGCTCAAGGGTATTCCTCAGGGCAAAGACTGGCGCCGTATCAAACAGTGCTCGCATGAAATCAACTACAATGCTAATGAGTTGAAGAAGATTGCTCCATTCTATAATAATGACGATATGTGGACTATCCCAGTGTGGTGGGACACCGACAATGACGAGGAATATTACAAATATGTCCAAAAGCAATGACATGCTGGGCGGTTGAAACTGCCAAAGCATAACAATACCTTAACAGGGCGGCCTCATGATGAAGCCGCCCTGTTTCATTTTATGTTTCGGGTTTTCAGTGATTCTTGCGCTCTCGCTTTTCATAAGGATTTTGGTTTTTTAAATATTATGTGCTGAAAAATAGCATATAGTGGTGGTAATTTTGCATCGTGAACGTAAAGGGATGCCTGTTCGATGTCGCCGCAGCAAGTCGATATTGAAGTCTGTCGCTCTCATTGACAATTATTATTTGTTAATTCTTAACCACGAATTAAATTAATATCGTAACTTTGTAAAACTTAACTCAAACAAGCATCAAACACAATGAAACCCGGTGATACTATTCCCGCCATCCTTGGCACTGACCAAAATGGCCACCTGCACCAAGCCAGTGACTATGCAGGCAAGAAACTCATCATTTACTTCTATCCCAAGGACAACACCCCCGGCTGCACGGCCGAAGCTTGCAGCCTGAGCGACGGCTACAGCATGCTGAAACGTGCAGGGTACGCCCTGCTGGGAGTGAGCAAGGATTCGGCGACTTCGCACGTGAAATTTGCCGAGAAATACAACCTGCCCTTCCCGTTGATTGCCGACACCGACCACACGCTGCAAGAAGCCTTCGGGGTATGGCGCGAGAAGAAAATGGCGGGCCGCACCTATATGGGCACCGTGCGCACCACTTTTATCATCGACGAGCAAGGTTGCATCACCCATGTGATTGAGAAGGTGAACACCAAAGACCACGCACGACAAATCCTGGAGTTTGTCAAACAATAACGCACCTACTACCACAAAAGAAAAATATCAACATCTAAACATACAACAATGGAAGAGAACAATATCAACAACGAGGCACAGCAACGCCCACAAGTATCGGCCGAGAAACTCAAGGCGCTGCAAATTGCCATGGACAAAATTGACAAGTCGTTTGGTCGTGGTTCCATCATGAAACTGGGCGACGAAAGCATCGAAAATGTGGAAGTCATCCCCACTGGTTCTATCGGGCTCAACGCCGCGCTGGGCGTGGGAGGTTATCCTCGCGGACGCATCATCGAGATTTTCGGACCTGAATCGAGCGGTAAAACCACCCTGGCCATCCATGCCATCGCCGAGGCGCAGAAACAAGGCGGTATCGCTGCCATTATCGATGCCGAACATGCATTCGACCGCTTTTATGCCGAAGCACTGGGAGTTGACGTGAATAACTTGTGGATTTCCCAACCCGACAACGGCGAACAGGCGTTGGAGATAGCCGATCAACTCATCCGTTCGTCGGCCATCGACCTCATTGTCATCGACAGTGTGGCCGCCCTGACACCCAAAGCCGAAATTGAAGGCGATATGGGCGAGAACAAGGTGGGTCTGCAGGCGCGACTCATGTCGCAAGCGCTGCGCAAACTCACTGCCACCATCAGCAAGACCAACACCTGCTGCATTTTCATCAACCAGTTGCGTGAGAAAATCGGGGTCATGTTTGGCAATCCTGAGACTACCACTGGCGGAAACGCCCTCAAGTTCTACTCCAGCGTGCGCATCGACATTCGCCGCGTGGGACAAATCAAAGACGGCGAGAAGGTGCTCGGCAACAGCACACGCGTGAAAGTGGTAAAGAACAAAGTGGCTCCCCCATTCCGCAAAGCCGAATTTGAAATCACCTTTGGCGAGGGTATCAGCCGAACTGGCGAGCTCATCGACCTGGGCGTGGAATACGGCATCGTCAAGAAAAGCGGATCATGGTTCTCATACGAGGACAGCAAACTGGGACAAGGTCGCGACGCTGCCAAGCAGATGGTCGCCGACAACCCCGAGTTGGCCGAAGAAATCGAAGCACGCATCATGGAAGCTTTGAAAGCTTGACCTGATAGGGACCCATTAAAAGTCGGGGGCATGGTTGCGACCATGTCCCCTCATTATTTAATCATATCGAGAAGGTGGTTCAGTCGGCCCACGCCGTTGGCACAGCCAGCTTGGCTTCGTAGTAGGCCTTGAGGTCGTCCCAGCGGGCGTAGGGGCCATCGGTGCTTACAGGCAACGTGGCCTCATGCTCGTTGAGCAGCACTTTCACCAATATGTCTCCGTCTCCTGCCACGGGCCGATAAAATATCATCTGGATATTGCAGGCCATGGGGAAAATATTGTAGTCTTGCCAGTACAGATGTAAATTGTCGAGGTCATCGGTCGAGTAGTTCACGTCATCAAGCTCCATGAGGCACGCCAGAGGCAACAGGCACGTCTCATGGCCGAAGCGCAGACTCGCGCCCGATTCGCGTTGTGCAATGGCATCGTCGGCTTTGGCCATCATGTCGCGCAGCAAGGCCCGCGAGATGAAAGGCATGCGATTGCCGTTATGTGCCGCGTTGGCCCAGTGCTCATACCAGTAAATGTTTTTCAACCGCCACAAGTTGAAGATTTCATCATTCGTGAACAAGTAGAACAGATTCATGTAATCGAACTGGAAATGGTTCTGCAGACTGCCTGCAACATCAAACACATCACGCATCAGACGTTGACCGTTGATTTGAGTAGCGGCATACACGCTGTCGGAAATCAGGCACTGCAAAAAGCGCTCGGGATGAACATTCTCGGCATAAATGCTGTCGGTAATCACATCCATCGCCTTACGGATGTTGTTGGCAAGGGTATCTTCGCCGTAGCCCCACCCCATGTAATTCATGTCGTGGTAGCTGGCATCGGTGGTGATGCGCAGGCGGGGGTTGCCCGCACGCATCGTCATGGTCTCGTTCTGCATCGAAAGAATGCAACGGACGAAAATCGTTGAACGCGCGTCAATACGGGCGTCATCGGCAAAAATCGTCGGGAAATTCTTCATCATGCGGGCAGCGATGCCTTGGTGCTGCTCTGCACCTACATCGCTCAGGTCGCCATCGCGTTGCCAGGCGGCATCGCGCACCTGCCGCAAATCGCGCAACAAGCGTTTGCCCTGCAATGTGAGCACATGGGCACTATCGGCACGCTCCAGCATTTTCACGGGCCGGCTATAGGTACTTTCGTGAGTGAGCCAGCGACTGCCATGACGGCCATAATGTGACATATAAAATGGCTCATACCCCGCTGGTGCCGCACTGAGCGCCGGTGGGGCCATGTCGGCCGGAATGGGATAAGCATAGTGGTTGCTGCCACTGCGGTTATAGTTGTTTGTCACCTCTTCCTGAGGTGTGGCGGCCTGCACGACAAAACCGAACAGCAAGCCCAATATGAAAATATGAATGGTCTTTTTCATTGGATAACGGGTTGGATAAAGGGTTCACGGGTGAGTTTGTCCATATAGTAGTCGCGCACGTCTTTCCAGCGGTAGTAAGGAGCCATGTCGGTCTTCACCGGCAGCGTGGCCTCGTGCTCGTTGAGCAGCACTTTTACCAGAATGTCGCCACCGTCGGCGTTGCGATAGTATACCATCTGTACATTGCATGCCATAGGGAAGATTTTGTAACTCTGCCAGTGGCGGTCAAGGGTCTCCAAATCGGTCGTCTGGTAGTCGGCTCCATTGATTCCCATCAAACACACCAACGGCAACACCACGCTTTCATGGCCGAAACGCAGACTCGCCGAGTTGCCCCCATGGGCAATGGCGCGGTCGCCATCTTCAATAAAGCTACGCAACAAATGGGCCTCAATGAAATCGACACGGCACTGGGTGAGCGGTGTCTCACCCGAGAATATGTACCAACGCACGTTGTTGTAGCGCCACACGTCGCACACGTCTTCCAGCGAGTACAAGTCGTATAGATTCACGTTTTCCCACTGGTGATGGCTCTGCATGTTGCCCACCACGTCGAACAGGTCTATCATCAAATCCTGACCCTTGATATTCTTTTCGGCCCATTTCACATCGGTGAATAGCTTCTTCAACAAGCGTTGAGGCTTGATGTGCCGAGCCTTGTAGTCTTCAAAATAGTGATAGGCTTGCTTGCGTAAAGGTTTCACAACAGGGTCGTCGTAGTTCATATAGAACATTTCGGCCTTGCTAGCGTCGGTGTAAATGTGCATGTCGGGGTTCAGACTCTTGAGCACGTCCACCTCATTCTGCATCGAAAGGATGCACCGAATCACCGTCGTTGAACGAGCGCGCACGATAGGGTCACCCTGCCACACTTCAGGGAAATTTTCCACCATGCGTCGGGCGATGCCCTGATGTTGCTCGGCACCGATGTCGCTCAACTCGCCGTCGCGACCTTGGGCGCTGGCACGCAATTCGCGCAAGATGGCAAGCACCTCGGCTCCACGCTTGGTCAGTTTCCCTGCTTTTTCGCCAGTCTCAAGTTGCTCAACGGGAAAATTGTAGAGCCGTTTGCCTATCAGCCAGCGGCTGCCATGACGACCGTAATGGTTGATAAAGAACGGGTGATACCCTTCGGGCGACGGAGTGAGCCGGGGCAAATCGGTATCGGGATACGCCCTGTAATTGCCGGCACTGAGCTTGACATCCTGCCGGAACTCTTGCTTCACATCCGCTTGACTGGCAATGGTGACTACCGCCAGCATCAATGTGAGTAAAATGCGTCTCATGTTTATTGAATGATTTGATTTATCTGTGCAAAGTTAGTGAAGATTCATCAAACTTTTGCTAACTTTGCACAGATAAATCAGCACAACAGTTCCCGATATGGCAGAATCCAATTTCATAGACTATGTAAAAATTTTGTGCCGAAGTGGCAAGGGTGGAAACGGCTCAGCACACCTTCATCGCGCCAAATATGTGCCCAAAGGTGGACCTGACGGGGGCGACGGAGGCCGTGGAGGACACATTTTCCTGAAGGGAAACCGCAACTTGTGGACTCTCATTCACCTGAAATATACACGCCACATCTTCGCCACCGACGGGCAGGCCGGGGGCGAGAACCAAATGACGGGGCGCAACGGCGAGGACCGTACCATCGAAGTGCCTTGCGGAACTGCGGTCTATGACGCCGAAACGGGGCAATTCCTGTGCGATGTCACACGGCATGACCAGATTGTGAAGTTGCTCAAGGGTGGCCGAGGCGGTTTGGGAAACCAGCACTTCAAGACCGCCACACGACAGACACCACGGTTTGCACAACCTGGCGAAAAAGGGATTGAGAAAGCCGTCATCATGGAACTTAAACTGCTTGCCGATGTGGGACTGGTTGGATTTCCAAATGCCGGAAAATCCACGTTGCTGTCGGTCATCTCGGCGGCAAAGCCCAAAATCGCCAATTACCCGTTCACGACACTGGAGCCCAACTTGGGCATCGTCAGCTATCGGGGGCAGCAATCATTTGTCATGGCCGACATTCCTGGCATCATTGAGGGTGCCAGCGAAGGAAAAGGTCTTGGACTGAGGTTCCTGCGACACATTGAGCGTAATGCAGTGCTGCTGTTCATGATTCCTGCCGACAGCGACGACATCAAGAAGGAATATCAAATACTGTGCCACGAACTGGACACATTTAATCCTGACCTCGTGGAGAAACCTCGCGTGCTGGCCATCACCAAGTGCGACATGCTGGACGAAGAACTCATCGACGAAATGCGGGCCGAATTGCCCGAGGGTGTTGAAACCGTGTTCATCTCCAGTGTTGCACAGCAGGGTCTAACTGAATTGAAAGACCTGTTGTGGCGCACCATTAATGATGAACGCAACCGTATTCCCGAAACGATTATCCAGCACGACCTCGACGAGCAACACCGCGAAAAGGATGAGGACGACTTCATCTTCGCGGCAAGTGACGAAGAGGAAGATCCCGATTCTGGAGGCAGAATGGTCATTGAGAACAACGACACCAAATGGAACGACGAGTACTGGGAAAGCGATTTTGAGGACGAAAACAAGGATTTCCAAGTGGTCAGCGACCCCGACGACGCATGATGGAACTGGAACAACTCAACTGGAGTCAACCGCTTGACGACTTCACCGCATTTCAAGTCACAAGGGGGAATGTCAACGCACGCAATCCTTACTCGCAATACAACCTTTGCGATTATACCGGCGACGATGCCTTGCGTGTGCTCAACGCACGCATTGAACTGTGCATGCAACTCGGCATCGACTTGGACCATCTGGTCATGCCACGGCAGGTGCACGGAACAAAGGTCACCATCATAGATGACAACTATTTTCAAGCCGACATCACACAGCAGGAAGACATGCTCAATGGCGTGGATGCGCTCATCACCAATCTGCCTGACGTTTGTATCGGCGTGAATACAGCCGACTGCGTCAATATCGCTTTGTGCGACCCTTCGACAGGTGTCATCGCCATTGCCCATGCTGGCTGGAAAGGCGCTGCTGCTCACATAGCTCGCAAAACGGTGGAAGCGATGACCAAAATCGGTGCCTCGCTTCGACACATCCATGCCGTGATGGGCGCCAGCATCTGCCACGACTGCTTCGAAGTGGGCGATGAAGTGGTGGACGCATTTGCAAAACAGAAGCACGACGTGAGCCGAATCATGAAGCGCAACGCTACAACTGGGAAAGCACATATCGACCTGCGAAAAGCCTGTACACTAGATATGCATGCTGCAGGCATCAACCCCGATTACATTACCGAAATGGGCACTTGTACTCGTTGCCAGCCCGACCGATACTTCTCGGCGCGACGGCTAGGCATCGACAGTGGCCGCACCTTCACTGGCATTCTCCGCCACCATTAACCCAAATCCAGAATCACTGCCAGGCTATACCCTGGGCACAAAAAAAGGAACCGCGGTCCATCGCTGAACCACGGCTCCCTAGGGGGCGGTTACCTACTCTCCCACTTTCGCAGTACCATCGGCGTGGTGAGGCTTAACTTCTCTGTTCGGAATGGGAAGAGGTGGAACCCTCACGCTATCACCACCTTGGTGTCTTTCGCCCGACGGCCTCCCGACTGGAGGCCCGGCGTGTGTCCGGGGGACACCGACCGGGAACGCTGCTTCACGGCTTCAAGAACTTCCGGACCGCCTGAAGGACAGGACCGGAACCGGGCCTTGCACGGCAAGGAAACGAAGACTCGCGCGCGGCGACACACGCGCCGCGGCTGTTCATGCTTTTTCTCGCGGATTCCTGCGCGCCGCCAATCCCACAAGGGGGGGGCGCGGCGGGTCCGCCGCGGAAAAGACTTCGGGTCATTAGTACGGCTCGGCTGAGGACATCGCTGTCCGTGCACCTGCCGCCTATCTACGTCGTCGTCTTCAACGACCCTCAGCGAGATCTTATCTTGTGGCTGGCTTCGCGCTTAGATGCTTTCAGCGCTTATCCGTACCCGACGCGGCTACCCAGCAGTGCCCCGGGCGGGACAACTGGTGCACCGGAGGTCGGTCCAACACGGTCCTCTCGTACTAGTGTCAGGGCCACGCAAATCTCAACGCCCACAACAGATAGAGACCGAACTGTCTCACGACGTTCTG
>JAFZRJ010000023.1 GCA_017619935.1 Muribaculaceae bacterium | reverse complement strand
TGACGGCGTGGTAGACCCTGACGACCACAATTACATGCTTTCTTATTATGCCACCAATAATGGTTTTCCGGAAGGGAGTGATTTTAATCAAGATGGGTTGATAAATGTGTCAGATGTTGTAATGCTTTTCAATTATCTTTGTACCAACCCAATGAACCTTGACATCACACCTTATATTGGATGTGGTGATGTAAACGGCGATGATGTTGTCGATGACGATGATTTTGACCTCATCCAAGGATTCGTAATGGCTGTAAAAAATGCCAGAAATGATTGGGTGTGTAGTAGACAATACGCGTCATACGATATCACTGGAGACGACAGGTGCGACAGTTGGGACTTAGTGATTCTCCGGATGCTCATTGACAATGGCCACACGACACCATTTGTTACAGGTGATATTACTGGAGAAGGCGTAGTGGATGTGGCCGACGTGAACGCGACCATCAATATCATTCTGGAGCAAAAGACTGCCTCCGACTACTCTGGTAATGCCGATTTGACGGGCGATGGCGTGGTGGATGTTGCCGACGTGAATGCTATTATCAACATCATTCTGACTCAGGATTAATTGAACACATAAAGACTTGAATAACAGTCCGGGGCGCCAACATCAAATTTGGCGCCCCGGACTGTTAAAGTGCTTGTAGGTGTGTCACTCGCTGATTTGGCTCAGTAAGTAGGCGCATTTGTCGGGATTGCCCAGTGTCTTGCCCTTGTCGCAGGAAAGTTTCACGCAGTCGTGCCACTCACGCAGTTCGGTAATGCGCATGCGAGTGAGTTTGATAACGATGTTCATGGGCTTCACGTCCTTGATGTCGCAAGTGAGGTGGGTGCCTATACCGTAGCTGTCCTGCATGCGTCCGGCGGTGAAGTTGTGCAGCTCTATAGCGCGATCAATGTTCAACGCGTTGCTATAGACAATCTGCTTGGTGGCGGGGTCAATGCCCAGCGATTCGTATTTGGCAATGATTTTTTCCAGTTGTTCCTCTTCTTTGCCACTGTCGACACGCAGTCCCTTGTACATCATGGCCATGCGCTTGCTCAGGTTGTTGAAGAACACGGTGTCGCCGAAGCAGTCGTATAGGTAGATACCGTTGTCGCCGTCAAACACGTCGCTGAACTTGCGCATCACGTTGAAATTGCACTCGAATAACCCGCTCACGTTCTCCTCGAACGAAATGAGCTGGTGACTCATGGTGCCGATGGGCGTGAGGTCGTATTTCATGGCCAAGTACACATTGCTGGTGCCCGGGAACGCCCCTGTGAACTGGTGATATGCGCCGTTCTCGTCGGTGTAGCCGCCTTGTGCTGCCACCTCTTTAAATACGCGCACCACCATGTCCTGATGGTCGAAGTTGAAGCGACGGCGTGTGCCGAAGTCGCTGATGACCAGTCCGTTCGCCAATGCACGGGTAGCCTTGGCGCGGGTGCGTTGCTCTTCGAGTGCGGCATCGTACTTGTCCATGTCGCCCTGCAGCATGTGCATGATTTCGCTGATGCACGGCAGCAACACCATTTCCCATATGATGGTGGAATACCACTTGCCGTGGATGTTGATGCTGAGGTAGCCTTCGGCGTCCTGGCTGATGTTGACTTCTTCGGGCCAGAACCTATAGCCACGCAAGAAGGTGAAATACCACTCAGGCAAGTAGTACATCTTGCGGCGCATGAAAGCGATTTCCTCTTCAGTAATCGTTACGTTAGGCATATAGTTGACCTGTTCTTGCAGCAACTCGGCGAAACCTTGCGGGTAACGCGTGTGGTTGCGGTCGAAGAAAGTGTATTCCACCTCGGCGCGAGGATACTTCTGGAGGATGTAGTACAGACAACTGAACGTGTAGGCATCGTTGTCGGTCAAGTGTTGGATGATTTGTTTCATTGTTTTGGTTTCTAGTTAAGCTGGCCTCGGTCGCTGGAGTGGCTTGAGCATTCGCCATGAGCAGGAGAAGCCATTATAGATGCAAAATTAGAGTGAATAATCCGATATGCCAAATTTTAGTGACCTTAATTCTTGAATGGCTAGCAGATGGATTCCAGACTGGGCATATAGTTCTTCTGAATGGATTCGGCGATGGCTGCCGCCACTTCACGCTCGCTCAAACTGATGCTGTCGCCAAAGCTGTAGAGCAGATCCAGTTCTTGGGAAGCGATGATTTTGTCGCTGAGCACAATGTGAATCATGTAATCCAGCATGCCCATGCGCAAGCCGGGATTGATTTTGAGAATGCCTTCTACCGCTTCGTTGAATGTCTTGCTGACATCGCCCCGGGCAATTTCTTCAAGGAACTTGCGGGGGAAAATTTTGAGGGCGGCCAGCGTCTCAATGATTTGTTTTATTTCATCTTGGCTCACTTCCTGGTCGCTGTGGGCCACGATGAGTCCGGCCGAAGCGATGAATCGTGCCATGTGCTCGTCGAGTTCCGAATCACCCACCTTGAGCAGGATGGAGATGAGTTCATCCATGCCTTGCTGCAGTTCTTCCTGCGTTTTGCAGGTGGCAAAAAGATTGAGTGCTTG
The DNA here is from genome assembly GCA_017619935.1 of Muribaculaceae bacterium. GTDB lineage: Bacteria > Bacteroidota > Bacteroidia > Bacteroidales > Muribaculaceae > Sodaliphilus. The sequence continues at coordinate 123,226 of JAFZRJ010000023.1, read as the reverse complement.
CACCCTGATGGGATTGACAGGATGTGACGAACGGCTCACTCCACGGTCCTTGAGGAAGTATTGCAGCCGTCGGGTGTTGTCGGCAATCAAGGCGTCGATGCTCACGTTCATCTTGGCGAGGTCTAGGCCCGACGCCATCTTGAAGAATGCGGTTACGCACACACCGAGATCTTTGGTGGCAAGGTAGCCATAGCGGTCGGCAACCAGTTCTGCCAGTTGCTCGTGCAGTCTAATCTTATATTGTAATGTCACGGGAACGGCGGCTTCGGGTGGAAACACGAAGTTGATTAGCCGTGTGAGGGCGGTGTCCTTGTTGATGAGGTGTCCCAACTCGTGTCCTATAACAAAGCACAGTTCGTCTTCGGTCATCAGGTCGAAGAGACCCGAATTGATGTTGACGATGTGTGGCTCGCCGTCTTCCTCGGCTGCCAGCGAAAATGCGTTTACGTCAGAGTCTCCGGTGATGTAGAAATCAATGGGATGATCAATCTTGAGACGTTTCTTCACCTTTTGACACAAGGCGTGGAGGTCGGGCAAGAGTTCTTCCTGCACTTTCAGGCTGTGACCTTCCATACTGCTGCGCCAGTAGGTGTCGCTGCTCGAAGTGCGTGTTTTGCGCAGCACGTCTTCCACCACTTGCCCCTGTAGGGCATTGTAGATTTGTGCACCCAATTGTTTTTCCAGTTCCAGAGAGGGGTTGAGTTTGCTCATAGTGCTAATTTTATTTAGGTATATGTGGTTGCAAAGCAACTAAAAAACCACGACTTGTGCAAGTCTTTCACCCATAAAAAAGAGTTGCACCCGTCAGCTTGCAGGATGTGCGGGTCAGATGTCGGGGCGAAATAGCGTGACGATGATGGTGAGTACAAAGAGAATGATGAAAATAATAAATGCGGTAATCTGGAAATTGGTGAGAAGGAAATAGACCAAAAGCAGACAGCCAGCCACGGCAAAGAAGATGAGCGTCTTCTTGATGGAGCGTGACTTTTTCGAGACTTTCTTGGAGGAACTAGACTGAATGCCATAACAATTTTCAAGCCACATAATGTCGGGGGTCTTCTCATATCCCACGCCATTGAGAAACTCCATAAGTTGCAGATACTCGTTTTTAAGCATTTTGTATCCGTTTGAATCGAGGGGATATCTTTGCTCCTTTTGTTCTGATCTGATATTATCAAGCTTCACCTTGCTGTTGTGAATCCTGTTGGCGGTGTCTTTCAGTCGCTCGTTTTGCTGCATGAGGCTTTTGCGAGTTTGGTCATAATTTTTGCCGAGAACAAGGTTTGCAAGGCAGGCGTACAAGTCCTGGTCGGTATGTTCGGTCTCGTTGATGTAATAGGCCAGAAGTTTGTCGTTGACAAACATGTCCAGTTCATCGTGGACCTTTTCGAGTCGATACGTATAGGAAAACGGCATGGACCTGAAACACTCTATTTTTTCACTGGTCCGGGAGTACACCTCCATCAGATTTTTGATAGATCCGATAGGGGCAAGCGACAGCAGCAGGTCGACATAATTGGTGCTGTCGGTGTCATACATGTAGCCATCTTCAAGGAATTTCAGCAAATTGGGATAGGGGCTGCCACTAAAGTCTCTCATAGTAGTCGAATTTGTATCGCGTTAAGCAATAATGTCGCAAATATAGCAGTTTTGAAGCATATTTCCAAAAACTCCTCAATTTTCTGCTAACCTGACTAGCAAATACTGGAGATTTGTCATCACCGACGGTTGGGGTGGGAAAAGAATCGGGAATCGTATTGATGTGGTAATTTTTTTGTAATTTTGCAGCCGAAAATGATTAAGCAGATTTGAAAAGATGAAAAAATATCTCTATGCTTTGGTGCTGCTTACGATGGCCATGGCCTCGTGCAGTGAAGGAAAATTTAAGGTTGACGGAAAAATCGACGGTGCTGGCGACACTACGGTGCTGGTGCTGGAGGAGTCGAGCAACGGCATATGGCTCATTGTCGATACGGTAAAAGTGAAAGGTGACGGCAAATTCAGCGTGAGTGAGCCTGCTCCTCAAGATCCCAACATCTATCGCTTGCGCGTGAACGGCGACGTGATATGTTTCCCCATCGACAGTCTCGACCATATCACGGTCAATGCTTCGCTTAAGGCATTTTCCACCGATTACACCCTGGCCGGTAGCGACCACGCCGTGCAGGTGATGAACATTGATAAGGAAGCGATGAAGTTGGCTGGTGGCAAAGGCACACCGGAACAAATCAAGGCTTTCAAGCGCAAGGTGGCTGAGCAGATTGTGGTTGACCCTGCTGGCATCGTGGCCTATTACGCCATTAATAAGTATCTTGACGGCAAGCCACTCTATGACCCGCTGGACGATGACGACCTGCGCATCATAGGCGCTGTGGCCAACGCGTTTTATTCTTTCCGCCCCAATGACCGGCGTACCGAATACTTGGTGAGTGTGCTCACTGCCGGACAACAACGACGTCGTGCTAATAGTGAAGGGGCTGATACCATCTTCGCCGATGAAACTTCGTTGATCGACATCAAGTTGCAGGATTATAACGGAAAGGATTATGTGTTGAGCGAGATTGCGACGCAAAATCGCTTCGTGCTGCTCAACTTCACGGTCTATCAGGCCGACTATTCACCGATGTTCAACAAGTTGCTGAACGACATTTATAACAAGTACAAAGCGCAAGGCTTGGCCATTTATCAAATCAGTCTCGATGACGATGCTGTGGCATGGCGTCAGGCTGCACAGAATCTGCCTTGGGTGACGGTCTATGACCCCAATGGAGCCAACTCGATGAATGTGGGAGCCTATCAAGTGTCGGGAGTCCCCACCACGTTTATTATAAAGAATGGTGACATTATAGAGCGTGTGGAGGATGCCACACGGCTAGAGGCGGCTGTGGCTCGCAATATGTAATATCGCGGGTTTAGTCCAAACTTTCCCAAAAATCTAAATAACGCTGTGCCACAACGGGCGCGGCGTTATGTTTTTCTACAAAGGCCCGACTGCGTTCGGCCCATGTGGGGAGTTGGTCTTTGTGGGTGATGATATAAGCCAATTGTGCGTCGATGTCGCCTTCAATCATGGGATTGACATTTACTACGGGGCGATTGTCGGCTTCCCCAATGAACTCATAGTATTCAGGCTCGGCACCCGAGACGGCCACCAAACCTTGCGCCATGCCTATCAGTGCATTGGTGGCGGGAGTGTAACTGTAAAGTTGGTCAACGATGACATGGGCGTTACCCATTCGCTGGGTGTATTCAGCATAAGGCAACCGCTCCACAATTTCCACCTCGCACAGGGTGGGGTAGCGGTCACTCACGCGCTTCAAGGCTTCCAGCAGGCGGTCGGTGCCCTTGATGACCGTGCGGTCGGGCTGGATGCCGATGAAGAACCGTACTTTTTCGGGTTCTTGGCTCAGTGGGCGGAACGGCAACTCGGTGAGGTCGATGGGGATGCCGGCGTAGGCCAGTGGCTTGTAGCCGATGCTTCGATAAGCGGCATAGTACTCCCACAGGCACGCCACCACACCGTCGGCGTGCGTCAGGATGTGGTCGTGGTATTGCTGCATGAGCGGCATGTGCCAGTTGTCCTGCTGTTGGGCGCGATACTCGTCGCTGTCCACATAGGGCGATGGCTGGTCGCCCAGCATATAGTCGCTATATCGATAGGTGTGGCCGTCATGACACGCCTGGTAGTAGGTGGGGTCGGTGGCCAGCGCCGAATAGACGACGTGGCGGTTATGTCGCTTGAGATAATTAAAGATGTGTTTCAATTTCTCGGGCCGCAGTGAGAAAAAGATGCTCCCCGACAGTTCCACCACATCGTAGCCCCTCATGTGCGGCAACGCTTTGAGCAAGTCGGCAACATATCGGACGGCCCCCCATTTCCCGGGATGTCGCACCAAACGAATGTCGCTGCCCGTGTTCATCCACCGCGAGCCGTCGGAAGCCACCACCGCCGTGTGTCCCATACGACGCAAGGCATGCGCGAGTGTGTTGTGCATATTGCTGGCGTCACCAGCGAAGAGAATCTTCATCATGCGTTTTTGAAAAGATAGTCAGCAAAGTTAATTCAAAATTTTGACAAAAGGTGGGCGCAAGTATGATTTTTTTGCTCGGTTGCGGAAAAAGCAGTAATTTTGTAGAAACTAACATTCACCGATAAACACAAATCATATTAATTATTTATATTATGAATAGATTAGTATTTGTTGTAGCGATGCTACTGCCCATGCTGGCGCAGGCTCTGCCTTTTGTGCCTACTACCCACCCTGGGGTTAAGCCCGTTCACTATTATTTCTTAAAAACCGGTGGGCGTTTCATTTATGCCTCGCAGAGCGACTATGCCGATATCGCAGTAAGTTCCTCTTCGCAGAATAATGACTCCTACTATTGGTGTTTTGTTGGCGACGCGAATAGTGGCTACAGAATCTACAACCGCGCAACGGGGAAGTATTTGTATTCCGGCGAGTTTCTCGGTGACTATTACGAATCATCTATTGACCTGGTGGAAACACGAGATAACAATAGTTTCTACATCTATGCGATGTTTAATTCGGGAACACTTAAGAATTACCTGTGCTACAACACCAGTAATGGCTTTTATACTACAATGGGTAAGGATTCCTACTTCACCGTTTCTGAAGCTTTTGTAGAGGAGGGACCCACAGAAAGTGATTTTCCCGATATTAAATTTGAGACATTTAATGAATATTGTCTCATTACTGCCGAAGGAACCGGCGAAGTGCATCTTTATATCGATGAGGTGGAGGTTGAGAATCCATATAGTATAGCCCGCACTAACAAGGAGCAGAAATACACTGCCAGAGCCACAAACCAAGAGCCTGGCAAGGAAATGACTTCTGCCACAATGAGTATCGTTGTGCCCATGCTCGACAACGCGACCCCCGACCCCAATCCCAATCCCACATGGACGCGTTATGATGCTAACGGTGTGGGCTACAGTTATGAATATGGCGGGCAGGGCGCACCGGGCTATGAAGCAAGCATGGCACTAGACAATAATGCCTACACTTACTACGTTTCTAATCCCGGCGAGTGTTATGTGGTGATGCAAGCCAGCCAGGATGTGGCCGTGAAGCAATATAGCCTTGTCAATGCGGTGGATTCCTATCATGTGCACGAATACATGCTTAGAAGTTGGAAACTTGAAGGGTCAAACGACTTCAAAAATTGGACAGAGATCGACACGCAGAAGGACTATCCCATGCTGCTCGTCGACTATGCCGAAATCGTGATTCCTGTGAACGACACGCGCAAGTTCCGTTATTTCAAGTTTACATGCACCGAGGGCGTTAATAATCAAGTGAGGCTGAGTGAAATATGGATTAACGAACAAAACCATTCTCAATGGACTCTCAGCGACTTTGAGAGTTCGTCCTGTGGGGTTGAGGGTAAAAGCTACTATGTCTGTAAAGATTGCAATGTGAAAAGGACGGAATTGAGGGAACCTGACGGTAACCACTGGTTCAGTGATGGCGTTTGCACCCGATGCGGTATTAAGGAGGGCGAAATCAGGTTGATATACAACAGCCAACGAGTGCCGCATTTTGTGAAGGCCAAACATGACTACCGCAAATTAAGCGGAAAATGGCCAAGCGCTCCCGAAGGATGGAACACCGAAGATTTCAATGATGACGACTGGATGGACCTCCCCTTGGCAACCGCAAGTCCGGGTCACACCAATGGCCCTCGAACCCCGTTGTATTATTATTCCTTCTGGTATGGAGAGTATAACTGCTACTGGATGCGATTCCCGGTCAATCTCACCGCAGTAGCAAGCGATGCAACCTTTACTTTTAATTGTGTTCATGACGACAACATGGTGGTCTATGTCAATGGCCAAGAAGTGATCAAGAAATCTGGTTGGTGCGAAACGCCCTACGGATCCACATGGAACAACACCCACGAAAGTTACAACATTCCGGCATCGGCATTCCACCGCGGCAAAAATGTGGTGGCCGTATATATTCAGCAGAACAAGGATGGAGCCTACTTCGACTGCTCGCTGGAAATGAATCCTGGGTCTTCCACCAATAAAGGCGACGTGAATGGCGACGGCAAGGTGGACATCGAAGACGTGAACGCTGTCATCAACATCATGCTGGATCTCAAGACACGGGACGACTATCCTGGCAATGCCGACCTGATTGAAGATGGAAAGGTGGATGTCGAAGACATGAACGCTATCATCAACATCATCCTCACCCTTGATTAGTCCCGATTCGCTTACTATAATAAGAATTGACGTATAGTCCTTTGGGGGCTGTGACTGCATCACCAGTCACAGCCCCCATAATGTTGTGCAAGTTGTTGGTTGGGTATTGCCATCTTGTTTATTGCATCTTATTATCAATCAGTGGGTGCTTCATTTTTTCGGTTAGTCATGATAATGTGTGATTTTTTTGCTCGGTTGCGGAAAAAGCAGTAATTTTACGCCACATTTTATGATGGAAGTTTCAATAATCATACCCGTATATAATCGTGCGCAAGTGGTGAAGCGCACACTCGACTCAATAGTGGCGCAGACCTATCGTCCGTTGCAGATTATTCTGGTGGATAATTGCAGTTCCGACGATTCGCTCAACGTCCTTCAGCAGTTCAAGGCCGACCACGATGCCGATGATTTCAAGGTTGAAGTCCTGCAGGAACCACACCACACTGCTGGTGCGGCCCGAAATTGTGGGTTCCGGCAAGCCACGGGCGAGTGGGTGCTGTTTTTTGACAGTGACGATGAGATGACCCCTGACCTGGTGGCTCGTTATGTGAAAAAAGTGGAGTCGTGCCATGGCGAGGTCGATTTGATTTCTGCCAAGTCGGTGGTGCTGATGCCCGACGGCAAGACCCGGAAGTCACCATTCTTCAAGCACGATTTTATCGCCATCCAGATTCTGCACGCCCAGTTGGCAACCTTGCGCTATGCGGTGAGGCGGGAATTCTTTGCAGCCACCGACTGGTGGAATATCAATCTGCCGGGCTGGAATGACTGGGAACTGGGTATGCGCTTGTTGTTGGCTAGGCCACGCATAGCTTTCATGGGTGGTCGCGTTGCCCTTATCATCAATCATAGCGGCGGCAATTCTATCACGGGGACCGAATTTCACACCCGACACGGGCAGTGGGAGCACGTGATAGACTTGGTGGAGAACGAGGTGCGTTGCTCCTCCTTGAAGAACCGTCGTCGTTACTTCCGCCTGTTGGATTACAGGCGCATTGTGCTGGCAGCGCAATACGAGCGCGAGGGCCACCCCGAATTGTCCAAGCCTTTGTGCCGCAGCGCTTTCAATTCGCTCAGGGAGAGTTATGATAACTCGTTGCAATGGCGTTGGGTGGTGGCTCCCACTGTGAAGTGGCTGTTCCGACGCATCGTGGCCGGCCGTCGTGGCTCGGCTCGTGTGGCGCGCTTACTGTTCCGCTGACGCTTCGTCTTCCCCTTTTTCTTCGGTGGTGCGCTGAGGCAGCAGTCCGGCGATTTCCGCTTTGTCAAAATCGCCAAACCATTCCCTCAGTTTGTTTTCGGCCTGTCGCTCAATTTCCGGCGTGATGTTGGCACTGACCGAGTAGAGCGCCCATGCCAGCGCAGCCAAGTCGTCGGTGAAACCTAGCGCGATGATGGTGTCGGGAATAAGGTCGGTGGGCAGAATGAAGTAGCCCAGCGCACCGTAAATCTTCAGCTTTTCGGATTTGGGCACGTTGGGGTCACGGGTCATGTAATAGAGCACCAGTGCGGCATAGACCACCTTGATGCCGGCTTTCTTCGCCACTTTCTTGATTTTGTTCCACAGGTCGGAATCGTTGAAGAATTCGCGATAAGCGTTGAAGTCGATAATTTTCTTAGACATAGTAGAAATGTGTTGTGATTGATGACGCATAGCGATGATGCAAATTTCGTGCCACAGTTCCATCAATTTTGCCATGGCAGACAATAATTTCCTGTCAAGTGGATGTGAAATAGCGACATTTTTATTAATTTTGCGCTGAAGGTAATTGAACCGATGGAGAAAGCGAAGAACAACAGGACTATAACGGTGACCGACGCCGAAAAGGAGTGTTTGCGGCAGTACGTGGCGACGCCTGCGACGGTGCGTGAAAAGGCGCCGTTTCAGGACGTGCTCATCCATGCCGATTTGCTCTATGTGATAGATGCCATTCCCGACGATGTCGCCGACCTGATCATCATTGACCCTCCCTACAATTTGACCAAGAATTTCAATGGTCGCACTTTCGCGGCACGTTCATCGGAGGCCTACGATGACTATGTGCGTTCATGGTTTGGCTTGGTTTGCCGCAAGTTGAAACCCGATGGCAGCCTGTATCTGTGCTGTGACTGGAAATGCTCGTCGGCGTTGCAGCGCGTGATGGCTGAGCACCTGACCGTTATGAACCGCATCACATGGCAACGCGAGAAAGGTCGTGGCGCGAAGTCGAACTGGAAAAATGCCATGGAGGACGTGTGGTTCGGCGTGAAGAACCCCAAGGACTATTATTTCAATGTAGAGGCCGTGAAAATGAAGCGCAGGGTGCTGGCTCCCTACACCATCAACGGCCAACCCAAGGATTGGGAGGCGAGCGATGAGGGCAACTTCAGGCTGACGTGCCCGTCAAACTTTTGGGACGACATCAGCGTGCCATTCTGGTCCATGCCCGAAAATACCGACCATCCCACGCAGAAACCCGAGAAATTGTATGCCAAGTTGATTCTGGCCTCGTCGCAGCCCGGCGATGTGGTGTTCGATCCTTTCATGGGCAGCGGAACCGCTCCCGTGGTGGCGAAGAAGTTGCAGAGGCACTACATCGGTGTCGAATTCAATGAAGACTATTGCCTCTGGGCCGCCAAACGCATCATAATGGCCGAGGGCGACGCCTCGATTCAGGGCTATAGCGACGGCGTCTTTTGGGAGCGCAACTCGTTGCGCCGCCCGAAAAAGTGTAGCAAATAAGTGCTTCGAAGTGGCAATTTTCTGGAATTAGTTGAAAAAAATGAGCAAATCGTTCGTTTTTTAAATGTTTATTTGTAACTTTGCTCCCGAACTTATTCACTTATTAACACCTATAAGACAATGAAAAAAACTATTTTGACCATGTTTGCGGCTATGACACTTCTCTTGTCAAGCTGCTTTTCAAACGGATTAGGAGGTTACGGCACCACCACATCGAGTAATAGTACGAGCGGCGTGCTGGGTAATGTGCTGGGCAGTGTGTTGGGTAACATTCTGCTGGGCGGTATGGGATTTGACCAGTCCAGCCTGCTGGGCAACTGGAACTATAGCGCTCCCGGTGCAGCCTTTACCAGTGAGCAGACCCTGAACAAGGCAGGTGGCGCAGGTGCCGCTTCGGCACTGGTATCGTCGTTGGCTTCTAACTACAATGCCATCGGTATCAACAGCAACAACACGATGTTCTCGTTCCTCGAGGGCAACAAGTTTGCTGCTAAGGTGAACGGTATTCCATTCGATGGAACCTATGCCTACAACCAGCAGACCGGTGAAATCGCGCTGAAAACCGCAGCCCAAACCATTAAGGGTAATGTCATCAAAACGACAAACGGTATGGGTCTCATGTTCGATGCCGGACAGATGACCAGCATGCTTCAGAAAGCCGGCAAGGTGAGTAACGAGGCCGCAGTGAAAGCCGTGAGCCAGTTGTGCAAGAGCAAAGATGGCGCCCGCGTAGGATTTGAACTCACTCGTTAAGGGTGGTTCCTCCTGAATCAAAAGGCGAGGTGGCATGCCACCTCGCTATTTTTGTGGGTGCAAAAAAAGTGTCGCGCTAATCACGACACTACATCTCATTGCTGTGCCAACAGCACCACTTTTCCATTACTCTAAATTTGGCAGGTTTTTTAAAACCACACAAAGGTATATCGAATATTTTAATCACGCCACCCAATTTCAACGAAACGGCAATTATCGTATACAAAAGTTGGTTTTTCTATTCATTTTGCGCCACTTTTTGCTTGTGGATAAAAAAGGTTGCCCAATTGCGGATTTTTTTGTACCTTTGCACGTTAATGTGCCTTAGTGGGGCATGATCAAATAAGCTAAATATCATCACATGAAAGAAGATAACGAAGCGCTGGAGGAATTGAACGAAGAGCAACAGCCCATCGATGACGAGTCATCGGAGCAACAGGAAGCCGAAGAGAGCAAACATTCGACCTATCAGGTGCCCAAGGACAAGAAACTGCAACTGTCGGGTATGTACGAGAACTGGTTTCTCGACTATGCCTCCTATGTGATTCTGGAGCGTGCCGTGCCTCACATCGAGGACGGTTTCAAACCTGTTCAGCGCCGCATCATGCACGCCATGAAGGAGGCCGATGACGGTCACTTCAACAAGGTCGCCAACTTGGTGGGTCTCACCATGCAGTACCACCCTCATGGCGACGCCAGCATCTATTCGGCCCTAGTGCAGTTGGGACAGAAAGACTTGCTCATCGACACGCAAGGGAACTGGGGAAACATCCTGACAGGCGACGGTGCCGCTGCCGGCCGATACATTGAAGCGCGACTCAGCGAGTTCGCCCTCGATGTGGTCTATGACGCCAAGGTGACCGACTGGGGACTGAGTTATGACGGTCGCAAGCGCGAACCGCTCACTCTGCCCGCCAAGTTCCCGCTGCTGTTGGCGCAGGGGGCCGAGGGCATTGCCGTGGGTTTGTCGTGTAAGATTCTGCCGCACAACTTTAATGAGATATTGGATGCCGCCATTGCCTACTTGCGGGGTGAGGAATTCCACCTGTATCCTGATTTCCAGACTGGTGGATACATCGACGTGAGCCATTACAACGACGGTGAGCGTGGCGGTAGCGTGCGTGTGCGTACCCGCATCGAAAAACTCGACAACAAGACCCTTGTGGTGCGTGACGTGCCCTACGGCAAGACCACCGGGTCGCTGCTCGACAGCATCGTCAAGGCCAGTGAGAAAGGTAAAATCAAGGTTAAACGCGTTGATGACTTGACCAGTGAGAATGCCGAAATCACCGTGCAACTTCAGCCTGGCACGTCGAGCGACATCGCCATCGACGCCCTTTACGCCTTCACTGACTGCGAAATTAGCATCTCGCCCAACTGCTGCGTGATTATGGACGAAAAGCCGCAGTTCCTCACTGTGAGCGACGTGCTCAGATTCAGTGTGGACCGCACGAAGGACATCTTACGTCAGGAACTGGAGATTCGCCGTGGCGAAACCATGGAGGCGCTGCACAGCGTGTCGTTGGAGAAGATATTCATTGAGGAGCGCATCTACAAGGACCGCCAGTTTGAACAAGCCAAGGACCAAGAGACGGCCATCGCCCACGTGGACAAACGCCTGGAGCCGTTCAAGCCCCAATTCTACCGCGAGGTGACCACCGACGACATCCTGCGCCTGCTGGAAATACCCATGAAGCGCATCATCAAGTACAACAGCGAGAAGGCCGACAATTACATCGTCACCCTCAATGAGCGTATCGCCGAGATTGATCATCAGCTTGCGCACCTGGTAGAGCACACCATCGAGTGGTATCAGGGCCTGAAGAAAAAGTATGGTCACAAGTATCCGCGCCGCACGGTGATTCGCGAATTCGACAACATCGTGGCGACCAAGGTGGCCGAGGCCAATGAGAAACTTTACATCAACCGTGCCGACGGCTTCATCGGCACCGGACTGAAGAAGGATGAGTATGTGTGCCCGTGTAGTGACATCGATGACATCATCATCTTCTTCAAGGATGGCAAGTATAAGGTCATCAAGGTGGCCGAGAAGACTTATGTGGGCAAGAACGTGATACACTTGAGCGTGTTCAAGCGCAACGACTCCCGCACCATCTACAATGCGCTTTACCTCGACGGCAAGGGTGGCACTATATTCATGAAACGCTTTGCCGTGACGGGCATCACGCGCGACCGTGAGTACGACCTCACGCAGGGCAAGCCCGGCAGCAAGGTGGTGTGGTTCTCCGCCAATCCCAATGGCGAGGCCGAAGTGCTGCGCGTGGTGCTCAAGCCCAAGTTCCGCTTGAAAGTGCTTCAGTTCGACGTTGATTTGGCCGAACTCGCCATCAAGGGCAAGACCTCGCGAGGCAATATTGTGACCAAAAACGAAGTGCTGCGCATCACCCTCAAGGAGCGCGGAGCAAGCACTTTGGGCGACCGCGAGGTGTGGTTCGACGCCGACATCCTTCGCATCAACTATGAGGGTCACGGACGGAGTTTAGGCTTGTTTGGCGGAGACGACCGCATCCTGGTCATCATGAAGAACGGTGATTTCTATACCACCACAGCCGAAGCCACCAACCACTACGACGAGGGCATCCTGCGCATTGAGAAATATCGCGCCGGGGTGGTGTGGACTGCGGTCCTCTTCGATGCCGACCAGGGCTATCACTACATCAAGCGCTTTGAGCTGGAGGACAACGCCAAGCGGCAACGCATGATAGGCGAGAACCCCGAGTCACGACTGCTCTTGCTCACCGACGAACCTCTGCCGCGCTTTGAAGTGAAAATGGGTGGCGATGACGCGTTCCGTGAGCCACTGGTGATTGATGCCGAGGAATTTATTGCCGTGAAAGGCTTCAAGGCGAAAGGCAAACGCCTCACCAACTGGCAGGTGGCCGACGTCACCGAACTCGAACCCCGACCCGAGCCATCCGAGGCCCCCGAGGCCTCTGAGAACTCCGAGGTCTCCGAGAGCTCCGAGCCCCCTCGCGAATTAAGTCAAACCGAGGTGCTGGACCAACTCACCGGTCAGCGGCGCCTATTCGATGACGAGTAGATGCGACGGCTGTCCACCATCATCATCCTGTTGGCACTTGTTGCTGGCGTGCGGGCGCAAACGACGTGCGACTCTGCCGTTGTGCTGCGTCCCATCGCGTCGATGTTCATGGCCGAGGTGGGGCACGCGTCACTGCTCGACAGTTACCTCACGCCCGTCACCTATGGCGGCATCAATGTGGGGCTGTCTTTTACGGCCACTCGGGCGACAGGGTTTGCGCCCGAGCGTTGGGTGAGGCAGTGGGGGTTCGGCGCCGACTTCTCTAATGTGGAAAATCAGGTGGGCAACAACGACATGCAATCACTCATGGCCGAGGCGCAATGGTCGATGATGCGGCGTTGGCGCGACGTGTGGCAACCCGGTCTGCAGCTGATGGTGGGCGGAATGGCTCGCTTGCGTGGTGGCGTGATTTACAATGCCGCCAACAGTAATAATGTGGTCAGTGTCAAGGCGCATGTGGCGCTGGGGCTGACGGGCATGGCGGTCTATCACACGCGGCTGTGGCGACTGCCCGTCACATTGGCCTATCAACCCACGCTGCCCGTGGCGGGAGTGTTCTTCTCGCCCGATTACGATGAGAGTTATTATGAGATGTATTTGGGCAATCACGGTGGCTTGGCGCATTTTGGATGGTGGGGCAACCGTTTCGACATGACCAACCTGGTTGCCGCCGATTTGCATTTGGGTGGCACCATTCTGAGACTGGGCTATCGCAATCGTTTCGAGCGCAGTTGGGTGAGTAACTTGAACACGCACATCACTACCCATACACTGGTCGTGGGCCTTGGCGGTGATTTCCTGTCGGTGCCGCGCAAGACCGTGACTACCCCTGCCCGAATCATCTCGTCGATATATTAAATAAGGTGTGAGCGATGACTAGCAAGAAACAAGTGGAGATGTTCAAGAAACTGTTGCGCATGTTGGCGCCGGTGGTGTGTCTGCTGGGGCTTACGCCGTTGGGCGCTTGCCACGATGAGCCGGAATGGAACAACGATCCGTTCGGCAACTTCGACGCGCTGTGGACCATTATGGACGAGCACTATGCGTTTTTCGACTATAAGGAGGTCGATTGGCAGGAAGTGCGCACCCGTTACCGCAGCAAGCTCACCAGCAGTATGACCTCACAGGAACTCTTCGAACTGTGTGGCGATATGCTCAAGGAACTGCGCGATGGCCACACCAATCTCATCGCGGCTCACGATGTGTCGCGCTACTGGATATGGGAACAGTATCCCGTGAATTACGATGAACGGCTCATTGATGAGCACTACCTCAACTTTGAGTACCGACGGGCATCGGGCATCAAATACGCGTTGCTCGACAACAACTACGGCTACTTGTATTACGGCACCTTTGAAAACGAGATAGGCGAGGGTAACCTGGACCTCATCTTGAGCTATCTGTCCACAGCCGACGGACTCATTATCGATGTGCGTAACAATGGTGGCGGCTTCCTGACCAACGTGGAGACCCTGGTGGGCCGATTCATCGAGCAGCGCATCCATGCCGGCTCCATCCAGCACAAAACCGGTCCGGGACACAACGACATGAGCGAACCTTACGACTACTATTTTGAACCGACCAAGAACCATATTCATTACCTGAAACCGGTGGTGGTGCTCGCCAATCGTGCCTCATTCAGCGCGACCAACAATTTCGTTTCGATCATGAAATCGTTGCCCCAGGTAACCATCGTGGGCGATGTCACCGGCGGTGGCAGTGGGCTGCCTTTCACCAGCGAACTGCCCAACGGGTGGAATGTGCGTTTCTCGTCGTGCCCCATCCGCGATGCCGAGGGATTCCTGACCGAATTTGGTGTCGCTCCCGACGTGCAAGTCAACCAGACCGACGACGACACCGCCAAGGGCCGTGACACCTTGCTCGAAGCAGCGTTCCTGTTGCTGAAGAATCATGGGTGAAAAAAAAATCAAGAAAAAATTGAAAAAAAATTTTGTCAGTTCAGAAATTGTTTGTAATATTGTACTCGAAAAGTGTGCCGAAATAACGCTAAACACGTTAAAAGGCTGATATACAACAATAATGGAAAACTGGTTCACTTTGTGCTTTTACGTGATGAGAGCGCTGTGAGCAAAATGAAACCGAAAAAAACGGACTACAAATTAATATTTAACAATTTATTAACAATTTAAAAATTTTTAAATTATGAAGGTTAAAACTTTACTTCTTGCTGCTGCTGCATTTGTAGCATTTGGTGCTGCTGCACAGGCTACTGTAACTACCCCCGACTTGACTATCACCGAGGAGAACGTAGGTACTGTGATTTGCATGCCTCTCACTCTGAACATGCCTGAGGGTGACGACTTCTGCAATGTTGAGTTCCACGTGAAATTCCCCAAGGGAGTGAAGCCCGCAATTGACCCCGAGTATGAGGTGTTTGTGGATGCTGGTTCAGATTTGGCTGTTGACAAGAAAGGTATTCCTTACATGAGCTATACCGACAACGCATTCCCCGAGTCAATGGGTGGTGAATACAACGAAGCTGCATGGCCTGTATTCAAAATTGTAGGTGCAAACATGAAGAAGATTCCTACTACAGCTAATCCTGCTGAGTTCGCTCTTCTGTATGTAACTGCTGACGAGACTGTTGAGAATGGTGAATTTGGTATCTATATGAAATATACCAAATCTGATGACACTTTCGGTGAAATCGGTGAGAACCCCGCTGGTGGCGAAGAAGTATTTGCTCCTCTTTGCCAAGTTATTAGCGAGCTCGGTGGTGATGACGCCGTTAACGACGTGAACGCTGCCAAGACCGTTTCTAGCGTGAAGTACATCAACGCTGCTGGTATGGTTAGCGACACTGCTTTCGATGGTATCAACATCGTTGTTACCAAGTATGCCGATGGCAGCCAGAGCACTGCTAAGGTTGTGAAATAATTCACCTTATCTAGTGATATACGGTGGGGCGCCCAATCAGGGTGCCCCTCTTTTTTACCCCCCACCCGGATGCCAGCGCCACGACACATGCCGTGGGGGTACGCGCCGAAGACGCACAGATGGCCTCGTAGAGGCCAATCATGTTAAGGACCATGCAAGAGGGTTGAAGACCCTCGCAGCTTGGTCTCTGGGCGTTGGTTATGGGGGTGCCTCGAAGAGGAACTTCATTATGTGAGCCGTAAGTCGTTCCATTCAAGCCCGGAACGCTCAATCATGTCTTGATATTCCTGCTCGAAAGAATTCTGCCTGTGATGAATGCGCTGATTATTGATGTAATTGATAATAGAATCTATGTCACGCACACTGCATGAAAACGCGCCATACTCCCTGCCCCAACCTCTAAAGTTTGGGAAATAAGCCTGTTGTTTCGCCCATTTACTGCTTCCTTGTTTGATATCGCGTACAATATCACTCAATGCAATATTTGAAGGCAATCCCACAAGAATGTGAATGTGATTTCCTATTCCGTTGATGCGAAAGAGTTTGCACCCCTTATTCTTGACAATCGAAGCGATGTATTTATACATGTGCTCGCTAGTCTCGTCTGGGATAGTCATTTTGCGTCCAAGCGTGTTGATGACAATATGAAACAATGAAATGGTGGCACTCATAATGATTGATGGGATTGTTTTCGCAAAATTACACATAATAAACGAAAGAAGCAAGTAAGCTACATGAAGTTCGTCTTCGACGCACCTGCCCGGATTGCCGCTATGGACCAAGCGTCGCACCCTTCCAGGGTGCTCGCATGGTCTTTAACACGATGCCGGGTCTTCGACCCTCCTGCATTTTCAACGCCATTCATGACTGGGGCTGCGCGCAAATGGCCTCGTAGAGGCCAGCCATGTTAAGGACCATGCAAGAGGGCCGAAGGGCCTCGCAGCTTGGTCTCTTGGTGCGAGTTATTGGGGTGCCTCGAAGAGGAACTTCATCATGGACGCAACGCCAAAGACAACGCAGAAGTTCGTCTTCGACGCACCTGCCCTGATTGCCGCTATGGACCAAGCGTCGCACCCCTCCAGGGTGCTCGCATGGTCTTTAACACGATGCCGGGTCTTCGACCCGCCTCGCGTCTCCGACTTGACTTTAAAATCGCTTGCATCCTTTTCAAGGCCTCTACTTTGTTGACCCGACCTTTTTGCGACTGTTCCTGAAGAGCCTCACGCATGGTCTCCGTGCCTTGGGCATCCGGTTAGGGCATAAAAAAGTGGGGCACCCTGATTGGGCGCCCCGCCGTATATCACTAGTTAAGGTGAATTATTTCACAACCTTAGCAGTGCTCTGGCTGCCATCGGCATACTTGGTAACAACGATGTTGATACCGTCGAAAGCAGTGTCGCTAACCATACCAGCAGCGTTGATGTACTTCACGCTCGCAACAGTCTTAGCAGCGTTCACGTCGTTAACGCCAGTGCCGGGGTTTGGACCGCTGATGTTGCTAACGCTAACACCGCAGAGCTTGCCCTCGATCAGGTCGTCGCCTTCCTTTGCAGGAGCGCCAGCAGCGCCACCCTGTTCGGGAATCACAACCTCTGAATCGTCAGAAAGAATCACCTTTACATAAGCAGTGATTTCGAAGTCGCCATCAATAGCTTCGCCATCGCGGGGAGCAATGTTCATGACATAAACTTCACCGCTGGGGTTGGGAGTTCCAGTCATGTTAGCACCTACCACTTTGTAGTGGGGCCATTTTTCTTCATTGTATTCAACAAATTCATCACCGTCCCAAATAGCAAAGTTGTCAGTAAAACTTACGTAAGGAATACCTTTCTTGTTCACTGCAAGGTCAGCACCGCCGTCACCGCACAGGTCATAGTCATCCAGGATGGGATAGAAACCAGTGGGGAGAGTCACGTGGATCTCAATGTTCTTCCAAGTAACGCCCTCACCCAGTTCGAGAGTCATGGGGACATTAATCAATTGACCGAGTTGTTCCACATTGTCAACTGTGATGTCAGGAGCTGTGAAAGTCTCGTTTGCTGCGAAAGCATTGAGTGCTACAAATGCAACGCCTGCAAGAAGTAAAGATTTAATCTTCATAATTTTAGTTGTTTTAATGTTAAAGATTTTGATTGTTAATAATTATAGTCCGTTGTCTTTTATCAATGTCAAGTTGTGGCTATTGCTTGGTGATAAGTGTTAATGATTGATTCTCAGCCATTAACCTCATTGGGCGTAATAGTTTGTCCACTTTCAAGTGCAATATTACAAACTTTTTCTGAACCAGCAAAATTTTTTCAGTTTTTTTGTCAAAAAAATCAAGAAAACTAACAAAAAGTAGCCAATGCGTGAACAAAACGCAGTTCAACGTCAGAACGGAATATCGTCGTTCTCGTTCGGTCCGGTAAAATCGGCGGGCGGCAGCGGAGCCTGTGGCTCGGCAGCGGCGTCGGGTTGAGGTGCCGGTGGTTGCTGTGCGCTTTGAGCGGCGGGTTGTGCTGCCTGATCGTAGGGTTCGGCCTTCCATCCGCGGATGTCGGTGTACCACCGTCCGTTGAATTCGCGGCTCTCGATGTCGTAGCTGATTTTCACCGTGTTGCCCACCTCGCAGATGGCGTCATACTGGTTGATGCGGTCGCCGAAGAAGTCGAAAGCGACTTTCTTGGGGAAGTTCTCGATTGTTTCGAGAATGTAAACTTGTTTTCTCCACTCATTACCAGCCTTCGACGTGCCTGATTGCAGCGGCAGCTTCTGTATGATTTTTCCTTGTACTTCCATAAAATGTCATTTTTCTGGTTAATAAATCGAGTACAAAATTACGAAATCTAGCTCAAACGGCAAAATATTTTTTCCAATTAAAAAAAACGTGCTATCTTTGCAAAGACTAAAAAAAAGAAATGATGACAGCTATACAATTAAATGCGGCCTTACATCGTGAATTGAGTTATATAGTGACCGACGACACGATGATGGAGCGCGCTTTGAAGTCGTTGCGCAAGATTAGACGCGAGCGCAAAGCCGAGCAGAATCAAGAAGATGCCGCTCGGCAGGTTGCCGCTGGTTTGAGACAAGCCTTCAAGGAGTTTAAACAAGTACAAGAAGGCAACTTGGAAGCAAGACCCATAAATGATTTATTTGATGAGTTACGAGATTAAGACAATTGCCTCCTTTGACAAAGATTTCAAAAGGTTGTTCAAGCGTTATCGCTCATTAGTGGATGACATAAAAAATCTTGTGAACGAATTGCAGTCAAATCCTTTTATGGGAGCAGACTTAGGACATGGAGTAAGAAAAATTCGTGTTGCAATTAAATCAAAAGGTGGAGGCAAGAGAGGAGGAGCACGGTTGATTACTCATACCGATGTGATTGTTGGGATTAATGAAGGAATTATTTATTTTCTGGCTCTTTATGACAAAGGTGACCGAGAAACCATTTCTAATAAGGAAATCAAAGCTTTGTTAAAGGAGTCGGGAATAAAGCCGTAATTTTATTTTGTTTCTGCTCACTTTCTCATTTTTTCATTTAACTCTATTTTGAGGATTTGCAGATTATACATAATTGATAATAATGACAGAAAACGAGACACTAGTAAAAGCAATTATTGAGGGGGCGCAAGAGAAGAAAGGGCGCCACATCACACATGTGGATTTGAGCGGCATAGAGACCGCCGCCACACAGGGTTTTGTAATCGTGAACGGCAACACGCCCATTCAGGTCGACGCCATCGCCGACAGTATCAGGGAATATGTGGAGAAGAGCATCGGCGTGCGCCCGTTCAACTACGACGGCTACCAGAATTCGCAATGGATAGTGATTGACTACGGCTATATCTTCGTGCATGTGTTCCTGCCCGAATTCCGTGAGCGTTATAATTTGGAACAGTTGTGGGCCGATGCCGCCATTACCGAGGTTCCCGACTTGGACTGAGAAGGCAGCGACAAGGCTCTATTTAAATATGTGAAAAACAATATCCAGAATGGCAAATAAAAAAAATAACAAAGGTTTCAAACTGAACCTGTACTGGATGTATGCAATCATCATAGGTGGACTGCTGGCCGCATGGTTTTTCGGCAGCAATGTCGCCACCAAGTCCATGAGCATGACCGAATTTGAAAAGATGGTCAAGAGCGGGGGCGTGAGCAAAATCATCGTCTATACGGGCAGCAATGAAGCCGAGGCCGTGCTCAACGACTCGTTGGCGCGTGTGGTGTTCAAGGACCAGAACTATCAGCCTCAACGAGGTGTACAGGCGAAGGCTAAGACCGACATTCCCTCGAGCGACAAGTTCACCGAGATGATAGAGGCCTGGAAGGAAGCCGGTTACTTCAAGGGAGAGGTGAGTTACGAGAAGGGTAGCGACTACGGGTCGTGGATCTGGTCGTTTGGACCGCTCATCCTGCTGGTGGTGTTCTGGGTGTTCATCATGCGCCGCATGGGCAATGGCGGCGTGGGTGGCGGAGGCGGCATCTTCAGCGTGGGCAAATCGCGCGCGATGCTGTTTGACAAGAACAACTCCAACAAAGTGACCTTTGAAGACGTAGCCGGCTTGGCCGAAGCCAAGGTTGAGGTGGCCGAAATTGTTGACTTTCTCAAGAATCCCGGACATTACACCGAGTTGGGCGGCAAGATTCCCAAAGGAGCCTTGCTTGTAGGCCCTCCGGGAACTGGTAAGACCTTGTTGGCGAAAGCTGTTGCCGGCGAGGCCAATGTGCCGTTCTTCTCCATGTCGGGTTCCGACTTCGTGGAAATGTTTGTGGGTGTGGGGGCCAGCCGCGTGCGTGACCTGTTCCGTCAGGCCAAAGAGAAAGCGCCTTGCATCGTGTTTATCGACGAGATCGACGCCGTGGGCCGCGCCCGTGGCAAGAACTCCGGCATGGGTGGTAACGATGAGCGCGAAAACACGCTCAACCAGTTGCTTACCGAGATGGACGGATTCGGCAGCAACAGCGGCGTCATCATCCTTGCCGCTACCAACCGCGCCGACATCCTCGACACGGCCCTATTGCGCGCAGGTCGTTTCGACCGTCAGATATATGTGGAGTTGCCCGAATTGAGCGACCGCAAGGAAATCTTCCAAGTGCACCTGCGCAACGTGAAGACCGACGGCAGCGTGGACATCGACCTGCTTTCGCGTCAGACTCCCGGATTCTCGGGTGCCGACATCGCCAATGTGTGCAACGAGGCGGCGTTGATAGCCGCTCGCCGCAAGAAGAAAGCCGTTCAGCGCCAGGACTTCATGGATGCCATCGACCGCATCATAGGCGGACTGGAGAAGAAGTCGAAAGTCATCACTGAGGAGGAACGCCGTTCCATTGCTGTTCACGAGGCTGGTCATGCCACCGTGAGTTGGCATCTGCAGTATGCCGACCCGCTCATCAAGGTGACCATCGTGCCACGTGGCAAAGCCTTGGGTGCGGCATGGTATATGCCCGAAGAGCGGCAGATTGAGCCCAAGCAGGCTTTGCTCGACAAGATGTGCTCGTTGTTGGCCGGTCGCATGGCAGAGGAGATGTTCCTCGGGTTCATTGACACCGGGGCGCTTAACGACCTTGAGCGCGCTACGAAGATGGCCTATGCCATGGTGACTTTCTACGGTATGAGCGACAAGTTGCCCAATATCTCTTATTACGATTCTAGCGGCCAGTCTTATGGCTTTACCAAGCCTTACAGCGAGGACCGCGCCAAAGCAATCGATGACGAGGTGCAGGCCATTATCGACAGCCAGTACCAACGTGCGCGCGATATCCTTGAACAGTACACGGACGGCCATCACGAACTGGCCGACCTGTTGGTGCAGCGTGAGGTGATCTATACCGAGGATGCTGAACGCATCTTCGGCAAGCGCAAGTGGCTGTCGCGCACCGATGAAATCATCAAAGCCAACGAAGAGTCGAAACGCAACGAGGAAATACAAGCCGCCGACGACAGCGAGAGCGACACCGACGGCAAAGAAATCCCACCGATTCCCACTTCCGACGTGCCTGAGGCCGACGGAGAAATACGTCCACCTGTATTTAGAAAACATTGATATGGCCGAAAATATCACATTTACCAACCGACAGAAAGAGGCGCTGGTGTCGCTCATCATTGAGATGATCAACTGCGACAACACCATCACCCTCGAAGAGTTGCATGAGTCCAACGTGATTAATGCCGAACTGTGCATTACCGACGACATTTTCCGCGTGGGCCTGGCGCTGGATGTGCGTTATGCCATCCAAATAGTGAAAGAAATGAGCGACGAACAGAAACTGCACGTCGGTTATCTGCTCACCCGTATCATTGATGCCGACGGTGATGATGCCGACAGTGAGATAGACCTGTTGAATCACATCTGCCGTGAAACGGGTATTGATGAGTTACTGAACGACAATAATTAATATTCAACTAAAAATACTGCTGAACTATGAAACAGATTTCCATTATCGCACTCTTGGCGGTATTGCTTGCCGGATGCGGAGCAACGACTGCCCGTGGTGACAAAGGCCGTGCCGAAGATTACGGCTTTTTGAAGAAATTGGGCTTTAATGTGAGTGAAATCTACAAGATGGACCAAAAACTGGTCATTGACTATAACCGTCCGCCGGCAGAGATGAACGATGCCCAGCAAGATGTGTTGCTGCGTGTGGTGGGTGAGCCATTTAGGGTTGAGGACGACATCGAAGGCGTTTTCAGCATCATTGGCATCCGTGCGCTGCCGTCGGGATATACGCTCATATTATACAATGTGGAATTCGGCGATGGGGCGAGCAGGGTTTTTGCCATCTACGACCGTGACGGCAATACGACCGATTATCTGGATACCGGTTACTGGAATGAGTCGCATCCCGACGAGTCCAACGAGGATTACACCCATGGAACGGCTTACGGCGACGAGACCACCTGCACATTCGACACCCCTTCCACCATGAAACTGGGCCGCAAGTTCAGGTTCTTCGAGTGGACAAGCAAGAAAGACGCTTACGAGAACAACATGGTCCAGGAATTCTGGTGCATCGACAAGGAATATGATTACTCCATCACCAAAGAGGGCACCTTCGTGCTTGACAACATCAAGTCGCAGAAAATCGGTCCAGTGGATGCCGAGATAGACCAACTGGAGGAAATTAGCGACTTGAACTATGTGCCCAGGAACGACAATACCATCTTCGACACGATGAACCGTCTGGCGTTGCGTGACGACATGAAACGCGTGTTGACCCGTGAGGATAGCCAGGTGGGTTATCGCTTTCAGGGAGTGATGCACACGTTATACACCACCAAGACGCAGGCTCTGCTGGAATGGATTAGCAATCATCGTGACCCGAAAACGAATGCGCTGACTGGCATTCTGGAGCAGTGTTTCTCTTCGGGCTGGATACCCAAGGAGCATCTGATTGAGGTACTTGACCAAATGCCTGACGGTGACACCAAACGATACATTGAAAAATTGACGGCACAGTGGGGACCTGCCGACGCGGTTGGCTAGGTCAACGCCACCAGTCAGAACACTACACAAAAATGAAGGCTAAATTATCACTGCTGGCACTGATTGTCGTGTGCATAGCACAGTTGGCTTATGCCACTATCCCTGTCCCGCACGTAAAGAACGATTTCAGGTTTCTGCGGCAGTTGGGCATCGACGTGTCCCAACTCAATATCATGGGTGACAAGGTGGTTCTTGATGAACATGTCAATTACTATCCATTGTCGCAAGAGGTCATCCCGTTGCTCGACAAAGTTCGCCACATGGACTATTATATCAATCACGCCGACGGCCGTGACGGCGGTTATAGCATTGTCGGGGTACGTGACTTGTACGACATGATGCTGGTGCTCTATTCGGTGGAATATGGCGACGGGGCAAACATCGAGATGGGTATGTATGACGACAACGGGCACTTGTGTGATTTTTTGGATATGGGATACTGGTCCGATTCCAGATACTGCAATATTGACGACGGCCCGGAATCGGATGCGAATATCTCCATCAATACTCACTGCGTTTTTCACGAGGATGAGACGTTTACGCTGGTTGTTTCGGGAGAGATGCACCCCATCAATGCCGAACCGAGTGAGAGCAACTTGATGGGGCGAATCACGAAGATGGTGCACATTGGTTACAAGAACCGGCATTTTGTGGTCGAGGATATTAAAATGCAATATTCCGACCCTGAACTGAAGATGTTTTTCCCCTTTGAAGACCTTATTAATCTGCGATATAGCCCTTCGAGTGATACCAAAAAGTTTACCCAACTCAACCAAATCATCGAGCGCGAAGACGTGGCCGATGATCTCAAGGATGAATACAGCGAGGCAAGTTATCTGATTGTTCACACCCTGGCCGACTGGCTTGAAACCAGCACCGGACCACTGATGTCGTGGCTCACCTATCATCAGGATTCCGACAACAACCATCTGCTTTACTTCGTTAAGGACAGCTACAAGAGCGGGGTGGCCGATGGTGCAATGCTGAAATATGTGGTTAGCCAGATGCAACCCAATAAAGTGAAAAAATACGCGACACAATTGTTCCAGCAGTGGGACCGTGAAATAGAGGAAAATAACAGCAGTGAATAACCTTAACAAATATCTTACGATGAAACGAATCATCTTTATACTGAGTGTGGCACTCGCCATCACCGCATGCACCGGAAGCGGTGGCGACAATGGGACGCATGGTTCCAAGCAGCCCAAACGTGAGCATGAATTGCGTTTTTTGCGTGACGTGGGCATTAATCCCGATTCCATGCTAGTGACCGACTCTTGGTCGCTGCCCGAAGATGAAAACTGGGAGACCGAACATAATCGTTGGCTTACCATAGAACTCATCCAAAAGTTGGCTTTGGACCAACTCTTTGACGCCGATACAGCCATGTCGCCGGTAACACTGATGGCGGTCAAGCCCATCGACAAGCATTACACCATGCTCATTCTGCATCAGTATTTGGGCGACTCGGCTCCCGTCAGGTTGGTCACTTATGACGGCGACGGTATGGCGATGGACTATGTGACCCTAGGCACTTTGGGCGGCGTGAACACGCAGTACTGGCAAGCCGACCGTCAAGCGATGGGAGTGGAAACTGGCAAAATCACGTTTGATGACCGCATGATGACCGTGGATCGCCAACTGCAGTTGTGCACGCGTCAGCACGACGTCTTGTGGACAGCCACGAACAGTGACACTTATGAAATAGACAATCGTGGCTACGTATTGCATCGTGAGAGCAGGGCCGACCCGGCTGAAATGAGTGACGAATTCCGTGGCATACGGCAGTTGGAAGCCGCCAGTTGGTACTCCATTCAGGATGAACAGGCTATGGACGCCCTTGCAGCCTGCCAAGTGGCTTATCCGTCCAATAACATGTTGGGCATGGCTACCTATCAGCGACTCTATGTCTCGCCATGGACTACAGCGCACTGGTTCTATACGCATCAGGACAGCCCGTTGGTTCCTCTGCTAGCATCGGAAACCAAGACCATTGAACGTGAGAATTTTAATCACATTTTCGACGCCATCCACGAAACCGACCAACTGGCATTCATAAAAAAAATCCTGCTCAACAAGTGAGCAGGACGGCTTGTTAGCCTTTAGGGGAAAAGACCGCCACACATCGAAATGTTATGAAGAAGTCTTTCTTTTCAATCGCATGATTGATGAGAAGGGTCTGTGTAGCGGTAGTTTTATTCGCGTTGGAGGGTGACGGCGATGGACTGACACAGGAGGACAAGCGAAATGATGCCCATAATGGCGTAATGCACGATGTCGCGCACCGTGAGCACATTCTGGTCTTGCTGCTCGATGGTCCACCACCAGCATAGTGCACAGATAATAGCCGCTACAGCGCACACACCCCACCAAACCCATCGTAGAGAGCGTTGTGGCTCGGGAAGGCGATGTAACACGCGGGGCGTGAACCACTTGTTTTCGTTGGGTTGATAGCCTTGCTCTTTGAGCAAGTTTCCAATCTGGATATCTTCTTCGTTACGTTTCATCGTTCAATTATTTTTTAGAAATTGTGCCATGTGCGCCTTGGCGCGGTGTAAATGGCTCTTGATGGTGCCTTCGGGCACCTGCATGATGCGTGCCACTTGTTTGATGGGGCGGTCTTCGATGTAGAACAGCGTGACTGCCGTGCGCTCGTCGTCGTTGAGCCGTTTCAAGGCCTCTCGAACGGTCAGGCAGACGTCCCACGAGTCACCGTCGTTGTTGCTTTCGCCCATGGTGGCAGTACTGTCGTCGATGCGCTCTTCACGTTGCTTACGCACGTGTGAGTAGAATTCGTTATACCCTATGCGATACAGCCAGGTCGAGAAACTGGCAATGCCTTTGAACGCACGCAGATTCAAGTATGCCTTGATGAATGTCTCTTGTGCGAGGTCGTCGCTCAATGCTTCATCACCCAGGGTGAGATTGAGGAAAAACCGTCGCACTTGAGGCTGATAGGCATCGACGATCTGGCCGAATGCTTGCCGGTCGTCGGCAAGCACACAACGCGTGATGAGGGCCAGTTCGTCGATTTTTTTCATCGTGACGATGATGAGGATATATTGTTATACGAGAGATTGAATTATTGCGGTTGCTCGGTGTTTTGGGGCTGTTGCACGTTGTTGTCTTGTGCGGGCCGCATCGGAGGGGGCGTTTGCTGGGTCGGAATGTTGCCGTACCAGGTCTGTTGCTGTTTCCAAGCGGCGATGGCATTCTTCTGGTCTTGGTAATTGAGCCACATTTTGCCCAGTCCTATCAGCAGCAGGATGGTGAACATGCATGCCAGCGGTGTGGCTCCTACTACAGCGAAGAACAACATGAAAGCTAACCCTGTAACTGCGGTTGTGAACCCGCCTTTCATCTGGTGCCAGTCGATTTGGTCGCCGAGAGGTTGTTGCGGCATTTGTGCGGCATACTGCTGGCCTTGTTGTGCAGCGTCGGCATTGTTGAGAGGCGTACCGGTCACGGTATCGTTACGGTTGACGTTGAATGGTGGGGGAGTGGGCATTGGGGTGTAGACGACTCGCGGAGTTTCTTGAGCGGCACCGAAGATATATCCTGGCAGCGGATAATTGTTCTCAATGGCTTTCTCCACCATTTTATATTTACGGCGGCGGTGCAGATAGTAGAACAACAGCGAGAACAGCACGATGAAGGTGATGCCTGTCATGATGGATGCCACAATCGTTTCGGACGTGTCGGCCCAAATCTTTTGGGTGCTATCCTTAATGGGAAATTCTTCCACACCCATCGTGTCTTCGGCATTGGCTTGGGCGATGGAGTCGTTTTGCGAATCCCCCGCTTTCAGGTTGAGCAGGGTATCGTCGAGCATGGCGGTGATGCGTTTCGACAGCCCGTTGACCCCAACGAACCGCACGGTGTCTTCACCGTTGGTAATAATGGTGGTGTCGCCATGAATGGTGGCGAAACCCCTTTCGGCTTGTGCGCTGGTGATGGTGAACATGGCCACCAACAGCATTAAGATCATCTTTTTCATATCATTCAATTTTTAGTTGTTATCACAATCAGTCACTGCGTCGTTGAGCGACTTTTCATGCATTAGACGCAATGACCCCTGCAAAAGGTTGCAAGAAGGTGGCACAAAATTATATTTTTTTTTTCAAACTGAGTTCTAGTCGTAATTTTTAATGTAACTTTGTGCATTGAAATAATGTAATAGAACGATGGAAGAGAAGGTAAAGAAATATGACTTTGACCGTGTGGTGCGATTGGTGTTAAGTTGCCTGAGCATCGGTGTTGGCATATATATTATTAATTATTTGTCGCCAGTGTTGCTGCCCTTTGTCGTGGGCTTTATTCTCGCCTATATCCTTGACCCTGTCGTCAATTTCTTTCAAAAAAAGTTGCATGTGCACAACCGCATGATTTCAGTCATTCTCACGCTGCTGTTGGTGGTGGGATTGATATGGCTGGCATTGTGGTTGTTGATACCATATCTGATTGACGAGGTGTCCGACATGGCCAAGATGCTCACCGCCTACGCCAAATCATCGTTAAACGTTCCGTTTGTTCCTGCCGCCATTCACGACTATGTCCGCCAGTACGTTGACGTTGAGCAGCTCTACTCGTTGCTCAGCAAGGAGCAGTGGATGAAACTTATCAATCAGGTGGCCACTGGCACGTGGTCGTTTGTGGGCGGTACGCTGAGTGTGATTTTGAACATCGCTTCTTGGCTCATTGTCCTGCTGTATATGTTCTTTGTGATGCTTGATTTTGACAAGTTGAGCAAGGCGTTCAAGGGCGCTATCCCACAAAAGTATCGTCGCACGTCTTTCAAGGTGCTGGGCGACGTGCAGCATACCATGAGCCGTTATTTCCGTGGTCAGGCGTTGGTGTCGTTCTTTGTGGGTGTCATTTTCGCCATCGAGTTCTACATCATCGGGTTGCCCATGGCCATCGTATTCGGTTTGTTGATAGGCGTACTCAATATGGTGCCTTATTTGCAGCTGATTTCCATTCCCGTGGCGGCGTTTCTGTGTCTGGTGGCTTCGGTGGCCACCGGTGGCAGTTTTTGGGTGCTGTTCGGATGGACCTTTGCCGCCTATTGCATCTGTCAGGTCATTCAGGATATGATTCTCATTCCTGCCATCATGAAGTCGGCCATGGGACTGAATCCTGCCATTGTGTTCCTGTCGCTCTCGCTGTGGGCCTATGTCTTGGGCTTTATCGGGCTGATTATCGCCTTGCCGCTCACCACGCTCATTATCAGCTATTATTGTGAGTATGTGCTACATATCCCATACGACCCCACTGGCAACAAAAAGAAGAAAAAGGACAAAAAGAGCAAGAAAAAGAATGGTCTGCTCGCCACAGTGGCAGCTACAGCCGGAGAAGATGCTCCGTCCGCTCAGGTTGACCGTTGATTTCCTTTTAAAATAGTATTTAAAAAGGTGGAAAGTGACGTTGTTCGTACGCTTTATTCAGGAGGCGTAAACGGACAGCGGATGGTGAGTTGTTCACCGGTGACGGGGTGGACAAAGGTGATGGATGTGGCGTGAAGCATAAGTCGTGTAGCCGCTTTGCCATAGAGCATATCCCCCACGATGGGGCAACCCAGTCCCAACGGGTGCGAGGCATGAACCCGTAGTTGATGGGTGCGACCTGTGCGGGGCGTGAAAAGCACCAGCGTGATGCCGTCGGGACGGCGCTCCATGACCTCGAAGTGGGTCACTGCTTGTTTGCCTAGCTCAAAATCCACCACTTGCCGCGGGCGGTCATCAGCATTGGGGCGTAGCGGCAGGTCGATGATGCCTCCGTCACGTTGCACGAAACCATCAAGCCATGCGATATATTCTTTGCGAACCTCTCGCTCGGCGAATTGTCGCTGCAGTTCTTTGTGTGTGTCCTTGTCCTTGGCGAAAATCAGCAGGCCTGACGTTTCCTGGTCAAGCCGATGCACCAGAACGGGTCCTGTGGCTTCGGGATGTCGCTCCATAAAGCGAGTTAGTGCTGAGTCGCTGAGCAGTTTTCCTGGCTCCGATAGCATCCCTTCAGGCTTATTCACCACCGTTAGCCAGGAGTCGTCGTAAAGTTCTTCCAGTTGGTTCTGACATTTGTCGGCCAGTGGATTAGGTTCTACATCAAGTCCTTGAAGCATGAATGTGAGAATGGGCAGGCACTTGCTGCGGCAGGCAGGGTAGTAGTGACCATGATGCCGTACTTCGCCTGCAGGCGAGTTCCCCCACCAAAATTCGGCCATACACACAGGTCGCAGTTGGTGCTGATAGGCGTATTGCAAGAGTTTGGGCGCACAGCATTCTCCCGCTCCGCCTGGAGGAATAGCGTAACGAGGCTTGTCCTCTCTCTTGGCGAAATCGGCAAAGATTTGGCTCAGCGATTGTTGTTGGCCGCGCGCATTGTTCACAATATATAAGTCAAACAGCCGGCTCTGTAGGGCCTCGCTTTTTAACTTGCGTTCTTTGCGCAGTTCCTGTATTTCATGTTCAAGTACGCTTAATTCTGTGTCGATGTCTGCCAACTGCTCCAGGTGCCGCAGTTTGAGTCGTTTCAATTCCGCTTTTTGGAACTGGCTTTCTCTAATCAGTTCGGCTTCCTGTTCGGCTGTGAGATGACCCTCTTCACGAAGCGTGTGCCGACGTTGCTTCCCTTGTTCCATGATTTGCTTGAAATGCTCCAACTCTTGTTCTTGGCTTTTTATGCGCTCACTGCGTACGTGAATCAGTTGTTGCCTTTGTGGTGACCGTTCCAGAGCGTCAATGCAGTGGTTGATGGCTGATATTTCATGTTCTCCTCGCTTGAATTCCCCGTCGGGATTCAGCAAGTCGTGGATGGGCGGCACGAAGTAGTCGTGGTTGTTGTCGCCAGCCAAGTTGCCCGAAAAAGCCGCGAGAAACCCAAGTGTGCCGTCCGGGTCTTCCACCACCAGCACACCCAGCATTTTGCCCAACTCCAGTTCTTCGGCCCATTCCTGTCGTGATTGCACGTAGTTTTGAAGTTCGTTGGCCGCTATCGTGCACAACGGGTGGGGCACATAGTGGAACGGCCATGTGAATTGTTGTGGACGAGAGACCGACGAGATGTCGTGCACGAACCTATGTAATTTGCTTTCAATCACCATGCAAAATTAGTCAAACTATACAACACCCCCAAGCAAACCACCATATTTTAATGCAGTTCTCAGCAAAAGAAAATGAACCCTTTTGGAAGTGTTAAAAACTCCAAACAAATATAGTTAACATAAAAAACCTTAAAACGAGAATTATTTTTTGTCAGATTTATTTTATGTCAAAAAGAATGTGTAAATTTGTGAGTTAATCTATCGCAAATAATATAGCGACCCAATAATTATATAAACAAATATCAAACAATTTATAATAAATGTCATTATGAAGAAACAATTACTGCTTCTGTTGTTTTCCGTGCTAGCGGTGCTGGGCTATGCCCGCACGGTGACTGGTGTGGTGAAGCAGGCATCCGACGGCGAGCCCATCATCGGGGCCACCGTTCAGGTGCATGGCACCACACGAGGAACGGCGACCGACTTGGACGGAAAATACTCTATCGACGTCAATGACGGCGAGGTGCTGGATGTGTCTTATGTGGGCATGAATCCAGTTTCCATCAAAGTGACGAGCGGGAAATCCGTGATCAATGTCGAGCTCACCGAGAATGCCCAGGTGCTGAGCGAGGTGGTTGTGACGGCAATGGGTCAGACCCAAGAAAAGAAGAAACTGAACTTCGCCGTACAGTCGCTCGACAGCGACCAGGTGACCGCTGGCGGTTCGACCAACTTTGCCAACTCACTGCAAGGTAAGGTGGCAGGTTTGCAAGTGAACACGGGGGGTGGTTCGCCCAACTCCTCGACTCAGGTGATTATCCGTGCCATTTCATCGATGAACAACTCTCAGAACAATGAGCCACTGCTCATCGTCGATGGAGTTGCCATCCGCGGACAAGTTTCTTCGCTTGGAGATTTGAACCCCAACGACATTGAGAATATGACTGTGCTGAAAGGTGCCGCCGCATCGGCGCTCTATGGCCAGGAAGCCGCTAACGGTGTCATCATGATTACCACCAAGAGCGGTAGCAAGGACGGTACAGTGAAGGTGACTGCAAGCGCCAGCCTGGAGGTGAACACCCCCATGCGTGTTCCCAAAGTGCAGAGCATGTTCACACCTGGTACCAAAGGTATGTATAAAGAAAACACCTATGGCGGTGGATGGGGACCTTATTTTGCGACCGGAGAGAATCGCTACGACAATGTGGGCGAATTTCTCAAGAACGGCTTGATGCAGAAGTATGATGTTTCTATTTCGGGTGGTACCGAGAAGTTCAACTCATACGCTTCAGTAGCCTATTTGGATCATGAAGGTATCGTTCCTAAAGATTACAAGAAACAGATTACTGTATTCTTGAAGGGAACCTATAAGCCGTCGGATAAAGTGACGTTCCAACTCTCGACTAACATTATTAATAATAAGGCCCGTTCGTTCGGCAACTCCATGTCCACCATTTACTATTGGGGACGCAGCAAGAACATGGCCGATTATCAAACCAATGAAGGCCATGTGAACTGGGGCGCCACTTACGACAACTGGGACGTGATGTTGGATCGCGAACGCATCTCGGCAGCCATTTCACCTTATTATGGCCGCTATAACGACAGTAGCGTGACCGAGAGCAACCGTTTCATGATTAACGGCCAGATAAGCTATGAACCCATTAAAGACTTAGTGTTTACTGGAAAGATTGGATATGACAAGGGCTATTCGATGTACGATTCCTACACGGTTCCGCGCTATTATGACGGTGATTTGAACTATAACTTGTCGGATTATCTCTCCGATTGGGCTTCGACCGAAGAACAAACATTGCCCGAAGACCTCATCACGACCCTCAATGGCCAGGGCTTGTGGTACAAATATGGTTCGGTCAGTTTCCAACCATCTCGCAGTGAACAGTTCACGGCCCAGTTCATTGGGACTTATCAAAAGACATTTGCCGAAGACTTTACTTTCAACGTGCTCTACGGTATGGAATACAAAGAGCGCAAAGGTCTGGAGTCATCCATCGGCAATGACTGGTTCCAATTGGGCGGTGATTTTTTTAGTTTCGCCAATACCTATTTCAACACGATGAGTAATGACAAGGGCGTGATACTGGACTTGCTCGCCAACAACCGTCCCACGCTGTATCACTCTCGTTGGAACAAGTATGGCTACTTCGGCGAGTTGAGGTTTGACTACAAGGGTATTGCTCAGTTGTCGGCCACCTATCGTTACGACGGGTCGTCGCGTCTGTTGCAGGCATCCAGGTCGTCTTATTCCTATCCGTCAATCACCGGTGGTGTGATTTTCAGCGAATTGTTCCACTTGCAAAACAAGTGGTTCTCCTATGGTAAGATTCGTGGCAACTGGGCCAAGGTGGGTAAAGACTGCCCGGCCTACTTGTTCACCGACACCTATAAACAATGGGTGCAGTTCTCCGACGGTGGTTATGGCGTGGATCCCACCACATCACGCGCTACCGACCTCGAGCCCGAGATGGACAGCTCGTGGGAAATCGGTGCTGACTTGCGCTTCTTCAACAGCCGTACCCGACTTGATATTGCTTATTACGAGACCAAGGCCGACAACCAGATTGTGTCGGTGCGTGTGTCTCCGGCATCGGGAACGATTCTGCAAACCCGCAACGAGGGAACCATCAAGAACCACGGTATGGAAATCACGCTGGCGCAAGACATCATCAAGACTGCTGACTTCGACTGGACGGCGACAGCCAACTACTCGTTCAACCGTGGCCGTGTGACCAAGTTGCCCGAGGATGTGATTGAAATTCAGGGTACGCAATACGGCGACATTTTCCCCGTGGCGCGTCTGAACGGCTCTTCGACGGGTATTTCGGGTAAGGATTATGAGCGTGACCCGGACGGCAATGTGATTTGCAATGCTGAGGGTTATCCCATCATCAGCCCCCAAAAGGGTATTTATATCGGTAATCGTGAACCCGATTTCTTGCTTGGACTTGGATCGGTGTTCCGCTATAAGAACGCCACCTTGTCGTTCCTGCTCGACGGGCGCTGCGGTGGTGACGTGGTCAATGTGACAGGTCGCAGTTTGATTTCCAATGGCATGAACCACCTCTACGACAAGTATCGTAACCGCGAGGTGATTTTCAAGGGCGTTCAAGCCGTGACGGCAGCCGACGGCACCGTGACTTACGAGCCGAACCGCACTCCAATCGTTCTTGACCAGAACTTCATCAACACTTACTATCAAGTGTCGTCCAACTTTATCGAGGATGGCTCTTACATCCGTTTGAGTTATGTGACATTAGGCTATGACTTCACGTCAATGTTCAAGAAGTCGTGGCCCATCAAGGGCTTGACCGCGACACTCACAGGTCGCAACTTGTTCTTGCTTACCAAGTACACGGGTAACGACCCCGCCATCTTGGCAAGTACTGCAGGAGGTACTGGCGGAATGGGTATTGACAATTACAATGTGCCCAGCACGCGCAGTTTCAATTTTACGCTTAAAGCCACGTTCTAACATCCGACTACAACTATGAATAAGATAAGATTTATTGCAGCGCTTTTATTAGCCAGCATGGTCGCGGTGAGTTGTAACGACGTGCTCGATGACAACGTCAATCCCGATAAAGCCCATGTAATCAATGCTAAGGTAGGCTTGCCTGTGGTGGTGTTTTACGCTCAGCAGATAGTCTACGATCATTCGGAGTATTATGCTTATTTCACGCAAATGCTCACTACGGGAGGAAAAAGCTCCATCGGTGCCTATTCCTACAAGTGCGAGCAAGAAATGCTCACGATGAACCGTCACCCGATGTGGCGTCGCCACTTCTATGATATCGGTAAAAACTCCCTCAACTTGGTGCAGAATTCCCGTAACATCAATTCGCCTAATTATGAGCTGATTGCCCGCACCATCATGCTGATGTCCACTCAGCTTACGACCGACGCTTTTGGCGATATGCCACGCAGTCAGGCTTATGTAGTAAATGCACCCACCTACGACACGCAGGAATCCATCTACGCATGGATGATGCAGGAAATTGACGACCTGATTGCCTTGTACGAAGACGAATCAGTGACCAAGAATCCTAATAACGAGACCATCTCAACCATCGAAGACCGTGTTTATGGCGGTGACTTGGAGAAATGGAAAGGTTTGGTTTATGCCGTCAAGGCTCGTTTGCTGTTGCGTCATATCCCCAATGTGGACCGCAGCCCGGCCATGTGTCAGAAGATTGTGGATGCCGCCGACCAAGCCATCAACCAGTGGCGCAAAGGCGACCTGCTCTACGGCGCATGGTTCGGCAATGAGCCTCGCTATAACTTCGATGGCGGAACGGGAACACAGAACGCCGTGTGGAGTGTGGCACAACCCGTGATCAACTCTTGGGAGTCACGTGCCAATCTGCTCGGAAGCGCCATCCCGTCAAAATTCTTCATGGTGGATTTGTTGGGACTTAATTCACCCGACAATGAGAAGAATTGCGGCCTCTTCGGTGGCGAAGGTGGTACCAACGACGGTTTTGCCAACGACCCGCGTTGTGGCTTGCTCATGATTGCCCGCAAAGGTCCGGCTACCGCTTCAAGTACGCAAGAGAACATCAAGATGCGTTATTTGGAGAACAACATCGGAATGGGCTCAAGCTTCAAAATCGCCAATTATCCCAACTTGTATATGGGCGCTTATGCTGGAGCCAACAATGCCTATAACCCCATCTTCACGATGGAAGAGCTTTACTTCATCAAGGCTGAGGCTCTTTATTGGATGGGACGTAAAGCCGAGGCTTGCGCACTGGCCAAAGAAGCCACAGAATGGAACATCCAGCGTCACCTCGACTTCTTCCAGAAGCAATATCCCAACAGTGACCCGGAGAAGAATTATCCCGGTAATGCCCTTGAAGGCGGTAAGCCCGGCTATGAGTCAAAGGAAGCCTGGGATATGCAGCTCAAGTCGTTCTTCGACGATTATGAGGAGTATTCCACCAGGGTTATTCATGGTAAGGAAGTCACCACTTATTATGTGCACAAGGCTAGTGAGCGTGGCAACAAGCACTGGTTCTTCAATCCCAGTGAGTTCAGTCTGAGCGACCTCATGCAGCAGAAGTACATCGCCATGTATCTGCAGCCCGAGCAGTGGACCGACATGCGCCGTTACCATTACAGCAACAACCGCAACAAATATGGTATTGGCGACAACAACGAGATTGTATATCCCACGTTGCGTCGCCCCTATAACCTGTATGCGGCTTACTGGATTGACGGCCTCACCGAAGCCGAGAAAGAGAACACTTGGATTCAGCGTTTGAATTATGACCCTGAGACCGAGGAGAAGTATAACCGCAAAGAGCTGCAACGCCTTGGCGCTTACAAGAACTACAAGTGGTTGCAAGAACCCATGATTTGGGCTCATGCTTATGGCGAGGTGAAATCGCTTACAGGTGAATAATTTTCGACACATCAACTTTCAAAATGAAGATTATGAAATTCTATCATATAACACTGATGGCGGCGCTGGCCGCACTGGCAATGTCTTCTTGTGCAGTGCATGACCCGTTTGCCGACTATATGGAGATTGGCCAAATGTTGCCCACGGTCGACTGGGAGCAGAACTCAGTGCTCGTGAAGGCTGGCAACCACGCCACATTCAAGGCCAAGTATTATACTGCCGAGGGACTCGAGATTGACCACAGCGAGGTGTGGACGCTCATCAGGCGCAGCCAGACCTCGGAGGCTACCAGCAAACTCACCTCGTCGTTGTCCTACACCAAGAGCATTTCGCTCAGCGACACGGTGCGCAGTCTGCAGCTTCAAGAGACCTATGCTCACAGCAAGGCCGAGTGGGACGGACATGAATATGTGCTCAACGATTCATTCCCCACATCGCGCACGCTGGCGCCCCAGGCTTGGGTGACCCCCACCGAGTGGGACGAGACCAAGTTTAACCAGTACTATCCTTCGACATTCAAAGAAGAGTTTGTGAACCACATGGTCACTTACCTGACCCGTGACAGCGCTTACTACAACGATTTGCGCAACATCTACATTAAGTATGACTTTACCGCCGAGCAATTTGCGGCGTTGAACCAGAAATATGGTGTGGAATTCCCCACCGAGACCGAGTCCGACAAAAAATCGGACGCCTGGTTCGTTACCGAAGAGGTAGATCACTACTACTATGAGACGGTGGTCGATGGCGTGACGGTCATTAAAGAAATCGCCACACCCGCCGATGCACCTTCGGGCGTGAATGTCTATGAAGTGTATAAGTCATCACCCTGGCTGATGTGCCGTTACAGCGACAACACCGGTGGCAAGATCACTTACGTGCGTCGTGAGTATATGCCTTATTGGAAAGAACTCATTTCGTCCATTCCATTTGAGGACTGGATTTACAACACGGCCGATAAGAGTTATGCCATCAACTTCACGCGCAGTTACTCATTGCTGCCCGAATTCAGGGTCTATGACAAGAATGGTAAGTACGGTAAGACAACCGACAATAAGGAAGTTTCACTCAATTAATTACTTTGACCTATGAAATTACTAAGAAATATAGCACTGATGGCTGTTGCGGCGCTCTCGCTCACGGCATGTGTCGACAAGGAGCCCGACTACGGCAATTTCCCCGGCAAAGATGTGGATTTCACTTATAATGTCGCAGGTGATGAGTACACGCTTGACTTCTACGTGGTGTCGACCATTCAGTTCAACAACACGTCGTCAAAGACGGGTGCCGTTACATGGGATTTCGGCGATGGAACCACATCGTCCGAGGCCAATCCCAAGCACAAGTATAAAAGTGCAGGCCTTTACAATGTGTCGCTCACCATTGGCGGAGTGGGGACTCGCACCTATCCGCTGCTCATTTATGACATTGCTCCCATCCTGTCGGTCACTGAACAGAGTGACCCCGTGGTGGTCATCAACGATGTGACGGTCGAGCTCGGCATTGAATTGCCCAACCCCGAGAATCTGGAGTGTGCCTACGAATGGACTTTCCCCGAAGGAACAATGACCGAAGATGGCACCCCCATTTCCACTTACAGCGGTGAAAACCCCGGCAAACTGAAATTCAAGAATATCGGTTCTCAACGCATTGAACTGAAAACGTATTTCGATGTCAAAGGTGAGAATCGCCGTCTTGAGGATTCCTACGTAAATGTGCAGGTAGGCTCGAATGTTCCAGCTCCCACGCTTTATTACGCCGAGTTGGGCGGAACCATTAAAGCCTACAAACTCATCAACAAGGAAGACTTGCCGGCCGGCACCAAGAACCTGCCCTTTGACATGGGCGTGAGTTCGGGCAATATGCCTACCACACTGGTGTTTGCCACCGAAAAGACAACCACTGCCGAAGGCGTGACTGAGCAGGATAATGTGTATATTCTGGACTGTGGCAAGCAGTATTACTATGTCAATGATGAAAACAGCACCTTGGGCGACGGCAAAATCACTGTGATGAGTGCTGATGGTACCAACGTGAACGTGATGATTACCAATGTGGGCCAGCAAGCTTTCAACGACCCGTTCCAAGGCGTAGCCGAGGGAGATTACCTCTACTACACCGACCGTAACACGGGCATTCGTCGCATACCGTTGTCAACCCGTGGCGCTGTGGAGACCACCAATTTCAGCAGCACCAAGGACTACTTTGTGGTCAACAACCAACTGTCGTATTATGGCCAAGGTATTGCCTACGGCGCTATCCACACGGGTCTTTATATCGACAAGACGGGTATGTTCTGGTGGGGCAAGAATTATTCGGGCTACGGCATCTATCGTTTCTCGGTAGGTGACATCGGTAAGACCACCGGCAAGGTGCCGCATCCCATTGTGCTTGCCACCACTCAGCCACGTGCTTTCACGCTTGACGAGGATTTGGGCTATCTGTATGTGTGGATGACCAAGGGCACCACGCCTGGCGTAGGCTTTACTCAGTATGCCCTTCCTGGACCTGATGAAACAGTTGAATATCCCAATTTCATCAAGTTTATAGAAATGGATGCCGATTCCATCAATTCGACCGATGCCGAGGGTGTTTACACGACCCAAATGGCCGTTGACCATAACGATGCCGACCACCGCGTCTATTTCGGTTTCCGTGCGGCAGCCAGCGAGAAGAATTACCAGACGGGTTTGAGTTTCTTCAATCCAACAACTGGTAAGATTGAGCGTTTCCACGACAACAGCGACAAGATTCTGGGCGTGTGCATCAATCCTCGCCTTACCAATCTGTTCTGATGCAAGATGTGATGGCGGTGTGTCGCACCGATGCACCGCCATTAATTATAGTTTTAGCATGAACGCAATCGTTTTTTCAGGACTTCTTTTTGAAATGTAAGAATAATTGTGTTACTTTGCTCCAGTTAAGAAATCTCTAAATTATTAACAATAAAATCACTAACCGACATGAAAAAATTTTTACTAACAGCAGCATTAGGTTTGTTGGCCATTTCCAGTATGATGGCTAGAACCGACAAGAACACTTACGAGCCAGTGGGTGACTATAAACTGGTGAACGATTGGATCATTTCTCGTGTTCACACGGGTGAACTTGCCTACAACGCACTGCCGTTTGCCAACAACTATGCCCGCCGCGCTACCATTTATAATGGCGAGGTGCTCATAGCGCAGACATGCTCTCCGCTTTATACCTATCAAATCAATGACACAACCACCGGTATGCAATGTGTGATCTTCCGCTATAGTGTGGAAGACGGAACGGCTCTTGACCCGGTACTTCTGACGCTCAATGGCGAACCTTATGGCAGCAGCGCACAATCATCACTGTTAGCCAATAACATCGGTGTGGATCATTTTGGCCATTTGTGGTTGGCTCCATTTACTACTGATGCGGGTCGTTCGTTCAACCTTTATCAAGTGAATATTGAAACTGGAGAGCTGACTTCGGTGGGAAAACTCCTCAAGGCGACTACCGACGAAGAGGTGTGTGCCCGCGTCGACTATATCGACGTCATGGGTGACATTACCAGAAAGGAGGCCCAGTGCAATGTGATGGGTGCCGGCGCAAGCAGTGACCTTATCTATCGTTGGCATGCCGATCAGGGCGGTCAATGGGAACCCGGCTTTGACGGAACCGACTATCATATTCCAATTACCAAATTCCCGTTTGCCGGTAAAGATGAAGTGACCAACTGGGGCTATGCTCCATTCCTAAAGATGTGCTTGGGCGAATCGGATGATGATCTTTACAATGGAGACCTCTTCTGGATTGATGGATTCCATAGTGCACCTGCATTATATGATGTCACAGGTGATATGTGGGACTCATTTAACAATCTGGAAGACGATTCGTTGCAGCCTGAAACCGGAACCAATGGAATTACTGAATTCCATCTTGACGGCAAGAATTTCATGTTATATTCTATTAGTCAATATCAGAATGATGGACATGGTTGCCAAGCCAATATTGTGGAACTGAATGCCGACTTGGAAGTATCATCTATGGTAAAATATTGGCAAATTCCTGCCGATTCTCTGGGCAAAACAAGTGATGGCGGTAATCGTATCCATAGTTTAGAGGTGATACCTAGCGTGGATCAAGATGGCAACGAATATGTGACCATATTGACCTACAAATGCCAGAATGGTTTAGGTATCTATCGAATGGGCAAGAATGTGAAACCTCACGAGGGCGGTGACCCCGATTATCCAGTTGGTGATGTGAATGGTGACAACAAGGTGGATGTCGAAGACGTGAACGCTGTAATCAATATCATTCTTGATCTTAAAACGCAAAAAGATTATCTGGGCAATGCCGACCTTAACGGCGACGGCAAGGTTGACGTTGAGGATGTGAACGCCGTGATTAACATCATTCTCGCTATTTAGCGTTGACAGAATAGTCCTCAAGCATAGTTCATTATTTGTTTTGAACAGAATTTTACCGCGAATTTTGCGAAAGCTCAGTCTGTTGTGATTGAATTCGCGAAATTCGCGGTTGGTGTTTCAATCATTTCAATGTTTTTGCGAAGATGAAAAAGATTATACTGTTTCTTTTGTTTGGTTGCGGGGTGGCTATGTTGGCCGTAGCCCGAGGCGACATCGTGATTAATGGCGAACAATATTGGGTAGATACTCTTTTCCACAACAAGGTGGGTCCGGGAACCACGCAGACGTCGTTGAAGCTTTACAACAACTTGCATCACTTGCGCGTGTTTTATTCCACCATGGACATGACCAATCCATACTTGTCGTTACATGGTGTATGCGCCAAGGATAAATTGGCGGGCAATGAGACCATTTCCAGTATGGCTCAGCGCAAGAGCAAGCCTGGTCAGCGCTATTTCGTGGGAATCAATGGGGATTTCTTTGCCACTTCTGGAGCTACGGGGCGAGGAGTTTCAGTTATAGGCTCGCCGGTGGGATCGACCGTGTGCGACGGCGACATCTATCGCACTCGCTATAATGCCACGGCCTATAAGAACTTTATTGTTGACCAGGATGGTACGCTTTATATCAATCCATTCCGCTATAGAGGAACGGTCAAAGCACCCGATGGCACGGTGGCGACGCTGGGAGCGGTCAATACCGGTGCCGGTGACAACAATAACGCCATCACCATCTACAACGACTTGTATTATGGCAGTACCAACGAGTCTAGTGGCTGTGAAGTTGCCGCCGTGCTTGCCGAAGGCGAGACATTCAAAACGGCAGGTTCGTTCAAAATGGTCATTGCGGGCAATCCCAGCACCGCCGGCGACATGACCATCGAGTCAGGCACCTATGTAATTCATGGACACGGATCTGCTGCCACTTTTGTCCAGAACCTTAAAGAAGGCGATGAGATTCAAATTGACGCCACATGGACTTGTGGCGATGTTTCGGTCGTTCCGCAGCAGGTGGTGTCGGGCAATCCAAAGATTATGGCCGACGGCGTCGTCTTGGACAGCGAGGGCGACCGTGGCGATGCCAACCAGTTGCATCCTCGCTCGGGCATTGGCTATGGTGATGGAGGCAACACCGTTTACTTTTGCGTGGTTGATGGACGTTCGACACTGTCGAACGGTGTACGTACCAGTGCGCTGGCTGCCATCATGCAATATGCTGGCGCTACCGATGCCATGAACCTGGATGGCGGAGGCTCCTCCATTCTTTATACCAGTGCTTTGGGCACACGTAACAAGCCGAGCGATGGCACCGAACGCGCCGACGGCAACGGCTTTTACTGCGTGAGCAGCGCTCCCGATGATGAGGTTGTGGCAGAGATACGTTTTCAGGATTTCAGCCTCAATATGCCTCAATATGGCCTTTATACGCCTCATTTCTATGGCTATAACCAATATGGGATGCTTGTCGATACCGATGTGAAAGGAGTGACATTGTCGTGCTCGCCTGAGTTGGGCGAAATTGTGAGCGACACCACGCTTTATGCCACTAGCACTGGAGTGTATCAGCTTACGGCTATGTTGGGCGAAGGTGTTTCGGTGACGATGCCCGTATTGGTCAATAACTCGGTAGATGGGTTGGAAATTACCCATGATGTTGTTATCAACGACGGTTTGCGCGACTATACCGTGGAAGTGCAAAGCAAGGTAGGGGAAAAGATGATGATGATTGCCCCCAATGCTCTGAAATGGAGCAGTGAGAATCCTGATGTGGTGACTGTCAACGAGGATACGGGTGTCTTGCGTGGATTGAAAGACGGTGAAGGTATGGTCATCGGACGGTTGGGAGAAGTTGCCGACACCTTGATGGTGAAGGTTGAAATACCCCAAAGCCATGTGATGGTGGCCGATGAATTTGACCCCGAGACTTGGGCCGTCAGTCAGCGTGTAGGAAATGGCGGACACGCCACCGCACTTGAAAACGGCGGATTCCGCTGGGACTACACTACTGCTTCAGGTCGCTTGCCACGCATCTTGCTGGAGAAGTCGGTGCGATTGTGGAGCATGCCCGACACATTGCGTCTGCATCTCAATCCGGGAACCGCTCCAGTCAAGAGCATCCAGTTCGGACTGTATGCCGGTGACAACCGAATTGCCTATGCGACTGTGGTGCCTGAGTCGGTCATTCCTGAGCAGGAACTGGTGATTGACTTGCCCCATTCGCTGTGGATGAATACAAATGACGTGGGCAACTATCCCATTACGCTATCAAGTTTAGAGGTGACGATGAACTCGGCCACTGCAGGCCAGGAAGTGTATCTCGCGTTCAATGGCATTGAGAGCATCTATGCACGCGTGAACGCGTCGCCGACAATCGCGGGTGATGTAAATGGCGACAAAAAGGTTGACGTTGAAGACGTGAACGCCGTGATCAACATCATCCTTGAATTAAAGACCGTTGCCGATTACCCGGGTGTCCCTGACCTTAACAACGACGGCAAAGTGGATGTTGAAGATGTGAACGCCATCATCAACATCATCTTGCAATAAACGAGCGACAATGAGTAAGCAAGCTGGACGATAAGTTCAGCTTGTTTACTCTTCAGCTTGTCCACCTCAAAGAAAAATTGTACTTTTGCAGTGAACTTAGCACTGTGTCAGCATGAGCCATCTATCTACAGATACGAGCGACATCAGCATCAAGCGTCCCGACTTGTGGACACTCTTGCTTGCGGTGGAACGCGAAAGAATTCAATTTATATTATATACGCCTGCCCAATCCAATTCTCTCATCTCACGCGAGATACCGTTGTCAGCGGGAGAGTCGTCATGGACATCGGCGCTGGAGGATGCTGTCTATGAACATCCTGTGCTGCTTGATGATTACGGCAGTGTGGCAGTTGTGGTCAATGCACCGCATTTTGTGGTGTTGCCTTCCAGTGTGATGGATGATGAGGAGTTGGCCGAGCAAGCCTTTGCAGCGAGTTTTCCTGATGATGACGGTGACGTGCTTACTTGCAAGTTGCCGCAATGTGAAGTGGGAGTGGCCTACAGCTTGCCGGCGGGGATGCAGGGATTCTTACAGCGTACGTTCAACAATGCCCCCATCTATCACCATCTCTATCCGTTGTGCGAACATTTCAAAGGGCTGAATGCGGGTTCGGGAATATCCCGTATGTTTATCAATCTACATAGCAACGGGATGGACATGGTGGTTTATCGTAAGGGCGAAATGATGTTGGCCAACAGTTTTCCTGTGCGAAATGCCAACGACGCCGCTTTCCTGGCGTTGCACACGTGGCAGAGCTTTGAGATGGATGCGCTCAGCGATGAAATCCAACTTACGGGCGATAAACGACTTCGCGACGAGTTGGCTCCACGGTTGCGGGAATATGTGCGGTATGTGATGCCAGCCATTTATCCTGTGGC
The DNA here is from genome assembly GCA_017619935.1 of Muribaculaceae bacterium. GTDB lineage: Bacteria > Bacteroidota > Bacteroidia > Bacteroidales > Muribaculaceae > Sodaliphilus. The sequence goes on along the minus strand of JAFZRJ010000023.1, from coordinate 79,802 downwards.
GGCAATGCGCCTTGGCGACAACGCCATGAAGGCCCCATTTGATTTAATACTATTGGCGACATGCGTATCATAAGCGGAAAATATGGTCATCGGCGTTTCGATGTGCCGACTAACATCACCGCACGCCCAACTACCGACATGGCGCGTGAGAACCTCTTCAATGTGCTGGGAAACCTCATTGACTTCGAGGGGATTACAGTGCTTGACTTGTTTGCGGGGACGGGTGCCGTCAGTTTCGAGTTCGCCTCAAGGGGCTGCGCGAGTGTCACTTGTGTGGAGAAGGCGAATGTGCAATATCGTTTTATTTTGAAAGTCAAACAGCAGTTGGGCGAGGAGAACATGACACCGATTCGTGGTGACGTGTTTCGTTTTATCTCATCGTGTCGGCAGACTTTCGACGTTATCTTTGCCGACCCGCCTTACGACCTGCCGCAATTACCCGAGTTGCCCGAACTTATCTTGAATTCGGCCATGGTGAAACCGGGTACACTGGTCATCATTGAGCACAGCCGTGCCAACGATTTCAGCGCGATGCCGCAATTCTTGCAGCACCGCATCTACGGCAAAGTCAATTTTACGATTTTTAGAGTCTGAAAGCGATAGGCAGAACCACTCGCACGGGGACATTGGTGTTGCCGACGCGGCCTGCCGACCATCGTGGCATCTCGCTGATGACGCGCATGGCCTCACGATTAAGAGAATCGTCGGCTGTGCCTCGAATGATACGTACATTGCTCACCCGACCATCGACGCCTACAATGAAACTGCACAATACGCGGCCTTGCACCCTGTTCTTATAGGCATGGTAAGGATATACTCGCGTCTTGTTGATGAAGTTGATCAGTCCATGCTCGCCTCCAGGGAACTGGGGTTGAACATCCACATAATCAAACTCGTAAACTTCCACCGCATTAGGCGATTGTTTGGGAGAAGCGGCGCCCATAGTGGTCACATGGCGCACCTGTGCGGCACTGAAAAGTAGTGAGCACAAGAGTGTAAATGTCAAGAATATGCGCGTCTTTAGCATAAAAACTAATTAAATGTCGTGCAAATATAAGGTGGAATTTGCAATTGTCAATAAAAAGTCATTTAGTTTTGTAAATGATTAATAATGTTTCATCTATTTTTACGAAATCGCAAGAGTCTTGAAAAATATGTAAACAATTATACTAGAAGCGGTTTTTTTGCGTTATTTGTAAAAAGTCATTAGGTGATGAATTTGAATAGACTTGCTATATATACCTTCATCGGGGTGCTTTTAATGGCGATTCCGATGAATGCTCAAGACGGGACAACGGCTTACAATTTTCTGAATGTCACGCCGTCGGCTCATACTTACGCGCTGGGAGGATACAATGTGACGGTCATTGACGACGATATCAACTTGGCGGCTCAGAACCCCGCATTGCTGGGACCTGAGAACGACAAACAGGTGGGGCTGAACTATATGCGATACATTGGGGGCAGCAACTTCGCGGGCGTTCGCTATGGCCAAAAGTGGCGCACTCATGGCGCTTGGGGTGCCAGTATCCAGTACTTTGGATATGGTTCGATGGAGGGTTACGACGTGGCGGGTGTCAAAACGGGTTCGTTCAGTGCCAACGATATCGCCGTCGGGGTGACCTACAGCCATGATATCAGCGATTTCTTCCGTGGCGGTATCACAGCCAAATATCTATACTCGAAATATGAGGATTACACGGCTGGAGCGTTGGCAGTGGACTTGGGCGTGAATTATTACGACCCCGTGTATGACGTCTCGGCTTCGCTGGTGGTGACCAATCTGGGTGGACAAATCAAGAAGTTCGCCGACCATCGCGACAAACTGCCCGTCGATGTTCAACTGGGAATCACCAAGCAAATCAACGGTACTCCGTTCCGCTTGTCGCTAACGGCCCATCACCTCACGAAGTGGTATCTGCCTTATTATGAGCCGGCCGATAAAAACAATGCTGAGTCGGCACTGGTGAAGAAAAACGGCTTTGGCAGCAATCTGCTACGGCATTTGGTGTTCGGTGCCGAGTTTTTACCTAATAACAATACTTATATCGCACTGGGTTACAACTACAAGACCCGCACCGACATGTCGAGCTACCAGCGCAGTTTCCTGTCGGGTTTTTCGGCTGGAGCAGGCATCAAGGTGAAGGCGTTCGGTTTCGGTGTGGCTGTGGCACAGCCTCATAGTGGTGCCACCACCTTTATGCTCAACGTCACTACCAATATGCGTGAACTGCTACGCTAGCGGTTGAGTCAATTCAACAGTTTCACTGCTTTTCGAGGGCTTTTGCTTCGTCCCAAAGTTCATCCATCTGGGCGAGGGTCATCTCTTTGAGTTTGAGGCCCATTTCCTTGGCGCGTTTTTCGATGTGGTTGAACCGGAAAATGAACTTTCGGTTGGTGCGTTCCAAGGCATTGTCAGGTCGCACGCCATAGAGCCGAGCCGCGTTGACCACGGCGAAGAGCAGGTCGCCAAATTCCTTCTCGCGGTCCACTTCCTTCCCCTCGGTGAGTTCACGTTCCACTTCGGCAACTTCTTCTTTGACCTTCTCCCACACGTCTTCGCGTTTTTCCCAGTCAAAGCCCACATTGGCGGCCTTTTCCTGCACACGCTCAGCCTTGATGAGCGACGGCAGTGAGGCGGGCACTCCACTCAGCACGGTTTTGTTGCCGTCTTTTTCCTTCATCTTGATGAGTTCCCATCGGTTCAACACTTCCTCGGGAGTTGAGGCATGTTCGTGGCCGTAGATGTGAGGGTGACGGAAGATGAGTTTGTCGCAAGCACCGTTGCACACATCGGCAATGTCGAATTCCCCTTTTTCTTCACCGATTTTGGCATAGAACAGCACGTGAAGCAGCACGTCGCCCAGTTCCTTGCGAATGGCGTCATGGTCTTCGGCAATGATGGCGTCGGCCAGTTCCATGGTTTCCTCTATGGTGTTGGGACGTAGGCTCTCGTTGGTCTGCACTCGGTCCCACGGGCATTTTTCACGCAATGTGTCGAGCACGTCTAGGTAACGCTCGAATGCGGCCAATTTTTCTTCTTTAGTATGATGCGGCATAAGTAATCTGATTATTTCATTGCAAAGTTAGAGCAGTTTGTGGGGGGCGATGGGTAATGCCGTTACTTTTTGGGCGCTTTTTTCTTTTTTGGCTCGGGTAGGGCGAGGTAGGTCTCTTTGGCGAGCATTGACAGATACTCGTGGTCGTCCACATCGGCAATGTAGAAATAGTCTTTCGCCCCATCGTAAGGAGGACGGAGTTCCACCTGCCTGAGCAGGGGTTTTACCAGTTCTGTCGGTTTGATAAAGAAACAGTCGTCACAAATCAGGCCGAACACCTTGCCATCGCAGTAGATGCAATAGTCACCCATCATCTTGCGCGTCGTGATTTCTCCGGCGCCGCTGCATTGGTCAGCGATATATTGTACAAAATCGGCGTTACTGGCCATCGTGATTGATTATAGGATGCAAAGATAGGGCCAAATCCCTTCAATCCCCTTTTTAGTGAGGGTTTAGCAGAGGGATTCGACGATTTTTTTCACGCTTTCGCCCAATTCAACGGCTTTTTCCATCGTGTGAGCTTCGCTGTAGATGCGAATGATGGGCTCTGTGTTGCTCTTGCGGAGGTGCGCCCAACCGTCTTCGAAGTCGATTTTCACACCGTCGATGGTAGTGAGTTCCTCGCCGGCATAGTGCTTCTCAACGGCTTTAAGGATGGCGTCAACGTCCATCTGTGGCGTAAGTTGCAGTTTGGTCTTGGCGATGGCGTATTGCGGATAGGTGGCTTTCAATTCGCTCACCGTCTTGCCGCTCTTGGCTAGCAGGGTGAGGAAAAGGGCGACACCCACGAGCGCGTCGCGTCCGTAATGCAGCGCGGGATAGATGACCCCACCGTTGCCTTCACCGCCGATGACGGCGTTGGTGCGGCGCATTTCGGTGGTGACGTTCACCTCGCCAACGGCGGCGGCAGTATAGGAGCAGCCGTGCTTGACGGTGACGTCACGCAAGGCGCGGGACGACGAGAGGTTGCTCACTGTCGAGCCTGGCGTGTGGCTGAGCACGTAGTCGGCCACTGCCACCAGCGTGTATTCTTCAACGAAAAATTCGCCGTTCTCCATCACGATGGCCAGACGGTCGACATCGGGGTCAACGACAAATCCCACGTCGGCCTTGCCTTGTTTCATCACGTCTTGGATGGCGGTGAGGTTTTCGGGAATAGGCTCTGGTGTGTGACCGAAATGTCCGGTTGGCTCACAGAACAAGGGCACCACTTTCTTCACGCCCAGCGCCTCCAGCAACTTGGGGATGGCGACACCGCCCACCGAGTTGACGGCATCGACAACCACGGTAAAGTTGGCTTTGGCAATGGCTTTTTTGTCCACCAGGTCAAGGTTGCACACAGCGTCGATGTGGCGGCGCAGGTAGGTGTAGTTCTTCTGTTCGCGTCCCAGCGCATCAACCTCGGCATAGTCAAAGTCTTCGGCTTCGGCGATACGCAGCACCTCCTTGCCTTGTTCGTCGTTCAGGAATTCACCTTGCTCGTTGAGCAGTTTCAGCGCGTTCCACTGTTTGGGGTTGTGCGAAGCGGTGATGATGATACCTCCGCATGCGTTTTCACCCACCACGGCCAGTTCGGTGGTCGGGGTGGTGGCCAGGCCGATATTTACCACATCGAATCCCATCCCGGTGAGTGTGCCCACTACGATGTTGAGGACCATGCGCCCTGAGAGTCGGGCGTCACGTCCCACCACGATGACGTTGCTTGTCCTGGTGGTGTTTCGGCGGATAAAAGTAGCGTAGGCCGAAGTGAATTTTACGATGTCGAGAGGTGACAGACCGTCACCGGCACGGCCACCGATAGTGCCGCGAATACCTGAAATAGACTTGATTAAAGACATATCTGGTTGTTTAGTGGAATGAGACAAAAATAGGGTTAGATTTGGCTATGGAAATAGCGCACATGATACAAGAACGGCATGACGTAGGAAATTTCGCTGGTCAATCCGTATTGCGACTTGATGACCAGATTCACTTCACACTCTACGCCCAGGAATTCAAGCGGCAACTGCAGTCCGTAGCCCCATTGCGACGAAACGGGCATTGAGAAGTCTTTGTAAATGAAGTAGGTGGCATCCTGACTCAGGTCGTTTTCGTTGGAAGTGTTGATTTCCATTACGCCGGTAGAGTACCAGCTTTCAAGATTGCAGCGAGTAAAACGGAAATAGATGGTTTCACCTTTTTTCGCCCTGTCTTTCTTTCTGTCGCCCGACCTCAACACTTGCATATAGACTTGCCCTTCGGGGTCGATGCGATAGTATGGGGCGTCTTCGCCTTCTTCAAAAATGGTGTCGGCGGGAATGTTGTTGTCAACACGATAACCGGCCAAATAGGCGTTGGTGGCTTTGCGCTCTGAATTCAAGCGGTCGCTATAGCTTTCGCTGTCACTGCATGCCGAAAGTATGACGGTAATGGTGAGAGCACCTAGTAGAAGTTGTGTTATTTTTTTCATTTTCATGAGATTTGTTCTTGATTAGTGGTGTCGGGAGTTTCTTCCAGAATGTGCATATAGGTTTCTACGGCTTGTTCCATCGTGCCATAGAACTCACCACCTGCTGCATTGAGGTGTCCACCTCCGTTGAAATATTTCTCGCAGATTTCATTGACCGAGAAATTGCCTTGTGAACGGCAGGACACCTTTATATATTCGGGGTCTTGCCTGAAGAAGACCACCCAGAAGATACCAGGAATGGACAGTGGCTTGTTCACCAGTCCTTCGGTGTCGCCCCTGCGGTAGTTAAAACGCTTCAGTTCATCCTGGTTGAGGGTGATGAGTGCCGCTCCCTTTTCGGGGAAGAGTTGCATTTTTTCGCTCAAAGCATAACCTTGCAGGCGCAGGCTGTCGGCGCTGAAGGTGTTCATCGCCATGTTGTAAAGCCGGTTGCGGTCGATGTGGCGGCGCATGAGCGAAGCCTGAATCTCGTACAGCTCGGGGTTCTCGCTTCCGTAGGTGAAGTTGCCGGTGTCGGTCATCATGCCCACCATCAGGCACTGCGCGGCAAAGCGGTCGATGAGGTTGAGCATACGCATTTGCAGCAGCACGCGATAAACCAGTTCACAGGTCGATGAGAGTTCGGGAAACGAGATGGTGAGGTCGAAGGCGTCGCTGGGGTTGAGGTGATGGTCGATAACCACCCGTGGAGCCGACTGGCGCAAAATGAGTTCGCCCAACTTGTCGATGCGATGCATGTCGTTGTAGTCGAGGCAAAAAATCAGTTGTGCTTGTTCCACGATGTTGCGTGCCCTCAACTCGCTGTTGGTGTACACAACCACATCACGCATGTAGGGCAGGAATAGGAGCGACTTGGGCACCATGTCGGGAGTCACCACCGTCGCATTTTTCCCCAGGCGTTGCAGCACATGGCACAACGCCAGTGAGCTGCCTATGGCGTCGCCGTCGGGTGAGAGATGGCAGGTGATGACCACATTCTTCGCTCCGTTGATGAGTGAGCGAAGTCGTGCAATCACATGGTCGTCAATGATGGGTTGTATCATTACAAAGCGTTTTAATCTGCAAAGGTAGCGTTTTTCTTTCATTGCATGTAAAACCAACCCGTTATTTTTGAAAAAAATTAACCATGTGTGGCAATTGTCGATTAAATATCGTATTTTTGCGGCCATGAAACGAGTGACATTGATATTGTTTTGGCTTGTGTTGGGCATTGGTTTGTCAGCGCAAGTGGTGAATCCGGTTCACTGGAAGAATGCTGTGAAGATGACCGATGACACGCATGGCGTGGTGACGTTTACCGCAGCCATTGACGACGGTTGGCACCTCTATGACATCAATTTGCCCGATGGCGGCCCCGTTCCCACCACGGTAGAGTGGAAAAAGTTGGAAGGCGTGAAACTCGATGGCCCGTTGAAGGCCAGCGCCAAGCCGCACGAAGAATATGACAACTCCTTCGACATGAATTTGCGGTGGTGGACCGGCGGTGTGACGCTGAGCCAGCCTTTCACGGTCACTGCCGAGCGGTACAATCTGGGTGGCACGGTGCGTTACATGGCTTGTAACGACAAGACCTGCACGTCGCCTACCACCGAGAGTTTCTCCTTTACTGGGAAATCGCCTTTGAAGGACAAGGGCCTTGAGGATGCGTCCGACAGCGTGGAGGTGGCGGTACCTGATTCGCTGCCCGCTGCCGTGATGACTCAAGCCGACACTTGGGCTCCCGTGACAGATGTGGCTCCCGGCGCGGCAGGCGATGGTACGACGCAGGCTGCGGGCACGAGTTGGTGGCGCATATTCGCGTTGTGTTTCTTGGGTGGGCTGCTGGCACTGCTCACACCTTGCGTGTGGCCCATCATTCCCATGACGGTGAGTTTCTTCCTCAAGAAGAGTGGGGGGCGTGCACAATCGATTCGCGATGCCGTCATTTATGGTTTGTCTATCATTGTTATATATGTGGGGCTTGGTTTGGCTGTGAGCGCCATCTTTGGTGCCAGCGCACTGAATGCCTTGGCCACCAACGCTGTATGCAATATCATCTTTTTCGCCTTGTTGGTGCTTTTTGCCATCTCCTTCTTTGGCGCGTTTGAAATCAAGTTGCCCGACTCCTGGTCGAGCAAGGTGGATGGTGCCGCCGAGCGCACGACAGGCTTGCTGAGCATCTTCTTCATGGCGTTCACGCTGGTGATTGTCTCGTTTTCTTGCACGGGTCCCATCATTGGCACCTTGCTGGTGGAGGCCGCTAGCGAGGGGTCCAGTATGGGTCCGGCCATAGGCATGCTGGGCTTTGCCATTGCATTGGCGATTCCGTTTTCGTTGTTCGCGTTGTTCCCGTCATGGTTGAAAAAACTGCCTCGCTCCGGTGGCTGGATGAACACGGTGAAGGTGGTGCTGGGCTTCCTGGAACTGGCATTGTCGCTTAAGTTCCTCTCGGTGGCCGACCTCGCTTACGGATGGCACATACTTGACCGTGAGGTGTTTTTGGCGCTGTGGATAGCCATCTTCGGATTGCTGGGACTGTACCTGCTGGGCATGTTCCGTTTCAAGAGCGATGGCGAGCCGGCCCAGACAGGAATAGGTGTGACGCGTTTTGCCCTGGGGTTGATTTCCATCGCTTTTACGGCCTATTTGGTGCCAGGTTTGTGGGGCGCACCGTTGCGTGCGACCAGCGCCTTCGTTCCGCCGCTCCATACGCAAGACTTCAACCTCTATGGTGGCGAATTGGTGGAATATGCCGACTACGACCAGGGCATGGAGGCGGCTGCCAAACAGGGGAAGCCTGTATTCCTCGACTTCTCGGGCTATGGGTGCGTGAATTGCCGTAAGATGGATGGCGCCGTGTTGGATCAGCCCGAAGTGAAAACGCTGCTGAAAGAGAAATTTGTCACCATCCAGCTGATGGTTGATGACAAGAAAGCCTTGCCCACCTCGCGCTATGTGCAGGAAAACGGCAAGCAGGTGGAGTTGACCACCTACGGTGACCTGTGGAGTTACTTGCAACGATATAAGTTCGCCTCCAATTCACAGCCTTACTACGTCGTGCTGAACGCCCAGGGCGAGATGCTTTCCGGACCGTTTGCCTACAAGGAGGATGTGAAAGGCTTCCTCGACTTCTTGAATGCCGGGCTGAAGTAGAAAAGCATCACCACTCATACAGGTGGCGCGACCCTCGCTTGAGAGCCGCGCCACTGGTACAATTCTTAATTTTATGTCGTTCTAAATGCATCGCTCGATGGGAAGCACCCAAGCTCGCAGCCCGAGTTTGGGCGTTTCCACGTCCATGTTGTGCAGCGTGTCCAGCACGCTGTCGACGTGGTTGTCCTCGACCATGGTCATCATGGCCGAAGCCAGTGATGGCCATGCGTGTGTGCCGTAGTGCGGGTCACCCGTGCTGGAACCACGTCCTTGCACTTCCTGCCATGCCGTGAAGCCGCGGCATCCCAGTCGTGGCAGCAATTCCACGATGCGCTCGTAATAGGCTTGGTCAAATGCTATAAATATTGCTTTCATAGGTTTTTCCTTTTTAATCGAGTTGTTAACTATTCACTCTTCTTGTGCTTGGCCCACTGGTCGTTGCGCTGGTCAATGGCTTCGTGCAGTTTTTTGCGTTTGCGACGGATGCCATTGAAAGCGAAGATGGTGTACATGGTCGGCACAAACAGCAGGGTCAGTGCCGTTGAGAACGTCAAACCGCCAATGACGGCGATACCCATGGGTCGCCACATCTCGGCGCCTTCGCCTTGGCCGATGGCCATAGGCACCATACCCAAGATGGTGGTGAGAGAAGTCATGAGCACCGGTCGCATACGCGAGTGTCCCGCGTCGAGCACGGCCCGACGGATGCTCATGCCGCGTTCACGGTTCAGCGTGATGTAGTCGATGAGCACAATACCGTTTTTCACCACGATACCGATGAGCATGATGGCGCCAATCATGGACATGATGTTCAAGTTGGTGCGTGTCAGCCACAAGATGAGCACAATACCCGAGAAGGCAAACATGATAGACGTCATGATGATGCCTGGGTAGGTGAACGATTCAAACTGAGCGGCCATCACAATGTAAACCAGGATGATGATGAGCAAGGCGAGCAACCCGAGGTCGCTGAATGAGTCCTGCTGGTCCTCATAGCTACCGCTCAACTGAATGGTGACACCATTGGGCACATCCATCTTGTCGATGAGCGGTTGGGCTTCGGCGATGATTTCGCTCATAGGCCGGTCTTGTACAACAGTCGATACGGTGATGATGCGCTCGCGGTCCTTACGCTCGATGGTGGGCGGGTTGAATCGCTCGACGACGGTGCCCACTTCCTTGAGTCGAACGCCTTGCCCCATAGCGTTGTAAAGCAAGATGTTCTCAATGTCGGTGAGCGACTGTCGATGGTCTTTGTCATAAACGACCTTGATGTCGTATTCGTCACCGTCTTCACGGAAGTAACTGGCTGTCGTGCCGTTGATGCGGCTGCGGAGAGCGTTGGCTGCCGTGCTGAGGTTCAGGCCGTAGATGGCAAGTTTCTCGCGGTCGAAATCCACTTGGTATTCGGGTTGGTAGTCGGAACGGCTGATGTTGATGTCGGCTGCTCCAGGCACCTTCTCCAGCAGACGTTTGAGCCGCTGTGCCACCGAGTCGGTTTTCTCGAAATCGTAACCGTAGATTTCATAGTTCAGCGTGCTTTGGCCACTCATGCCACCGCCACGCTGTCCACCCACGTTCACAAGGGCTTTCTTGAACTCGGGATAGTGCTTGAGGTCCTCACGCATGAGTCCGGCGATTTCGACAATGCCACGCTTGCGTTCGGTGGCTTTGACCAGTTTGATGTTCATTGAGACGATGTGCGAGCCGTTGTTCTGCATCGACGCGTAAGTGTTGTCGCTGCTGGCCTGGCCCACGGTGTAGTTGAAGACCTTGATTTCGGGGTATTTTTCGGTCCATTCCTTGTAGAGTCGTGCCGTCACCTCCTTGGCAATCTCGACACGGGTGCCGATGGGCAGCTCCAGCGAGACGCCCAGTCGGCTGTTGTCGCTGGTGGGGAAGAACTCTGTACCGATGAACTTCATCAGGAACATGGAGCCGATGAAGATGCCTAGAGCCGTGGCGGTGGTGACCCAGCGATGGGTGACGCACACGCGCAAGAAATGGGTGAAGCCGTCGTCAATCTTGTCGAGGATGTTTTCAATGGGCTTGTAAATCTTCTTGAACAGATTGCTGTCGTTGCGCTCCTGCTTGAGCATTCGGCTACACAACATGGGCGTGAGCGACAGTGCCGCGGTGGTGGAGATAATCATCATGATGGTGACCATCCAACCCAACTGGCGGAAGAGTACGCCCGTCATGCCCGTGACCAGGGTGAGCGGGAAGAACACGGCGATGAGGGTGAGCGTGGACGCGATGACCGAGATGGCGACCTCGTTGGTGCCATGCACGGCGGCTTGCTTGGGTGCCGACCCTCGTTCGATGTGCGTCGTGACGTTCTCGAGTACCACGATGGCGTCATCGACCACCATACCGATGGAGATGGACAATGACGACAGAGAGACAATGTTCAGTGAGTTGCCTGTGGCATAGAGGTAGATGAACGAGGCGATGAGCGAGATGGGGATAGTGAGCACAATGATGATAGTAGCCCTCCATCGACCGAGGAAGAAGAACACCACCAAAATCACAAAGATAAAGGCGTAGATTACCGTTTCGGTCAGAGATGCGATGGTGTTACGGATATTATCGGAGGTGTCGACGATATAGTCGAGTTGAACATCGCTTGGCAAGTTCTTCTGGATGCTGGGCAGGATTTTGCCCACTTTGTTGGAGATTTCCACACTGTTGGCACCACTCTGTTTCTGGATGATAATCATGGCGCCTTGCACACCGTTGGTATAGGATTCCTGCGCGCGTTCTTCCATTGAGTCGTCGATGGTGGCCACGTCACTCAGGTGTACTACACCGCCGTTGCTGTAGCCCACCACGAGCCCGGCCATGTCTTTGGGATCTTTGAACTCGCCCTGCACGCGCAGCGAGTAGGTGTCGCTACCGATGTCAAAAGTACCGCCAGGAATGTTGCGGTTTTCGACACCGATGAGCGAAGCCACGCTTTCGACGCTCAGGTTATAGGCTTCCATGCGAATGGGGTCGAGGTAAACGTGGATTTCGCGCTTTGGTGCGCCGGCGATAGATACCGATCCTACACCATCGACGCGAGCCAGCGGGTTGACCACATTCTCGTCAAGGATTTTATACAGTCCCGGCAAACTCTCATTGGCTTGTGCCGAAAGGAGTGCGATGGGAATCATATCGGTCGAGAACTTGAAGATGACCGGCGTGTTGGCATCATCGGGCAGGAAACTCGAAATCATGTCGAGTTTGTCGCGCACGTCGTTGGTGAGCGCGTCGATGTCGTAGCCATACTCAAACTCAAGGGTGATGATAGAGATGTTTTCACGCGAGTTGCTGGTGATGTGCTTCAAGTGTTCCACACTGTTGAGCGTGTTTTCCAGCGGTCGTGTCAAGTTTTGTTCAATATCTTGTGCACTCGCACCCTGATAAGATGTCATCACCATGATGGTGTTGGTGTCGATATCGGGGTAGAGGTCGATGGGCAGTTTCTGAAGTGAAAACAGACCGATGATGGTCACGGCCACGAAGATGAGGATGGTCGTTACCGGTCGTTTCACTGCACTGGAATATAAACTCATTGAAAAACGATTGATTAATAGGTTAATATTTGGAGTTTACGTCATGTTGAATCATTAATGTGATTCTTGTTGGCTAGGATGCTTACTTTTGTACTTGCACCTTGGCGCCATTGGTGAGGTGTGATTGTCCTTCGGTGACCACCTGTGTGCCGTTGGTCAATCCGTCCAGCACCTCATAGCGGTTTTCAAGTCGTTGCCCCAGTTGCACTTCACGGAATTCCACAGTGCCGTCGTTGTTGTAAACATAGACGTAACGGATGCCAGAACCCATTTGTTTCTGAATGGCGCGGTCGGGAACCACCACGCTGTGCGAAGTGCCGAAGTTGAAGTTGACACGCGCAAACATACCGGTGTGCACCTTGTTGCTGCTGTTGTTGATGGTGATTTCGACTTGGAACGTGCGGCTGCGTACGTCGATGGTGGGGTGGATGATGTGCACACTGCCGGGGAAGATTTCATCACCGTAGGTGTCGAGTTTGACATCGACGGGCATACCCACCTTCACTTTGGGATAATCGCTTTCGTTGACACTGACCACCACCTTGAGTGGTTGCTGCTGCTCGATGACGAGGATGGGTCCAGCGGGCAGGTCGCCGGCATCATACAGTTTTTGGGTCACCACACCGCTCACGGGTGAAGTCAGGACTGTGTTCTCTTGCATGGTGCGCAACGTGCGGTTGCTGGAGTCGATGGCACGTGCCTGCGCATCGTATTGAGCCTGCAGCTGGTCGACGGTTTGTTGCGTACCACCACCAATTTTCACCAGTTCCTTGGCGCGGTCGAGGTCGCGTTTGAGGTTGGCAAGCGCGATGCGTTGCTGGTCGATGCCCATGCGCTGTTGCGACACGTTCACGTCATCAAGGATGACGACGCTTTGTCCGGCCCGAACATGGCTGCCCACATCCACCAACAGACGCTTGATGCGAGCGCCGGAGTTAGATGAGATGTTGTTGGTTTTGAAGGCTTCCACAGTGGCGGTGTATTCACTGTTTTGTGTCACGTCTTCTTCATAGACAGTCTGTAACTTCACAACGGGAAGTTCTTCTTGTGCACCTTTCTTTTCTTCCTTTCCAGAGCAAGCGGTGAGCAAACTCAGGGCCAGGGTCAATGCAATAAATCCTTTTGTCTTCATATCTTATGTGTATTATATATTCAGTTTGTTAGTTGGCGTAAGGGGTGTTGCCCAGGACGTATTCAAGGTCGCTCTCGGCCACCAGATAGTTGTAGATGGCTTGGTAGTAACTCAGTCGGGCGTTCATGAGGGCGTCGTCGGTGTCGCGCAACTGGATGAAGGATGCGGCGCCCACCTTGAAACTTTTGTGCATGATGTCGCTGGCTTTTTCGGCTTGTGTCACGCCACCGGCATTGCTTTCGATTTGCTTGATGCTCTTGCTGATGTTGTCCACCTGGCTCTGCACTTGCATGTGCAACGAGCGTTCGGCATTCTCACGTTGCCAAGTCATTTCACGTGCTTGAATCTCGGCTTGCTTGATTTTGTTTTTGCGAGTGAACCCAGTAAATACCGGCCATGCCAGCGTGAGGCCAACGGCCGATGAACGGTTCCACATGAAATTCTTGAATGGGCTGCCATTTCCCATGGAGTGCCACAAGAGGTTGCCGCTAGCGCTTAGTGTGGGATACCAAGCCGCCTTTTGCACATCCACCACCTTTTTAAGATAGTCGGTCTGCAGTTCCAGTGTCTTGAGCGTGGTGTTGTTTACGAGCGACGTGTCGGTGCGCAGCGTGTGGTCGTACATGAGACTCTTGAATTCGTCAAGTTTCTGCGACGGTTCAATTTCGATGCGGGCGTCCATGCCCATGAGCACCTTGAGTTGCAACTTGAGCAGTTTCACCGAGTTTTCGGCTTCTAGTATTGATGGCTCAAGGTTGGTCACGGCCACGTTGGCACGCAGCACGTCGTATTCGCTGGCCGTACCCAGTTCGAATTGTTTCTTATAGATGTCGGCATGCTCTTGTGCGGTGGCATGATTTTGCTCAATCACACGTTTTGTGTCGCTGGCGAGTAACAACGCATAATAAGCATTCTTGACCTGATTGACCAGCGAGAGTTTGTTGGCGCGAGCCGCCTCTATGTTTTGCAAAATTTGGTTCTCATTCAGTTTGATGCTTTTCCACAGTTGTGGAACGACCAGTGGCAACGTAGCCGAGAATCCGGCCGAGTAGGTGTTGTCACGCCCCATTTTGATACCCACCGAGTTGCCGTCGCCGGTGTCCATATACATGGTTTGTAAGGCAAGGTTACGGGTGTATTGCCCACTGGCAGTGATTTCGGGCAAGAGTTGTCCTTTGACTTCCTTGAGCGCGTAGTTCACTCGCTCAATCTCCATAGAATCCACTTTGACGGTGGGGTTGTCGTTCAACGCAATGCGAATGCACTGGTCGAGCGACAGGGAAATGGGAGCGCTGGTGCTGGTCTGGGCATGAGCAAAACTCAATCCGAGCATCCAAGCTAAAATCCAAATAGAAATTCTTTTGTTCATATTGTGTTGTGTTATTATTTAATCTGGTTAAGGTGTTCTTCAATCAACGCTTGGCCAGCCTTTGTGGCAATGCCGCGCAAGAAGTTGAGAAACGCTCCGTCGAATGCTTCGATGCGTGAGAAGTCGTAATCGTTGATGCGGTCATTTTCATTCAGGTTGCGCATGGTGGTCATGAACAAAAATGCCGCTATCTGAGTGTTGATGTCGGGGAGGACATGGCCTTCGCTCTGGGCCCGTGTGAGCACATTGCTCAACCCGATCACGAAGTTGTGCTCCTGTTCGCGCTGTTTGGCGAAAAGCTCGGGATAGAGCCGTTTCATGTCGCCCATATAGGCCAGCGATGTCGATTGCATATATTGGCGCACATGCGTGAACACATTGAACAAGGCGGCAAAGCAATTCTCCGAATGCTCAAAGATGCGCTTGATGTCGTTGTCTTGTCTCAAGTGTTCCTTTTCCAGACATTCCTTGATGAGGGTGAGTTTGTCGGGAAATTTCTCATAAAGCGTGCGTTTGGAAATGCCGCAAACACGCGCCACCGTGTCCATCGTCATGGATGCGGGGCCGATGCTCTGGAGCAGCCTTCCTGCTTCATTGATGATATGATCTTTGATGTCCATTCTCAAATTCTGTAAAGAAATTGGCCGCAAATTTACTAGAAAACTTTCAAAACGCAAAAAGTTTTCGCGGTTTTCTTCGGGCGATTTGTGCATTTGTAAGAATATGATTAATTTTGTGGAAATATTAACGAAAAAGACGATGAAATCGGCGAGCAACATCAAGGAAATTTTGGCATTCCTGCGCCAACTGGAACAGAACAACGACCGGACATGGTTCAAGTCACATAAAGCAGAGTATGACGCACTGCGCAAGCCGTGGGAGCAGGACATGGAAAGGCTCATCGGAATGGTGGCCGATTACGATGAGAATGTGCGTGGCCTTGCGGTGAAGGATTGCGTCTATCGCATCTATCGTGACATCCGCTTCCGCAAGGACAAAAGTCCCTACAAGACCTATTTCTCGGGCGTGCTCGGACGCGGCGGCCGCCACACGGTCATGTCGAGCTATTATGTGCATTTTCAGCCCGGATTACTGATGATGGGCGGCGGCATTTGGTGGCCCGAGAAGCCCATTCTGAACAAATTGCGTTCGTTGATTGACGCCGAGCCCGAAGAGTTCCTCAAGATTGTGAACAACAAGGAAATCACTTCGCGTTACAGCTGGGACAGTGAGACGTTGAAAACCATGCCCAAGGACTATAAAGCCGACCATCCCATGGCAGCATACCTGAGGATGAAGGAATATATCCTCATGATGCGGCTTGATGAGCGTTACTTTGATTGTGACGACTGGGTGGAACGAGTGGCGGCCGACCTTCGCCCCCTCAAGCCGTTGCACGACTACCTCAATTATGTCTTTGAATGACGGGCCTCGGTGTTTAGTTAAACATGCTTAAAGTGTAGGACTGATTAAAATGAAAGTGGCAAAAACTCCTATAAAAAGAGTACTTTTGTAGGTGAATTTAGAGATGAGAAAACTTTTGACAAAGTTGACTTTGTAAACCATTATCAATTAAATAATTATTTCTATTGTATGAGAACCAAGAAAATTCTACTTTTTGCGCTTGTAGTAGTGTTGGGGTGGGCTGTGACCCAAGCAGTGACCGTGTCGCCCTATACCGAGAATTTCTCTGGCGTGGATTTCAGCGAACCTGATTGCGCTCCCGATGGATGGGGGCACATCGTGTTGGGAAATCAGACTTATGAGTTGCTTGAGAATGTGGAAGGCGTGGGAACGTGCCTATACATTGACTATCAAAGTTCAGATTTTACGACCTACAACATGTTTGTCACCCCCGCTGTAACAGGAACAGTGACGTTGCAGGCGATGTATGCCGAGGCACAATTCGGTCAGCCCTGGCTCAAATTTTTCTATTGTACCAAAAATGCCGACGGTACCTTCACACAGGGCAATGCCATCACCAGTGTGCAGAACCTGAACGACATTAATCAGACAGGTTTCACTACTCTGACCATTGCCGACGTGCCCGCCGACAGTTATATTGGCATTGCCGCATCATACGCTATCATTGCCAATTTCACCGCCACGAGTGCCGAAGTGGAAAAGGTGGACAATCGTGAACTGAAAATTACCGGACTGCGTTATCTGGGGCCCGAAGAATTGGATATGACCAGCAGCAACACCTACACGGTGCCAGTGAAGGTGGTGCTGCGCAACACGGGCAATGTGGACTTGACAACCAGCGATGAGGATTACTCCTTGAGCCTGATTACATCTAATGGGGTTGTGGTCGATACAAAGTCTATTGAAGTGAATTTGCCTCGTGCCACCCAAACCGATTCACTGGTTTTCGAGTTCACCGTCGATGGAAACGAATACAGTGACTTGCAGACCTTCTACGTGCAAGAGAATGTGTTGGGTAGCCATCATGCCGACTGGATTAAGGTGATTGCCAACAAATATGAGCCCAGAATCCAATTTTTGCAGCTGGAGAACGGACGCTATGTCGATCTGCCATCGGGTTCAACGCTTGACTATGGGAAAACGCGCGACGTTGTGACTCGCGAATTTTATATCGACAACTTCGGGGCCGCTCCCTTTGTGATTAGTGAGGTGACTGTGCCCGAAGGATTTGTCACGCTGACTGCTGCCGGCGATGAGATTGCAGCGCATGAAACTGGCATCGTCGTTATCGCTATGGACAATTCTATGGTTGGCAAGCATGAAGGCGACTTTGTGCTGAAAGGCAATGGTGTTGATTTCTATGGTAACGCTTTTGAGGAATTCCGTCTCACGCTCAAGGGCGAGGTCATGGGCTCTGAAGGCTGGTTTGTTGATTTTGAAGAAGGTATGCCCGCCAATATGATAGCCGGTGCCATCTGGCGTGTGCAGAATTACGACCAGTCGCAGGCTGCAGTTGCCCAGACGTGGCAAGGCTCGGCTTACGAGGGCGAAGGCCGTTATCTGATATCGCCCAAACTGGAAATCAAGGAGGGTGAATCGCTTAAGTTCAAAATGGCGAAAATCAGTTACTATACACCGGACTTGAACGTGTATTTCTCGACCGACCGCAAGAATTGGACACTCGTTAAGGACTATACCAAAGATGATTTTGACCGTACCACAATAGGATATAATGGCGAGTGCCGTTATAGCGAGATGACGATTGATACTTTCGAACCGGGCATTGGCTATGTGATGTTTGAGGGATTCGCTGTTGCGCTCGACGATATCAACGGTTTCACCGAGGTACCAGTTGACCACGACTTGATGATTACCAGCGAGACACTGCCCACCCAGGGCGAAATCAACACCGAGGCGACCGCCCAATTTTCGGTGCAGAACTATGGCCCGACGGAGGCTGCCGGTTCTTATGCCGCCGAACTTCTAGTGAATGGCCAGGTGGTGGCTACTGCCGAGGCGGTGGAGATGCCGTCAGGCTCTGTGACAACTTATGATTTCGCGTTCACGCCCCACGAGGCGGGAACCTTCCCCATTGTGGCTCGTATCAAGATGGGTGAATACGAAGTGACCACCGCTCAAGATGAAATTGTGGTGGCCGAAGAAACCGTTTCGAGTGAGCATGTCGTGGGTGATGCGACGACAACGAACACCATCACCGGTGGCGCTCCTGTCGATCCCTATTATAAGTACCATGTTTCGGAAATTATCTATCCTGCCGACAAAATCAAGTTGTCGAAGGGTACGAAGATTACCCGCATCGCTTTCAAGGGACGAAACACGGGTAACGTAGGCGTGGCTCATGTCCAGGCTTGGATTGAGAACACGACCGATGCCACAGTGAGCAACAACAGCATCCATCCCACTACCGACATGACACCCATCATGGACGCCGATTACACCTTCTTGCCCGGTGGGTCGGCAGGAATGACTCCGACGCATGCCGAGATGCTCGTCATTGAACTGGCCGAGCCATTTGTTTATGACGGCACCAACTTGCGTCTGCGCTTCCACTCGGCCCGCACCACTTCGTGCCAGGTGCGTTACCAGTATGACGATGACGCTGGTGTGGCTATCCAACAGAACGGCTATTCAGACCAATTCAATTATTTCAACACCTGCGAAGTGCCAGTGATGTACCTTTCGACCGAGAAAGAGGCGACCACCGTGACCGGAACCGTGACGGCTGCCGCAACAGGAAATCCTGTGGCTGGAGCGCAAGTGATGGTCAACAGCGGTGATGTGCAATATAAGGCCACCACTGCCGCCGATGGCACCTATACCGTAGAGGTGATGAAAGATTACCTCACCGACTGGACATTTACCGTTACAGCCGAAGGTTTCACAACGTTCACCGACGTCGTTGACTTCTCGGAAGGCAGCATCGTGAAAGATGTGCAGCTTGAAGGCGGAACGGCTGTCGAGGGCGATGTGACCGGCGACGGCAAGGTGGATGTGAGCGACGTGAACGCCGTGATCAACATCATCCTTGAACTCAAGGATGCCAGCGAATATCCTGGTGTTGCCGACCTCACTGGCGACGGCAAGGTGGATGTGAGCGACGTGAATGCCATCATCAACATTATTCTGGAAATATAATTCAATCAACATATAGACAATGAGAAAATTAACTGCATTATGCCTCGTGTTGCTGGCTACGCTCACCATGGGCGTTCAGGCTCAACTCAAGGCGCCTTATCAAGTGAAAGTGATTTGTGGTGTTGTCAAAAGCGACTCTTGGCTCTCGGGCAACACGCAGGAAGGTATCTATGAAATGGACTTGGCCAGCGGTGAGCTTACCAAACTCACTGAAGGCAAGGACGTGTATCAAGCCCCGTTGGGCGGGGCCGTCTATGAAAATGGAATCATGAAGGGTATCCATTTCAAGACGGTGTGGGATGCTTATGATCAAGCCAATTCCTACATTCTTTATCATGTAGAGTATGATATGAAGTCATGGACGAGGACTTATGAGAAAGCGCTCGGTGACATGGACCGCAATTATATCTCGAGTTGTGGCCTTTCCAAAAGCCCGACGACCGGACTCAATTATGGTATTTTCTATAACTTCAACATGAGTTGGCAGGTGGTGAACCGCAAGTTGGCCACCATCAACTTCGACACACCCGTGCCCACGCGCTCCATTTTAGGCACCGTCTCCACTCCCATGGCTGCCATCGCTTTCAACGATAACGGCCTTCTGTACGGTGTGGGACAGGATGGCTACCTTTATGTCATCAACACCACAGAGGTCACCGACAGCGAGGTGGAAATCATGCCTATGGGCGACTTGGGCATAGAGAATATTTCCACCAATCCTAGTTCGATGGTCTTTAACCAGTTCACGGGTAAATTCCTGTGGAGTGTGGTGCTCACTACAGGCAAGAGCTACCTTTACGAGGTGGATCCCACGCTGGGCGCTGTGAAGGCAACACAGTTGATGCAGATTCCCAACAATGCTTACTTGGTGAACATGTATATTCCCGACCCACTGGCTGCCGAAGATGCTCCTGCAGCCGTGACCGGACTGGAAGCGCAATTTGAAGGCTCATCCACATCGGGCACCGTGATTTTCACGGCTCCTTCCACCACTTATACCGGAGATGAACTAACCGGCATGCTCACTTATGTGGTCAAGGCCAACGGTGAACAAGTGGCTACTGGCGAAGTGGAAGCGGGCAACCAAATTGCTGTAGAGGTTGATGTGGAGGCTGGCGACGTGACCTTTGTGGTGACAGTGGCCAATGAAGCCGGCACCAGCCCAGAGGCTGAGTTAGAGACCTATGTGGGTCCTGACCGTCCTGAGGCTCCTCAAAACGTGATTTTTGACTATAATCCCGTCGACAAACTGTCGTTGCTCTCCTGGGATGCTCCTGTAATGGGTGAACATGGCGCCGAGTTGGATGTCGACGAGTTGTCGTACCGTATCTATTTGATGCCCAGTGAAGAGTTGGTTAGCGAAGTCAAGGGCGAAACGGAAGTTGAATTGCCCTTCGACCCCGAGATACTGGCACGCTATTATTATATGGTGATTGCCGTCAATGACGGAATGGCTGGCGGGTCTGGCGACTCGAATTATGCCGTGGTGGGTCCTGCGTTGGACGTGCCCTACACGCAGAATTTCAGCACCGCAGCTAGCTTTGACCTGCTAACCGTGCTTGACCGTAATGAGGATGGCTCTATATGGTTTTGGGACAGGTCGTTTAGTGGTGGCGGTGGCCGTGCATTTATGGACGCTACCGATGAATCGACCAACGACGACTGGCTGATTTCACCGCCCATCAACCTGAAGAAAGGCGCCACCTATCGCTTGAGTTTCGATGCCAACTGCTATACGGCGGCCAACGTGTGCTATCTCGACGCAGCCTACGGTCAAGGCCTACGTCCTGAAAGCTACCAGAATGTGATGAACCGCATCACCATGGCCACCCCAGTGACCGAAACGTATCAGTCTAACGACATTGTTCCTGAACGTTCCGGAGTCTATTACTTCGGCTTCCATGACGTGTCACTGCCACACTACGGCGCACTGCTGTTGCATGAATTCTCCATCACCATGATTAAGGACGCACCCGCGGTGATGGGCGATGTGAATGGCGACGGTAAGGTGGATGTCGAGGACGTGAACGCCGTCATCAACATCATTCTCGAACTCAAGGACAAGTCGGAATATCTCGGCGAATCCGACCTCACGGGCGACGGCAAGGTGGATGTCGAGGACGTGAACGCGGTGATTAACATTATCTTGGGCATTTAAGGCATGATTCCAGGCGAGTTTCTAGATACTCTGGAAATTCTAGATATACTAGAAAGCCTATTATCACAATAAGCGGTGGCGCGACTCTCATTATGCGGGTCGCGCCACGTTTGCAGTGTTAATCTTGTGAAAAAATATTGTGAGGTTAAATAATTATTCCTATCTTTGCGAAACTTAACTAATAACTTAAATTTCAAATTTTTCGATAATGGCAAAAATTAGAGGTGCTGTAACAGTCAACACCGAGCGTTGCAAGGGCTGTAACCTTTGCGTTGTGGCTTGTCCATGCGACGTGCTCGCGTTGATGCAGAAAGAAGTGAACGATCGCGGATACCATTTTGCCTACATGGCAAATCCCGACAAGTGTATTGGATGTCAGAGCTGTGCGCTCGTATGTCCCGATGCCTGTATTGAGGTCTATCGCGTGGTGGAGAAGTAAACGTCGTGTAACACTTCAGCGACAAGTCTATTAACCGATTAATCCCTTAAAAAACTTTTAACTACAATGAATGATAAAGTATTGTTGATGAAGGGTAATGAAGCACTGGCCATGGCGGCGATTCGCTATGGCGCCGACGGCTACTTTGGCTATCCCATTACCCCGCAGTCAGAGGTGCTCGAGAAACTCGAGGAGGAGATGCCATGGGAGACCACTGGAATGGTTGTCTTGCAGGCTGAGAGCGAAGTGGCGGCAATCAATATGGTATATGCCGGCGCATCGTGCGGTAAAGCAGTGTTTACATCTACTTCAAGTCCTGGTTTCAGCTTGATGCAGGAAGGTATGAGCTATATGTGTGCCAGTGAGGTGCCCGCGCTCGTGATTAACGTGATGCGTGGCGGTCCTGGCTTGGGAACCATTCATCCCTCACAGGCCGACTATTTCCAGGCTTGCAAGGGTGGTGGTCATGGCGACTATCATCCCATCGTGCTTGCTCCTGCCAGTGTGCAGGAAATGGCCGACTTCGTGGCTCTGGGCTGGGACCTTGCTTTCAAGTATCGCGCAGTTTCGCTCATTTTGGCCGACGGTTTGGTGGGCCAGATGATGGAAAAAGTGATTTTGCCCGAGCAGCGTCCACGCCGCACTGAGGAAGAAATTCGCAAGCAGTGCCCATGGGCTGTGATGGGTCGCAAGGACATGCGTCCGAAGAACATCATCACTTCGCTTGAACTTGACGACGACAAGATGGAAGCCAACAACCACCGTTTCCAAGCCACTTATCGCGAAATTGAGAAGAACGAGGTGCGCTTTGAACTCGTTGACACCGACGATTGCGATTACCTGATTGTAGCCTTTGGTTCAATGGCCCGCATCGCCATGAAGACTATGGAGATGGCCCGTGAAGAGGGCATCAAGGTGGGTCTTGTGCGTCCCATCACATTGTGGCCGTTCCCCGTGCAGCCCATCGCCGAGATTGGCAAGCGCGTGAAGGGTATCCTCGTGCCTGAGTTGGCAGCCGGACAGCTCATTGAAGATGTCAAGCTCGCTGTAGAGTGCAAGGTGCCTGTGGCACACTTCGACCGACTGGGAGGAAATGTTCCTTCGCCCGATGAGATTCTTAACGCTTTGAAGAAAGAACTGATTAATGCTTGATGACCACTATGGAAAATAACGATATTATCAAATTGGAAAACCGGGTTTACAAACGTCCCGCGTTGCTCAACGAAGCTCACATGCACTACTGCCCGGGCTGTAGCCATGGTGTGGTGCACAAACTCGTTGCCGAGGTCATCGAAGAACTCGGTCTGCAAGAACGTGCCATCGGTGTTTCGCCCGTGGGCTGCGCCGTGTTTGCTTATAACTATATCGACATTGACTGGCTCGAGGCCGCTCACGGCCGTGCAACGGCTATGGCTACTGCCACCAAGCGCCTCATGCCCGACAAGTTGGTGTTTACCTATCAGGGCGACGGTGACTTCGCCGCTATCGGTACTTGCGAGAGTATCCACAGCTGCAACCGTGGCGAGAGCATCGCTATCATCTTCATCAACAATGCCATCTATGGTATGACTGGTGGACAGATGGCTCCTACCACATTGCTGGGTCAGAAGACCGCTACTTGCCCCTACGGCCGCTGTGCCGACCTTAACGGTTACCCCCTGTCCATCACCCCGCTGCTTGCACAGCTCGATGGTACCCGTTACGTGACTCGCCAGAGTGTCCACACACCCGCCAATGTACGCAAGACCAAGGCCGCTATCAAGAAAGCGTTCCTGAACTCAATGGAAGGCAAGGGCACTTCGGTAGTGGAGGTGGTGAGCACCTGCAACACCGGTTGGAAACTCACACCCGAGAAGGCCAACAAGTGGATGGAAGAGAATATGTTTGCCAAGTATCCTCTGGGAGACTTGAAAGATGTTGACGCTAAAAACGAATAAACGATGAAAGCAGAAATTATCATAGCCGGTTTCGGCGGACAAGGAGTCCTCTCGATGGGTAAAACACTGGCTTACTCAGGACTGATGGAGGATAAGGAAGTGACTTGGTTGCCCAGTTATGGTCCCGAGCAGCGTGGTGGTACGGCCAACGTGACCGTTATTCTGAGCGATGAACGCATCAGCTCGCCCACACTCGATGCCTACGACATGGCGGTGGTGCTCAACCAGCAGAGCCTTGACAAGTTTGAGAGCAAGGTGAAACCTGGCGGAGCGCTCATCTACGACAGCTACGGCATCCACCAGCCTCCCACACGCACCGACATTCGCGTTTATCGCATCGATGCTACCGAGGCAACTATCCAGATGAACAACAGCAAGACTTTCAACATGATTGTGCTGGGTGCCATCCTCAAGGTGAACCCCATGGTTACGATTGAAAGTGTGCTCAAGGGCTTGAAGAAAACTCTGCCTGAGCGCCACTGGCACTTGCTGCCTCTGAATGAGGAAGCGCTCAAGAAGGGTATGACACTGATAAAGGAGTAGAACTTTTCATATGTGGAAGGATTGGCGTGTGGCCTCGTGGCTATACGCCTCCTTTTTTTTCGCTAATCGCAATTTTTTGTTTACCTTTGCAGCATCTCGGTGTTCCGTGCATATATATTGAAAACAGAAAGCTGACAATGAAAGTTTCGGTGCTTGTACCCGTCTATGGCGTGGAGCGTTACATCGCTCAATGCGCGACGACGCTCATGGAGCAGACCTACAAGGATGTGGAATACATCTTTGTGGACGACTGCACCCCCGACGCATCGGTGGAGCGCCTTCAAGAAGTGCTGGACTCCTATCCCGAGCGACAAGCACAAGTGCGTGTCATCGGTCATGACCAAAACAAGGGTTTGGCCGGTGCTCGGCTAACGGCCCTCAATGCCGCTACTGGCGACGCTGTGATTATTGTTGACAGCGATGATTATGTCGCTCCCGCCGCTATTGAACGCCTGGTGGCTGAGATGGAGCGCACTGGGGCCGATGTGGTGGATGGCGGTTACGGCATGGTGAGCAATGGCATCACCACTGAGCGATTCATGCCTCTGCATAGGAGTGAAAAGGCTTACCTGAGGACAATACTGTGCCAAAATGTGGAACCTAACCGCATTTGGGGTCGTCTGATCAAGAAATCGCTCTTTGACGACCACGGCATCATCTTCCATCAAGGCATCGACTACAGCGAGGACTTCACGGTGCTGCCGTTGTTGCTCCTGCATGCGAAGCGTGCGTGGGTGGATGAGTGCCTGTATTTTTATCGTAACGACAATCCTGAATCATATACCAACAACATCACCGTCAAGAATGCCGTTTCGTTCTTGAAAGCGCAGCAACTGGTGGGCACGGCATTCAAGCAGAGCAACCAGTGGCGCACCTATGCGACGGCGGCGCAGATAGGGTGGGTGAATGTGTGGCGATTCGCGCGCCGGTTCGGAGTTGATGGGGCGTTGGTTGACGAACATTTCCATTTGCTTCCGACCCACCTAATTATGCGATGCCTTGCCGCCATGATGCGGTCGCGTGTCGTGCCTTTCAAGGTGGCGAATTTTGTCTATAAAGGCATGCGGCGCATCTATCTGAACTTTGCGGCAAGCAACTAGCGAAAAGGCTGGCACAGTAAACAATGGCGCGACCCTCACGAGAGAGCCGCGCCAATTGGTTTGTTATGCGATGCTTGTCGCTATTTAATCACCTTGGATGTTGAAACAGTGCCGTCGGTGTAGCGTGTCATCACGATGTTGATGCCGTCGAAGGGCTTGTCGCTTTGCATACCTGCTATGTTGTAGTAGGTCACGCTCTCGACCTCGGCGGTTGTCTTCACTTCGGTGACCTCAGTAATCACACCGCTGGCATCTTTGAGGTTCAGCGGGTAGATGACGTAGTTGCCATTGGCTTGCTGCCCCTCTTTCGGGCTATTAGTATTAACTCTGCTAGGAGCTGAGCTACTGCCGCCCTCAACTGCCTTGCGGATGATGGCCTGGAACTCATACACATTGTCTGAATGACTGAGCATGTTGGTTGGCTTGCCACCGTCGTTCATACTCCAGTCGGCATTGAATGCGCCGTTGAAGTCATGACCGTTGACTTGGCCGTCCTCACTCTTTTTTGGAACCACAAACTTTTCTCCGTCCCACATAGCCCATGTGATCATGGCAAACTCTTGCGGCTTCGGTTCCATGAAGAAGTAGGTGTAACCGTTAAACGTGCTTGTCTGACTCAAGTGGTCGGCACCAGTAGCTCTCTCAGCGAAGTTGGCTACACAGTAGTAGTTGGGTGCGTAACTGCCAGGGCTGTAAATATCATCTTGCGTGAGCGTCACACCGGTCATGGTAGGATTAGCCTTATCGGTGAATGTGCCCTGAATGGCCATGCCGTTGATAATCTTACCCACGAAGTTGTCGGCTATCACACCATCGGCAAAATGAATCTCCAGCCAGTTACTTTGGTCATAGTTGGCTTGTACTTCGCGAGTGTTGTCTTTAGCGTTGATATAGTAGTTCTCCTCATCATTGCCTAGGGCAGTTTTCCAGATGGATTGGCCAGTGTCGTCCTTCACCCAGAGCACGTTGTCTTGAGCATATACGCCAAGCAAGTTGTTGCTGATTTTATAGGTCTGAGTCACAATACCATCGGCGCAGAGCTTGCGCAGTGTCACCTCCTCAGCCTTCCATTCCGTGAACTCGATAGGCATGAATTCCCATCCACCTTGCCACAACTGGATGATACCCGTCACGTTGTAGTAAGTGTTGCCTGCGGGTACAGTGACATCAGCACTTGTGGTGCCGTCCTTGAGCAATGAGCCGTCACCGTTGTACTTGTTGTAGCCCACGCAGTTGTTCACAGTCCCACTTTCGTTGGCGAAGGAGAAGTTCTTACCGCTCTTGCTGGTTATTTTAATCTTCTCGAGAGTGATGTAGCGGTTGCACCATGTTGCTACGTCATCGTTATTGGAAGCATCAAGGGCGTGAAGAGTACTGAATTCCATGTGCTCAGGATCGGCAAGGCCCTTGGCTGTTGCTGGCGCAAATTCAGCGTTCAACGCGTCGTTGGTGTAAGCCTGAACATATTTGCCATACTCATAGTAATTCTTGGTCACAATGAATCCGGCAGGAATGATGTCGCCATTCTCATAGAAGGCTGCTTTGCCGCTCTTTCCGCTGTTCTCGTCGCTATTGAGGGTTGGCACCATGTAGAACTGCATGTAGCCGCTCTCGTCCTTCACCCAGATGTATTCGTGATACTGGCTGCTGCTGTATTGGGCATAGTCATAGAGCACGGTCACAGGATTCTTAAACTTGGCCGTGATACCATTGTCAAGGGCGAGGAACTCGGCGATGTTGTTAACCATGCGGTATTCGCTGAGGTCTTCAACTACGAAGTTTTGAATCTCCCAAGTACCTGCACCGCTACCCTCGGTTGGGTTGGTGTAGAGGAACGAGATTTGAACCTTCTTGTCGGCATAGCTAACGCCATTGACATCAGTCAGGTCGATGACAGCAATGTCGTTGGTCCAACCGCCAGCTGCTACTGGGTCGCTGAAGGTGATAGGAATCTGTACCCAATTTCCACTTGTGCCATTGGTGGTCTCACGAATCCACACTGTTGCCTGAGTGGTCACGTCGTTGAAATACTTGTTGATTTGGTGACTGAAAGTCAGACTAGGCTGAACAGAACCAGTCATATCAATGATTGGAGATACTA
Organism: Muribaculaceae bacterium; assembly: GCA_017619935.1. GTDB lineage: Bacteria > Bacteroidota > Bacteroidia > Bacteroidales > Muribaculaceae > Sodaliphilus. The sequence goes on along the minus strand of JAFZRJ010000023.1, from coordinate 52,245 downwards.
AGCGGCTAACAGCTGCATTGTTAGTGGGGTCAGTGTTGGGACTGTAAGAAGTACCCTTAACACCATAATTGCCATCGAGTGACCATACTGGCGAGAAGCCGCTCACGTTGTTGATAGTGAAGTCGCCAATGCCTGCGGTGAATGGCTCGCTATAGGTCAAAGTTACGGTAGCAATCTCAGTGTTCTTGTTGATAGTGTAAGCGGCAGTTACCACGCTGCTGGTGTTGCCGTCCTTAACGGCAATAGCCTTGAAGGTGGTGCTCTCGCTTACTACCATCTCGCCAGTGTACTCAGTGCCGGTAGTGGCTGTTGGGTCAGTGCCATCGGTGGTGTAATAAATGGTAGCACCATCGGTAGCGCAAGAGATCGTTACATCGATATCTACATTGTAGATTCCAGGAATAGGCGAGAACACCGGCTTCTGCACGGCGTTGCTAACACGGGTATAGAGGTAAACATCTTCGGTACCAGATTGAGACGTGGTATAATTGCGGAAATAACCACTTGTGCTATAACGAATTTGACGAGAGTCAATTGTCTCACTATTTTGGATATTTGCCACATAATCATTGCCAATAGTGATAACAAGATTGCAAGCAGATCCAGTGGAGATATCTGTGGCACTTTTAGCGGGGATAATATAATGATTGTCGCTCTGCTTGAGAGTCCAAGCCCCTGAAGTTCCATTTAGAGTGAGTACATTGGCTGTAGAACCATCACTAAGTGAAATGGTGGAACCGCTTGCTCCGATGGATCCATTTACAGTGAAACCTGAGGCCTCAGCACCTCTGGTATTTGAAATGGCGCCCATCACATAATCATCATAATAATCAGATGAAGCAATGATATACTCATTGCCTACAACGAGTTGGCTTGAACTAGTTACCAATTCAAAGTCGCCAGTGCTGGGCTGGACATTGCTATAGGTATAGGTTGCTTCAGCCACAGAGCTGTATGCCTCGCCAACGTATGCTCTTGCCTTGACGGTAGTAGTCTCACTGATGGTGAGCGGGCCAGTGTATTGAGTCGATTCGGCAGTTGGGTTGCTACCATTAAGAGTGTAACGTATCGTAGCACCACTCTCGGCGGTGATAGACACTGTAAGTGGCTCATTAAATGTGCAACTTGCAGGAGTAATCTCAGGAGCGGCAGGAGCCTTGGTGTAGGTCTTCTCCACCACGTCGCTATAGATGCAACCTAAAACGGCAACGGCCTTGTAAGTTGTGGTTGCACTGATGGTGAGCTGACCGGTATATTCTTGACGAGTGGAATATTGATCTCGTGGGTCTGAACCATCAGTGGTGTAATAGATCTTTCCTCCAAGCTCAGTCAAGTTCGAAGCCATCGTCACATTCTTGGTAGTCTCAAATGTTGCACTGCTCGGACTGATGGTCATGGTTACGTCACGCTTGGTGACAGACATCGACTTGGTGGTGTACTGATGACCAGTATAATCGAGGTCCACAGTAACGGTGTAGAGACCGGCGGGTAAGCGATATACGTTCTTGCTACCCTCATACAGAGGAATTTCCTCGCCAAAGGCACTTTCGCCATTACCACCAATGCCCCAGTAGCTGCCGTCAGCTCCTGAACCATAAAGGTTGCTGGTGGTATTCCAGTCAAATGGCAAAGACTTGGCAAACAAGAAATAGCTCCAACCATTGTCCTCACTGTTCTTCATGCCAGTGCAGTAAATATTGGCAGCATAGTTGTCGTTGGTACTGTTGTATGTTAACTGAACACCTTCGGTAGAAACCCAAGGATCTGAGTCGTGTCCATTAATCTGACCAACAATATAAACATCATTAGCTTGAGGAGTGGCCTCAATCTTCTTGTAGATGTAGGGTAAATTTCCTGTTGTGCCGGTTGTGGTGTAACAAGCAAATATTGGATTTCCATTGTTGGGGTTGTAACGCATTCGATTATGTGTATTTGTGCCTTGGAACGTAATAGTTGCTGCATTACTGCTAATAGAAATTGTGGCTTCTGCATTACCATTGGCATCGGGTTCGGTTTCAGTCTTCAATTGGTTGCTAGATGAACTAGATGCATAAAGATAGCCGCTTCCTGTGTTGAAAAGCCAATTATTACCATCCTTTTCAAGTGTAAGAATTTGCACAGAATTGTCAGGAATAATGATAGAATTTACAATGCTTACACTTGTTCCTGTTCGGTTACCTGAAGCTTGATTAGTGCTTAATGCATATCCTGAACCATTAGTGTCGGTGTTGACAATGATGATTTTGTCGCCTGCGACAAGTTGAGAAACATTTGTTACTAGTTCATATTCATCAGTTGAAGGGGTCTCAATAGTGTAGGTTGCGGAGGCTACACTACTGTTGTTCATACCACTCTTTACGGCAATGGCCTTGATGGTAGTGGTTTCGCTTACTGCGATTGCACTGCTGTAGGTGGCTGAACTGGTGGTTGGAGTGCTGCCATCGGTGGTGTAGTGAATTGTAGCACCACTAGTTGCGCAACTGATTGTCACATTCTGAGCAGAAGTGAAAGTTCCTTCTGCTGGTGAGAACGTGGGCGTGGCCACCGTCTCGGTAGTTGAACCGCCGTCAGAATAGGTGACTACAATCGATGTCATTCGAACTTGACCTGATGCGTCAAGAGTGAATGTGTTGGCGTCTCCAGTCCAAGTTCCAACTTTGTCAGAATAACTGTATGAACCAGCAGAACCATTACGCAATGAAAATTTGCCTGGGCCATTATTTGATGTGCCGCTGGCTGTGCATGTAATTTCAACTTTTGTAATGTGACCTACTGATGCCGCTGAAGTGACTTCCATACTTTCGCCCGAATAGCAACGATAGTTGTCATTTCTGCTAAATGTTCCTTCGGTTACATCGATTGTAATACCACTTTTTGTGATAGATGTGGTACTACTTACATCTGTCCCAGCGGTGAAGGTTACTGTTCCTGCCCAGCCTATGGAGAAGGCGAGTAGGGCGGTTAAAAATAGTGTAAGTGTTCGTCTCATTTTTATTATGTTTTTAAAGTTAATATCATTCATCCCGGTCACTAATAAATTGAAAATCAAAAAAATAGTGATAATAAGATGTTTATCCTAGCAAAATTACAATAATTGCTGAGATGCCACAACGTATTTAATTATTTTTAAACAGAGTTTTTTTTTGAGAGGGTACTCCGAGGTCTCGGAAATCTCAGAGGTCTCGGAAATCTCAGAGGTCTCGGAGATCTCGGAGAGCTCGGAGGGGGCTATTTGCGGTAGTTTGTTCTGGCGCGGTACATTTCTTCTTTGATGCCTCCTTCTTCCAGAAAGCGTTGCTTGATGCGCTCAATGAGCCTCACCATCAAGAAATCGTATTGATGTATAAGGGTGAGTGCCACATTGGCAATGGTCTCAGGCGATCGTTGTTTGATTTTTTCAAGGTAGATTTGTGGGTCATTATGATTTCGGGCGTAATTCCTCATTTGAATAGTTCGTGGGTCGTCGTTTCCCCATTGAGTGAACCCGTGTGTGAGCAAGAAGTCTTCATAGTCGGCCTGTAGTTCGTGCATGCTTCCGCGAGCTACGTTCATCAGTTTGATTTCCATTTCTCGAGAAGTGTTTCCATCAATGCTCGCTTCGGCGATGTTTTGTTTCCCGCTTCGGGCCGCCTGCACCATTTGGTCAATCGTTCGGTCTCCCTTGCTGAAAACCAGATTGGCAAAATGGTATGTGATGACGTATATGCAGGAGGCTATCTGATAGACTGCCAGGTTCTTGTAGTTCCCACGCTGAGGAATGAAGTCCTTGTTTTGCTGCATGATAAAATGGTTTTATTTGGTGTGGTTTGTTTTTGGGTGTCTCGGAGAACTCTGAGAACTCGGAGAGCTCTGAGGTTTTGTGGGGTTATTTTTTGCGGAACTTGGCGAAGGGCTTGTCTTCGTCGCGGTTTTTGTCGCGTTTGCGTGGTTTTCCGCTGCGTGAGCGTCGGCGTGGACCGCCATTTTCGGCCTCGCGGGCCTCACGCTCGGCTCTCCGTCGCTCGGCCCGGTTGCGTTTCACGCGGATTTTCTCCCACGACTCAGTAGCGTAGTCCTTTCCCTCGACAGCCATTTCCAGATAGATTCGTTTGCCGTAGAAGTCGCAGTTTTTCAAGGCACTGATGACACGGTGGGCATCGCCCTGACGCACGTCGAAGAGCGAATAGCTTGAGAGCAGGTCGATGCGTCCAAGCCCCACATGTTGCCCGCGTGTGTTCTGGTTGATGAGGCGGATAAGGTCGGGGGCAAAGAATCCGTCGGCCTTGCCCAGGTTGATATAGACGCGCTCATAGCCTTTCTCTGCCACCCGCGAGTCCTTTTCCTCCTTACTGCGTCTGCCTCGGCCCTTGGCGTCACCTTCTTTATGCTCTTTCTTCTCGGGAACGTAGTCGAGCACGGGCGCGTTTCGGTAGTAATCGATGAGTCGGTTGAATTCCAGCGACAGCAGTCGTTTGAGCAGGTCTTCGCCACTGAGCCAAGAGAGTTTCTTGAGCACTCCAGGCAGGAAAGCGGCGATTTCATCTTCTTGTACTTGCACTTTTTCAAGTTTGTCGGCCAGCGTGAAGAGGTGTTTTTCGATGATTTCCTCCGGCTTGGGCACCTCGCGCCGCTCGATGGTCTTGCCGATGTGACGCTCGATCTCCTGTAGTTTGCGTCGTTCGCGACTATGGATGATGCAGATGCTGGTGCCTGTTTTCCCGGCTCGCCCGGTACGCCCGCTGCGGTGGTTATACACGTCGTTGTCGTCGGGCAGGGCATAGCTGATGATGTGTGTGAGGTCTTCCACGTCGAGTCCTCGTGCTGCCACGTCGGTGGCAACGAGCAGTTGAAGGTTACGTTCGCGGAATTTCTTCATCACCGAGTCGCGTTGCGCTTGCGAGAGGTCGCCATGCAGCGCGTCGGCGTTGTAGCCGTCTTGAATGAGGCTATCGGCGATTTCTTTGGCTTGCGCGCGTGTTCGCGTGAAGATGATGCCGTAGATGCGAGGTCGTGCATCCACGATGCGTTTCAGTGCAAGGTACTTGTCGTTCGCGCGTACCATATAATATATATGTCGCACGTTGCTGCTGCCTTCGTTGCGTGTGCCGATGACAAACTCCTGTGGATGATGCATGTAGTTCTGTGCGATGGCGGCTATCTCCTTGGGCATAGTGGCCGAGAACAGGAGCATTTTGCGTTGTTGTGGAACGTGGGTGAGAATTTCGTTGATATCATCGACGAACCCCATGTTAAGCATTTCGTCTGCTTCGTCAAGGATGACGGTGTTCACCTGTTCCAAATTTACCTTGCCTCGCTTGATCAGGTCAAGCAGGCGACCTGGAGTCGCCACGATAATCTGCACACCCTTGGCGAGCGCTTTGATTTGACTTTCGATGCTGGAGCCGCCATAGACAGGCAGGATGCTCAAGCGGTCGATATACTTGGCATAGTCGGCAAGGTCGCTGGCCGTCTGCAGGCAAAGTTCGCGAGTTGGATCGAGAATCAGCGCTTGAGTGGCCTTGTTGGAGGTATCGACGCGTTGCAAGGTGGGCAGACCGAATGCTGCGGTTTTACCCGTTCCCGTCTGTGCCAGTGCGACCACGTCGCTGTCTTCGTTCAAGAGGTGGGGGATGACCCGCTCCTGAACGGGCATGGGTGAGATGTATCCGAGGTCGCTGATGGCGCGGAGCAGGTCGTCGCGCACGCCGAGTTCTTGAAATGTCATGATTCTGTCGTTTTGAGTGGTGTCGTATGTTCGCGCTATGGGCGGTCGTTGAGACAACAAAGAACACCGATTTTCAGTAGTTTTTGCAAAGGTACGAAATTTTTTTTGAAAAAAATTGCGAAAAAATTTGGTGGGAATAAAAATAGTATATACTTTTGCAGTGTACTATTAAACTAGTACACTAGATATGAATAACAAACCAATAGATATAGAGCCATGTTAAGTATTGAAAATCTGAGTTTTAACTATCGTAAACCGATGCGGGAACTCTTCTCCGACTTCTCGCTGGAGTTGCACGATGGTGGCGTGTATGGCTTGCTGGGCAAGAACGGCGCCGGCAAGACCACGTTGATTTACCTGATGAGCGGATTGCTCACGCCCGATTCGGGCCGTGTGACCTACAACGGTGACGATGTGCGTCGCCGATTGCCCAAAACGATGAATGACCTCTTTCTGGTTCCCGAAGAGATGGAGTTGCCTCAGTTGACGCTTTCGAAATACGTGAAGTTGAACGCTCCGTTTTACCCCCGTTTCAGCCATGACGACATGATGCGCTACTTGGACTTGTTCGAGATGCCGCACGATGTGCAACTCAAGTCGTTGTCGATGGGGCAGAAGAAGAAAGTGTTCATGAGTTTCGCCTTAGCCACCAACACCGGCTTGCTGCTCATGGATGAGCCAACCAATGGCTTGGATATTCCCGGCAAGAGCCAGTTCCGCAAGTTCATTGCCCAAGGCATGAGTGATGAGAAGACCATCGTCATCAGCACCCATCAGGTGCGTGACATCGAATCGATTCTCGATCATGTGGTGGTCATTGACAACAGTCGTGTGCTGCTTGATGCCCCGTTGAGCGAGGTGTCGCGTCGGTTGTCGTTCCGCCCGCTGATGCAAGGCGACACGCCGCTGCTGGTACAACCCAGTGCCCTGGGTATGCTGGCGGTAGTGCCCAATGATGGTCGTGAAGAGACCTCGATAGACATGGAAATGTTGTTCAACGCCACGTTGCAGCAACCTGAGGCCATCAACCAATTATTCACCCAAAAATGAAGGAAGTCATGAAAAATCAAGTATTCGATTGGGGTCGTTTCACACTGACCCTTCGCAGAGAAATATGTGAGAATTGGCGCCAACTTTCATTGTCGCTCCTCGCCATATACGGCGCATTGTCGGCAACGATGATACTGGGCAACATGATGACGGGTGGAACAAGTGGCGGCATGGAAGAGAGCTTGCGCGCTTCAGTTGTTGTTGTGGCATTCAGTTTCCTGAGCATCTTTGTCGCGTCGTTGTCGTTCCATGGCCTCTCAACCAAAACGGGCCGCATTGCTATGTTCACGTCGCCCTCATCGATGGTCGAAAAATTTGCTGCCAACGTGCTGATATATATCGTTGGATTCTGGGTGGCGTTCTTCGTGTGCGCCCATTTGGCCGACCTGACGCGCATACTGGTGCTGACACCGTTCCGCGACATTGATTTCATCGTGCCAGGTCCCATCAATTTCATCTCTGAAATGGGTTCTTCGTCCAATTTCATGAGTTTTATGGGACTCTCCGAAATGGGCATGTGGCAGGCCATTTTTTGGCTGAGTTTGCTGGCCAACCAAGTCATTTACTTGCTTGGTAGCGTGGTGTGGCCTCACTTGTCGTTTTTGAAGACCTTCGGCTTTATCTATGCCGTTGAGATGGTGCTGGGCGTGCTGATGCTCCTGTCGGTATCCATTTTCAGCAGCATGAAAGAATTTGGAAGGTGGGTTTATGAACTGGTCTCCAATGGCGATTTTATCGCTTTCGAAATGCCATGGGTCATTCTTCAACTTCTTGTGGGAGGTGTCCTGGCATGGTGGTGTTTCAAGCACAAAGATGTGATTTCACAGGGGATATTCAAATAATTAAAAGTCAATGTTATGGTAACTGTTAGTTTAATTGTCGTGGTATCGGTGGCTGCCGCCGCATGTGCAACCGCATTAAAATAAGATAAAGTGATGAACTTCAAGGAAAACAAAGCCATATACTTGCAGATTGCTGACCGCATTGGCGATGACATTCAAGCCGGGCGCTTGCAAGCCGACGGCAAGGTGCCCAGTGTGCGTGAACTGGCTGCTCAGATGGAGGTCAATGTGAACACCGTGGCCCGCACCTACGACTATTTACAGCAGTCGGGTGTGATCTACACCAAGCGCGGTTTGGGCTACTTTGTATCGAGTGACGCTAGCGACATCATTGTGCGATTGCGTCGTGAGCAACTCATGCAAGGGGAGATGGACTATTTCTTCGGCCAACTGCGTGCCGTGGGAGTTACTCCCGATGAATTACGTCAGAAGTATGAAGAGTTTTTGGCAGCCGACCATGGCCAATGAGCCGTGGGGATGTGAGCTGTAAGCAGATATAAGCAGATAAATGAGAGGGCTGGGATTCAGGATGGAATCTCAGCCCTCTTGGTTAAACCCGAATATCGGGTTGGAGTGTTACGTTGCCAATGTTATTTGGAAGCGTATTTCTTTTTGATTTCGGGGAGTTTCTTTTGGATGTCGCTGATACGGGTTTCGTGGCTGGGGTGCGAACTGAGGAATTCAGGCACATTGCTTGAACCGGCGGCACTCATTTTCTGCCAGAACGTAATGGCCACATCGGGATTATAACCGGCTATGGTCATCAACACCAGTCCCATTTCGTCGGCTTCGCTCTCGTGTTTGCGCGAGAAAGGCTGCATCACACCATACTGAGCGCCAAGACCATAGACCTGCTGGGCAATGGTTTGAGTCTGGTAGCTTTGCCCCGACAAGACAGCGCCAAGCACGTTTGCGCCCATCTGGGCGGCCACCTGCTGGCTCATGCGCTCGTTGGCGTGTTTTGCCACGGCGTGTGCGACTTCGTGCCCGATGACCACGGCGAGTTCATCATCGCTTCCCACGAGTTTCATGATACCTTCATAGACCACAATCTTACCGCCAGGCATACACCAAGCGTTGATTTCATCGCTTTTCACAAGATTAAATTCCCATGCGAAGTTTTGGATTTCACTTTCCAATCCTGCGTAGCGCAGATAGGCCTCGGTTGCAGCGGCAATTCTCTTGCCTACGCGAGTGACTTGCTCGCTTTGCACCTTCTGGGTGGAGACTTGAGCGGTCTTCATGAATGAAGCGTAGCTCGACAAACTGGATTGCAGCACTTCGCTGTCGCTGACAAGGTTGAGTTGTTTGCGTCCGGTGATGGGAACCGACCCGCAACTGGTGAGCAGCAATGCTGCTACGGCCAGTGATGCTAAAATCTTTTTCATTGTTTTAAGAGTTTATGATTGGTTATTTCTTTATAATTAATCGTGTGTCACCACATGTTGTGTGGGGGGTAGGGTGGAATTTCGCTGTTCAACGGCTTCAACGACCGCCGAAGCGAGTTTGGTGAACGACACTCCCGATACGCTGTTTTGCAGCGCCACCGGTGTTCCCTCGTCGCCACCCTTGCAGATGCTGGCAACCAGAGGCACTTGTCCCAGCAGTTTCACGCCGAGTTTTTCGGCCAAGTTTTTGCCGCCGTCCTGCCCGAAGATGAAATATTTTTCGGTGGGATGAGTCGCTGGAGTAAACCAGGACATATTTTCCACGATGCCCAACACAGGCACGTTGACGTGTTCGCCGAGGAACATCGAGACACCCTTTCGGGCATCGGCCAGCGCCACTTCTTGTGGCGTGGTGACAACGATGGCCCCAGTAATGCCCAGTGTTTGCACCAGGGTGAGATGAATGTCGCTGGTGCCCGGCGGCATGTCGATGATGAAGTAATCCAATTCGCCCCAGTCGCCCTCGCTGATAAGCTGTTTGATGGCGCTGCTGGCCATGGCACCTCGCCATAGAACGGCTTTTTCCTTGTCAACGAGGAAACCGATAGAAAGGATTTTTACGCCGAATTTTTCGGCCGGTATAATGAGTTTTTTGCCGTCCACCTCGTGCATGAAGAGTTGTTCGTCTTCAATACCGAACATTTTGGGAATACTAGGGCCGAAAATGTCGGCATCCAGCAGCCCCACCTTGTAGCCTTGCAACGCCAACGCCACTGCCAGGTTGCTCGCCACGGTGCTTTTCCCCACACCGCCTTTCCCGCTCGAAACGCCGATGATGTTTTTCACGCCGGGCAGCGGATTAGTCTCGGTTTGGGGTTCCATTTCCTGACGTATCTTGACGGCAATGTTGCCCTTAATGTCAATATCGGGGCTGACGTGTGTGTTGATGGCCACTTCGGCGGCTCGCACAACCGACTTGATGAACGGGTCGGTTTTCTTGTCAAAAATCAGCGAAAAATGCACGCTGTTGCCATCGATGCGTATGTCGTCCTCGGCCATTCCCATCGTCACAAGGTCTTTGCCGGTGCCCGGGTAGCGCACCGTTCGCAAAGCGTCGAGTATTAATGACGGGTAGAGTTCCATGTTTTGGTTCTTATTGATTGTTCTACTGAGTTGGTTCGTTTATTCGTTTTCGCCTTCTACATGCCCACGGTTGTAACTGCGGTAGGTGTCAGGCTCAATTTCAATGTCGGGTTCCACTAGCGAAGTGCCGTGTGGTAAGCGGAACTTGATGTACTTGATGGAGAGCCCGCGGCTCAGCCATTGCTGCTCGTAATAAGTCTTGATTTCGAGGATGTCGTCGGCCAATCCGCTGTTGTAGAGGTCGGCGGTATTCACCTCGGCATGCAGGTCATTCACCTTGACCAGTTCGCTGGTATAGGTGTAAAGGAACGGGCTGTCGGTTTTCAGGTGAACGATTCCGTCGGGCTTGAGTATGCGGCGGTAGTTGTCGAGAAAACGGGTGCTGGTCAGCCGTTTGTTCACTTTCTTCATCTGGGGATCGGGGAAGGTTATCCAGATTTCGTTAACCTCATCGGGGGCGAAGAGACGGTCGATGAGTTCGATGCTCGTGCGCAAGAAGGCCACATTGGTCAGCCCTTGTTCGACGACCTGCTTGGCTCCAGTCCACATGCGTGCTCCCTTGATATCAACGCCGATGTAGTTTTTGTCGGGGAATCGTTTGCCCAATCCGACGGCATATTCGCCCTTTCCGCAGCCCAGTTCCAGCACGATGGGATGGTCGTTGTGAAAGCAGGCTTCGTTCCAGTTGCCACGCAATGGGCAATTTCCGTCCTTTAAGGCTGAAAATGGAAACTGGAACACGCAGTTCATAGTTTCCATTTCAGCAAATTTCTTTAATTTGTTTTTCCCCATATCTAGTTTTTAATCACCACTTTGTGGCTTTCGCCAGCAATGCGCACCACATAGAATCCTGGTTCAATGTCGGTGTACTCATTGTGTCCGCTCAGAACGGCCAGTTGTGTGAAGGTGCCGTTCATGGCCACGAGTTGAGCCGTCAGTGCATTGTCGGATTCTATAACGAGCGTGCCACCTTGAGCCCACACTTTGCAATTCGTGGCGGCGATGTCATTGACTGCCGTGTTTTTGCTGACGTAGGCGTAAGTGTTCTCGCAGTGGCGAGGCGCACATTCGTGCGTGGACAGTGTCACGTTGTCCAGAGCGATGATTGATTGGTTGGTCAGTTGGTCAGTGGCTTGGACCTTCACGTGTAGAACAGTGTTGTCCTCGCTATTGCCCAAGTTCTTGCCCTGCATGCTGTAGCACAGAACGCGCAGAGTGTTGCCGTTTTCACTGGTTTGAATTTGGAAACCGTCAGTGCTTTGTGCTGTGGTGACCGCATCATCGACCAGCGTCAAGCCGTCGGGCAATACCATGTCGAACTGCAAAGCCGAGTAGTCGTCAAGATTCGACAGTTTGACGTCTATTGTGTGAATCTCTCCAGGTTCAACAGCGAAATCGTCGATGGTAATCATGTCGCCAGTATCGGGAACCATAGGCGAGAATTCCAAATCGAGGATAATGTTGATGATGTGGTTCAAATCTTCCACATCGACCTTGTTGTCTTGGTTGAGGTCGGCCGCTTGGAAAACAAAGGGTTCTCCAGGTGGCAAATTCAGCATAAAATTGATGACAGCATTGACATCTGAAATATCGACGATTCCGTCCATATTGACATCACCCCTGCGGAACGACACTACGATATTGAATTCTTTCCACTGGGCGGCTGACTCATAAGCCTGAACGGAGGAAGCTGGGACGCGAAGTGTGATGGCTGGCTGGTCCAGTCCGTCCCACACGTCATCACCCAACTCGGGGACGGCCATGGCCATGGAGGTGATAGACGTGAGACCAGTCATTCCCGCCATGGCTTTGGTGCCGATATAGTAGGTTGTGGCCGGCAGTTGTACCGAAGTGGGATTGTTCACTTTATAGAATGCGTAGTCGCCAATGGAGTCGATGGCAACGGATGTCAAGTCAATGCTGGTGATTCCTTTAGCGCCCGCCAAAGCATATGCGGGAACTCTCTGCAATGAGGTGGGGAAATTCACGCTTGTCGCCGAAGAATAGAGCAGCGCACCAGTTCCCATCGCCTTGACGCTGTTGGGGAACTTGACGGTGGTGAGGGGGGCTTTGGCAAAAGCATAGTCGCCGATGTTGGCAAGTTGATTATATGCACTCAGGTCCAATGCTTTGAATTTTGTCCCGGCAAAAGCCCTGTGGCCAATGCTCGCCAACTTGCTGTTGAACGAGATGGTTGCGAGGACCGAGCAGCCTAAAAATGCTTCATTGCCGATGGTCAACGTGCTGGGCGTGCCAGTGGTTCCTAATTTGACGGTGGTTAAAGCCGAACACCGGGTAAACGCTCCATCACCCAATCGTTGAACACTTTTGGGAATGGTGAAAGTCGCCAGTTTGGTACATCCGGCAAAGGCAAAAGCGTCAATTTCCAGCAATCCGTCGTTGCAAGTGACCGTGGTGAGCTGTTTGCAGCCGGCCAAGGCACCAGCACCTATTGTGGTGGCACTGCCAGGAAGTGTAATCTGCTGCAGGGTGGGGTGGCTGGCCAGTCCCATCGTCGGGAGAGTATTGGCCGGATAGGCGAACTGGTTGGCGAAAATCGGTTTTTCGCCATTGTAAGCCTCAATTCGTGCAGCTTGCAAGTTGATGTTGGTGAGTTTTTTGAGTTGGTTACCCATAAACTCAAAGTCGCGGGCATCAATCACGCCGTTGACAACAAGTGTGGTTACATTGTGGTCGGTGACAAGCGTGCTCAGTTGTCCTCCGGCGGTTGGCGATACGGTGATGCCCCAAGCACTGGCGGTGCTAAGCAGGATGCCTGTTATGAATAGTGTGAACTTACGCATATTCTTGGTTGTTGGAGTTAGATTGTTCGATTAAAAGACCACTACTTTATGTGAGGTTCCGTTGATGCGAATCATGTAGATGCCAGGCTCGACAGAGAATTCGTTGATGCCAGGTTTCACGTTCACAGTCTTAGCGATGCCGCTAGCAGTCACGATTTGTGCCATTCCCTCGGCCGGTGTTTCGATGAACAGCCTTCCTGCCTCGCCCCAAACCTTGCTGGTCATGTTGTGCACGTCATCAACACCAGTGACGACGTTATGCACGTAAGCAATAGCCGAATTGCCGAGGTAGTCATAATTGTGGTCGGCATAGACCACTCGCGAGATTTCGATGTGGCTGTTCGACGATACTTCATCAGTCGCTTTCACGTTAAGCGTAAAGATGTTGCCTTCGCTGCCGACAATCTCTTGGTTGTCAAGTGAGAAGAGCACGATGCGGTAAGAGCCGTTGGGCTGCTGGCGAATGGCTGTAACGTGATTCTGTGTGCGCTCGGTGAGCCCGACAATTTCGTCGGCGAGTTCCAGACCTTCCGAGAGTGTGACGTCACACTCCATAGCATTATAGGCGGTGTTGTTGTTCAGACCGATGGCCACTGTCTCGGTTCTGCCGGGCCAGATGTGCATGTCGGAAATGACGAGTTCGTCGTCGGTCACATTCATGCCGTTGGTGGTGTCGATGCCTCTGATGGCACGAATGGTACTGTAAGTCTTGTCCAAGATGATGTCCACCATACCTGTGATGTCCAGTACATTGATGGTGTTGTCACCCTCTACGTCGGCAGCCGGGAAGACAAACACTTCGGGATAGTCTTTCTGGATGTAATCGACTGTGGTGGTGATGTCCAGCACATTTACGCGGGCGTCATCGTTGGCGTCACCCAACAGGTAATCCAGCAAAATGTGGAAATTTTGCCACTGTTCGGCTTGTGCGAATGTTAGACTGATTTCGTTGCTGCGTCGGGTGTCAAGGTTCACCTGCGGTTGGTCAATGCCTTCCCACACGTTGTCGCCTAGTGCGGCAACGTCTCCCAACACGTCAAGTTGCGTGAGCCCGGTCATGCCTGCCATGGCCTTGTCGCCGATATAGGCGATTGTTGAGGGAAGTACGAAAGTTTGGAATCCCGACGCGCCATAAAAAGCGTAATCGCCGATGCGCTCTGTGCCCTCGGCCAATACTTCGGGCGACGTGAGCATATCGTTGCCCGTAAAGGTGTAGTTGTTCACTTTCGTGAGTCCGGGAATGGATGCTTCGGCGAGTTGTGGCATATAGAAAAATGCGCCAGCGCCAATGTCGGTCACCGATTCAGGTACTTGAATCACTTGCAAGGGGGCGCCTGTGAACGCCCATGCACCGATGGAACTCAGATGCGTCATGGCCTCAAGGTCGATAGTGTTCAGCCCTGATCCGGCAAAAGCCTCTTGCCCGATGGTGGTGATGCCGCAAGCATCGCCCAGCGTGATACCTGCAAGTGACGTACATCCGCTAAAAGCAGCGTCACCGATGGTGGTCACTTCGTTGCCTATGGTCACATTGCTCAGCAGGGCGTCACCCTTGAACTCGTCATTGCTGATAATGGCATTGTTGATGACCGCAGTTTCCAGCGCGTTGCAGTTCGAGAACACGCCCTCGCCAATAGTGGCGATGGTCGCGGGTACACTAATGGAAGTAAGTCCCGTGTTATTGAACGCGTAAGCGCCCAGTGTGGTCAGACCGGTGGGTAACTCGATGCTTGTCAGTTGCTTGCAACCGGCAAGAGCCGCTTGCCCAATGCCCTCAAGATTGGCGGGCAGCACCACTTGCGTGAGTCCCATGCCAGTGAGCATGGCGTGCGGAAGTGTTCGTGCTGGATAGTTGGTGACCGAGCTGATGAGCGATCCCGTAGGGTCACTGAAGGCCACAATGTCGGCTTGACTCAAATCAAGCTCGGTGAGTTGAGGCATCGCTTCGGCAATAAATTTGAAGTCACGAGCATCTAAAGTTCCCCTGATAGTTAGTGATGTATCTGTCGTTTCGTTGAGGTCGGCGCTAAGTTGTCCAGCGGTGGTTTCAACTTCGACGGCAACTGCTTGCAAAGCAAGTGCCAGAAATGCGCTGATGATGATGTTGCGTTGCATATTATATTACAAGTGATAGTACAGTGATGTTATTCAGTGAATGTTTTTGCTATGTATGCTTTGCTTTGGCTTTGGCCGTTTTTGATGAGTGTGGTGCGGTCGGAGGCTTGCACAGTGATGTCGGTCACGACAATGTCGCCCGACTGAGAAAAATCGTCGCTGGCGACCACCGGCACTTCGATGATGGGACCGTTGTTGCCCTTGAAGGGGGTGTTACTCATGGAGAATGACATGATGGTGTAAACGCCATCGTTCTCACTTGCCATGACAGCGTGTTTCTTGGCGCGGTCGGTGAGCATGATGCTGTCGCAGACCATGGTCAGTCCGGCCGGCAGTACGATGTCGGCTTGAAGGCTGATAATCGGTTTGCTGTTCTCCACATAGATTTCAATGATTTTGGTCTCGCCTGGATTAATGGCGAAATCTTTGACATACAATCGGTTGCCGGCGAAACAGCAAAGAGTGGCCAGCGCAAATACCGCAGCAATTAAGTATCGTAAGCGAATCGGTTTCATATTACTAATAACGATTTAATCTTCAAAATATTATTCAACTTGCAAAGGTAATAAAAATCATTGATTTGGCGAGCATAAAATGAAAAAAAGTAACCAACATGATTTTGAATGTGGTTTTAAGGCTTGTCGGAATGCGCTCTCGTGTGAGTCGGAATGCGATGTTGATGCAGTTGATGCGCTTAAAAAGTCTTTTCGTTTTGAAGGCAAAAAAATGACGATGGTCAAATGGCCATCGTCATTTTAATTTTTTCCATTAAGAGTGTTCCTGAGAACACTTGCTTTTTAGTTTTGCTCGTCTTTTGGGGCAGCCACTACGTTAATGTAAGTGTGGCCATCGCGTTTCTTGAACTCTACAGTGCCATCAACAAGTGCATAGAGAGTGTGGTCGCGACCCATGCCCACGTTCAGACCCGGACGGTTCACCGTACCGCGCTGACGGCGGATGATGTTACCAGCCTTTGCGAATTGACCGCCATAAATTTTAACGCCAAGTCGCTTGCTTTCGCTCTCGCGACCGTTCTTCGAACTACCTACACCTTTTTTATGTGCCATAATCGATAAAATTTTAGGGGTTAAGCAACAACTTCTTTAATTTTGAGCAAGGTGAATTGCTGGCGATGGCCGTTGAGACGGCGGTAGCCTTTGCGACGTTTTTTCTTGAAAACGATGACGTGTTCACCCTTCACGAGAGGAGTTTCCACCTCGCAAACAACTTTGGCACCTTCAACGGTAGGTGCGCCCACTGTAACAGCACCGTCGGCATCCACGAGCAGAACTTTGTTGAACTCGACAGCATCACCTTCGTTCTTCTCGTCGCCGAGATAGTGAACATACAGCTTCTTGCCGGCTTCGGCGCGGAACTGTTGTCCCTGAATTTCTACAATTGCGTACATTTAATTAATTGTATTTCAAGTTAATCCGTACGGCGGCAGAGGCCCATGCCCATGCGCTTATAAGAGCCTTTCGGGAAAATGCGACTGCAAAGGTACATATTTCTCACCTTTTGGCAATGCGTTTTTAAAAAGAAAGTAAGAAAAATTAACAATTAATAAGAATCAAGGAATGAGTGCAGACGGGAATGACGTTGACCGAATCGAACGTGGCGAAGAAGCGAATGCGTCCCGGTGTCATGAATCCTGCTCGCATGAGTGTTTCGGCATGAGTGTTTCAAAAGAGCCGAAAAAAAATAAAATCTGATTTTTTTTTGATTTTCAATTATATGAACTAATTTTGCAGCCGATTTTCAAAAAACTTAATTATTAAGGTGTGCGGCGGGTGATGCCGCACGGCTCACAAAGTATAAGAAACACAGACATTATGCCAGACAATCTAGTTATTGTAGAATCTCCGGCTAAGGCCAAGACCATCGAGAAATTTTTGGGTAAAGACTATAAAGTGATGTCGAGTTATGGACACATACGCGACCTTCACAAGAAAGATTTCAGCATCGATGTGAATGACGGGTTCAAGCCCATCTATGAAATACCCTCCGACAAGCAGGATTTAGTCAAAAATCTGAAAGCCGCCGCACAAAAAGCCAAAACCGTGTGGCTCGCCAGCGATGAGGACCGTGAAGGAGAAGCCATCGCGTGGCACTTGTATGAGGTGCTGGGTCTCAAGCCCGAGAATACCAAGCGCATCGTGTTCCATGAAATCACCAAGTCGGCCATTCTTGAAGCCATCGAGCATCCTCGTGACATCGACCTGAACCTGGTGGATGCCCAGCAGGCCCGCCGTGTGCTGGACCGAATCGTTGGATTCGAGTTGTCGCCTGTGTTGTGGAAGAAAATCAAGCCCGCTCTGTCGGCTGGTCGCGTGCAGAGTGTTGCCGTGCGTCTCATCGCCGAGCGTGAAGAGGAAATCAAGAACTTCAAGTGCGAGCCTTATTACCGTGTCGCGGCTCAGATGTTTACTGAGTCGGATGTAGAGTGCGCCACCCCCATTGCCGCCGAACTCAACAAGCGCATGACCTCGCGCGACGAGGCATTGGCATTCGTCGAGGGTTGCATCGGCGCCAGTTATGCCGTGAGCAACGTGACGCTGAAACCGGTAAAGAAATCGCCGGCACCGCCGTTCACCACTTCCACTCTCCAGCAGGAAGCCGCCCGCAAACTGGGCTTCTCAGTGAGCCAGACCATGCGAGTGGCACAGTCACTTTACGAAGCCGGTCACATCACTTATATGCGTACCGACTCGGTGAACTTGAGCGCATTGGCCATGGGTACCATCAGCAAGGAAATCAAGGACAACATCGGCGCCAAGTACTACAAGGCCCGCCGTTACCATACTACCAGCAAGGGGGCTCAGGAGGCTCACGAGGCTATCCGTCCCACCTACATCAGTAACCACGATATCACCGGCAGCGCCCAGGAGAAGAAACTCTATGGCCTGATTTGGAAACGCACCATCGCGTCACAGATGGCCGACGCCGAACTGGAGCGCACCACCGTGGACATCACCGTGAGTGGCCGTGAAGAGCAGTTTGTGGCTACTGGCGAGGTGATTAAATTTGACGGTTTCTTGAAGGTGTATATGGAATCGACCGACGATGAAAACCAATCGACAGATGACCTGAGCATGTTGCCGGTATTGGAGAAGAATCAACCTCTCATCGCTACAGAGGTGGTGGCGACTCAGCGTTTCACCCAACAGCCCATCCGTTACACCGAGGCATCGCTGGTGCGCCGGCTGGAGGAACTGGGCATTGGCCGCCCGTCCACTTATGCGCCCACTATCTCCACCATACAGGCGCGTGATTACGTGCAAAAGGGTGAGAAAAAAGGCGTGAAACGTGAATATGAAGTCATCACGCTCAAGAAAGACAAGATCACCACACGCACGAAGAGCGAAATGGTGGGAGCCGAAAAGGGGAAACTGCTGCCTACCGATATTGGTATGGTGGTGAACGACTTCTTGATGAAGTATTTCCCGTCCATTATGGACTACAATTTCACCGCTCGTGTGGAAAATAACTTTGATGAAATCGCCGAAGGCAAGGAGCGTTGGAACGATGAAATCTTACGCTTCTACAAGGATTTCCACCCCAATATAGAGCAAGTGTCGTCGCTGCGCCTTGAGCACAAGGTGGGCGAGCGCGTCCTGGGCACCGACCCCTCAACAGGCAAACCCGTGTCGGTGAAAATCGGTCGCTACGGCCCACTGGTGCAACTGGGTAGTTCCGACGACGCCGAGAAGCCCCGATTTGCCTCGTTGCTCAAGAATCAGAGCGTTTCCACGCTCACCCTTGAGGAGGCGTTGCGCTTGTTTGAGTTGCCTCGTGACTTGGGCGAACATGACGGCGAAATGATTACCGTAGCCGTTGGCCGTTTCGGCCCCTATGTGAAGCACGGAAAGTCGTTCGTGTCGATACCCAAGGATATGTCGCCCCAGGAAATCACCATTGAGCAGGCTGTAGAGTTGCTTGAGGCCAAGCATCGTGCCGATGAGCAGAAGGTAATCAAGACTTTTGCCGAAGAACCTGAACTGCAGGTGCTCAACGGGCGTTTCGGTCCTTACATCAGTTATAAAAAGCAGAACTACAAGATTCCGAAAAAGACCGACCCGGCTTCGCTCACGCTTGAGGAGTGCCGCGCCATTATCGAGGCGGGCCCCACGGCAAAGAATACACGGCGACGCGCCACACGTTCGCGCTCGTAATCAACACATCTACAAGTCTTGGCGATAAAATCAGCGCCAAGACTTTGTTTTTTATGCGAAATGTTGTAACTTTGTGGCCTATGAACACGTCATTAGTTAGCCAATTATATTTAAAAGATACTGCTTTTCACGACCTGATGCAGCAGCGCATTTTCAATGTGATGCTCATTGCCAGCACCTATGACGCGTTCATGCTGGAAGAGGACGGCCGCATCGAAGAGCAAATCTTTTTGGAATACGTGTCGCTCAACCTGAGTTCTCCACCGCGTGTGACGTTGGCGGGGAATTATGAGGAGGCACGCGCGATGTTGGCCGAGAAGCATTTTGACCTGATTATAGCCATGCCTGGCGGTGATGTGTCGGTAACCTTCTCTCATGCTGCAAGCATCAAGGAACAATATCCGCACATCCCGTTTGTGGTGCTCACGCCTTTCTCTCGCGAAGTGTCGCGGCGCTTGGCTGGTGAGGACTTCAGCGGTGTGGATTATGTGTTCAGTTGGTTGGGTAACGTCGATTTGTTGGTGGCAATCATCAAGTTGCTCGAAGACAAGATGAACGCGCAGTATGATGTGCTGGAAGTGGGCGTGCAGATGATTCTGCTGGTGGAGGACTCGGTGCGTTTTTATTCATCGGTCCTGCCCGCCCTTTACAAGTTTGTGCTCAACCAGTCGCGCATTTTCTCTACCGAAGCGCTCAATGCGCATGAGGCCATGTTGCGTATGCGTGGCCGACCCAAAGTGATGCTGGCCCGTGACTACGAAGAGGCGATGCAACTCTACGACAAGTATCACGACCACATGTTGGGTGTCATCAGCGATGTGTCGTTCAAGCGCGAGGGTGTCAAGGATCGTGAGGCTGGCTTGCGTCTGGCCAGGGAATTGCGCCGTCGTGACCCCTATTTGCCCATTATCATAGAGTCGAGCGAGAGTGAGAACAACGACAAGGTCAGCGATTTCGACGGGGTGTTTCTGGACAAGAACTCCAAGAAATTGCCCGTTGACTTGGGTAAAACCATCACCCAACTATTTGGATTCGGTGACTTTATCGTGAGAGACCCTCACACGCTTCAGGAAATCATGCGATTACGCAACTTGAAGGATTTTCAATACCGCTTGGCCGAAGTTCCCGATGAGTCGTTGCTATATCATGGACTGCGCAACGATATCTCGCGTTGGCTGTATTCCCGCGCACTGTTTCCCATCGCTCAGGTGGCGAAAATACACCGCATGAACGATGTGAGCGACGCCGCATGGGTGCGCGACTTGCTGCATGAACTCATCTTGCGATACCGAAAAATGAAAAATCAAGGCGTGGTGGCCGAGTTTCTTGCCGACCGTTACGACCGGTATTCCAGTTTTGCCCGAATAGGGCAGGGGTCGCTAGGAGGCAAGGGACGTGGCTTGGCGTTCATAGACACGATTATCAAGCGGAATCCGCAGTGCGAAGACTTCGGTGGCGTGACGGTGCGCATCCCTCACACGGTAGTGCTGTGTACCGATATCTTTGATGAGTTCATGGAAATGAACGGCTTGTATCCGTTGGCGTTGTCAAATTGCCCCGACAGTGAAATCCTCGATGCTTTTCTCACTGCGCGTCTGCCTGAGCGGTTAACCGATGACTTTGTCGCCATCTATGAGGTGATTGACGCCCCACTCGCCATACGCAGCAGCAGTTTGCTGGAGGACAGCCACTACCAGCCGTTTGCAGGAATTTATGCTACATATATGGTGCCGCATCTTTCCGACAAGCAAAAGTCGGTGCGTTTGATGGAAATGGCGGTCAAGGCCGTGTATGCCTCGGTGTTTTATCAAGAGAGCAAGGCTTATATGGTGGCCACGAGCAATGTGATTGACCAGGAGAAAATGGCGGTCATCATTCAGGAAGTGGTGGGTCAGCAGCATGGACATTACTATTATCCATCCTGTTCGGGCGTAGGTCGCTCGCTTAATTATTATCCGGTGGGCGAGGAAAAGGCGACCGACGGCGTGTGTGAAGTGGCGGTGGGCTTGGGTAAGCACATCGTGGACGGCGGGCGCTCGCTGCGATTCTCTCCCAGGCATCCCAGGCACGTGTTGCAAACGAGCACGCTGCAACTTGCCTTGCGCGACACGCAGACCACCTTCTGCGCCTTGGACACGCAGATGCAGGAAGACGGGTTATCAATTGATGAGGGATTCAACATCGCGCGTTTGCCCATTCAGCCGGCGGCCGACAATGGCGAACTGAGCTATATGGTGTCGACTTATGACTATCAAAACGAGCGACTTGTCGATTCTGACGCTATGCCTGGTCGCAAGGTGGTGACGTTTGCCAATGTGCTACGCCATGACGCATTCCCGTTGGCGTCCATTGTCGATTTCATGCTCACGACGGGTCAGCAGCAGATGGGCCGGCCAGTGGAGGTGGAGTTTGCCGCGGTGATGGACAAAGAGCCCAATAGTGACCAAAAGGGCACATTGTATTGGCTTCAGATTCGCCCCATGGTTGACCGCTGCGAAATGCTTGATGAGGATGTCCTGAACTTGCCCCGCGAAAAAGTCCTTGTCGTCAGTGGGCAAGCATTGGGACATGGGGCTACCGACGGCATCCGCGCCATCCTCATGGTGAAGCCCGAAAAGTTTTCTTTTGCAAATAATGTGTCGATTGCGGCCGAGATTGAAAAAATAAATAGTAACTTTACCGCCGCAAACGAAAATTATATACTCATCGGTCCAGGCCGATGGGGGTCGAGTGATGAAGCGCTGGGTATTCCAGTGAAATGGACGCACATTTCGGCTGCGCGTCTCATTGTGGAAACGGCAGTTGACGGCAATCGCATAGAGCCAAGCCAGGGCACCCATTTCTTTCAGAATCTCACCTCCTACGGCGTGGGTTATTTCACCGTTGGCGGGCCTGATAGTGGCAGTTGGTTGGATGAGCAATATCTCAATGCGCGTCCGGCTGAATATGAGAGCGACTATCTGCGTCTGATACGTTTTGATGAGCCGCTGCACATCGCCATTAACGGCCCGAAGGGCTGTGGCATTGTGCTGAAGCCGGGCGTGGAACTGCATCCCGATGGTGACGACGATGATTCGATAGAAACGTATCAAATATAGAGTTATAAAAAAGTTAACTAGATGGCTTTTTTTACCAAAATTAAACATGCCTTCGGTTTTAACGAGAATGGCGATGATCTAGACGATGAACTCGGCTATGACCTGACGAGTGCGCCATACGTCAATCCGTTTCGCAAAGAGGAAAGACCAGGCCGCGAGGAGCGCCGTGCTATGGTTGAGGACCAGGACGACTACAACGAAGAACCTCGACGCCAATCCGATGCAGAGGATAGTCTGAAAGAGGAAGAACGGCCAACCGAGGACGCTCGCGTTACCCCATCGCACCAACCCGAAACCAGCGATGCCGAGCACCGCATCATGATTGCCCAGCAAAGGGCCAACATGCTCACGCAGCGCGTGGTGGACATGGAAAACAAGATGCACAAACTCGAGAACGAACTGATTGCCTCACGCACTGTGCACAAACGCGAAATCAAGGCGATGCAAGAGACACTGGCCCAAGCCAAGGCCGATGTGGAAAAGGCTGAGGAGAAGGTTCGCGACTCCCGTTCCGAAGTGGAAAAAATGGAGCAGGAAAACAGGGCGTTGCGTGAACGCTTTGACCAGCTTATCAAGGAGCGTAACGAACTGGAAGGACAAATCAATACTCGTGTTGAAGAGGCGTTTGTCAATGCCGACAAACAAAACGATGACCTCAAAAACGAGGTGGAAAAGCTCAATGGTGTCATTGAGACAATGAAAGCCGAGGCTGCTGAGCAGGCTGAACGGCAACGCAATCTGGAAACTGACAAAAACAACCGCATCGATGACTTGAAACGTCAGTTGGCAACGGCCGCAGCGCTGGTCGATGATTATCGCGATGAAATGAACCTCGCCAAAAAACAAATGGCGCAAGCCGTGGAGCAACAAGGCGTGTTGGCCGATGAGGTGGAAGAATACAAACAGTTGCTGCACGAGTCACAAGCGGCCGAGATGACGGCTCTCAACGAGAGCGAGCGACTTAAAAAAGAGACCGACCGCGCCCTTAGGGCCAAGAATCATGCCGTGGCTGAACTGGAAACACTTCAAAACAGCCAAACCGACGCGGCCGACCAAGCGAATGCCGAGCACCAAAAGTTAATCGATCAGTTGGTGGCCGAGGCCAAACAGTCGATGGAGGCCGCCGACCAACTGAAGGCCAAGGTTGTGGATCGCGACGCCCAACTGGAGCGGGTCACTGCCGAAGTCAAGTCGTTGCGTCAGCAACTGGATGAAACCAAGGGCAAATCCGCTCAACTGGACAAGGAACTGACGGCCTGCAAAAATCAGATTTCACAACTTGAAGATGAAAACAAGCGTTATGGCGACATCGCCGGCCAGCATGTGGCCACGGCGCGACATCTTGAAGAAAGCAAGTTGGAACTTGACACGTTGCGTAAGCAAAACGTGGCTTCGCAAGGCGAAATTCACCGTTTAGCCAACGACTTGGCCGTAGCGCAAGCCGAAGTGGAGCGCCTGCGCAACGAGTTGAACGAAAAAGTCGCCGAGCCCAATGCCGAAAAACCGAAACCGGCCCGTAAAATAGAGTTTGTGACATCCGATGAAGAAAAGCCGCAACCCGTCAAGCGCACACCCAAGCCGGTGAAACAAGAGCCTGTCGTCGAACCAAAAACAGAGACGCAGCCAGAGCTGGCCGACACCACTCCGTCCGTTCAAGAGCCTGTTGCCGAAGTAAAGGAGACCGTCACTGATCAGGTTGAAATGAAAGTTGTGGAAGAAACCTCGCCAGTGACCGAGGTGGAATCGGTGGCCGAACCAGAATCCGCACCTGTGCAACCCGAGCCAGCGAATGCTGCCGAACCCGTTGCCGAAGCTGGGCATCATGAGCACCGCACCCCGACACTCGATGACATGGACGACGTAGACTGGCTCATGCCCGTCGAAGCAGAGCCTGAACCCGAATCCGTTGCGGAACCTGAGCCAGAGCCTGAACCTGAGGCAGAACAAGCCCGATTTGACGATCCCCGCCAACTTTCGCTGTTTTGACTCTAAAATGCGTTGAAATATTTAGGTTCAATGGTGAAAAAAGGCATAGAAGAATTTTTTGCGTGGGTGGCTTTTATTTTGTAATTTTGCAATGTCGTGAAGCGTAACAGCTGAAATGAAACGATTGCTGACCATATTGATTGTAGTCATCACACTGGCTGTGAGTCACATGGCTAGTGCACAAATGGTGTGGCGAGAGACCAATCGCGATGTGCCGGGCCGCAGCTTGCTGGACCCGCGTGTGAGCGACGGCGTGGAATTGTATGGCGCCAATGGCGTGATAACAATCAAAACCCCACGGCGTATCACCGTGCGCGTGTTCACCATACTGGGGCAAAGCGTTTCACAGGCCACGCTCAATCCCGGAACTTCAGAACTACGCATCGGAACGCGTGGCATTTATATCGTGAAAATTGGTAACCTGACACAAAAAGTTGCATTGTAGAGACATTAAACAACTAATTAACTAACCATAAAAAAATCTGATTTGCACTATGGCAATGAATGAGAAAATTGATTGGAGCAACCTTTCGTTCTCCTACATGAAAACCGATTACAATGTTCGTTGTACTTTCCGCGACGGCAAGTGGGGTGAGATTGAAGTATGCAATGACGAGTACATCTCGCTGCACATTGCTGCCAGTTGCCTCCACTACGGCCAGGAGATTTTCGAGGGCCAGAAGGCTTTCCGTGGTAAGGACGGCAAGGTGCGTCTGTTCCGCATCGACGAAAATGCAAAACGCATGCAAAACAGCGCCAAGGGTATCAAGATGGAGCCCATCCCTGCCGACCTTTTCATTGAAATGTCGAAGAAAGTGGTGGAACTCAACGCACGTTTCATTCCTCCTTACGGCAGCGGTAGTTCGCTCTATCTGCGTCCGTTGGAGATTGGTATCACTCCCCGCGTGGGTGTGAATCCTGCCGATGAATACACGTTCATCATCTTTGTCACTCCTGTAGGCCCGTACTTCAAGGAAGGTTTCCGTCCTACCAAGGTGGCTATTTATCGCGAGTTTGACCGTGCGGCACCTCTGGGCACCGGCAAGTGGAAAGTGGGTGGTAACTATGCTTGCGGTATGGGCGCCACTGCCAAGGCCAAGGCCAATGGCTACAGCGCAGCCCTGTTCCTCGACCCGAAGGAAAAGAAATACCTCGACGAGTGTGGACCCGCCAATTTCTTCGCCATCAAGGACGGTGTGTACATCACCCCGAAGAGCGACAGCATTCTGCCCTCCATCACTAACATGAGTCTCCAGCAACTGGCGCAGGACATGGGCCTAAAGGTGGAACGCCGCCCCATTCCAGTCGAAGAGTTGGCCGAGGTTCAGGAGGCTGCCGAGTGCGGAACTGCCGCTGTGGCAACCCCCATTGGCGAAATCTATGACGAGGGAATGAACAAAACCTATGTGATTGCCAAGGACGGTAACCCAGGCCCTGTCACCACCGAACTTTACAACCGGTTGCGTGGCATTCAGCTGGGTGAATTGCCCGACACTCACAACTGGAATATGATTATTGAAAACGTATAAAGAAAAATAAAGGACTGATGCAGAGCCGTTGCACTCAACTTGCAACGGCTTTGCAGTTTGTTGACGAAGGACTATGCTGGATTATAATGCCATCATCAATCAATTCTACACCCCAGGGTATCCTGACTATGACCTGCTGGTGACACATAGCCGCCAAGTGGCTGAGTTGGCCACGCTGCTGAGCCGTCGATATATGGACAATCACCCTGGTGAGACGATGGACTTGGACTTTGTCTATGAGGCGGCCATGCTGCACGATGTGGCTATCTTCAAGACCAATGCGCCAGGAATAGGATGTTATGGCGATGAGCCGTATATCCGTCACGGCATATTGGGGCGGCAACTGCTTGACGAGATGGGTTTGCCGCGTCATGCGCTGGTGTGTGAGCGACACACGGGGTCGGGAATATCGGTCAAGGACATCGCCGAGCAGAACCTCAAGTTGCCTATGCGCGACATGCTGCCGATTACGCTCGAAGAAAAGGTGATTTGCTATGCCGACAAGTTCTACAGCAAGTCGCACGTTCATCGCATGAAGACAATGGCTCGAACTATCCAGTCGTTGGCGAAGTTCGGTCCCGATACGGTCGAGCGTTTCAATGCGCTAATAGAACTGTTCGGTCCACCCAATCCATCTTAAATGTTTCGTTGTTCACTGGCGAGGTACACTTTGTGAAGCAGTGACCTGATAAAAGAAAACAGAAACTAAATACAAAGAATCTATGAAACGTACACTATTTACTATTGTTGTAGCGCTGACCATTCTGTCGTTGAGTGCACAGCGCACCCCTACGATGGGATGGAGTTCGTGGAACACCTTCGCCCTCGACATCAATGAAGATTTGATCAGGGCGCAAGCCGATGCCATGCACACCAGCGGTTTGCAAGACGCGGGTTATCGCTATGTGAACATTGACGACGGCTACTGGAATGGTCGCGACGAGTCAGGGAACCTGCGCCTTAATTCCAAACTGTTCCCTAACGGCATGCGTCCGCTGGTGGACTATATCCATAGTCTGGGTTTGAAGGCGGGCATCTATAGCGATGCCGGCGACAATACCTGTGGCTCGGCAGGAAAACACGCTTGGGGGTTGGGTGTGGGATTTGCCAACCATGAAGAGGCTGATTGCAAGGTCTATTTCAAGGATTGGGACTTTGATTTTATCAAGGTGGATTATTGCGGTGGCATGCATTTGAATCTGAATGAGCGACAGCAATACACAAAGATTTCTCAAGCCATCAAGAACAGCGGCAAGTCGGATGTGGTGTTCAACATTTGCCGTTGGGCTTATCCCGGCACATGGGTGTCGAGTGTAAGCGACTCGTGGCGCACCACGGGCGACATCAGCGACAAGTGGGAGAGTGTCCGCAAAATCATTAATGAAAATTTGTGCTTGAGCGCTTATTGCCACGATGGGCATTATAATGACATGGATATGCTCGAGGTGGGTCGCTCAATGTCGCAGGTCGAAGATGAGACTCATTTTGCCATGTGGTGCATCATGTCGTCTCCGCTGCTCATCGGGTGCGACTTGACAACCATCAAGCCCGAAACGCTGCGTTTGCTGACCAACGCCGACCTCATTGCCTTGAATCAGGACCCCTTGCATCTGCAGCCCTACATCGTGGAAAAGCAGGGTGACTGCTTTATCCTTGTGAAAGATATCAAGAAAATTCATGACTCAGAGCGTGCGATTGCCATCTACAATCCTTCCGATTACGGATGCTCTGTGATGCTCGACCTGGTTAATCTGGAATTGGGCGGCAGTGTAAAATTGTACGACTGCATACAACAGAAAGAATATGGCAAGCCCAAAGGCAACGTGTCGATCAATGTGCCAGCGCATGGTGCTCGCGTGTTCCGCGCCAAAGCCGACAAACGCCTTGAGCGAGTACGCTATGAGGCCGAGGCTGCATGGATGAGCAGTTATCAGGAAATCCAAGACGCTGAAGCTGCTGGCACCGCTATCTACGTGTCTAAGCAAGGCGCTTCGGGTGGCTATGTGGCGGGCCAACTGGGCAAGAGTGAAGCCAACGATATCCAGTGGCGTGACGTGTGGGTGAAAAAGGCTGGAAAACACATGTTGTCGGTCACCTATTTCACCGACACTGAATGCGACATGAAACTGATGGTAAATGGCGACTATATCGGCAATTTGAAGGCATTCCCTCGAACTCGCAAGTCGGTCACCATTTCATATCCCGTTACACTAAAACAAGGATTCAACACCATACGCCTGTCCAACTCTAAGGAACAAATGCCTGAGATAGATTACATCTCCATTGAGCCGGCGAAGTAAATACATACAGGTTTGCAGCATTTAAGCCCTGGCATGATGTGCTCAGCACGAATGCTGGGGCTTTTTGTCTGGACATCGCCATGCGGCGATTTTGCTTGATGATGTGGAATTTATTTAGAGGTTCTCACAACTGCTGGGTGACGGAAAAGGTGCTGGGGGTTGGTGCCGGGCTCGCCTTCGGGTATGGGTCGGCGATGCCGTGCATAGAGGTCAATCCAGTGTCGGGGAATGGTGCCGTCTCTGTCACGAAAAGTCATGGGGATAGTGCTGAAGATGCGCTGCCCGTCGTGCCTGACAAAGCATAGCTGCACTAGTTCACTGCAGTAAATGGCGCTGTCGCCCGACTGGTACAGCCAGTCGTAGGGGTGGCCAACGAGCCTCAACGCATGGCCGATGGAAATGGGTACATCCAAGCCTTGGACTTGCGCCTGCACGATGCGGTCATGACTGTGTTGTGTGAGAAAAGTGTCGAGGGGCGTGAGGCACACGCCGCTGCCAATGGCTTCAATGACGTAAGGGAGTGCGTTGTTGCCACCAATGAAGTGCAGAATAGCTACATGATCAATGGCGAGGGTGTCGTCGCCTTGTGTGACGGTGGTGATGGCGTTGGATTCAGCGGGGGCTACGAACAGCAGGTCACCCTCATGCCCGCACACCGAAGGTTGCGCCCATAGGCTAATGGCGCAGAGTAGGGTGGTCAGCAATGTGGCTAGAGGCTTGTTCATGAACTAGTACCAGTTGATGCCGTTGCTGTAGCTGGAGTGCTTGTCGTATTTCACGTCTTGCAGGATGCTGGACTTCACGGCGATGTGGAAGTTATAACTTTTGTACGGCCCTACGGGTACAAAACTGGCGGTCATGACGAAACAGTGCATCTGTCGTGAGATATTGCAGTTCATATACGCGATTTTATGACGCTCGAAGTCGTAACTGGCCGAGAATGAGAGGTTCCAGTTCTTGGTAGGGCGGATGTTGCCATTCAGGCTCAGCGAGTGGGTGAACTTGCCGTCGTACTCCATTTTCTTGTAGTTGAATGAGCCGTAGCCGTAACTGACCGAGTAGTTGAACGTCAAGTTCCACGGACATTCCCACTTGGCATAGCCTTCGGGCGTGAGCTGGATGTCGTTTTCCTTGCCGTTGTTGTCCGAGTCGTTGTCGGTGTCCTCGCTGACCCCACGTATGGTCGGTTTTCTCTTTTCTTTGTCTGTTGATTCTTTCTTCTTGTCCTTGCGCCCAAAGAGATTCTTGAACGTGTTGTTGTTGAAGGTGTAAGAGAACGAAGTTCCAGTGCTGGCAAGTCGTCCCCAACCTCCGCCGTGGAACAGGCGCAGTTTGTTGATGCGTACAGGCGCTCCCGCTTCGTTCAGCCCATATTTATATACGTCCCAAGTGGCGCTCAGGTTCAGATTGAACCCTTTGGTGATGCGCAGCAGGATGCTGGTGCTGAGGTTGCTCCATCGCAGTGAGTCGGCAGCCATGTTGTAACTTTGCGAGAGGGTGAGGTTCTCGATGAGCGAGATCTTCTTGTATCCAGTACTGTCTTGGTCGCTGCGCACCTTGGCTTCGAGGTTGTTGGCAAGCGTGAACGAGATGAGTCCGCTCTTACCCTGTGGCGCGTTGCCATATAAGGAATGCTGGAAATAACTGTAGCGCCGTTGTTGCAACCGACCGTTGACATCGGTGTACTCGTAGTTGCCGTAGTATCCCCAGAAAGGTGTGGAGAAGTCGGGACTTGCCGAGAACGAGATGGTGGGCGTGAGGACGTGGCGAATCATCTGCAGCTTGTCGCCCAGGAATTTCATAGGTTTGAAAAATCCATAAATCTTGGTGTTGAGTGACAAGGAGAAGTTGAAGTCGAAGATGTTATAGAATTTGTAGGTCGTGTCTTGGACTTCAGCGCTAGAGTTGGGGTCCCACATGCGTTTGATTTTGCTGGTGTACATGCGGTCGTTGAGCGTGACGTTGGGCGTGATGTTGAAATATTTGAACACATTGAATGTGGCACTGATGGGCATGGTGTGCATCATGCCGTTACGCCAGTCCTTGACCAAACTCTTATGGAAAAAATCATTCTGCTTGGCGGTGAGTGAGTTCTGGAAACGTCCGTTATAACTGATTTTGATTTTTTCGTACCAGCGTTCTTCACCCACCACACGTTTGCGCTTGAACGGCGCGGTCTGCGACATGGTGAGGGTGAAATTGGGGAACTGCACGCTCAGGGTAGAGTCGGCGGTACGCTGGCTGATACTGGCTGTGGACGACAATGCCCATTTGGTGCCAGGGAACTTATAGGTGAAGTTGACGGTACTGCTCTTGGTGTTTTCGGTGAAGGCATTGGTGTAGTAGGTGTCGAGGTTGTTGCGCGAATATCCACTGGTGGCGAAGTTCACACTGGCCGAGAAATTCATGTTGGGGTTCGCCTTGGTGTCTTGCGTGTGGCTCCAGATGACTTGGAAATTGTGCATCTTGCTGTAGTCGGGGTCGCCCTTGTCGCCCACTACCGTCGACAGGTAGTTAATACTGAAATTGCCATGGAACTTGTACCGTTTGTTATAGCTGCTCTGCGCCGCCACGCCCCATGAACCGCGGGTGTAGATTTCGCCGGTGAGCGCCAGGTCGAAGTACTTGTTGAGGGCGAGGTAGTAACCTCCGTTTCGCAGATAGAAGCCGCGGTTATAGTCTTCGCCGAAGGTGGGGAACAGGATACCGCTGGAGTATTTGTCGGTAAACGGGAAATAGCCGAAGGGCACAGCCAAAGGTAGCGGCAAGTCTTCTAGCACCATATAAGCGGGGCCGGTGACCACGTTTTTCTTGGGTCGCACTTTGCCCTTGGTGAGTTGGAAGTAGAAGTGGGGGTGCTCGTGGTTGTCGCAGGTGGTGTAACGTCCATCCTTGATATAGTACTCGTCATTCTCCATCTTCTTGGTGATGCCACCGGTGAGAAAACCTTCGCCTTGCTCGGTGATGATGTCGGTGATGTAGCCTTTGCGAGTCTTGAAGTTGTAGCTCATCGTGCGCGACTCATATTCGCCGCTCTTGTCCTTGAAGACCGGTTTTTCGGTCAATTCGCCCACGCTGTCGAGGACACCCACGGCATGCACCTGACTGCTGTCCATGTTCATGCTGATACGAGCAGCTTTCATATTGATGTCGCCGTAGTCGATGGTGGATGACCCGTACATGTTGGCGCGGTTCTTGCCCAGCAGCACGATGGAGTCTTTGGCGGCGAACTTCACCACGTGGTCAAGGTCGACCATCGCCTTGACGAATTTCGACTGCCGCACGGTGGTGTCGGGGCTTGCAGTGGCACTGTCGGTGATGGCCGCGATGGTGTCGGCCATCAGCCGTTGCCCATCGACAATAATGTTTTGGGCATACCCCACCACACTCGCCAGCAGCATCAGCGTGGCGATAGTCCAAGGCAATATGTACAACCGTGGTTGTTTCATCAAAAC
This sequence comes from Muribaculaceae bacterium, assembly GCA_017619935.1. Taxonomy (GTDB): domain Bacteria; phylum Bacteroidota; class Bacteroidia; order Bacteroidales; family Muribaculaceae; genus Sodaliphilus. The sequence continues at coordinate 20,659 of JAFZRJ010000023.1, read as the reverse complement.
GAAATATCTTGCAAAAATACGATATTAATTCGATAATTCGGGCTGATGAAATGAAATTTGACACTATGTTACAAAAAATTCACTTCTTTGCACGACTGTCACTATGCTTGCCCACCATCGCATTGAAACACTATGTCGCCGGAGATGACCAGCGTGGTGGACATCAGTTAAGCGGTTGGATTACCGCTGCGTAAACCAACCGCTTGATGCTGTAAAGATGTGATTGTTGTTATCTCCAAAATCCGACTACTTCATAGATGCGTCCATGTCTTGTTGTAATCACTCGGTAGAGGATTCCGTCGGCGAGCCACAAGCGCTCACGGTTGTGATTGACGAAACGTCCGTTTATGGGGCGAGCCATGTAGCGAGTGCCGATTGAGGGACGATGTACCACCTTGACATGATTCGGTGCATGGTGAACAACATGTTGCTTGGGAACTACTCTTACGTGGTGGTTACGGCCAGTTGCACATGCAGAAATAGGCATTAACAATGCAACGACGGCTACGGCGATTAATCCTTTAGTTTTCATAATCTTTAAGTTTTGTGCCAAGACCGAAGTTGTGGCGGGTTAAACAATTAGTGATTCTTTGTCAATTAGATAAAGCGATGGACCGGAATCATGGCAAATTCCCCTTCTGGATAGATGAATCACTAATTATTATAGATGTAAGCAGAGTCCATCATGACAAAACTCTCTGCCCCCTTTTAAACCCCACACGTATTTTGTAGCGATTTTTGGAGTCAACTCTTAAGATTTTTACGATTGTTGCTGAGGGGCCTCAATGATGCAAAGAAGCCCACCGATTGGTGGGCTTTAATCAATATGCAGTGAATTTGATTATTTCTTTTTCCTTAGCACATAGATGGAACCGATGACGAGGAATAGCACCAATGCCACCACTACGGCGGTGTTGAACTGGGAGCCATACTCAATTTTCAGCCAAAAGATGCCGTAGTTGAAAGCAAAGAGTGCAGCGGCCCCGGCAAGACCGATGGCTAAAGCCTTTGCCGTTCCAGCGGGATTATTTTCCCAAGTTCGCTTACTGATGACTTGCTTGCCAATAACCCCCAACGGTATGAGACCAATAAGGATGGCAGCCCACATCGCCATCGTCTGCTTGTCGGATTTCTCTTTTTCGGTTTCGGCTATTTGTTGGTTGATTTTGTCAACCTGCTCCTGCATGTCGCGGTATTTCCCTTCCTTGTCGTAGGCGCCGTACATTTCTTCGGGCGTGGGCGTCGCGAGAACTTGTAGGGCAAACAGGGTTAAAATGAATGAGATAACTGCTTTCATCATCGGTTTCTTTGGTCAATAATGTTTCTTACTTGGTCTAGGGTTTTGTTTGCGTCCGGGAAAACGACAGCCTCCATTGTTGCGGCATCGTATGCGCCAAATTGTGTTCCATCGCCAACGATAAAATACATTCCTTTCGGCGTAAAATAGGTATTGACGTAAGAATATCCGGGTTGGATTAGCACATCGCCGCTGTCGGCATCCATAATGCCCATGCTCCCGTTAAACGTGAATTTTGCCAAAACACCGCGATTTGACGGACTGCGGTCAATCAATTCTATGCGGTCGCAACAGCAGGGTATGGTCTGATTATCACCATCAATGATAGAACCGTTGATTAAACCGTGATGAAGCACTCCCTGTTCGTCGCGCTGTGTCACGTCATAGAACTCTCTTGTTTCGCTCTCTTGTTGAGCGACAACGACTTTTACGCTCTCAAATTTCGGCTCTACGATAGCATAACCTCCGGCATTGTAAACTCCCCACTTGCCATTGTGGTCTCTCACCAAGAAAACGTCCAATCCGCTAGGCACCGATGCTGGTTCGACCTTTGAGAATTGTCCCACTTCTTGCCCGTCTTGGTCATAAAGCACCCACTGCTCCTGGCCATTAGGAAAAGTCTTGCCGTAGGCAGTAGCCCAAGAATCATTACCGAGTTTTTTGTCATAACCGTTTTTGATGTCAACGCTCGAGAGGTGCTGAAAGCCTACAGGGGCGGGAGAAGTGTTTTGTTGCGCTTGTTCTTGTTCTTTTCGCTCGGCTTCTTGTTTCTTTTTATAATTATATTCTCTTAAAGATTGTTCATAAGAGGCAAGTAGGTTGTCTTCACAAACATGAAAACCGATTATCGCATTCTTGCGTTCTTCCAGCGTGGTGGCGGCTATTGCTTTGGCTTTCGCCTCATTGGCCATCCTCTGTAGCATGGCAAAAGCGCACCATCCCTCATGAACCATGTTATCGCATTGAGGACAGGTCATATTAAAACCTCTCACTCCCACTTTGTAAAGCATTTCATATTTTTCACGGCTCACATTCAGCCTGCTTTTCACCTCGGGAAGTGGTTCGGACTTTTCTAAAGTGTAATTAAGGTCAATAAAGATTTTCAAATTGTCAACCATGCGATTGTAGTCCCGCAAGGCTTGCTTGCGGCCTGCTTCGGTGGTGGCGGATTCTGCTTTTGCCTTGTATTGCCTTGCCCATTCTTGAGGCTTTATGACCTCACACCATGGCTGGTGGTATAGGCTTCGACAATGGCTGCATGGTTTTTTCCCGTCAATGCCCACCTCGTAGATAAGCGCATGCTCAATTGAAGACATATCGGGAATCGGAGTGTAGTCTCTCAAGTGGGTTGAGTGGGAAGATGATTCTTCTTTTGGAGCCTCATAATAGGGGCAAGTGCTTTTGTGAGTTTCGCCCTTTCTCAAGTTCACGCCGCAATAGGCGCAGGAAGGGTCGGGCGGTGTCGGAATTTGCGCATAAGTCGCAGTTGTTATCAAACAAATCAATGCAATAAAGAACAATCGTTTCATAATCAGTCTGTTTTAGTAAGTGAAAAACATTGCTCCTGGGGCGTCGGGATTAATTACACGTTTGACTATAACCTCGCCACTGTGCATGGGATAAGCCAGCTTTGGTGTGCAGCCCACGGCGAGGACTATGGTCTTGACATTGTCACTCTGGATGTTGACAAACTGCAACTTCCAGTTCTTGGTCAAATCTACCGTATCCAGCTTGCTCTCGCCTAGCCACAGTTTTTCAAGGTTGGGAAACAAGGCAAGGTCTTCGTAGGTGCTCACCTCGAACATATCGGTGCGATACTGCGTGAGGTTCAACGATTTTATTGAATCGGCTTCGGCTCGTGAGATGTGGCCGTCGCCGTCGGTGTCGCCGTTGAGCAATGCTCGCCGCTCCACATTGTGGTCGACAAACGTGAGGGTTTGCGCCTTCGCTTTGAAAGTGAAGATAGCGCAAGCGGTCAGAATGAGAAATATCAAAACCACTACCCATCCCTTGCGGCTGGGCTTGGTTTCCGCCATCATTTCCTGGTTGATGCGGTATTGTTCTATTTCCTGATTGATGCGGAACTGCTCGATTTGCTGATTGGTGTCGTCTTCCATATCTGTTATTTACCATTAATGATGCTGTATCTGGAGGATAAACCTGTTTTAGTCCTCAAGAAAAGCGATTAACCACGCAAAGGTATAATAAAATTCTGAATATCAGCCGTTTTTTTGCATTTTTTTTGTTGTAATGCTGTGCCATTCTGCCCAAGTGGCTGAAAACTCCTCGCTTTGTGGCGTGGCCTCTAGGATGCAAAAAAGCCCACCGATAGGTGAGCTGATTCTTTAAGATTAAATGATCAATAGCTGAACTTGTGCCCGTCCCACTTCAGCGTCTTTTCGGTCTTCGTTCCATCTTCATTCCACTTGACGACAGTGATGTTTTTGCCGGAACAAGGCAGGGCATAGGCGGTGTCGAAATATTCCACTTCGAAGCCTGGAGGGTCGCAGTAGGTCATCTTCTTCGTCGCATTGTCGTATCGCCAAAAGTTGAGACCGCTGGTTTCGGTGAGGATGGGCTTGCCGTCGTCTAAGTTGATGGAAGCCATGTTGTTGAATGCAAACAGTTTGTGCTTTCCGTCGGCCTCATTCCAGTAGCACATTTCCATCTTGAGGATATGAGAGTCGTAATGGAACTCATAAAGCACGTAGCCGTTTTTCTCATCGATGGTAAGCGTCTCGCCCTCCATCAGTGGGAGGCCCTCGCGTTGTTGCGTCCAAGCGTTCAAAATGGCATTGGACGGTTTGTCGCCACATTCTTCTTCTTCGTTATCAATAGCGTTGAGGAAAGCCCACGCAAGGTCGCTGATGGTGGGTTTCGCACCTTGATATTTCACACGGATGGCGTCTTGTGCCAGCAGAGCCAGCGTGCAGCAGGCAAAGATGATAGCCAATGTATTTCTTTTCATGTTGTCAGGTTTTTGATGAAACAATTACTGCGCAAATGTATAAAATATTTCAATATCAAAAGCGATTTCAGCCAAAATTTCTACTCGTCCACATTTTTTGAGCGGCTACATTAACCTCGGAAAGGAGCCGTCTCCGCGGTATGAAGGTTGAGTGAGCAACATTCGTTGACTATTTCTGTAAGCGGGACAGTCGGGATGCGATGGTCTCCTCATACCTGTTTTTCAAATCCTCACTGAGGAAAGAATTGCGTATGAGTATTTGCCACTTCGGAAGAGCCTTTTGAAGGCCTGCAATGATTCGGAGCACTACGTTTTCATCCAATCCCATAGTTGTCGCTGCATTCAGAAAATTATCCAAACGCAGTTTTGTCTTTCGCCCGGAGAGGGGCAGCGCTAACTCCTCCAGGTCTTTGGGGTTGGCTATGGAAACATTGAGAAGGTCGTAGGCTGGCGTTAGCTGATAATCGTTCGACGGTCTGTAAAGTGAGAAGTTTTTTAGGTGCATATCGTTATTACCAGTAACAAAGCAGAATAGCAGCAATTGCATGTAGTTTGTAAGGTCAAGCTTCGGTATGCTGCTATACTGGACGATGGCTTTTGCTATCTGTTCATAAGACCCCTTGTATTTATATTCAGTAGGGTGTAGGGTCAGTTGGCACAAGTCCTCCATATCAATCTTCTCGCCGGCTTTGGTGCGGTCGATACGCTTGGTGATATAGCCCAATCGCCCATCAGCCAGGCGAATAAGGCTGTGAGGCACAACGCTAATCTTTGCTGCTTCTGCAAGATGCATCGTCAAATCCTCGTTTTCGGGCAATTGTGGAAAACTCTCGGTCTGTGGCTTGAAGATATAGTCGCCCCATAAGCCTACGATGGTCAGTCGGCTGCAGTCTTTATGTTTGCTGAGATTCAGCGACAGTTTCGGCTGCACTCCTGTCAACGATGTCTGCGCACGGATGATTTGCACGGCCAGTCGGTCAAGGTCGTTATGCCTATACTCTAATAAAGGCGCTTCCTTAATACCAAAGAATTTTCGGGCACAATTTGGATGAAAGTCCTTTTGGCCTTTTTCCAGTTTTTGATAACAATACAGACACTTACACATTACACTTCACCTCCTGCATTTGGCTTGAGAACGATACTGATGGAACCTATACAATCCTTGCAACACAACAGTAAGAGCGACATACGGTCAAGGATGCTGATGTCGGTGTTGCGAAGGGCGACGTCCAGCAACCAGCCCTCGGGAATCAATCCGTCGAAGAAAGGAAACAGTACAGGACTTACAAACGCGTCCGTTTGTAACGGTAGCGTCAAACTTACAGGCTGTGCATCCTCGCGTGCGAGATACGTTTTATCATAACAGAAAAGGTATTCGCCCCCATCTTCAGTTAGAACACCCGCAAGGATGCCTTTTCGATATACTTCGGCTTGTCTCATGACTTTTTAGTTGCTGTCAGTTCATAGTTAAACAAGTCGAGGAGTTGGTTCACCTTGTCCATCCTTAATGTGGTCTTGCCTTGTTCTAAGTTGCGTACGAAGCATAGGCCCACACCAGACTTCATAGCAAGGTCTTCTTGGGTAAGGCCGTACTCCTTGCGCAGAGCCTTTACGACTGCCGATAATTTTGTTTTCTCCATATCAAACTATATTCTTTCGTATGCAAAATTACAGAATAATTCTTATTTTATATAATTTCTAATATAAAATAATAAACATTTAACATTTTTATATGCTTTCTTATGTAATTCTGCCCCCTTGTTTGTGAACACAATCATTGGTAATCGTTCTATGGGGAGTAAAAAAGATGGTGTTAGGACACGATAGACGCGTTCGTTTGCGAATGGAAACGAACTAAAGACGGCGGAGAGGTAATGAATGGTTGTGCCAGTGCAATAAAAAGGAACGCTACATGTAAAGCCGCTGGTTCTCAAAGTCCACTTCGTGGTCAAGCTTGTCTATGAAGTCGTTGAAGACTTCGGGCGCGACATCGCCCAACGAGAATTCCTTTTCGGCATCTTTGCGGATGAGTGCCACCCATTTACGTCGTGCTTGCACATAGTCGATGCGGATGCGTTCCACGGCCTCTTCATCAAGTTTGTCAATGCCGTAGTAGTCCAGAATCATGCGGTAACTCCACGTCCATCGCAGTTCGTTATAGTTGTTGTGGATGGCCCTGAAGCGTTCAAGTACAGCCTGTATAGAGCCGAGTTTGCCACTGATGATGTTGTCAATCACTCGTTGTTCTTCGCTCTCGGGTAGCAGCAGTCCAGCCAGATCAATCCAGTTGCCCTCGCCCCTTGTGGAAAGAGGTTTTTCGGGGCTGTGTCGCTTGAGTACGGCGCCCATGTAGATGCGTAGCGCCAGATCGTAATACTCGATGCCCTTTTTCAGCAACGGCGCTTTGATAACATATTCATGATAGTTGTAAGTGCTCACGCGGTCGCCCGAAGCGACTTGAAGTCGTTCAAGTATTTTTTTGCCTCGTAGCACCTCACCGATGGTGAACGGGCTGAGCCAGTCGAAATTGACGCTGCTCTTTCGCTCACCGGCTTTTCGTTTGTCACGTTGCGGCCATTTGCGGATGTCGCGGTAAAGTCCCACGGTGGCGAAATTGCGTCCAGGCACCAGATACATGATGTCGTTATAGGCGATGAGGTAAGAGAACGGCAAGTCGCGCGTGTCGGGATGATACATCAGTTTTCCGAATAGCACCGAGAACGTGCCGATATTGGCTGGCATCAGCAGATAGGCGCCACTGGCGGTTTTGGTTCCTCGTTCGAGCGTACCATAGTGCATGGGGCCCATTTTGTAGGCGTGGTTGCTGAAGTTGGTGGCCGAACCTGCGTTATAGAACGAGAACATGCCGCCAATAAGCAATGAACTCTTGTGGTGGCTCACACTGAAAGGCCCGCAGAATGCCGCGCAGGCTTCTCCGTTTGCCATATAGCTGTTGGCGAAGAACACACTGCTGGCGGCCGTAAATCCGTTGGCCATTTCACATGCTTCACCCACCATGCAATCAATCATTTTCACACTGCCCGTGATTTTGGAGCCACCGCTGACGATTGAGTTCTCGCAGATGACACCCGTACCGATGGTAATGGGATTTTCAAGAGAACTGGCAATCGTACATTCATAAAGGCGCGATGCACCAGTGATTTGGCAGCCGTCGCCAATGATGGTGTTGGTAATTTCATTGGTGTTTACAATGTGCACATTATTGCCTATTGAACTGTATTTGGGTCGAGTCTCGGCCACATTGCGCTCAACGAGTAACTTGAGTTTGTCCATGAGTCGCTCGTTGTCGCCATGCTTGACCATAAGCGCTGCCAGTTGGCTGTTAAGGTCGCTGAACAATAGTAGATTGCCTTTTCCGGCTTCGTTAAGTACGGCAATGAGCCGCCCTTGCCCGTAGGTGGGTTCGTTGCATGTGCCGATAGTGCTCACGTTGGAGATATGGCATCCGTCGCCTATGGTTACGCAATTGATGTAGTTGCCTATGTTTTCAATCAAGCATCCGTCACCAATGGTCACGTTGCGCAAAGTGACGTTGTTGATGCCGCAGTTTTTTACAAATCCGTCACACACGTCAATGCAACCGGCGGTACTTCCCAAGAAAGCTTCGCCGTAAAATATAACTCGGTGACAGTGATGTGCGTCAAATCCGTCACTCACTTTTATTTGGGTCCAATCTTGTGCTAAACATCCATTGGCTGTTAAAATTTCAATTTCAGCAGAACAGAGTTGTCGATAATTCTTCATGCTCTTAATGGTTTAAGATATGGCGGCAAAATTATGAAAAAATGTATAATTGAACAAACTTCAGGTTGTTTCCTGATGATTTTTGTTATTTTTTGTTGGTGAACTATTGGGGTTGAGCAAGTTTTTGGGGATTATGAAGGGGTTTTTGCCGGAGTTTTACTATTTTTGCAGCAAATAGCGAAAAATGATGGAACAGATAGAACGCATTCGGTTAATGGAGTCGCATCTTGATGCGGCCGTGGTGGCCATTGAAGAGTTGTCGGCCGCACTTGAAAAATATATTGCGGTTCAACCTCGGATGAGGGCACTTGACGAGTACTTGGACAGCGGTGAGTGGCGACGTGATTATGACGCCGATGAGGCTGGGCTTCTGCCGGCTGACTTGAAGCGTGGCGTGTTGTCGGAAGACGGTCTGTTTAATGTGCTTGACGACAGCAGTCAACTCAATATCCACATGCTGGAAACCGTCACGACGATTCTTAAAGGCGACATTTAGCGTCTGAAAATAGGAGTGAAAAAGTAGTGAAATGAAGAAAATGATAGACATGAGAGTAGTAAAGATATTCATTTGGGCAGTATTGTTTGCCAACACAATGGCATGGGCGCAAGCACCAGTGAGTGTGCGTTGGGAGATGGGGCAGAACGAAGCGGAATCAGGTTGGTACAGCTCGCGTTTCATCATCACCAACACATCGGGTAGTGACTTGGACCGTGAGTGGCAACTGTTTTTCAACCAATTTTCACGCACTGTAAAATTGCCTGAGACCTCGCCCGTGAACATTAACGAGGTTTCGACCACTTATTACTGCATATCGCCCAACGACCGTTATCGCCCATTGGCTCATGGCGATTCGTTGGTGATAGATGTGCTCATGCGTGGCACGATGGTGAATTACTGTTATCGTCCGCAAGGCGCCCACTGGGTGAAAAACGGCGACATGACCCATCCAGTGGCACTTGAGATGGAATATGGACTGCTCGACAAACCCGGCCAATGGCGGAGTGGGGTACCTTACCCCGATGGGACCTATATGTGGAACTACAACGAACGTGTCAATAACATCGGTGATGCCTATACGGGAAATGACTACGACATTTTCCCTACACCCAAGCAAGTGGATGTGCACGAGGGTTACACGCGAATTCCCAATTTGTTGACGGTGAAGTGCGGCTCATGGTGGAAACCATGGGATAAAGACCTGCGCCGGGTGAAAAAATATCTGGTGGAGGAACTCCAGAATCGTGGCATCTACAACGTGGGCGGGCAGAAAACACAGATATCGGTTGCCATCAAGACTGGATTGCACAAGAATCCGGAGTATTACACCCTTGATGTGTTTGATGGCGATATTAAGTTGGTGGCTGCCAGCGCGGAAGGAGCGCTTAATGCGGTGAAGACACTCATGGCCGCTATCGACCACAGCAAGGACCGCAATCTGCAAAATGCATCGGTAGCCGATTGGCCCGACTTGGGCTATAGAGGCTATATGCTGGACATAGCCCGCAATTTCCAGACTTTTGACCATTTGAAACGCTTTATCGACCTATTGGCGTATTATAAAATCAACCGATTCCAGTTCCATTTCACCGACGATGAGGCTTGGCGGCTTGAAATCAAAGGATTACCCGAACTCACCGAAGTGGCTTCGCGTAGAGGCTGTACGCTCACCGAGCAGGGCTATCTGGCACAAATCTTCGATGGAACCGGAAATCCCGACGACTTGTCGCAAAGCGCAAACGGCTATCTCACTCGTAAACAGTTTGTCGATTTGCTGAGATATGCCGACTTGCGAGGTGTGAAGGTCATTCCTGAAATTGAGACTCCTGGCCATGCGCGTGCGGCAATAGTGGCGATGAAGAACCGTCAGGCTAAATTTGCCGCCAATAATCCGACGTTGGCCAATGAATATGTGCTGTGGGATGAGAAGAACACTTCGGTTTACTCATCGGCGCAGAGCTATCATGACAATGTGCTGAACGTGGCTAGTGATGGCGTATATCGCTTTCTGACCAAAGTGATTGATGAGTTAGTCATGATGTATCGCGAAGCAGGCTTGAAGCTTGACATTGTGCATCTGGGGGGCGACGAGGTGGCCATGGAAGCCTGGAATCAGTCGCCAGCCGTGCAGGCACTCATGCAGCGTGAGGGCATCAAGGACGCTCATGGCGTGAACGAGTACTACCTGCGTCGCGTTAGCGACATACTCACGGCGCGCGACATACGTATCGAGGGTTGGCAAGAAGTGGCTCAGAATCACAGTGCTGAGTTCGACCGCATGTTTGCACCTCGTGTGGCTGGCGTGAATGCGTGGAGCACGGTGGGCAAGCGTGATGTGGTTCCATATACGATTGCCAATGGTGGTTATCCCGTGATTCTGTCCAATGTCACGAATTTCTATATGGATATGGGTTACAACTGGCATCAATACGAACAGGGCCTGCACTGGGGCGGCAAGGTGGATGAACTGGACGCTTGGAGCGCATTGCCCTGGAATATCTATGCCAGTGCCCGCACGCAGATTGACGGCACACCCATCGATGTGGTGGGAAACGGAACCGGGAAACCGGCTCTGGAGAAGAAAGAAAACATCATTGGTGTGCAAGCTCAGCTCTGGGCTGAAACCATTCGCAATTTCGACCAAGTACAATATATGACCTTGCCCAAAGTGCTTGGTCTGGTTGAGAGGGGATGGAACGCGCAACCCGAATGGTCGTTGAACTTGGCTCGCACAGAGCTTTACGACAGTGCATGCCATCAGTATAACCTGAAAATCGGAACGCGCGAATTGCCGTTGCTCAACAAGCGTGGTTATCATTTCCGCATCGGTCAACCAGGCATCAAGGTGGAAAATGGGATGATGATGGTCAACACGCAGTATCCCGATGTTCAGGTGCGGTACACATTCGACGGCAGCGAGCCCTCGGTACGCTCTACGCTATGGACAGCTCCAGTAGCATTACCGGCGGGCACCACCATCGTTAAGGCTCGTGCTTATTATCTGGGCAAGGAGAGTGTCACCACCCAACTCAGGTTGCCTTAGTAAAAGTTGTTTCAGGGTGAGGGGTTATTGATGGCGGTCTTCGGCGAAAATCAAGCCAAGCAAGATGAGTCCACAGCCTGCGAGTCCCAAGACTCCCACCCGTTCTCCCAAGTAAACGGCTGCTACGGCCATAGTCACGATAGGGCCGAGGTAAATGTAATTGTTGGCCCTGATGGGACCCAACTCTTTCGTCACGCGCCCCCACGCGAAGAATGCTGCCATCGAGCAGATGAGAGCTAGAAACAGCAGATTTCCCGCTACGGCAGGCTGCATGAGCGTGGACATGGGGGTGAAGCGGCCTTGCATGAGCATGACGGGCAATGCGGTGACGATGCCATAGAAGAACGTCTTGCGAGTGATGAGCAGGACGGGATAACGGTTGTTGAGCCGTTTGAGAATGATGGAGTAAACCGCCCACGCGATGGCTGCGAGAATAGCTATCATGTCGCCCATAATGCCATCGCCCCACACAAAACCATGTCTGAAAGTGAGCATGGTGACACCACAAAAAGCAATGAGTGATCCCGCCGCCTTGCGCCATGTGAAATGCTCGTCATGCAGGAAAATGGCGGCGAGGATGACGGTGAACAGCGGGGTGGTGTCGACCAGGACAGCCACATTGGTCACCAGCGTGAGGTCAAGCGCCACGTTTTGGGCTATGAAATAGGCGGTGCCTCCGGTGAGTCCGAGCAACGCGATGAGCAGTTCATCGCGCCACGGGCACAAACTGATGCGAAATCGGGAACAAGCCACCAGTCCCAAATAGGCGATGATGAAACGGTAGATGTAGATTTCGGTCGGCGACAATGAAGCGTCCAGCAACACGCGGGTGTTGGGGTAGGAGACCGACCACACCACGATGGTGACAAAGGCCAGAAGATGATATTTCAATTTGCCGAACGATTTCATGCGCCGTTTCAATTAGGCTGCGAAGTTAGTAATTTATTTCTTAGAGTAACACGTTTTTTGGCACATTATTTGCAAGTTCGCACCGCGAATACTAATTTTGCACAAATTATTCAACAGAAAATGAAAATTATTAGCAGTGTTGACTTGCTCAAGCAAGCGGTGAGAGAGGCTCGTGATCGTCAGCAAACAGTTGGTTTGGTACCCACAATGGGTGCGTTGCATGAAGGTCATAGGTCGCTGGTGGAGCGTGCCCGTAAAGAAAACGACTTCGTTGTGGTGAGTGTGTTCCTTAATCCCACACAGTTTAATAATCCCGACGACCTGCGCACTTATCCTCGTACCGCCGAAGCCGACGCCGCCATTCTGGAGGCCTGCGGAGTGGATGTGGCGTTCATGCCCACGGTCGAAGACATTTATCCCGAACCCGACAACCGAGTGTTCAACTTGGGGCCGGTGGCCGAGGTGATGGAAGGGGCTATGCGCCCGGGACATTTCAATGGGGTGTGCCAGATTGTGAGCAAGCTCTTCATGATGGTAGAACCCGACCGTGCCTATTTCGGCGAAAAAGATTTCCAACAGATAGCCGTGATACGCGCAATGGTGAAGCAGCTGGGGTTCAAACTCGACATTGTGCCGTGTCCTTGCATCCGTGAGGACGACGGATTGGCCAAAAGCAGCCGTAACGTGCGTCTAACCCCCATAGTGCGTAAGGTGGCTCCTGCCATCTACCGCACGCTCAAGGAAAGCCTCCGTTTTGCCGAGGACCACACTTTGCAGCAGACGCACGACTGGGTGGTGGCTACCATCAACGCCTATCCTGAAATGGAGGTGGAGTACTTCAGCATCTGTGACGGCAACACGTTGCAGCCGCTCAGTGAGTGGGCCGACAGCGACTATGTGGTGGGCTGCATAACGGTGTATTGCGGCGATGTGCGTGAGATTGACAATATTACTTACAAAGTGGCGGGTGTTCAGCAATAAGCGGCTGATTCGATAACATCTCTGCTTGATCAATATCAAAATTAATACAATGTTCATCCAGGTAGTAAAATCAAAGATTCATCGCGTCACCGTAACGGGTGCCAATCTTGATTACATTGGTTCCATTACGTTAGATGAAGACTTGATGGATGCCGCTGGCATCGTGGAGGGCGAGCGTGTCTTTATTGTTGATAACAACAATGGTGAGCGTTTTGACACCTATGTCATCAAAGGCGAACGTGGAAAGGGCGATGTGTGCCTCAACGGGGCAGCTGCTCGCAAGGTGATGGCTGGCGATGTTGTCATCATCATGGCCTATGGTTTCATGACCCCTGAGGAAGCTCGCGTTTTCAAGCCCAAGGTGGTGTTCCCCGACACCAACACCAACCGCCTGATTTAAGCACACTCCCGCATTGGAGACCTCATTATTAATGCTCAGCGCCCTTTTATGTCACGGGTGCTGAGCATTCCTTTTTGATCCTATTCTTCTGGATATCAAGAGAAATCATAGTTCATAAAAACACATTGCGAAATTAAATGTGGGGGATTAATTGGTCTATATCATTTTATTTTGTACCTTTGCAGCCGCATTAGTGAAAACGAATGCGCCTGTGGCGAAATTGGCAGACGCGCCAGACTTAGGATCTGGTAACGCAAGTTGTGTAGGTTCGAGTCCTATCAGGCGCACTAGAAAAGAATAACCTGTTTTGTTTCAGTAGGTTATTCTTTTTTATTATCAAAGTTCCCCTAGAAAAGTGTAATGGCAGCGCAAAAGTTCCCCTAGAAAAGTGGCAGAAATCCTTGTAAGTTCCCCTAGAAAAGTGTAATGGAAGTGTATACTCGTTTTCCCTGCCTTATCAAACTTTTTCATCCCTAGCATATATTTTAATTATAAAATTTGTATATTTGCACCTCACTAACCATTAAACATTTCAATAATCAAAGCACTTTTATGATTTTTAGTGGAAACAAATGGTCTCAAATGATTAAATTCTGCGTCAGAATAGTACAACGTTGGTTGCCAGACCCGTTTATATTCGCCATACTGCTCACCTTCGTGGCAGCATTGGTGGCGATGCCAGTGTGTCGTCAGACCCCTCTCGAAGTGGTTGAGCACTGGGGTGACGGCGTATGGAATTTGTTGGCATTTGCCATGCAGATGGCTCTGGTTCTTGTGTGTGGGTCGACCTTGGCTGCAGCACCGGTTATCAAACGAGCCATCGATGCAATGGCCCGCGTGCCCCAGAGTGCCCCATCTGCGATTGCTCTCGTGACTGTCGTGTCGGCCTTATCCTGCTGGCTCAACTGGGGCTTTGGGCTTATTGTGGGTGTCGTGTTTGCAAAGGCAATAGCCCGCCAGCGTACAGATGTCGACTATCGGCTTCTTATCGCATCGGCTTACAGTGGCTTCGTGGTGTGGCATGCCGGCGTCTCCGGCTCCATCCCCCTCACGATGGCCACCCCTGGCGAGGCGCTCTCAATGGCTACCGATGGCGCGCTGACCGCTCCTGTGCCATTGGCGCAAACCATCTTCGACTGGCACAATTTGGTGACGGTACTGTTTGTGATCATCGGTATCACCGTCGCCAACACTTTGATGCACCCCAAACAAGGCATCCTTACCATCGACCCTGCTCTCCTGAAGGACAATGATCATATCGCAACCGATGTTTCCTCCTCGGCCAAGACGCCGGCACAGAAGCTTGAGCAAAGCAAAATACTCTCGTGGCTCGTGGCGCTGATGCTCGTGACCTATCTTGTGATTCATCTTGCCGTGAACGGAGCCGGTCTAGACCTTGGCGGGGTAATCATGATATTCCTCGCGCTGGGACTCGTGCTGCATTCCACGCCAGTTAATTATGTGCGTGCCTTCGGGAAAGCGACAGCCGGTGCTGCGGGAATCATATTGCAGTTTCCTTTCTATGCCGGCATCATGGGCATCGTTACAGGCATCGGTGTCAGCGGTATCAGTTTAGGGGGCGTCATGGCCGATGCTTGCATCCGAATCAGTAACCCCGTCACCTATCCATTGCTCACCTTCCTTTGTGCCGCAGTGCTCAACCTGTTTGTGCCAAGTGGCGGCGGTCATTGGGCAGTGCAAGCACCTGTCATGTTCACCGCTGGTGCCAACCTCGGTGTGGATCCTGGCTTGACAGGCATGGCCATTTCATGGGGCGACGCATGGACCAATCTCATACAACCATTCTGGGCGCTCCCGGCCTTGGCTATAGCTCGCCTTGACGCGAAGGATATTATGGGCTACTGTCTCATCGATCTTCTCGTTACCGGTGTCATTATTTGTGTCGGCCTTTTGGTTTGGGCAATGTAGAGAAGCGCATTCACGCGCCATCGCGATAGTGGAGACTCATGCTTTTCCGGTAACCGTAGAATAACAACTACGTGGTGGAAAGTGGCGTGGGCAGTTATTGGGTTGTGTAGGTGAAGCGGGCGAATTGCGTGGCGGCAGGGCCTGCGGCGAGCAGGGCGATGCGCAGGTCGAAAGTGGTGAAGCCTACATCTTCATGTGAGACCTAGATGACCGGTTTCAAGTGAGTGTAGTTAATAGTGAAAGTCTATAAGACTTCCATAATGGCTTTGATTTATGTGGTGGACTGATTTTTTAGATGCCTTTTTGAACTGTTTCTGGGTTGTGGCAATTACTTGTTTTGCCACTGGAAACTGAAGTCAAAAGTCTCACCCATGATGGGAATAGAAACGACAAGGTTGTCGGTCTTCTCATGCTTGATGTGGAAGTAGCCCATGTATTCGTCGCCTTGACGGATGGTGTTGGTTTTGATGTAGTCGGCTTGTAGTTCCTTGCGTTTCTCGGCTTGTCCTTCGGCCACTCCAGCGGTGACTGCTACAGCCGCCACGCTTACGATGCCGCCCAGTTCGGGGCTGTGGTAACGCGAGCGGTAGTGGTCGGTGCGATAGTAGGGATGGTAACTGTAATGTGCTGGATGCCATCCATGATGACGTGGTGGTGGTCCTGGGCGGTCGTGTTTGCGATGGTCTTTCTCGGTGTCGGCATCAATGGCAATGGCCGCAGCAGTTAGAGCCACATCGGCTGCAATGAGCAGCGCCATGTTCCAGTTTTGGGTGCGTTTTACGCGTTTGTCATAATCCTCGGCGCTGAGCACCTTCATGTTCATTTCTTTTTTCTTCTTGGGAATGTATGATTTTGCTGTAATGCGAGCTGGGTCAAGCAGCACATCCTTGTTGCTGTAGTTCTGAACATCTAGGTCGATAGTGTAGTAGTGGCCATATTCTTTGGTCTCCTGAATGTGGGCTGTGAGCACCAGGCCCTTGTAAGACATATATTGCACTACTTCGCCATCGGTCATATAGAAACCCTGCTCTTTCACTGGATATCCTTTCACCCACTCATCATAGTTGATGGGGGAGCACTGCTCGGTGCTGTCCACCTCCATCTCATAGAAGTTCAGTGCACGCGTATTACCTTCACTCTCCACGATGTCTATCGGTCCATTGAGAGGCACATGTTCAAATTCAAGGGCGAAGCGGTGGTCCTGATCGGGATTAAGCACCAACTGGTGGCTGTGGTCCTCATCGCTCAACGGCATGTTGTAACTGTTGAGCAAGGGGTAGGTCTTGCCCGTGGAGTCACGCACCACAATGTCTTCATACACGTTCATATAGCGCTGTCCATCGTTGTGGTATTCAAAGAAAAACACTGTGCTGTTTTCCAACTGGTCAATCTGAGCCACGCGAGTGGTGAAAGGACGTTTGGTGCAGCTTATGCTGCCGAACTGAGCCTGCGAACTGAAACCACACGCCAAAATGGCCACGCATACAACAATACTCCTAAAAATATGGTTCATATCTACGTTTGAATTAAAAGTTACGCCGTTTCCGGCATGATTCTCATTGTTTTGGCAATTATGCGATGCAAAATTAGCGAATTTCCCCGAAACACCAATCACAACACCAATAAAAACACATAATAGAATAAATGATTACATTTTTCCTTGCTTTGTGGTGGCGATGAGGTAGAGATGGTGGTAATTTGAAAAAAAAGTAGTAACTTTGTGAGCAATATAGCATAAATCATTAATTAAACGCCTTAAATATGAAACGATTGTTATTGACTTTGTGGTTGCTGCTCCTATTGCTTCCTTGTGTCGCCTCGGAGCAAGCCGAGACCGAAAAGACTCCTATCTTTACCAAACCGAAATTCAGCGGCTTTGCCATGGCATCCTATCAAGCCACATTTCAGGACGAGGGCAACAGCAATACGTTTGACTTGCGTCTTGTCAGGGCATCAATCGAAGGCCGCATTCTCAACGACTTCTATTACAAAATCCAGGGTCAGATCAATGGCAACCAATCGACCATGGGGAGCAGCCCGCGATTGGTGGACTACTTCATGGAATGGCAGAAACTGGATTACTTGAAAATAAAACTGGGACAGTTCAAAAGACCATTCACTTTTGAAAACCCGATGAACCCCATCGACCAGGGCTTCATGTCCTATTCTCAGCCCGTTTCTAAACTGTCGGGTTTCAGTGACCGGTGCGGCGAGCATGCGAGCAACGGTCGCGACATCGGTCTCCAGTTTCAGGGCGATTTTCTCAAGAACAACAGTGGCCGATACCTGTTGCACTATCAAGTGGGTGTATTCAACGGCCAAGGTATCAACGTGAAAGATGTCAACAAGAAAAAGGACCTCATCGGCGGTGTGTGGGTGATGCCCATCGATGGCCTACGAATTGGAGCCTTCGGCTGGGAAGGGTCGTACGCACGCAAGAGCGGCAACGAGATGGTGAGCCTTAACAAGCACCGTTTTGCACTCAGCACCGAGTATAAAAAAGGCGACTTGCAGCTGCGTGCGGAGTATATCCACTCCAATGGCCGTGGTTTTGCCAAGACATACCAAAAGGACGAGGACTCCAAGGACCTCACCATCAAGACCTACACCGACTCTGACGGCAATGAAGTGGCTAACGACAAGGCCGACGGCTTCTATGCCCTGGCCATTGTGCCCGTTATCTCCAACAAGTTGATGTTGAAAGGCCGCTACGACCTTTACCGCCCGACGGCCTCATCGGTGGGAGCGAAGACCAACTATGAGATAGGTCTCAATTATCGATTCTGCAAATACCTGGAAGTCCAGACCGAGTATGCCCTCACCAACGACCGCTCACTCGCTCATCACAACTACAGTACCCTGTTTGTGCAGGTAAGCATCAGATATTAATTAACCACTAAATACGATTAACAGATGTCACTACTAATGATTTTGCAGCTTTGCATTGTGCTTGCAGCGCTGTGGCTGGGTTCCAGATACGGAAGCCTGGCATTGGGAGCTATCTCCGGCATCGGTCTGGCGATACTCGTGTTCGGTTTCGGCATGGAACCGGGCAGTCCTCCCACCGATGTGATTTACATAATTATTGCCGCCGTGACGTGTGCCGGCATCATGCAGGCGTCAGGTGGTATGGACTGGCTCATTCAGTTGGCCGAGAAGATGCTGCGTAAGCATCCCGCCCGCATCACCTTCCTGGCTCCGTTGTGCACCTTCTTCCTGACAGTGCTCGTTGGCACGGGACATGTGGTTTACACGCTCATGCCCATCATTTGCGATATTGCGCTCAAGAAAGGCATACGTCCCGAGCGGCCCTGCGGAATCGCCAGTATCGCCTCGCAAATAGGTATCACCTGTTCACCCATCGCCGCCGCTGTGGTGGCATTCATCACCATATCGGGTGCCAATGGTTATGCCATCACCATTCCCAAGGTGCTCATGGTCACCTTCCCGGCTTGCCTTCTAGGAATCATCATGGCATCGATAGCCTCCTACAAGCGTGGCAAGGATCTTGACAAGGACCCCGAGTTCCAGAAAAAAATTGCCGACCCCGAGCAACGCGAATACATCTATGGCGGCACCGCCACCACGCTCGACAAGAAGATTGCCCCCGAGAGCAAGCGCGCTGTTTACATCTTTTTTGGCGCTTTGCTGGTGATTGTGTTCTTCGCCATATTCCAGGAACTCCTGCCGGCCTACGATGCCGTCAAAGCCGTTGAAGACGCGACGGCCATTGAGCTGATGGGAACTAAGCTGACGCTTTCACCCGACCAAGTGGCTAAGTTGGGACTTACTATTGATGGTGTGACCAAAGTGGTGTCCAATCCATTGAAGATGAATGTCGTCATCCAGATTGTGATGATTTCGGCGGCTGCATTGATGATTATCTTCTGCAAGGCCTCGCCCAAGAAGGCCGTTACTGGTCCCGTATGGCAGAGCGGCATGGTGGCAGTTGTGGCCATCTATGGCATTGCTTGGCTAGCCGACACCTACTTCGCCAACTACCTGACTGAGATTCAAGGTATGCTTGCTGGCATGGTCAAGCATTACCCGTGGTCCATCGCATTCGCGTTCTTCCTGGTATCAGTGCTCGTCAATTCGCAAGGAGCCGTAGTGGTGGCTATGCTTCCGCTGGCTTACAAACTGGGCATAGACGGATGGATTCTGCTGGGTGTGCTCCCATCGGTTTACGGCTATTTCTTCATTCCCAATTACCCGTCAGATATCGCCACGGTCAATTTCGACCGAACTGGCACTACAGTCATTGGCAAATATCTGTTGAACCACTCGTTCATGATGCCTGGCTTGGTGCATACCTTCGTGGCGTGCGTGGCTGGCTATCTCTTTGCCTATATGTATCACATTATGGGCTGGATCTAACCCGAATCGGTCATTAGGCCGACGACATATTGATTTTTAGGTCTTTTATGTCCTATCAGATTCTTATTGGCATCTTGTTGCCATTGTCATTTCGCTATAGCCCGCTATGCCATCAATGACAATGTTACAATCTGCTCAATAATAATTCTGTTCTGACATAAATCCTTATAACCGATATGTGTTTACCGAGAATCACCAGCACCGAATCTTAATAGTATTAAGTTCAAGGGAGTGTGTAAACACTTTAGGGATATTTCCCTCGCTTATTAAAGTCACCGAGAGGTGACGTTTTCTTTATAATGCGCTGTGTGTCAAAATAATTATTCCTATTTCAACATCAACATTATTAGTTGTGGTGCTGCGGGCGGGAGTATCAGCACGTTCGACTCGCTAGCGGTTGCCATAGCGCAATGAACCGTAGCACAAGGGAATCCTGCGTGTAGGCTTATTGTATAATTCTCAATTCTTTGAGTAATCATCGCGCGATTTTCCGAGACATAAGGATGAACGTTTCTTGAAGGCAGGCTTGTTGCCGTTGATGGTGAGTGAAATGGCCATAAGTTAAGCGGTTGAGATACGCAAAGTAACTCAACCGCTTTGGCTCTTTAAAGACGTGACCGATAAATTGGAATTTACTCTTCTCTACCTCGCTGTTTGGGGGAAATACCAACAAAATACCACATAACTATCCAAAAGACGATTACGCAGACAAATGCCACGGTGAAAGTTGTGTCGGAAAAAAGGTCACGTTTCGAGTAATTCACGATGCCATGAAATGCAGCGCATAATAGCAATGAATGGGTATCACTCACCACCTTTCCTAATCCCCATGAAGCGAAAAGCAGAAGAAGGAAGAAAGGCAAGACACTTCGCTGATTAAAATCTAGATGCCACAGAAACCACATCACAGTGATGATAAGTACACACTGCCACACAGGCAATTTCCTAAGTTCATATTGCAAAAATCCTCGCCAACCATATTCTTCCAATAG
>JAFZRJ010000004.1 GCA_017619935.1 Muribaculaceae bacterium | reverse complement strand
GTAACTTTTGGAAGGGGCTACAAAGGTACCAATTTTTCCATCAGGGAAGGAGGGAGACACTCCCTCTTTCTCCTGAAAAAAATCTTCAACTTTCACTCCTTTCAACTTCTCCAAAAGTTGCATTTCTTATTTGAACTTACAAAATCACAAATTTACAGCCACTTTTTGGACCTATTTGGACTAATTTTGGACCAACTTATGGTTCAACGAAGGTGAACGTGGCAGATTGTCGGATATCGGCACTCGAAGCTCCGATATGCAATCGAAATTCTCCAGCCTCGGTCTTCCATCCTTTGATGGATTCATCATAAAAGGCCAGGTCATCGGCGGTGAGAGTAAAGACGGCTTGGGCCGTCTGACCCGGATTCAGCGCGAGTTTGGTGAAGCCCTTGAGTTCCTTGAGCGGTCGGTCAACGCTGCTGGCCACATCTTCCACATAAAGTTGGACCACTTCTTTGCCCGCCATCTTCCCCACATTGGTGATCGGAATCGACACCGTCAGTTGATCACCTGTATGAATCTTGGTTGCCGACAATTGAGGTTTGCCGTAGGCAAAAGTGGTGTAACTCTGTCCGTAACCGAAAGGATAAAGTGCCGGAAATCCCTTGGCCTCAAACCAGCGATAACCCACATAAATGCCCTCATCATAACTCACCTCACGCTCGTTACCCGGGAAACATCCCAGTGCATGGGGGCCGTACTGGTCCAGTGAGTAACCAATGGTAAAAGGCAATTTGCCCGATGGATTGACTTCACCAAGCAACACGTCGGCCAACGCATGCCCTACTTCCATACCTCCCATCCAACTCCACACGATGACTGGCGCGCACACCGAAGGCGACACCAAATCAACCGGAGATCCAGCGACAACAACTACTATGGTGCGTGGATTGGCACGGCACACAGCTTGGATGAGCGCCGTTTGGTCGTATGGCAACGCCATGTCGTCACGGTCAAAATTTTCAGAGTCATAATAATGGTTGAGGCCACAACACACGATAGCCACATCGCTCTCACGAGCCAACTCCACCGCTTGCACCATCAGGCTATCGCGCAGCGATTTCGGCACGACACTATCGCGGGACACAGCCTCATAGCCCTGTGCAAAACGGATGTTTATGTTCGTTCCTTTCAAGCGGTCGGTCAGACCCTGCAAGGGTGTTATCTCATAAAGTGCTTTGATTTCACTGCTCATCCCCCCGAAACTGTGCTTTCGCGTGGCATTGTCGCCGATGACAGCCACCGAATGAATTTTGGATGCGTCCAGCGGCAACATGCCTTGGCTGTTCTTCAGCAGAACAATGGCCTCGGCCGCCTCGCGGTAGGCCTCTTGCTGATGCTCAGCAGTGTTGATGCTGCCAGGCCCATAGCGTCGCTGGTTGCCAATCACATGCGTGCGATACATCACGCGCAACACACGGCGCACCTTTTCATCTATCACACTCATGGGCACTTCATCGTTGCGAACGGCTTGAAGCAAAGCGCGAGAGAAGAACCACTCGTCGTAGTGTCCGGCCCACGTTCCCATTTCCACGTCCAGTCCGTTAAAAGCCGATTCCACCGTCGATTGAGTAGCACCCCAGTCGCTCATATACACCCCTTCAAAGCCCCATTCGCCCTTGAGAATGTCTTGCGCCAACATGGCGTTCTCAGCACAAAAGATGCCATTTACTCTGTTGTAACCACTCATCACGCACAGGCTGCCACCCTGCTTTACCGCCGCCTTGAACGCCGGCAAATAAATCTCATGCAAGGTGCGCGCCGAGAGTTGCGAACTATTCTCCAGTCGCCAACGCTCCTGATTATTGGCAGCAAAGTGCTTCACACAGGCGGCCACATCACGCGACTGCAATCCGGCGATATAAGCCGCCGCCAGTTGCCCCGCCAAATAAGGGTCTTCGCTCAAGTATTCAAAATTGCGACCACACAGCGGACTGCGAATAATGTTCACGCCAGGTCCCAGCAACACGTCCTTTCCACGCCAGCGAGCCTCATCGCCCAGTGTTTCACCACGGGTGCGACACAAGTCCAGATTCCATGTTGCGGCGATGGCAGTGCCCGTGGGCAGATAAGTGGCCGAGTCATTGGTCCATCCGGCATAGTGCCAGTCATGACGATTAAACTCGGCACGTACGCCATGAGGCCCGTCGCTCATGGCCCATTCAGGGATGCCCAAACGCGGAATCCCCCCTACATAGAAAGTGGAGTTTCCATGCAACAAGGTCACTTTCTCTTCCAGTGTCATCTGCGACAACAGCGAATTGATATATTTATCTTCGGCACTGGTAGCTTCACTTGCCAGAACTCTGAGCACTAATAAAATCAAGCACAAAAGCGGCATCAAACGTTTCATAGGTAATACAGGTTATGAATGGATTAATGTGCAAATTTATAACTATTTGCGCTCAAAACAAAAAAGAGTCAGCATTTTTTTCCTTTGAGTATAATGACTGCCTGCAAAAACCCAGCAACAACAAACAAACGACAATATTGTGACAGAACTAGATTCAACAGATTTGTTAAACTTATGTGATTTTCTGAATTATTTCAACCTATTCCTACTTTTTGTTGTACCTTTGGAGCATAATAAATTTTTGTAGTTTTCTAATAGCATAACTTATAACCTAATTATATTGACATGAGCAACTTGAACCGACTCGTCGAATGTGTGCCCAACTTCAGTGAGGGCCGAAACATGGAGATTATCAACCAAATTACCGATGTCATCAAACGCTCTAGCGGTGTGAAACTGCTTGACGTGGATCCCGGCGAAGCCACCAACCGTACTGTGGTCACTTTTGTGGGCAGCCCCGAGGCCGTAGTCGAAACCGCTTTTCAAGTGGTGAAACAAGCCGGACAACTCATCGACATGCGTGAACACCATGGCGCACACCCTCGCATGGGTGCCACCGATGTATGTCCACTTATCCCAATTGCAGGCATCACACTTGAAGAATGCGCCGAACTGGCTCGCAAACTTGCCGAACGCATCGCCAACGAAGCCGGCATTCCATGCTACTGTTATGAAGCTGCCGCTTTTACGCCCGAGCGCCGCAACCTGGCAGTGTGCCGTGAAGGGGAATACGAAGCACTAGCCGAAAAATTAGGTACTCAAGGGAAACAACCCGACTTCGGCGCACGCCCCTTTGACGAGCAAGTGGCTCGCACTGGCTGCACGGCTGTGGGCGCACGCGACTTCTTGATTGCCACCAACTTCAACCTGAACACCACCAGCACACGCCGCGCCAATGCCATCGCCTTCGATGT
This sequence comes from Muribaculaceae bacterium, assembly GCA_017619935.1. Lineage (GTDB taxonomy): Bacteria > Bacteroidota > Bacteroidia > Bacteroidales > Muribaculaceae > Sodaliphilus. The sequence goes on along the minus strand of JAFZRJ010000004.1, from coordinate 68,431 downwards.
GCGTGAAAAAGGACGCCCCGTGCGCGAGGGCAACCCCATCACTGGCACTCCCAAGAAGGACGAGAACGGCAACGTCATCATGCAACCTGGCACTCTGAAAGGCACCAAAGCCATCGGATGGTACATCGACGAATATAAAATCGCTCAAGTGTCAATGAACATCACCGACATCAATGCCACACCCCTGCATGTGGCCTTTGACGAGGTGAGCCGCTGCGCACAAAATCGCGGAATACGTGTGACCGGCACCGAAATCGTGGGACTGGTTCCAAAGCGTACACTCATTGAAGCCGGCAAATATTTCTTGGAAAAACAACATCGCTCTACCGGCATCCCCGAAAGCGACATCATGGAAATTGCCATCCACTCTCTGGGACTTGACGACCTCAAGCCATTCAATCCCAAAGAGAAAGTGATTGAGTATATGATTGCCGACGATGAGAACGCCAACAAGAAACTGGTTGACCTCACCGTGAAAGGTTTTGCCGAGGAAACCTCACGCGAGTCACCCGCCCCCGGTGGTGGCACCATCGCGGCCTACATGGGTGCCCTAGGGGCCGCCCTTGGAGGCATGGTGGCGAACCTCAGCAGCCACAAGCCCGGATGGGACGAGCGTTGGCACGAATTCAGCGTGTGGGCCGACAAGGGCCAGGAACTGATGACCGAGTTGCTGCATTTGGTCGATGAGGACACCCAAGCCTTCAACCGCATCATGGCCGCCTTCGGAATGCCCAAGAAAACCGATGAAGACAAGGCAGCACGCAGCGCAGCCATCCAAGCCGCCACGCTCTACGCCACACAAGTGCCCCTGCGTACCATGAAAGCGTCGTTCCAGGTCTTTGACCTGTGCCGTGCCATGGCCGAGGAAGGCAACCCCAACAGTGTGAGCGACGCCGGTGTGGGAGCCCTCGCCGCACGCGCCGCAGTGCTGGGTGCAGGTATGAACGTGAAAATCAATGCTGGCTCACTTAAAGATAGAGCCACCGCCGACGCCCTCGTTGCTGAAGCCAACGAGCTGATTGCACGCGCAAACACCGAAGAAGCCGAAATCACTCGCATCGTCGAGAGCAAACTCTGACCAACAGATTGACTTCGCAGATATGAGCCATGTAGGCCATATCGGCCCAAAAATCTATATTATTTGGCACGAATTCTTGCCGATATCGGCAAGAATTCGTATTTTTGTGGCGGTTTTTCATCATCTTTCTTGCCGATAAGCTATGGAGTATATTTCAGTAAAACAATTCGCCGAGAGATATAACATCTCAGAACGCACCGTTCGCAATTATTGTGCTTGTGGAAAAATGGACGGCGCCTACCTTGTGGGCAAAACTTGGAATATTCCAGCCGATGCCGATTTGCCCACTCAACAAAAAAGAGCCAAAAAATCACAATTGCTAACTATGTTGCGTGAACAAAAAGAAGGCAAGACAAGGGGGGGGTATTTACCACCACATTCAAATCGACCTCACATACAACTCCAATCACATTGAGGGCAGCGGGCTCACTCATGACCAAACAAGGTATATATTTGAAACAAATACTATCGGCATCACAAAAGAGGTCGTCAAGGTCGATGATATTATCGAAACCACTAATCATTTCCGTTGCATTGATTTCATCATCGAGCAAGCAGATGCACGCTTGACTGAAACGATGATTAAGCAACTTCACTACATGCTAAAATCAGGAACATCCGATTCACGCAAATCTTGGTTCGCAGTAGGTGAGTACAAACGTCTGCCTAACGAAGTCGGAGGCATGGAAACCACCGCCCCAAACGACGTACACCATCAACTCAAGTCACTTCTCACAAACTACAACAGGAAAAAACAGCATAACTTAGAGGAGATTATCGACTTTCACCAACATTTTGAATCTATTCATCCATTCCAAGACGGCAATGGTCACATAGGAAGGTTGATTATGTTCAAAGAGTGTTTGGCAGCAGGCATTGTTCCGTTCATCATCACCGAAGAATTAAAAATGTATTATTATCGCGGACTTCGTGAGTGGCCACGAGTACAGGGTTTTCTGTTGGACACTTGCCTCACGGCACAAGACAACTTCAAAGCACTGCTTGACTATTTCAAAATAAAATATCGCCCTTAATCAAAATATCCTCAATATCGTTTCGCATTTTCTAGAGATAGCCAGTGGACAAAATTTGAATGAATGATATAGGGGGGACCGCAAAAGCACAAGAGGATATGTCGTAAAAAGAACCTGATTGGGATCAATAAAGTAAATCAGGTAGTCAGCCCTCTGACAAACTGTTCATTTTTAACAAGAAATTCCACAATGAGTGACTTAACAAATGAGACTAGCCTCACCACTGGAACATTTGGAATCGCTGGAATTTCATATATAAGTTTTTTGGAAAATGTGATTTAATATGATTGATTATGTAATAATCAAAGATTTTTGCGTACTTTTGCAACGCTAAACAAGAACCTGTCACATCTTTTAAAATTGGACTTACCGTAACATTAAACCATACTAATATGACATTAGAACAATTTCAAGCCGACATCAGGGCTGGCATTCCGTCAATACTCCCCGACCCCATGCCCTATGATCCCGAAATCAACCATGCGCCGAAACGCAAGGACATCCTGAACAACGAGGAGAAAAAACTGGCGCTGCGCAACGCCCTGCGTTACTTCCCCAAGGAGCAGCACGCCACACTCCTGCCCGAGTTTGCCGATGAACTGAAGCGCTACGGCCGCATATATATGTACCGCCTGCGTCCTCGCTACGAGATGAAGGCTCGTCCCATCGACGAGTATCCACACAAGAGCCGCCAGGCAGCCGCCATCATGATGATGATTCAAAACAACCTCGACAAGGCTGTGGCGCAGCATCCGCACGAACTCATCACCTACGGCGGAAATGGCGCGGTATTCCAGAACTGGGCGCAATATCGCTTAGTGATGAAATACCTAAGCGAGATGACCGACGAACAAACACTGGTGATGTACAGCGGACACCCTCTGGGATTGTTCCCCTCACACAAGGATGCTCCCCGCGTGGTGGTAACCAACGGCATGGTCATCCCCAATTACAGCAAACCCGACGACTGGGAGCGCGACAACGCTCTGGGCGTGAGCCAATATGGTCAAATGACCGCTGGTAGTTATATGTATATAGGCCCGCAGGGCATTGTGCACGGGACAACCATTACCGTGCTCAATGCGGCGCGAAAAGTGATGGGCGACGAACGTAAGACCCGCATTCCCCTGTTTGTGACAGCAGGTCTGGGTGGCATGAGTGGTGCTCAACCGAAGGCTGGCAATATCGCCGGAGTGGTGAGCGTGACCGCCGAAATCAATCCGCTGGCGGCCCGCAAGCGTTATGACCAAGGATGGGTGGACGAACTTCACGAGAACCTTGATGAACTCATTCCCGCCATCCGCAAAGCCGTAGATGAGCACCATACGGTGTCGATGGCTTACGTGGGCAATGTGGTTGACCTTTGGGAACGTCTTGCCGACGAAGAAATGCGCGTGGATCTGGGTAGCGACCAGACATCGTTGCACAACCCCTATGCCGGCGGTTATTATCCTGTGGGCTACAGTCTGGAAGAATCCAAGAAGATGATGGCCGAAGAGCCCGACCGTTTCAAAGAGTGCGTCTTTGAATCGTTGCGCCGACAAGTTGCAGCCATCAACCGCCTCACTGCCAGGGGGATGTATTTCTTTGACTATGGCAACGCTTTCATGCTCATGGCCAGCCGTGCCGGAGCCGACATCATGAAAGATGCAACTCACTTCCGCTATCCAAGCTATGTACAAGACATCATGGGGCCCATGTTCTTTGACTACGGCTTTGGCCCATTCCGCTGGGTATGTACTTCATGCGACCCCAAGGATTTGGAGACAAGCGACCGCCTCGCCGCCGAAGTGCTCGACGACATGATGCACCATGTGACAGATGACATTAAGGGTCAATTGGCCGACAACCTGCACTGGATTCGCGAGGCAGGTAAGAACCACCTTGTGGTGGGTTCACAAGCCCGCATTCTTTATGCCGACGCCGAAGGCCGCACTCGCATCGCATTGGCTTTCAACGATGCCATCCGTCGCGGAGAAATATCCAAACCCATCGTGTTGGGCCGTGACCATCACGATGTGAGTGGCACCGACTCTCCATTCCGTGAGACCAGCAACATCTACGACGGCAGCCAGTTCTGCGCCGACATGGCCGTGCAGAACGTCATCGGTGACTCGTTCCGTGGCGCCACATGGGTGAGCATTCATAATGGCGGTGGCGTAGGTTGGGGCGAAGTCATCAACGGCGGTTTTGGCATGGTCATTGACGGTAGCGAAGAGGCCGACCGTCGCATTCGACAAATGTTGTTCTGGGATGTGAACAACGGAATCGCACGTCGTTCATGGGCCCGAAACACAGGTTCGATGGATGCCATCCGTCGCGAAATGGAACGCACTCCCGAACTCAAGGTCACCATGCCCAACTTGGTAGACGATGCCCTGCTTGACAAAGTATCGTTCTGATATAGATTTGAATATTAAATAATTAGCCTTTTATAATCATTATGATTCATGAAATCAACGCCCAGCATCTAACCATTGAACGTGTGGGCGACATCATCAACCAGAGTATGAAGCTCGCGTTAAGCGAGGATGCCAAAAATCGCATCATCCGTTGCCGTCAGTACCTTGACGAGAAAATCGCCAGCAGTCCAGTGCCTGTTTATGGCGTGACCACCGGTTTCGGGTCGTTGTGTAAAGTAAGTGTGAGCCAGGACCAATTGTCTCAATTGCAAATCAACCTGATGAAATCGCACGCTTGCGGCGTTGGCGAACGCGTTCCCAACGAGATTGTGCGCATCATGATTCTGCTCAAGATTCAGTCACTGAGTTATGGCTACTCGGGCTGCAAACTTGACACCGTGGAACGTCTCATCGACTTCTTCAACGAAGGTATTTGCCCCATTGTTTATAAGCAAGGTTCACTGGGCGCTTCGGGCGACCTGGTGCCTCTTGCTCACTTGTGCCTGCCTCTAGTGGGACTGGGCGAAGTGGATATTGACGGCAAAGTGTTCACTGGTGCCGAAATGCTGAAACTCAAGGGGTGGAAACCCATCCAACTAGCCAGCAAGGAAGGGCTGGCTTTGCTCAACGGCACCCAGAATATGGGCGCATTTGCGGTGTGGGCGTTGCTGCACGCACAACGCTTGAGCGAGTGGGCCGACAAGATTGGCGCCATGTCGCTGGAAGCCTACGACGGACGCATCGAACCTTTCACCGAAGCCGTACATCTTGTGCGACCACACAAAGGGCAAATTGAAACAGCTGCCCGCATAAAACAGCTGCTTGAAGGCAGTGAACTCATCAAGCAGCCCAAGACCCACGTGCAGGACCCCTACTCCTTCCGGTGCATGCCTCAGATTCATGGCACGGTCAAAGATACCATCCGTTATGTAAAAAGCGTAATTGATACCGAAATCAACAGCGCTACCGACAACCCCACGGTTTGTCCTGACGAAGACCTAATCATCAGTGCCGGCAACTTCCACGGCGAGCCCATCGCTTTGCCCATGGACTTCCTCGCACAAGCGTTGAGTGAACTGTCCAACATCAGCGAGCGACGCATCTATCGCCTCGTGAGCGGCACGCGCAATCTGCCCGACTTCCTCGTAGCAAACCCAGGTCTGAACAGTGGTTTCATGATTACTCAATATGCGGCTGCCAGTGTGGTGAGCCTGAACAAATCGCTGGCCATGCCGTCAAGCACCGACAGCATCCCTTCTTGCCAAGACCAGGAAGACATCGTGAGTATGGGCGCCAATGCCGCCATCAAACTCTACAAGGTGGTGCTCAACACCGAGCGTGTTTTGGCCATTGAACTCCTCAATGCCGCGCAGGCACTGGAATTCCGCCGTCCGCTCAAGTCGTCGCCCATTATTGAACAGATACACGCCGACTTCCGCAAGGTGGTGCCTTTCATCAGTGACGACGATGTCATGTATCCACACATTGAAGCTGCCATCCAATTCTTGCGCCGATGAAACTTCTAGTCAAAAATATTGCCACCCTCGCCGGTATTGATGGCGGGGGTGTGCTGAAAAAAGCGGGTGCCGACATGGCACAGTTCAACAGCATCAATAATGCGTGGATGCTGGTCGAAAACGGCATCATCTCCGACTTTGATTCAGCCGACAACCGCCTCGGCCCATTCGACGCCGACACCACGACAGTGGATGCTGCTGGCGGCACCGTGCTGCCCAGTTGGTGCGATTCGCACACACACATTGTCTATGCCGGCAGCCGTGAACAGGAATTTGTGGATAAAATCAACGGACTCTCCTATGCCGAGATTGCCCGACGCGGGGGCGGCATCCTCAACAGTGCCGACCGCTTGCACGAGATGAGCGAGGGCGAACTTTACGAGCAAGCCATGCAGCGCGTGCGAGAAGTGATAGCCAAAGGTACTGGAGCGATAGAAATCAAGAGCGGTTACGGGCTCAATACGCAAGACGAACTCAAGATGCTCCGCATCATTGCACGCATCCAAGAGAGCACACGCTTGCGCGTGATGGCCACATTCCTCGGCGCCCATGCCGTAGGGCGTGAGTATGCCGGACGACAAGCCGACTATGTGAATTTAGTCATCAATGAGATGATTCCGGCGGTAGCCGCCGAAGGACTGGCCGACTTCGTGGACGTGTTCTGCGACAAAGGGTTCTTCACCCCCGAAGAGACATCACGCATACTCGAAGCCGGTGCCAAATATGGCATGCGCGGGAAAATTCATGGTCAAGAACTGGCTCCGTCGGGAGGAGTGGAAGTAGCGGTCAAGCATCATGCGCTGTCGGTCGATCACCTTGAGAGTATGACCGATGACGACATCGCACTCTTGCGTGATGCCGACACGATGCCCACGGCCCTACCCGGCACGTCGTTCTTCCTGAACATGCCGTTCGCGCCTGGGCGCAAAATGATTGACGCAGGATTACCGCTCACCATCGCCAGCGACTACAACCCAGGTTCCACACCTAGCGGTGACATGAAATTTGCCATCTCGCTGGCCTGCATCAAGATGCGGTTGCAACCTGCCGAAGCCTTGAACGCAGCCACCATCAATGGGGCGGCCGCTATGGGACTGAGTGCCGATTATGGCTCTATCGCCGTGGGTAAAGTAGCCAACTTCTTCATCACGCGCCCCATCCCCTCAATTGACTTCATCCCATACGCCTACACCACACCCATTATTGAGCGCGTGTTTTTGGCTGGCCAAGAGCAATAAAAGCGAATTTTTTTAACAAATGGGACAAAAGAACCGTCCCCGTGTCCCACCCGTGTCCCATTAGTGGGCGTCGAGCCAGTTCGATGCCGCGCCGTAGCTTGCCGTGAGGCGCACACCGCCCTTGTAGGCGGCCTCCATCTCCTCCACCACGATGCGCGTCACCTGCTCCAATTCGGTGGGTAGAACATCGAAGTTGAGTTCGTCATGCACTTGCAGTATCATCTGTGAGCGTATGCCTTCCTGCTTGAAACGACGATAAATGGCCACCATAGCCAGTTTGATGATATCGGCGGCGGTACCCTGAATGGGGGCGTTCACGGCGTTACGTTCGCTGAAAGCCCTCACCACGGCATTGCGCGAATTGATGTCGGGCAACATACGTCGGCGGCCATAGAGCGTAGTGACATATCCCTTTTCACGGGCTTGCGCCACACTGCTGTCGATATAATCACGCACTTGCGGGAATGTCGCAAAGTATCCGTCAATCAGCATCTTGGCCTCACTACGTGGAATACCGAGCCGCTCACTGAGTCCGAAAGCCGAGATACCATACAGGATTCCGAAATTGGCGGTTTTGGCCTTGCGTCGCTGGTCGGGTGTGACGTTTTCAAGTGGTTCGTGATAGATTTTTGCGGCAGTGATGGCGTGAATGTCGTGGTCATGGGCAAAAGCGTCGAGCATTGTCTTGTCATGGCTCAAATCGGCCACCAGACGCAACTCAATCTGCGAATAGTCGGCACTGAAAAACACATTGCCTTCGGCGGGAATGAACGCACGCCTGATTTCGCGTCCTTCATCGTTGCGCACCGGAATGTTCTGCAAATTTGGGTTGGTTGACGACAAGCGACCTGTTGCTGTCACCGTTTGGTTGAAGGTAGTGTGGATGCGCCCCGTGCGGGGATTGATAAGTTGCGGCAAAGCACTCACATAGGTGGATAGCAGTTTTCGCTTGCCACGCAAGTCCAAAATTTTATCCACCAATGGATGTCGGTCACGCAGTTTGAGCAGCACTTCCTCGGTGGTGCTGTATTGGCCTGTTTTGGTTTTCTTGGCCTTTGCGTCCAGTTGGAGTTTATCAAAAAGGATTTCGCCCACTTGCGCCGGTGACGCCGTATTGAATTGCGCGCCCGCCAGTTCCCAGCACTCACGCTCAATGGCAGTGATTTGCTCGGTAAGCGTCACCGAATATTCGTCTAGGGCACGCTTGTCAATGCGCGCACCTGCTATTTCCATGCCTGCCAGCACTTCGACCAACGGCAACTCAATGTCGGTGAGCAGATGTTTCATGCCCTCGGCCTCCAGTCGCAAATTCAATTCTTGTGGCAGTTGCAAGGTAATATCGGCCAGTTCACACGCATAGTCGCACAAAGCATCGGCACGCACTTGCGACCATTTCAGCTGCTTGCGGCCTTTGGCTCCAAGCATTTTTTCAACGGCAATGGTATCGTAGTGCATCACTTCGGCAGCCACCTCGGCCGTTGAATGACCGCGCTCGGGCTGCAACAAGTAATGCGCGACGGCGGTGTCGTAATATTTAGCCGTAAACGCTATGCCTGCGGCGTGAAGCATGACCATGAGCCGCTTCACGTCATCACTCACGATGCATGTACCCGAGGAGAAGAGCGGAGCCAACGCGTTCATCATCCAACCCATGCCGTCAAGAGGCATATAGAAAGCATGACCTGCTTGGGCGCACAATGCAAAACCTACGATGGTGGCCCGCATGGCCTCATCGCCCTCGCCAATGACATGCACAGCCACATGAGGCTGCTTTTGCAGTTCTTGCACCAACTTTGATGCTTCGTCAAAGTCGGTAACAAGGCGATATTCATGGACCGTGTTGGCTAGAGAGCGGCGTAGTTGCTCCTCCTGAACGGCAAGCACTGGTGATGCGACAGAAGCAACCTCATCTTCACCCATGTCGAACAGCGACAACTGGCCACCAGTGGCTTTGGGTTTGACACTTGCTGGCTGAGGCTTGCTGCCGGGTGCTGGTTCCACTTCAGTTTCTTGAGGCTCAAGGTTTTCTGTTTGTTGTTCCAAACCCACATTGGCTTCGCCTCCGTCAATGATGCGAGACGTGAGAGTGCGGAACTCCAACTCATCAAACACCTTGCGCAACGCGACCAAATCCACAGGAACCCGTCGGAGCGCCTCTTCATTGAGGCTGACCGGCACTTCGGTAATAATCGTGGCCAAAAACTTGGAGAACTTGATTTGCTCCACGTTGTTTTCCACCTTGTCCTTCAGCGAGCCTTTCAATTCGCCAGCATGGTCAAGCACATTCTCAACCGAGCCGTACTGCTGGATGAGTTTTTCGGCCGTTTTGGGGCCGACACCCGGACATCCGGGTATATTGTCCGACGAATCACCCATCAGCGCAAGGATGTCAATAACTTGTTTGGGATTGCTCAAACCATATTTCGCATTGACCTCATCCACACCCAATATCTCGTTTTTGCCAGGATTGAAAATCTTCACCCGTTCTGTCACAAGCTGGCCGAAGTCCTTGTCACCGGTAACCATATAGGTGAAAAAACCAAGATCTTGGGCTTGGTAAGCCAGTGTGCCTATCACGTCGTCGGCTTCATAACCTTCGACTTGAAACACAGGGATGTGGTAAGCCTCCAAAATGCGCTTGATGTAAGGCACCGCCACCAGGATTCCTTCGGGGGTCTCACTGCGGTTCGCTTTGTATTCGGGATAGGCTTCATGGCGGAAAGTCTTGCCACCGGGATCAAAACATACGGCAATGTGCGACGGCTGTTCTCGTTTGAGCAAATCCTGTAAGGTATTGACAAATCCGAACACAGCACTCGTATCAATGCCGGTAGAGGTCACTCGCGGACTACGTATCATCGCGTAAAACGCCCTAAAAATCAAGGCATATGCATCCAGTAGCAATAATTTCTTCTTTTCCATTATGAAACCTTCCGTTGAGTTTTGTCTCAAAATTACTCATTTTTCTCCACCCCACGAAATTATTAGGGAAAATGTTTACGCAGCAACACCCGGATACCCCACTTTTTCAGGCCTGAATTTGGCCACAACTTTATCGTTGCCGTTATTGTTCAAGCCATGAGCGGCGCTCTTCGGGCGACATTTTCTCAATGGCGTAGCGCAGTGTGGTGCGTGACATGTCATGGAGATGACTTTTCAGAAATTCACGCAGCAGATCCATGCTCACATGCTTTCCCATTTCTCGCAACATCCACCCCACCGCCTTGTGCATCAAGTCGTGCTGGTGACGCAAGTGCTTCTCGGCATATCGCAAGCAGTAACTAGGGTCGCCTTCATGCGATGGCATCCATGTACACACCATGCTCATTCGTTGCCGCCACAAGTTTTCGCTGTCGGCCAAGTCGTCCAGCACTTTCATTTTATAAGGTCGGCTTTCGGCAACGGACACACGCCCAACGCCTTCCAGTGCCGTGGGCAGCATCAGCCAGTTGCCGAGAATCTTCGGTGCCGACAAGTCCACCAAATCCCAATTATTGGCACACTCGGCATGACGAAGATACATCGACACAATCTCATCACGCGCCCGTATGGCGTCAACGTCTTCGGCTAGTTTGGGACGCGACAATCGCTCAAATCGGGCAACCATCAACAGCAATCCGCACAACCGCACCTCATGCCAGCGACTGTGAAGTAATTGAGGCACTTGGTCCAGAGGCACATCGACCACCTTCCGAACCACCTCACGCGTCTGAGGCACACGCAGGCCCAAAAACTCATCACCGTGACCATACTCACCTGGAGCCGTCTTGAAAAAACTCATCAACACTTCGCGCTGGGCATCGTCGCGCAACGACTCCATATATGTTATAATATCACTTGCTGTCATGGTCTATTTTTCCTAATAAATGCAGCAGTCCCCTCATGCAAAATTTCAGGAGGAGACTGCCCATAAGGTGGTTATAAAAATTTCATTGTTGTTCTTAGCCCACTTGCACACCAGGTTTGACCGGTCCAGTAGGACCAATGACCACCAAACGGCCATCGGCATCTTCGGCACTGAGTATCATGCCTTGGCTCTCCACGCCCTTCAACATTTTGGGCGGGAAATTGGCGATGAAGCACACTTGCTTGCCTACCAGTTCCTCGGGCTGATACCACTTGGCAATACCACTCACGATGGTGCGGCCTTTGAGCCCGTCATCGATGGTGAACTGAAGCAACTTGTCGGCTTTCTTAACCTTTTCACAAGCAAGCACGGTACCCACGCGGATGTCAAGTTTAGCAAAGTCGTCATAGGTACACGGCTCAGCCACCGCTTTAGCCTGGAAATTCTTGACAATGTTCTCTTGCTTGATGCGTTCCAGGCGAGCCTTTTGGGCCTCGACCACACTGTCGTCAATCTTCTCGAACAGAAGCACGGGCTGTTCCACACGGTTACCGGCGGCCAGAATGTCGATATCGCCCAGTTTTTCCCAGCGCACCTCGTCCATGCCCAGCATCTTGCGCAACTTGGCGGCACTGAAAGGCAAGAACGGTTCAAAAGCGATGGCAAGGTTGGCCGAAATTTGCAACGCCAGATTCATGATGGTTTCCACACGCGTCATGTCGGTCTTCGCCAACTTCCATGGCTCAGTATCGGCCAAATATTTATTGCCGATACGCGCCAGATTCATGGCATCTTTCAACGCTTCTCGGAAATGGAACGTCTCAATGTTCTCACTCAAGGTGGCTTTCACATCCTTGAACTCCGCCATAGTTTGGCGGTCGTAGTCGGTGAGTTCGTGAGCAGCGGGAATCACACCATTGAAGTATTTGTGTGTCAACACGATGGCCCGGTTCACAAAGTTACCCAAAATGGCTACCAACTCATTGTTGTTGCGGGCTTGGAAATCACGCCATGTGAAGTCGTTGTCCTTGGTTTCGGGAGCGTTTGCCGTGAGCACTTAGCGCAACACGTCTTCCTTGCCGGGGAATTCCTCCAGATATTCATGCAACCACACAGCCCAATTGCGGCTAGTGGAAATTTTGTCGCCTTCCAAATTCAGGAATTCGTTGGCGGGCACGTTTTCGGGTAATTGGTACGTTCCTTCGGCCATCAGCATAGCGGGGAAGATGAGGCAATGGAACACGATGTTGTCTTTGCCAATAAAATGGATAATGCGTGTTTCAGGGTCCTTCCAATACTTTTCCCAGGTGTCGGGCAACAAGTCCTTGGTGTTGCTGATGTAGCCGATAGGCGCGTCAAACCACACATAGAGCACCTTGCCTTCGGCTCCCTCAATGGGCACGGGGATGCCCCAGTTCAGGTCACGGGTCACGGCACGCGGCTGCAAACCGCCGTCAAGCCAGGACTTGCATTGTCCGTACACATTGGTTTTCCACTCCTTGTGTTCCTCCAAAATCCACTGGCGCAGACGTGGTTCCCACTTGTCGAGCGGCATATACCAATGCTTGGTTTCACGCAACACAGGCACATTTCCAGTGATGGTGCTGTGCGGATTAATCAAGTCGGTGGCGTTGAGGTCACGGCCACACGCCTCGCACTGGTCACCATAGGCACGTTCATTGCCACAATGGGGGCAAGTACCCATGATATAACGGTCGGCAAGCCATTGGTCGGCCTCCTCATCATAGAATTGTTGGCTGGTCTTTTCGATAAACTCGCCATTGTCGTAAAGTTTCTTGAAAAACTCGCTGGCGGTGACCCGATGCGTGGCGCTAGTCGTGCGGCCATACACATCGAACGAAATCCCTAGCCCTGCCATTGAGTCTTTAATGATATTGTGATAGCGGTCCACAATGTCTTGTGGGGTCACGCCTTCTTTTTGAGCCTTGATGGTGATGGGCACGCCATGCTCATCGCTACCGCCTATCATCACCACGTCTTCACCCTTGAGACGCAAGTAACGAGTGTAGATATCAGCCGGCACATACACGCCAGCCAAGTGACCGATATGCACAGGCCCGTTGGCATAGGGCAACGCAGTGGTCACCAGTGTGCGTTTATAATTCTTTTTCTCCATATATATTTGTGGTTAAAATTTTCAAACTGCAAAATTAGTGCAAGTTGAGAGCAATACAAAATGAAAGACATCGTTTTTCATTTTTATTGCCGAAACGCCGCCTAATTTATCTAAAATTAGTGCAAACCGAGCGCAAAACAAGCAAGCTCGCTCGCTTTTTTTGCCGAGGTGCCTCCTAATTTATCTAAAATTAGTGCAAACCGAGCGCAAAACAAGTTTTCTATTTCGGCAAGTGGAGGATGTGACGATACTCGCCTGGTTTGGCAAACATTTCGTGGGCGCGATCTATGGTCTCGTCCTTCCGGGCATCATATTCCACTTCACCGGCCTGATAGTAGTAGCGGTTCATCATTTCACGCGCCAACAGTTTTTCAATCTCGGAACGGTTAGTGTCTAGGTCACGACTCAAGTCATGCTTGAGCAAAGCCTCTAGCCGGTCAAATTCGGCCTTAGTCGAGTCGTTCATGTAACCCTCGGTCTTCGCCACCTTGCGCAAGTTTTCAAGCCCCACTTCACACACCTTGTCGTATTGGAACTTATCGGGATCAATGAATCGCTTGAACTCGTTGAAAATGGTATCGGTCACCTCAAAAGTGGAAGGTGACGGAATGGACGGATGCTCGGCGGCATACTTCGTCACGAAATCAAATGCCCAGTTGTCACGCACAATATTGTAAACGAGACGATTGATGTCGGGGTAATCCACCTTGATGTCGGGAGTAATGCCCCCACCCTCACGAACTTCGCGTCCGTGGGCCGTATGGAACACACGCGCGAGACTGTCGGGGATGCGCTGATAAGAACCATCGGCATTGCGCTGCGAGTAATCAATTTCCTGGATGAGTCGGCCACTGGGAATATAGTATTTTGCAATGGTCACCTTCAGAGCACCATCGAAGGGCATGGGGCGCACGCTCTGCACCAACCCCTTGCCGAACGAGCGACTGCCCAACACCACTGCGCGGTCAAGGTCCTGCAAAGCACCGGCCGTAATTTCGGCGGCAGAAGCCGACCCGCCATCAACCAGCACAGCCAACGGAATCTTTGTGTCAAGTGGCTCGGCTGTGGTCTTGTAGATTTTTTCACTCTGCTTGTCGCGGCCACGAGTGGTCAGCACCGGAGTACCTTTGGGCACAAACAAGCCCACGATCTGCACGGCGCTCTCCATGAGTCCGCCACCATTGCCGCGCAAGTCCAGCACGATATACTTCACAGCCGCATTTTTCTTCAGTTCCACCAAGGCATCTTTCACCTGCTGGAATGAGTGTTCATTGAATGTGGTAAGATTGATGTAGCCCATGTCTCCTCGTGTCACCCCATAATAAGGCACGGGTGGAATCTTAATAGTCTCGCGCACAATGTCGAACGTCTTCACGCTGTCATCGCCACAATAGGGACGCACCACCGTCAACCGCAGTTGGGTGTTGGCCAGTCCTTTGAGTCGAGCACTCACCTTGTCGCTGTCCCAACCCGTCACCGAATCGCCATCAATCATGATGATGCGGTCACCGCTGCGCACACCGGCTTTCGCCGCCGGACTGCCCTTGTAAGGTCCTGTGATATACACACCTGGGTGGTCGCCCTTGCGCTCTTGGATATAACTGCCTATTCCACCATACTCCCCTGTACTGATGACCTGAAAATCGTCACGCGACTTCGCAGGAATATACTCGGTATAAGGGTCAATGTCATCGAGCATAGCATTGATGGCCGTTTCTATCGATTTCTGCGCATCAATCGTATCCACGTAATAGGTGTTCAGTTCTTTGTAAAGAGCGTTAAAAATGTCGAGATTGCGTACTATGGCTGCCTCGCTGTTGTCTTTCGTTTCTCCAACAGCCGTGGGCACTACTGCGGCGGCAAGAGCCATGACCGCAACGCAAATCATGATTAATTTCTTCATCTTTCAGAAAGGTTCTATCGATTCTTCGGGGTTGTGTAGTTATTTTTTCACATAACGGCGGATGGCCTTGAGCACCAGCGGTTCCATGACGGCATAGCCCGACAACTCAGGATGGACGCCATCGAGTGAATAACTTGGATTCAAAGCCTTTTCGGCACCCGTCACCAATGGCGCATAATAATCCACATACTCGATTTTATGCTGAGCGGCATAGGCACGCAGCGCCGTGTTCAGTCGCTCCACTTTTCCTGCCGCATCCGACACATCGGGGTTCCAGGGGAATTGTGCCGCCGGCAACACTGAGGTCATGATTACCTTGATTTTACTGGCCTTCGCCAACTCCACCATTGAGATAATGTTTCCCAACGTGTTGACCTCGTTATAAGGCCCGGTGTTTTCGGCGATGTCATTGGTACCCGCATTAATCACCACCACTTTAGGACGCAGGCTGATGACATCTTGTCTGAACCGCAGCAGCATTTGGCTTGACGTTTGGCCCGAAATGCCACGGCCCACAAATCCGTTGTCGGTGAAAAACGCCGGATGCTTCTCCACCCAACCCTCGGTGATGCTGTTGCCCATGAACACTACTTTCACGCCATCGGGTTGTGAACGAAGAGCCACATTTTCACGTTCATAGCGCGAAAGTTTTGCCCAGTCCATTGACTGCGCCATGATGTCGAGAGCCATCAATGAAACCATAACTATCAATAATACTTTTTTCATGACCATAATATTTTTTTCAGTGAGTTCCCCAGTGTAATTTTTGACGCAACGCAGTGGTAAAATGTCGCCCGCGCGGCAGCACCACAAAAGCCTTGAAAGGTGCCTTGCGCACCGTCACCGTGCTTCCTGTCGGGCAGACGTGTTCCTCACCGTCGACACTCAATTGGTAATGACAAGCACGTGAACGTGTGGTAATGGTGACCACCTCGTCATCGGGCACAACCAACGGACGCATCGTGAGCGAGTGAGGAGAAACCGGCGACAACACCACGCACCGCGTGCTGGGAGCCATGATGGGCCCCCCAGCGCTCAGGTTATAGGCTGTGGAACCTGTCGGCGTACTCACGATGAGGCCGTCACCCTGATAAGTGGTGAGGGTCTTGCCACTTAACTGCGTTTCCATTTCCAGCATCGCGGAAGTGTCGTGACGCAAGATGGCGATGTCATTGAGCGCATAAGGATGCCTAATGTCAACACCTTGACAATGCGCCTCCAGCATAGTGCGTTCTTCCACATCGTAGTCCCCAGCCAACAATTGCCCCACGGCTTCGTTGGCTTCATCAAGCTGATAGGCTGTGAGATAGCCCAGATGCCCCGTATTGATACCCACAATGGGAGTTTGTCGAGATCCTATCCACATCACCGTGGTCAAAAAAGTGCCGTCGCCGCCCAAACTCATGGCCATGTCCACATCGGGTACATGATGTGCATCGAACGGTGACACATCGGCCAACTCAACACCCGCCTTGGTCAAAAATTCGTGGAATTTTGCCTCCACCGATGTTTTCACTCCGCGCTGACGGAGCACCGACACCAAACAGGCGATGCCGTCGATGTGTTGCTGCTGATATTCGTTGCCAAAAATTGCAATATTCATTATTATCCTTGCGTTATACTGCATGAAAAGTGGGCCATAACCCCAATTTAGCAGTTTTTTACTTTTTTATTTCGGGAAAACCGCGTAACTTTGCTCCCTTAGTGGGATTATTCCCTCAATATTTGATTGCAAAGTTACAATTAAATTGAACAATCACAATAAAATTGTGACAAATATTTCTAAGAATTGATGACCAACTTGAGTGTAAATGTGAACAAAATCGCCACCTTGCGTAACGCGCGCGGAGGCAATGTGCCTTGCGTGGAGACCGTGGCGGTTGACTGTGAGCGTTTCGGTGCCGACGGTATCACCGTGCATCCCCGTCCCGACGAGAGACACATTCGCCGCAGTGATGTCTTTGCCTTGCGGCCACTGGTGCGCACGGAGTTCAACATCGAAGGCTATCCTAGTGAAGATTTTATGGAACTGGTGCTAATGGTGAAGCCCACACAAGTGACCCTGGTGCCCGATGCGCCCAACGTGCTCACCTCATCTGCTGGATGGGAAGTGGCCGAAAACCTGGAAATGCTCACCGCCATCGTCGACCGCCTACACGAAGCAGGAATCCGAACAAGCATATTTGTAGGCACCGATATTGACAATATCAAGCAAGCCGCGCGCACTGGCACCGACCGGATTGAACTTTACACTGGTCCCTATGCCCACGATTTTCACGATGACCCCGAACAAGCCGTCGCCCCCTATGTTGCTGCAGCCGAGGCTGCACATCAAGCCGGACTTGGACTGAATGCGGGACATGACCTGAGTCTTGACAACCTCAAGTTTTTCAAGCAACACATTCCCATGCTGAAAGAAGTGTCAATAGGACATCAACTCATCGCCGATGCCCTCTATATGGGTCTGGAGAACACCATCAAAGCCTATAAAGAAGCCTTGGCCGATTAGATATCGAACCAATAACCAGAAAAAAATTATAACTAAAAACATATAACAAAATGACTCTACTCAACATGATTCTTGCACAAGTCGCCGCACCCATCGACAGTGTCGCGCAGCAAGTGACCGACACAATGAACGCTGCAGCCGCAGCCGTAACAACCACGACACCCGCCGCCGTTCAAGCAGCCGAACCTGTCGTTAAAGACCTCTCGGTTTGGGACCTTACCATGGCCGGCGGATGGCTCATGATTCCGCTCGCTTTGTTGGCACTGGTGAGCGTGTACATTTTCTTTGAACGGCTGTTTGCCATCAACGGCGCTTCGCGCACCGACGCCGCCTTTATGGAAAAAATCAAGAATTTCATCCACAATGGCGAAATCGACAATGCCATGGCATTGTGCAAGAGTACCAAAGCCCCCTACGCACGAATGATTGAAAAGGGTGTGAGCCGCATTGGCCGCCCCATGAACGATGTGCTCGTGGCCATTGAAAACGTGGGAAACATGGAAATCGCACGACTCGAAAAAGGATTTAACTGGTTGGCAACGACTGCCGCCGGTGCGCCCATGATTGGTTTCTTGGGTACCGTTACCGGTATGGTGCAGGCCTTCTTCCAGTTGGCCAGCGCTGGTAGCCACAGCAACGTGACCATTCTCGCCAGCGGTATCTATCAGGCACTGGTCACCACCGTGGCCGGTTTGATTGTGGGTATCATCGCCTTGTTTGCCTACAACTACCTCACTTCTCGTGTCAACAAGGTCATGAACAAACTTGAAGGCAACACTATGGAGTTCATGGACTTGCTTAACGAACCCGCTAAATAACACACGACCATGGCACTCAAGAGACAACACCAGACGTTGTCGATGTTCAGCATGGCTTCGATGACCGATATCATTTTCTTGCTGCTCATCTTCTTCATGGTCACCTCCACATTTGTGTTTCCATCGGCATTGGAGGTGAACTTGCCACAGAGCAGCCAGCAGACATCGCTCAAGCCCACCACGCGCATCTACATCGACAAGGACATGAACATGTATGCCACGCAAGACGACGGCGAGACCCAGAGCGAACTCATGCCTCTGCCCGCCGACCAGTTAGCGGGTTTCATGCTGTCGCTCAAGGAGGCCAATCCACAAGAGTTCGTGGCACTTTATGCCGACGAAGTGGTGCCTTACGGCAAGATTGTGGATATCCTCGACAAGGGGTCTAAGGCCGGTCTTAAGATTGTGCTGGCCACCAAGCCGGCTTCGGAAAACTTCGCCGCCCCTGAACCCGAACCCCAAACCGAGCCTCAGCCCGAAACCACCAACCAGCCCACCCAAGGCATCTAAACATTTCTAGAACAACTGGAACCTCCAGAATTATGGACAATAATAATCGCAAGAACCAAATAGCAGCTTCAGCCATCACCCTGTTGATTTTGCTCGCCACTATCGGCGTGTTGGTGTCATGCGGTCTGCACTATGAATATCCGCCACGCGACATGGACCTGCTCGAACTGAAACAGGATTCCATCATGTTTGGTGGCGAATATGTCATGCTGGGCAACACGCCCAGCCCCACCGAGAGTGAGCAGATGGACACCGAAACACCAGAAAATGCCGAGAAGACCGAGACAGAACCCAACGTGGCCGGTGATGACCTTGAAGATGCCGGAGAGCCTGCCAAGCAAGCGCCACCAGTCGTCTCCTCCAAGCACGAATCGCCCATGAAGGTGCAGGAAAAGCCCAAGGAGGAAAAGCCCAAAAAGACTGGCCCTGCGGTGGAAACACCTAAAACCACCGACAAGCAGACCAAGGTGAAACGAGGCGAAGACGCCACGCCCAAAAACGACCGCGTGAAAGACGCCTTCGGCAAGTCAAGCGGCAAAGGCAGCGGAAAGCAAGGCAGCACCGACGGCAATTCGAATCAAGGCGCCTTGAGCGGAAAACCCGGCATTGGCGGACTCGTGGGTTACACCCTGGAATACTGGGGCCGTCCCCACAGCCGTTGGACTGGCTCGGTCACCGTACGTGTGCGTATCAATGCACGTGGAAAAGTCATCGAGGCACATGCCGTGAGTGGCAAGGGAGAAGCCTGGAGCCATCCCGAAGTGCGGCGCAGTTGCGAACAAGAGTCGCTCAAGAGCGCGTTCTCGGTACCCAAGAACACCACGACCGAAGGTGTGGGTAACATCACTTGGACGTTCATCTAAATGAAGGCGGTCAAATATATACGTGTAGCACTCAGCGTGGTGGTGCTTATTCTCATCGCCGCGCTGGTGATGCATGGATATAGCGATCAAGTGGCCAGCCACTTGATTACCGTCAATATAGAGATTATTTCACTGGGAGCCTGCATGGTGTGGCTCATCATCACCCTGCTCTTGGGCAGGGTGTATTGTTCTTCGGCCTGCCCGCTAGGCACATTGCAAGACATAGCCTCATGGCTGGCAAAGCGCCTTCAGAATCGTGGACAGGGATTTTATCGTTTCCAATATGGCGACTGGCGACTGCGTGGCATCACGCTGTTGCTTGTTGTCGTGTGCGCGAGTGACCAACGCACATCCTATGTGATGCATTATTGCGACCCCATCACCCTGCTCACCCACGACACTACCATCGGATATCTGGCTTTGGGCAGTGTGGCAGCAGTCATCATCACTCTGGCGGTGCTGATACTGGCCTGGCGCAGTGGACGCACTTTTTGCAACACTGTGTGTCCCATAGGCACTGTGTTGGGAACCGTGAGCCAGGTCTCACTCATGCAACTTGACATCAACCCTGACTTGTGCATGGCCTGTGGCGCATGTGAGCGTGAGTGCAAGGCCAGTTGTGTCAATGCCGTGGAACACACCATCGACCACAGCCGCTGTGTGATGTGCATGAATTGCGCCGCTATTTGTCCCAACAAAGCCATCAAGTACCGGGTGGGACGGCATCGCCTTGCCACGCCGCTCATGAAACGAACAACCGCCTCGACCGGTATGGCCAAACAAAATCCTTAATGTAGTCAGTATGCAACAAATCAACATACACGATGCGCTGCCGACCGTGTTTGCCGGTCGAGAACGTGTGCCCAGCCAGGTGTGGCAGTGCGACCTGACCATGGAACGTGGCAAACGCTACCTAATCGTGGCCGACAGCGGTACCGGCAAATCATCGCTGTGCAGTTACATTTACGGTTATCGCCGCGACTTCAGCGGGTCCATCGCCTTCGATGGGCAAGACATCTCATCACTTTCCATCGGGCAATGGTGTGAGATTCGCAAAACGAGCCTTGCCTATTTGCCCCAGGAAATGCGTCTGTTCCCCGAACTCACGGCCATGGAAAACATCCAACTCAAAAATCAACTCACGCATTATAAAAGCGAGAAAGAAATTATTGACTTGTTCGGCACGCTGGGTATTCCCGAGAAAGTGGATACACCCGTCTCGCGGCTCTCCATCGGGCAACAGCAACGTGTGGCCATCATCCGCACCCTGTGCCAACCTGCCGACTTCTATTTGCTCGATGAACCGGTGAGCCACCTCGACACGGCCAACAATGCCATCGTGGGCAATCTGTTCGCACAGGAAGCCGACAAGCAAGGGGCTGCCGTCATTGTCACTTCGGTGGGCAACCATCTGGCACTGGACTACGATGTAGAACTTCAACTCTAATCCTCACGCCATGAAACAACTTCTCTGGAAATTATTACGCAAGCATATCAGCCCGGCACAATTAATCGGGTTTTCCATCGCCAATTTGGTGGGACTCACTATCGTGATACTCGCCGTGCAGTTCTACCGCGACGTGAAACCCGTATTCAGCGACGAGGAATCGTTTATCCGAAAAGACTACCTTGTGATTACCCGCTCGGTGTCGACGGCGGGAGCAATGGTGGGCGACACTGGCGAATTTGGCGATGCCGACATTGCCAACATCGAGGCGCAGCCGTGGTGCCGAAAGGTGGGACGATTCATGAACAGTGAGTTCTCCATCTTCGCCACCATAGGGTTAGGCAACAGCGGCCGTGCCATGCGCAGCCAATTCTTCTTCGAAGCGATTCCCACCGACTTCATCGACGTGACCGACGCCGAATGGAATTTTAATCCCAATCAGCCCGAAGTCCCGGTGATTGTGTCGCGCGACTATTTGTCGCTCTACAACTTCGGCTTTGCAGCCACACAAGGCTTGCCACGCATCAGCGAGGGACAAGTGGGTATGATTCCTCTCTCATTCACGCTTTCGGGTAATGGATTGAACGAAACCATGCCCGGACGCATCGTGGGATTCTCCAACCGCCTGAACACCGTGATTGTGCCCGAAGCATTCATGAAATGGGCCAATACGCGCTATGGCGATGGTGGCACAGGGCATCCCCTGCGACTCATCGTGGAGGTCAACAGCCCCGGCGATGTAAAAATCGAACAATATATGGCCGACCACCACTACGAAGTGGCTGGTGACAAGGCCCAAGCCGGAAAAGCCAACTATTTCCTCACGGTGATTGTATCTATCGTAATTGCCGTCGGCGTGGTCATCAGCCTACTGTCGTTCTTCGTGCTCATGTTGTCCATCTACTTGCTGTTGCAGAAAAACACCCAGCGCCTACGCGACTTGTTGCTGTTGGGCTACAGCCCCGCACAAGTGTCGCGCCCCTACGTGCTTATGGTAATCGCCATCAACGCGGTAGTACTCATCCTGGCCGTAGTGCTGATGCTGGTGGGCCGCTCCTATTACTTGCCCATGCTGGAGGCGTTCGACCTGCCACGGGTGAGTGTGGTCGTAGCGGTACTCACCGGAGTGGTGATTATGACTCTTATCACCTTGGGCAACGTCATCGCCATTCGTCGCAAAGTGGCTTCACTCTGGCTTTTAAACGCTTGACGCCATGAAAAAGATTGGAATCATCAGCGACACTCACAGCTTTTGGGATGACCGATTTGTGCAATATTTCAAGGATTGCGACGAGATTTGGCATGCCGGAGATATCGGCAATGAGGCCGTCATCGACCGCTTGGCAGCCATCTCACCCGTTCTGCGTGCCGTCTATGGCAATGCCGATGGCGGCAACCTGCGATTGCGTTTCAAAGAAACCGAAATATTTGAAACCGAAGGTGTGAAGGTGTTTATGACTCACATCGGAGGATATCCGGGGAAATATGCCCCCGGCATTCGTTCACGCCTGCAATTATCGCAGCCGCAAGTCTTCGTGTGCGGCCACAGCCACATTCTCAAAATCATGCCCGACCGCACTTTGAACCTGTTGGTCGTGAACCCCGGCGCTGCTGGCCGTCAAGGTTGGCAAGTGGTGCGTACACTGGTCACGCTCACCCTTGATGCCGGACACGTCACCCATGCACAAGTCATTGAACTGGCCGACGACAAAAAGCACCCGCATGGCGAAGTCCTGTCATAACAGACCCTAATAAATGGTTCCCCTCATGAGACAATTCGTATATAGTTGTGTTCTGCTGTGTTGCTTGACCAGTTGCGCGGGGTACCAGTTGCCGCCGTTCGGCACCACAGATGAGTGGAAATTGAACGGCAATGTGGTGGACAATGGTCACATGCAAGTCAATTTTGGGGGTGAGAGTACATCACCTCTTGCCAACGCGAGCAATGGCGAATATGACTTGAATTTCATCACAAGCAAAGCCTTGTTTAATGCGTACGACCCCTCTTGTGCCAAGTTGATGACCGATGTCGTCAAACGCATTCCGTTGAAAATCGATTCAATTGATGTGATGCTTGCCGACCAGTTCTTGATACTGTCCACCAGCGTCACAAGCAAATGGAAACCTGACTACATACGTCGTGGCGATGGCGCTTTCTACGTGACGCAGGCCAACCCAATCGAAACGCTTGTCCAGCCTCACGATGAGATATGGCGCAACCTCATTTTCAATAAGAAAGAACATCAAATCATCGTCGTTGACCGTCTCGTTCAGCGCGGGAAGCATTATGCCATCGTCTATGTCATGCAGAGTGAGCGCAAAAACACCGCCATTTGTTATCAATACGACATTACTGACCCGCAGAATGTTCAAGCCGTGGGCACACAGCTTGAATCACTGCTCTCCATATCTATTAAAGCTCTTGAAAAGTCTTGCACACATCAAGATTTTTAACGAAATTTGCAACGATGTTGAACTTGAATTCATCACACAACATGAAACAGATAGCATATTTTCTACTGTTGGCTTTTGTCGCCTTCGCGATGACCTCATGCCACAGTAATGAAAAGAATTATAAGGCGGCCTACGACAAGGCGATGGAAAAATATCGCGACGGCGTGGGTGTGGAAGAGTACGAACGCATCTTGGCCGAAAAACAACGCGCCACCACCGTGGTCAACGGCGACAGTGTGCGGTTGGTGACCATGCACGTTAACGTGACCGAAGACTCGGCGAGCATCGCCAAGCGTTATAACGTCATTGTGGCCCAATTCAAGCAGAAGTTCAATGCCATCACCATGCGCGACCGCTTACGCAGTGAGGAGGGTTTCCCCAGTTATGTGCTCTATGGCGGCACCGACAGTAAATACTTTGTGGTGGTGAAAGCCTTTGATGAACTGGATGTGGCCGTTGCCTTCCTCAAGAGTTCAGACAAAAGCATCAAAATGAAAATTCTGGAACCCAAGCCCTGGATTCTGGAACGATTAAGATGAGGTTCTAAAAACCAATCATTATGGACATCCAGTTACCATTGAGAATTGACGGCAAAGCGGGGGGTACGTTGCACGACACCCGACAGATTACCATTATCGGAGCCAATGGCTCGGGGAAAAGCCGTTTTTGCAACGCATTGCTCGAAGGCTGTGGCGACAAGGCCTATCGCCTGTCGGCCTTGCGTGCGCTCATTCCCATGCGGTCACAAGACGAGAAACCGATGCATGGCTCCATCGACGAGATGTTTGAGCACATCAATCAGGCCAATCCTCAAGTGACCAACACCGCCGACACTGAATTTGACCGCCTCACCTACATTATGCTCATGGATGAGTTCCGTGAACTGATGAACTACAAGACTCACCGATTGCTTGGTGAGCAGATGGAGTTTCCAAAGACCAAACTCGACACCACTGTACGCAAGTGGCAGCAAGTGTTCCCCAAAAACAAGGTGCTGCGCGAAAACGGAAAGTTGCTTTTCGCCACCGAGGGGTTTAACGACAAGTTCACGTCACTGCGGCTTAGCGATGGCGAACGGGCGGTGCTCTTCTATATAGGAGCCGCGCTCTATGCCATGCCCGATGCGGTGATTCTCGTTGACGACCCCGAGACTTTTATCCACCACAGCATCATGAAAACCCTGTGGAATGTGATTGAAGAGATGCGACCCGACTGCACCTTTATCTATAACACGCACGACGTGGACTTCGCTTCGTCGCGTGTCGATAACCAGTGCGTGTGGGTGAAGGCATACGACCCGGTACAAAAGGCTTGGGACTATGAAGTGATGCCTGCCGGACAGGAGTTGGGCGATGCCTTGTATTTCGACATTTTGGGCAGCCGAAAGCCCGTTCTCTTCGTCGAGGGTGACGAACGCCACAGCATCGATTCACGCCTATATCCACTCATCTTCCCCGAATACACAGTCAAGGCTTTGGGTAGTTGTGACAAGGTGATTGAGTCGGTGCGCTCGTTCAACGACCTGCGCTCATTCCACCGTTTGGAGAGCCGGGGCATTGTGGACCGTGACCGGCGCAACGACCAAGAAGTGGCCTATCTGCTCAAGCGAAACATTTATGTGCCCAATGTAGCCGAAATTGAGAACATTCTCATGCTCGAAGGTGTGATTCGCGCCGTGGCACGACACAAGCGCCGCAACGAGAACGAAGTGTTCAACAAGGTGAGGGACTCGGTACTCAAAATGTTTTCGCATGAAATCAAGTTGCAAGCGCTGGAACATGTGCGCCACTACGTGAAGCGTAGTGTGGAGATGCGCATCGACATGAAGTTCAAGAATATCAACGAAGTGGAAGAACACATGCTCGACTTGGTCAACGAAATCAATCCTCGTGGTATGTATGAACAACTGTGTCGGGAGTTCCACGATTATCTGCAACAACGCGACTACATGGCCGTGCTGAGAGTGTTTAACCAGAAACAGATGATTGGTGACAGCAACGTGGCCAACTTGTGCGGTTACCATCGCAAAGATGACTACATTCGTGGCGTGCTCAATATCCTGAAGGGTGACAGCCAGGCAGCACGCGACATCCGCAAGGCTGTCAAGCAATGCTTTGGAATTGATGAATAAGATCAGGTATTATTGGACACGCTTCAGGCAATGGCAAAAACGGCCCTATCAGCCCGAGCCTTTGAACGACGAGCAGCACGTTTGCCTCAACTGTGGCGAAAGTTTCAATGGCCAGTATTGCCCACGATGTGGCCAAAACAGCAATACCGACCGGCTTACGCCCCGACGTTTGCTTGCGGGGTTCCTCGACGTTTGGGGAGCCGGCAACCGTAGCATGCCACGCAACATTCTGCACCTCTTGTTCCGCCCAGGATATATGATTGCCGACTACCTGAAAGGTCATCGGCAACCTTATTTTCCCCCATTCAAGATGCTTTTCATCTTTGTGACCACCTTCTTCATCATCACAAGCATCACTGGACATTTATATAAAATGGGGGATTCCAATAATCAAACCGCCATAAACATTGAAAAAATAGGTAATGTCGTTCATCTAATCATCTCCGATACCACAACTATAGAACTGAATGGAAAGAGTCGCCCATTGATAAACTATCGTAATGCTGAACACAAGCTCCAAGTGAAAAACCGCTCACAAAAGTTCATCAAAAAATTACACAACTCACAGTTATGGCTTGATGATCACCGAGCCGTCAGTATCCTCATTTATCAATGTTTTTTCGCTTTCTTCGCATGGCTGTTGTTCCGCAAGTCGCCACGAATGGGGAACCTCGCTCTCAGTGAGCAGCTTTTTGCTCAGATATTCATCAGCAGTCAAATCGTCATCCTGTCTTTTCTATATTTCTTACTCAGTTTGTTATGGGTCAAAGGGGGTGACGATGATTTGCCAGGACTTGTCTCTGCAATCATCTACCTTATAGACTATAAACAACTGTATGGCTTCGGATGGTGGAAAACCCTTTGGAAAAATATGCTATTGGCTTGTTTCACCTTTATCAGTGTCACGACCAGCGTCTTCTTGATAGTGATAATTTCTATCTTATTATTGGTCCAAATCTAGATCAGGACATGACATCGCCTAGGTAGTGGCGGGAGTAACCAAGTGGAGGTCACGCTGCGGGAATGGTATCTCTATGCCATTTTCATTCAGCACCTCATAGATGCATTCCTTGATGCGGGCGTGGTCGGTCAGACGGGTGGCTACAGGTGTCCACAACACCACATTCAAGTCCACGCTACTTTCCCCGAAGTTGTCGAAAAGCACCTGAATGCCTTTCTTGCGATCGTAACAGTCAAGTTTCGACAATCGCTCAACGATGAGTTCACGCACCTGGTTCACCTTAGAGCCATAAGCAATGCCGACACTCACCTGAGCCAATTCATAACCATGGTTACGAGTCATGTTCTTGAAGTTTTTGCTGAACAGTTGACTGTTGAGGAACGCGATGACTGAGCCGTCGATGGTTTCGACCATTGTGCTCTGATAATTGATGTTGGTCACACGACCACGAATGCCGTCACACTCAATCATGTCGCCTATCTTCACGCGTCCGCTCATGAGCGACAGACCATAGAAGAGGTTCTCCAGCGTATCCTTCATAGCGAAACCAATACCAGTTGACAGACCCGTCAAAATCAGCGTGATTCCCGCACGATTCACATGCAACGTCACCATCACGATGTAGATGAAGATGCCCCACCCCAGATATTTCATCAGGTTCATGCTCAGCGACACCGCCTTGTTCTTGGTTTTGGTCTTGTATTCCTTCCATGCCACATAACTATTCACACACAAATAGATGATATAGCTGAACACAAAACCCACAGCCACCAACGCGATGACACGATCCAGCGATACGACAATCACATCAGGAATATTGATAAACTTGTGGGTATATACTTCCCGGCACCACTCGGTGATGTCGAACACTCGTGCCGCCCAATAGATGGAAGCCGCCACACTAAACGTGGCTGCGATAGGAATCACCATCTTGTAGATAGCATCATAAAACCAAGTGTCACGGATGTCTGCGTCGGCAGCAATATGGGAGGCCTCGTAACGGTGCAACAAGTCATAAACAAATGTAATGCCTTGAATCATGGTGAGTTGGATAATCCACCAAATCAACACCTGTACACTCATGAGCGTGTAACCGCACCATGCCATCACCAAGGCAACTACCATAGCCAGCAGCGACATCCAAGAATAGAACTTGTCGCTGCGAGGCACCTTCTTGCTGTGACGTTTAACCACCCACCATTGCCACAGAGTGCAAAGCAACAAAATGGCCGGGAAGGTGACATTAACGATGGTATTGGGCATGAATGTAATGCGATATAAAAACACCACAAAACCCACCACTGTAATAGGCAAATAAAGAATGAGGCCATTTTTCACCGTTTCACCTTTCAGACGGATGATGAGCGACAACATGATGGCCACAAGCAACCACGCAAATTCACTCAACAGGCGCGAAGCCATAATGATAAAATTCTGGTCGGTAAGCACCAGTGAGATAACTAGTGTAACAATGGCAAAGACGGCAGCGCTGGCGGCGATGATGATACAACTTCGTTTCTTGAGAAACTCCTCCGTTCTCCACCTTTTCGGAATGAGAAAGCGAATCACCAACGTACACAACACAAACGCCAGCACCACGTACGACAAAATGAACATTAACAGGAAAAAAATCAGGTTGCCGCGCCATTCACTATGGACATTTCCTGTTGGCCGGTACTTACTGTACAAATCCATTCTGCCTTGCCGCCAATAACGCGGCAAGTTACTTAATATCGTGAAATAGGATTGGTCACCATTGATGAAAACACTGCGACGAATATCTTCGTAGGCCTTCAGAGCAAACGCATTGAGTTCCTTAGATTTGGCCATCACCTCTTCGGAGCGCTCCTGTGTTTTCTCAATCTGCACTTGTTGGACAGCCATATCATGCGCGAGTTGGTTGGCAAGCACAATGCAACTGTCACGGTCGTCGCGGGTCTGCTGGGTGGTCAGCAACACATCGGGGATGCGCTCCAACGAACGCACCAAGCGCACATACTGGGTCACTTGGTCGTTGTACTTCTGGGCAAACACCTCGAAAGGCAACATCCGGTTCGACATTTGGTCATAAAGCGTAGTGGCTTCACTGCATGCATAAGCCAAGTCGAACACATAGTCGCTCTTTTGAGAATAGAGCATCAATTCTATCTGTTGGCTGCGGTCCATCACTTGAATCATCATCTGGTCAAACCGCCGGCTCATCTCATTGAAACGGGTCATGCGCTGCACTTGCTCTTCATGGGTCATGGAGAGTTCCGAGCGCAACACGCGCAACGCCTGAGACATATCGTGTTCCTTGAGCACTGCAACACCGTGCAGGCACGTGAACAGCACCAACAAGAAGCTTATCAATATTTTCTTCATAGTTTCAACTAGGATTTATTGTTCGCAAAGGTAATGATTTTTCGCTAGTGAACACTGATTTATGCCCAAAAAACGGCTAAATGTGCCACCAATGGCATAAAAATTGCAAGCATTGCAACGTGTATGAGTTTTTTATTGTAATTTCGTACGCATATTTTTAATCAAGCAAAGAAATGTCAACTTACACCGTTACCGACACCAAGAAGGTGACCACCAAGCGCATCAAGGACATGATGCAATCAGGTGAGAAAATTGCGATGCTCACATCCTACGACTACACCATGGCTTCGCTTGTTGACCAAGCCGGCGTGGACATCATCCTTGTGGGCGACAGCGCGTCAAATGTCATGCAAGGCAACGCCACCACCATTCCCATCACCATCGACGACATGATCGTCTATGGCCGCACGGTCGCTCGAGCAGCCACACGGGCCATGGTCATTGTCGATATGCCCTTCGGCACCTATCAAGGTGACCCCATCGAGGCTCAACGCAATGCCGTGCGCATCATGCGCGAAACAGGGGCCGACGGTGTCAAACTCGAAGGCGGACGCGAAATGCGTGGCGCCATTGAAATGATATTGCGGGCCGGCATCCCCGTCATGGGACATCTGGGACTCACCCCGCAGTCAATCAACAAATTTGGCACCTACGCCACCCGCGCTACTGGTGAAGCCGAAGCCCTGAGGCTGATGAGCGACGCACGCGTGCTGGAAGAAGTGGGGTGCTTTGCCATCGTGCTGGAAAAAATTCCCGCGGTGCTGGCTGCAAAAGTCACCGAAGCCATCCATGTGCCCACCATCGGTATCGGTGCCGGACCGAACACCGACGGACAAGTGCTTGTGGTGCACGACATGCTGGGACTGAACACTGCATTCAAGCCCAAATTCCTACGTCTCTACAACAACCTGGGCGAACAAATCGTGGACAGCGTGGGCAACTATATCAACGACGTGAAGCGCGGCGACTTCCCCAACGAAAACGAACAATACTGATATCCGAGCCGACCAGCATCGGCCGATGGTTTTGCACTATAAACAACATGGCCTCATCACTTCGAAGTGGCGAGGCCATGCGTTATTTCATCCCTATCTGTTTCTCATAAAGTTTGCTCAACACCGTGAACTTGTAAATGGCTGAACGCTTCGCATACACATATCCTGAAACACCATAAAAGATGCCTCCTTTCAGAAAATACATTTTGCAAAAGCGGATGAATGGTGAAAATATCATCTTGAACAGTGTGACACGCGTTCCAGCCCTCTTTTCCACCTCATTGTCGGTGTAATTGTTTAGCCGTACAATAGACGCGTGAGTCGAATCGTCTAGATGCTCAAACGCCAAGTCTTTACGTGACTTTGGCACATGGCTGGTTTTCCCTTTCACAACAGGGAACGTATGCACATAGGGAGGCCATTCGGTACCTTCCCTAATGAAGAATCGCAACTGATAATCAGGATAAGAACTGGGCAAGAACTTGTTCATCGTGTAGTTCTTCCGCGGGATATATAAGCCTCGAATGTCATCGGGATGCTGAACGAAGTCATAGAGATAGTCACGCAGAGCTTGCGGAACCAGTTCATCGGCATCAACCACAAGCACCCAATCGCTGGAAGCCGACTGGATGGCGAAGGTGCGTGCAGGTTCGGCACTTTTGCAGTCGCCTTTGGGGAAAGTAACGATTTTGCAACCATAGCCCTGGGCAATCTCCACAGTGGCATCGGTGCTTTCCATGTCGCAGACAACAATCTCATCGAACGTCTTGACCGTTTCCAGCACCCTTGCAAGATATTTACTTGCATTATATGTATTGATTACAACAGATATGCTATTGTTCATGCTGATTATTTTTCGCTAAATTCCTCACCCACCCTCTAAGTTTGCACATGATATACTGAAATATCATTCTGGGCGCAAGACGCAGTTTGTCAAATGTACTATCAAGTTCAAAGATAATTCTGATGTTTTCTGCGACGCCAGCGGCTCGGCTACTGTTGGATATTCCGGATGTGTCAAAATTAGCAATCGCAATGTCGGTTTTCAAGAAACGACGTTTCTGAAGAACCATCTGCTTGAAGAATTTGAAGTCTGCCGACATCTTATAATGAGTGTCAAAAGGATTATCTCGGAGGAGATAATCTCGGGTAAACACGCATTGGTGACAAAAGAACATACGATGGCTGTTATGGACAGGTTCTGCTTGCTTGACGACTCCGTTTTTCTGTACTGCGCCATAAATGATTTCGGCATCCGATGTGTCATTGGCGAAGACTTGACTCACAATGGAACTATCAACAAAGGTGTCTGCCGCATTCATGAACAATATCCATTGCCCTGTTGCCATCTTAACACCCTTATTCATTGCGTCATAGATGCCACCATCTGGTTCAGATATCCATTTAATACGATCTGCCGGCAGACTCTTTAGGTAATCTGATGTGCCATCTGTAGATTGTCCGTCAATGATAATGTACTCAAGATTTTGATAATCCTGACCGAGCACACTTTCAACAGTCTTTGAAAGTGCCTCCTTTACATTATAACAGACAGTTATTATCGTAACTTTTTGCATCAACTCCATGTCACAAGGTTACCCAAAATGTGTAACTGCAAAGGACGTATCTCGTAAGACGCCTTTATAATGTCCTAAAATGTATATGATAAACCTTATTACTATCTAGCGGTTACCAACATTAGCTGCCAAATGCTGGAGTATAGGGAATGGCATTGCCGTCCTTACCCAGCTTATAGCCATAGCTCTTCTCCTTATTATCCTTCAACCATTTCAGCATCTTGCTGGTTTCGCCAGCTTTAAACTCGGTTTTATTTAGCATTTGTTGATTGTTGGAGAAGAAACCTCCGGTATTCACCGCACCATTGATAGCTCCCACCACTTCAAGTGTGTAAGTGCCATCTGTTATTTCAGACTCTTCCTTAGGCTCAATCACAATCTTGTATCCCAATTCGGCGGGAAAACGAGTGCTTTTTATTGTCTTTGTCCAAGGCAGAACGGAGCCGGCCATGACCACATCGTTCTTGTTCTCGCCATTAGCGCCCTTGTAATAAATATTGACATGTTTGGCTACCTTAAAGAAATCGGGGCTGAAAGTAATCGTGTAGGTTCCAGTGGCTTCGCTGGTTGGCCCATCATCACCATCATCGCCACAAGAGGTGAAAGTAAACAGGCAGCACAAGAGGGCGGCCAAGTAAAGCATTTTCTTTTTCATCGTCATTTGATTTTTGATATGGTTATTATTTTATTTCATTTGTTGGGGCAACTCTTCCAGTTTTTTCTCCCAGTCGCTCTTTTGCCCATAAAGCAAGTCACCGGCATCGCCCAGACCGGGAACGATATAGCTGTGACTGTTCAGTTCGTGGTCGATGTCGCAAGCCCACACGGTGGTGCTGTCGGCAGGCATGTGCTGCTTGATAAAGTCCACCGACTGGTCGCTGGCAATCACACATGCCACATGAACATGACGTGGCTCGCCCTTGGTGAGCAGGGCGCGATAGGCCAGTTCCATCGAAGAGCCTGTGGCCAACATGGGGTCAACAATAATCAGGGTCTTGCCCTCAATCGACGGGCTCGCCATATACTCAATGTGAATGTCAAAATCATCGCTGCCAGGCTGATATTTGCGATAGGCACTCACGAAGGCATTCTCGGCATTGTCAAAGAAGCTCAGGAAACCCTCATGGAAGGGCAGTCCCGCACGCAAGATGGTAGCCAGCACCATGGGATCGGCCAGTGTATGTGTGGGGGCAACACCTAGTGGAGTGGCTGTGGGTGTTGAGGCGTAATCAAGACGCTTGCTGATTTCGTAAGCCATGATTTGTCCCAAGCGTTTCACATTCAACCTGAATCGCATGCGGTCTTGCTGTATCACCCGATCACGCAATTCGCTCATGTATTGGCTCACCAGCGAGTGCTGGTCGCAAAGGTTGATGATTTCCATATTAGTTGATTGATTTGATATACGTTGTTAATACTGCACGGCTTTTTTCGCGGTCACGGGTGAGCTGTTCACGCAGTTCCTCGATACTGCCCAACTTGAACTCCAGCCGCAAAAAACCGATGAATTCCAAACTGATGTCCTGTCCGTAAATATCATCGTCAAAGTCAAAAATATTGACTTCCACCGACAGTTGCGGACCATTGTCCAGTGTGGGGCGCGTGCCCACGTTGACCATACCCTGCAGGCATTGTCCACCTAGATGGACAAGTACCGCATAGGCTCCGTTGTGGGGCAGAATGATGTCGGAATCTATCTCGCCCACATTGGCCGTGGGGAATCCTATGCCCCGACCATTGTGGAACCCGTGCACCACACGCCCGTGCAGGCAATAGGGCCGCCCCATGCAGTGCATGGCGTCGGTCACCTTGCCGGCGGCAATGAGCCCACGCACAATGGTGGAACTCACCGGAGCATATTCGCCCAAATATTCAGGCGCTTTAATCACGTTCACACCCACTTCACGGCCGATGGCGGCATACTCCACCGTAGTACTGGGCGCATCATGGCCGAAGCGGTGGTTATAGCCCACGATGAGCGTGCTCACGCCGTAGCGGTTGTGCAACATTTGCAAGAAGTCCCGCGTAGTGGTGGTTGCCATTTCGCTAGTGAAAGGCAGTATCAGCAACTCATCAGGACCCAGTGAAGCGATGGCCGAAATGCGGTCATCTAAAGTTTGCAGCATCTTGAGTTCGGAAGCCTCCGAGAGCACCCGTTGCGGATGCCGGTCAAAAGTCACCACCAGCGACCGAAGACCCACACGGGCCGCTTCGTCGCGCAAGGCTGCAATAAGTGTGGCATGCCCCAAATGCACGCCATCAAACATACCGATGGTGGCCACACGGCTGCTATCGGGTAAATGGTCGTTATAATTGACCAAGTGCATCGGCAGGCAAATACTTTTTAAGGATGCGCATCGTGTCGTTACACAACTTGATGAACACATCGCGATTCTTGAGCATAGTCGATGTCTTGATCTGCCTATCGCGGCCCTCAAAAATAAAACCGGTATCGTTCGACTCCAATGCACGCATGGTGGGAATCACGCCACTCTCGGGGTCGGGAAGCGGTTTCACCAGATAATCGGCGGCGCGGTCAAGCCAATGATGCAGGGCGAGCACACCCGTTTTGATGACACCGGGATTCACACAATTCACGCTCACGTGACAGGTCTTCATCACCGTCGACATATAGATGGAGAACAGGGTCAGCGCCAGTTTGCTTTGGGCAAACGCGCCAATCTGTGTGAAATGTGACACGGCGGGGAACTCGTAAGGCAATGAAACCAAACGGCGGGAAATGGATGTAGAAAGGATGATGCGACCGCCGTCGGCCATCAGAGGATACATCGCCATCGACAGCAACACGGTGCTCAGGAAATTCACCTGAATCGTGTGTTCATAACCATCGGGCGAAATCTTGCTGTGACGTGGCAAGGTGCTGGCGTTGTTGATTAGGGCGGCGACAGGACGGCCCAGCGCCTTAAACCGCTCCACAAAGTCAAGCACTTGGGCAAAAGAACTCAATTCGAGTTGCAAGACCTGTATATCGCGGTTGCGAGTGCTCTTCATCAACTGATTGGCATACTGCTGCGCCTTATCCACGTTGCGACAAGCCAACAGGACGGGCTTACCCTGCTCAGCAAGGCGACGGGTGATGAGCGAACCCATACTGTCGGTAGCGCCAGTCACTATATATAGCGGCTGAGGCTGTAATTCATTGGTGGTATTATCGTTCATAGTTTCTTGTTAGATTCTCAACTTGCAAATTTACGATTTTATTTTAATTGAGAATCAACAATTAACAATAAATAATTAATTGAGGATTTAGCGACGGGATTTTAGGACGATGACAATCATCAGTACGGGTAATTCATCACCTACAAGATTGAGTAAAACATCAGCTATATTTTGAAAAAAACGCCATCAGATAGCTGGCAAACGGATTTTTTATTATAACTTAGCCATGATTTTAAAAAGTTGGTTAATATCACACCACTTTTGTTACAAAATGATTATCAACCCATAACAATTCAGGATATGCGACTACACAACATCAGAGTCACTTTGGCGGTGGTGTTTTTCACACTCATCACGGCCTTGCTGCTCGACTTCTCCGGCACACTTCACCACTGGCTGGGATGGATGGCCAAAATTCAGTTTTTGCCGGCTGTGCTGGCGCTCAACGTGGCGGTCATCGTCGGACTGGTGATACTCACCCTCATCTTCGGACGCATCTATTGCTCGGTAATTTGCCCACTGGGGGTGCTACAAGACGTCATCTCGCGCCTCCACACATGGCGCAAGAAAGACCGTTTCAGCTACTCGCCCGCCATCACTTGGCTACGCCTGGTCATGCTTGTCGTGTTGGTGGTGGCACTCATAGCCGGCATCGTCTCAATAGCCGCCTTGATTGCACCCTACAGCTCTTACGGGCGCATGGTGAACAATTTGCTGCAACCGCTCTATTTGTGGTGCAACAACGGCTTGGCGGCCATCGCCGAACATTACGACAGTTACGCCTTCTACAGCCGTGAAGTGTGGCTCAAGAGCCTGCCCACCTTCATCATCGCGCTGGTCACTTTCATCATCATCGCCGTGCTGGCATGGCGTGGCGGTCGCACCTATTGCAACACTATCTGCCCCGTGGGCACTGTGCTGGGCTATATCGCCAAATTCTCCTGGCTTAAGGTGCGCTTTGATGAAGAGAAGTGCAAGAACTGCAGTCGGTGCACAAAGAACTGCAAGTCCAGCTGCATCGACTACAAGAGTCACACCGTCGATTACACACGTTGCGTGACCTGTGGCGAGTGTCTCACCAAATGCAAATTTGACGCACTCTATTACGGCAGAGCCAAAAAGCAAGAAGCGTCAGACACCAAACCAAAGCCAAGTGCTGAGAAATCCGAGCCCGACACCATGCGGCGCGCCTTCATCGTGGGTGGCGCCATCATGGCCGCCGACGCCGCTTTGGCTCAAGCGGGTAAAAAGGTGGATGGTGGACTCGCCGCCATTCAAGACAAAACCATCCCCAAGCGAACCACACCGCTCACCCCACCGGGGTCAGTGAGTGTTCGCAATATGTATCAGCACTGTACCGCATGCCAGCTGTGCGTGTCACAATGCCCCAACGACGTGCTGAGACCGAGTGGTGACCTACTCACCCTCATGCAACCCACCATGAGTTACGAACGCGGCTTCTGCCGCCCCGAGTGCAACCGTTGCAGCCAGGTATGCCCAGCAGGAGCCATTCGCCCCATCAGCATTGTAGACAAGTCATCGACTCAAATAGGTCACGCGGTATGGATCAAAGAGAATTGCGTGGTGCTCACCGACGGCGTGTCGTGTGGCAACTGCGCCCGTCACTGCCCCAGCGGTGCTATCATGATGACACCTGTTGACCCTGATGACGACCTCTCGCCCATGGTGCCCGCCATTGATGCCGCCAAATGTATTGGCTGCGGTGCCTGTGAGTATGTGTGTCCGGCACGGCCTCTCGGTGCCATCTACGTCGAAGGCCACGAAGTGCATAAAACCATCTAGAAACAACTTTATTCATTCCACTATAATTTCCACGATTAGTCATGAACAACAATAATTACACCCGTCGCAAATTTCTCAAAGCCCTCGGTCTAGGCACTGCCACGGTAGCGACTCCGGCTATTGTCAGTTGCGCCACAGGCGATGAAAAGCCCGTAGCCAGCGAACAGGAGCCTCCCGTGGGCAAAATGACTTACCGCACCAACCCCAAGACTGGCGACAAAGTGTCGATATTGGGTTACGGCATGATGCGACTGCCCACCCTTGACGCCGGCGGAGGTTCGGCTCGCGAGGAAAAAGACGCCGAAATTGACCAGGAAATGGTGAACAGGCAAGTGGATTACGCCATTGAACACGGTGTGAACTACTTCGACACGTCGCCAGCCTACTGCCGTGGACGCAGTGAGCATGCCACCGGCATTGCACTGTCACGACACAAACGCGACGAGTTCTTTATCGCCACCAAGCTGTCTAACTTCGCTCCCGAAACTCATTCACGCCAAGCTGGCATAGAAATGTTCCAAAATTCGCTCAAGGAACTGCAGGTCGATTACATCGACTATCTGCTGCTCCACGCCATCGGTGGTGGCGACGACGCCATGGCGGTGTTTAATGAGCGATACATCGATAACGGCATCCTGGACTACCTCGTGGAGCAACGCGAACAGGGAACCATCAGAAACCTCGGATTCAGCTACCACGGCGACATCGCCATCTTCGACCATGCGCTGAAAATGCATGATGACGGCAAAGTGAAGTGGGATTTTGTGCAGATTGAGCTGAATTATCTGGACTGGAAATTTGCCGATGAAATCAACGACAGCAATACCGACGCCGAATACCTCTACACCGAGTTGGTCAAGCGCGACATACCGGCCGTCATTATGGAGCCGCTGCTGGGCGGACGACTCGCCAACCTGCCCGACCCGTTGGCCGCCAAGTTGCTGCGCCGCGACCCTGAACATTCGGTCGCCTCATGGGCCTTCCGTTATGCCGGCACCTTCCCCAAGGTGCTCACCGTGCTCAGCGGCATGACCTACATGGAGCACCTCAAGGAGAACCTGTGCACTTATAGCCCGCTCAAGCCGCTCACCGACGAAGAAATGCGCTTCTTGGAGAGCATCGCTTCGGAATATGTGGGTTACAACATCATTCCGTGCAACGACTGCAAGTACTGCATGCCTTGCCCCTACGGCATCGACATCCCCGCCATCTTCGTGCATTACAACAAATGCCTAACCGAAGGCAATGTCCCCCGCGAGATGGAACAGCCCGATTATTTCAAGGCGCGCCGTGCTTTCCTCATCGGATACGACCGCTCGGTGCCCAAGCTGCGCCAAGCCGACCACTGCATCGGCTGCGGACACTGCCAGCCACACTGCCCGCAACGTATCCGCATTCCACAGGAGTTGCATCGCATCAGCCGTTACGTGGACGCGCTCAAAAGCGGCGACAACGACAACCTGAAAGACATCGTCCTCGACACCAACGAATGATTACTGCAGCTCTCCGAGAACTCTGAGACCTCTGAGATCTCCGAGCCACCAAACACAGCTAGGGGAGGAAACTTCGAGTTTCCTCCCCTAGCCTATCTAGCCGTTAAATCTTTACGATTTCAACTCATTAACGGGTTCCACCAGCCCACCATACGGGTTGGGTAAAGATATATTTACCAGCTTCATTGCCAGTTCCGAAGGCTTCACGCACGTTGGGGTTAGCCAGCACATCGCTGTTGCCGTAGGGCAGACGCAATGGCCAAGCATTGCCATTCGAGTTGGTATTCTTGGGGTTGGTCAGCTTGATGAACTCCTCGCCCAGAGCCTTGCAGCGACGGATGTCGTTGTAAGCCTCAATCTGCTCGTCACGCACCTGAGACAGATACTTCTGTACCATAATCTCCTTGAGGGTCACAGGCAGAGTGGCAATGTAAGCAGCAGCCGAAGAAGCCTCAAAATAGGTGTAACCTGGGTCACTGTTTTGGAAATCGTCAAACGAAGCCTCAACAGCTGTTGCAAAATCAGCGCTGGCGTCCTTGCCCAAGCGAGCCTTGGCCTCAGCCAAAATGAAGTAAAGTTCGCTCTTGCTGAACACGTGGATAGTTGCAGCACCATTGTCAAGCCATGCAGGAGCGTTGCAAGCTTGGGTCAGACGAGCGGCTTCTTCATCACCGGGTTCTGCAGTCAAATCCCAACCGAAGAAATTGAGACTGTACACCTCTAAACGAGGATCATTGCGATCTTCCATCAAGTCGGCCACAGTCTTCGAAGAACCAGTATAAAGACGGCTCCAGAAGTAAGCAGTCCAGGGATTGTTGTTGTTGTCAGGATCAAACACATCAAGTTCTGCACCGTCGAAGTAAGCGGTAGCCTTGGTGGCATACTTGATGACATCGTTCAACACGTTATTGTCACGATAGTACAGGTGCAGTTTGTAACGGGCTTTCAGAGCATAAGCCAATCCAATCCACTGGTCGGTGTCGCCATTGAAGAGGATATCGCTACTGCCCACATAAGAGCCACCATTTTCAAGGCAAGCGATGCCTTCGTCCAGCAAAGTGAAGATATCTTTATAGATGTCTTCCTGTTTGTCCATCTTGGGCTGAAGGTTGTTCAAGCCAGTCAACGCCTCCTTGTAAGGAATGTCTCCATGAAGGTCGGTGAGGACACCCAGCTCCATTGCCATCAGCACCTTTGCCATACCGAGCAAGTCATCCTTGCCTTCGTCCATACCACCCTCAGCACATTTTTGCATCACCTCGTAGAGGCTATGCATTGTCGTATAAGTATCGTTCCACTCATTGTTGAAACATGTGCTGGCAGCAATTTCACCTGGATCGCGCAACTCGGCACGACGCAGTTGGTTGTCACCCGTACCGAACTCCTGCTCGGTGAACGACGAGATGTACCACGCGTAGTTACCCGAAATGGTATTGAACGCGGTGTTCATGATAGCTCCCGGAATGATGAACTTACCGCTCACCATCTCTGCGGGGGGATTGGCCTTATCCGCGTTGATGTCATCCATCACGCTCTCAGTACAAGAACTGAAGAGTACAGCCATCAATGCTATTGCTAAATATTTCAGTTTCATAGTCGTATATTATCATTAATCATGTTAAACATTCATTGATCTCACACTGATTAATTAGAAAGTGATCTTCAGACCGCCACCAAAGCTTGAAGTAGCAGGCAGTGAATAACGCTCGAAGTAACCACTCATGTTGCCGTTAGACTGCGACGATTCGGGGTCGAAGTTTGGCAATTTAGCCCAGATAAGCACGTTGCGTGCGAAACCGTAAATCGAGATGTCAAACTTGCCCAAACGAGGCAGTTGATAAGTAAGCGTCACGTCGCGCAACTTGAAGAAGCTGCGGTCGTAAACACCGCTCTCGGTTACATCATAGTAAGCCTGATACCAGTCGGCCTTGTCAACTTCAATGGTATTAGGTAAGCCAGTAGCCTCGTCGATACCTTCGGCCACCATAGTGCCTTCGTGATAATCAAGAGATTCCTTGGTTACACCGAAGCTTTCGAGAGTCATGTTGGTACCGTGGTACATCTTGCCACCCTTGTTCCAATCCCAAGTAGTAGAAACCGAAACTCTTTTGTAACGTCCGCCAAGGCTGAGTCCCAACTGGAAGTCGGGCGAGCAGTTGCCCAGATCCTGACTGTCGCTGGTGGCTTGGGGAAGTCCGTCCAAGAGGAGCAATTGGCCATTCTCGGCACGCTTGAAACCATTACCATAAATATTGGGATAAGTACAACCAGCCTGTGCACGAATCTGCGGCTCTACGAAACCACCCAGCATAATGCTCTCCACACCAGGAGCCAGTTCATCAACGCGGTTCCATACCGTCGAGAAGTTTGCGCCGAATGTCAAGTCATAATCCTTGTTCTGGAGAATGTCGGCCTGAACGGTCAACTCGTTACTCCAAGTGTGCATCTTACCTGCGTTGGTCATCATGTACTGATAGCCAGCCGAGCCAGCCAGAGGCACTGCAAAGATTTGGTCGGTAATCTTCTGATAGCTGAGGGTGTATTCCAGTCTCAAGCGGTTCTGGAAGAAGTTGAGGTCGGCACCGAACTCAACGTTCTGTGTGTTTTGGGGCTTGAGGTCGGGATCATAAAGCACATAGTAAGGTGCATATGAAGCCACACCATTGAGCGGGAATGCAACGGGAGTGTATGCGTACATACCACTTCCATAACCAGGTATGTAGTAGAAATTCTGGC
Source organism: Muribaculaceae bacterium (assembly GCA_017619935.1). Lineage (GTDB taxonomy): Bacteria > Bacteroidota > Bacteroidia > Bacteroidales > Muribaculaceae > Sodaliphilus. The sequence continues at coordinate 27,434 of JAFZRJ010000004.1, read as the reverse complement.
GATAGGTACCTGCTTGACCCACCTGAGCATAAGAAGCACGAAGCTTACCATAGCTCAAAATGTTGTTACCCTTCAGACCAGGAATCTCGGTAAAAATCCAGCCCAGAGACACCGAAGGATAGAAGAACGAACGGTTTCCGTGAGGCATCGACGAAACGATATCTTCACGACCGGTAACAGTCAGGTAAAGCATATCTTTCCACGACAGAGTGGCCTGGCCGAAGAAACCTACGGTGCGCGATGAGAACTCATAGTCATCACCATATACAAGGTTGGCACAGTTAATGAGCGTGGGGAAGCCGTAGAAATTGAAGTTAGCACCGTCGGTTTCCCACGAGCGTCCATTCTCATGGTTGATTTCGTTACCCAGCATCACATTCAGGAAGAACTCCTTCTCGTTGCCAAACTTATAGTCGACATTGGCAGTGAACAAGTTGTTGAACACATTGTCGCGCACACCCAGTGTCTCGATAGAGCCTGTGGTTGGAGTCTTTCCAGTATAAGCATCGCTGTACCTTTCCTGCACGTTGCGGTTGTCGGTGGTGTAGAAATCAACACCGGCTTGCTCGCGGAACCACAACTTGAAGTCTTCCACGTTCAGGTCGGGAGCAAATTCCACGTATGCATTACCAAAGAAGCGGTTGGTGTGACGATAATATTCGCAATTCTCTGCCCACCAGTAGGGGTTGTTGAAGTTTGTATTACGGAACGACAATACTTCATCTGGTTTGGGAGCAACCAAGCCCTTCAGATTATACTCGGCGGGAGCGGCATACACCACGTTCACGATACCATCGTTAGCGCCAGGAGCGGTAAGCACCTTGTTGCTGCTATAGTTGCCATTGAAACCGGTCTTCCATTCCTTGCTGATGTCCCAGTCAAGCGAGCCACGTGCGCCCCAACGGTTCATGTCGGTGTTGGGGATAACACCCTTCTGATAACTGTTGCTCAAGCTGAAAGAATAGTTCATGCGGTCTTTCTTCTGAGTGATGTTCACGCTGGTGTTCTCAGTCAAACCAGTACGGAAGTAATCACCGATGTTGTCATAGATGGCAGGAGTTTGCCAGCCACCCAGACCACCAATCTCATACTTGGGGTTGTAGTACTGACCTGCTTGGCCACCGGCAGGAGCCTTGGCTCCGCCAAAACCATAGTTAGGATCGTTGGGCAGGTCCACAATCTTGGGACCCCAGCTCATTGAACTGCCAGGATTGAATAATCCACCTGCACCTTGAGCATACACCTCTTGACGGTGGAAACGGCGCGAAACGCGGTCGGCACTCATATTGGTATTGATGGTGATCACCGGCTTCTCGCTGTTGAGCAAGCCGCGCTTGGTGGTGATGACAATCACACCATTGCTGGCGCGCATACCATAAAGCGCACTAGCGGCCTGACCTTTCAGCACGTTCACGCTCTCGATGTCCTCGGGGTTGAGGTCGATAGCGCGGTTGGGATAGTCGGCACCTGTCACACTTTGACCGGTTGAATAATCGGCTGTACTGGCGACGGGCATACCATCAATCACATACAGAGGCGTGTTGTTACCGTCGAACGAGCGAGCACCACGAATCACGATTTGTGCACTCGAACCGGGAGCACCCGAAGCCTGACGAACTTGCACACCAGCCAACTTACCTTGAATGGAGCTAGCCAGCGAAGTCGTACCAGCCTTGTTCAGCTGATCGGCATTCAGGTTCTGCGTGTTGTAACCCAGCGCCTTTTTCTCGCGCTTGACACCCATGGCAGTCACCACCACCTCGTCGAGGGTTGCCTCGCCGTTGTCAAGCGTAATCACCAGGTTGGTACCCACGGCGACTTGCTTAGTGACAAGACCCACATAGGAGACGTTGATGAACTTCACGTTGTCAGGTACTACGAGTTGGAAACGACCGTCCATGTCGGTTGCTGTACCGTTACCGCCTCCAACAGGCTGTACGGTAGCACCAACTAGGGGCTCATTTTCACTCGCAAAAATCACTTGTCCGCTCACCATCTTATCGGCATGCGCCATCAAAGCGAAAGAGCAGATTGTCATTAAAAGTAAACAAAACTTCTTCATAACATTGAATTTATTGCAATTATACAAAAAATGAATGATATTAATGAATGATATTTTTACAATAAAATAATCTTAAGGTGTTCTACGATAAAAAGTCAAATTTGTCTAATACTCTTTATTTATATATACCAAGACGCAGCAAAATTAGTCAAAATAACAAAAATGAACAAAAACAATCACTTATTTAACCTTTGAACGGCTTTTCGCACCTTTAATCTTATCATTTCATAACGAAATCACACGAAAACAGCGATTTTATGCATTTTTTGGTATCTCGTTGAGAATCAAAGCAAATTTCAATTCTTCGACACTTACGATTGGCGGCCTACACATGGTTTTCGGCCTAAGCGCCAAGTGTTAAATTCGAAGGCCTTTAACATTCTGCTTTTAACACAAAAAATAACCTTTTTTACCCTTAATGGAGTCTTGCATAGCTATATGAACGGCCTAATCACCGAGGTGATGACTCGCTCAACTACCGTAAAACGAAAGCAACAAGGGTTAAAACAGGAACGTGCGCTCGAACCAATACCAAGCCATGCCGGCAAAAAAGCCCACCAGCGCCACCCACGAAATGTGGCGTAAATACCACCCGAACGAGATGCGCTCAAGGCCCATGACCACCACACCGGCGGCACTGCCAATGATCAGGATGGAGCCACCCACCCCGGCGCAATAGGCCAACAACTGCCAGAAAATGCCATCGACGGCCATATCACCCGTAGGAGCCAACGGATACATACCCATACAGCCCGCCACCAGCGGCACGTTATCGACAAGACTCGACATCACACCGATGGAGCCAGTCACTATGTAATGATTGCCACCGCTGGCACCGTCGAGCCAAGTACCCAAACTGGCGAGCACGCCCACCTCTTCGAGGCAGCTCACCGCCATGAGAATGCCCAAGAAGAACAGAATGGTGGCCATGTCGATGTGCGACAACAGGCGGCTCACACGATTGTGCCGTTTATGAGGATCGGAGCGACGGCGCAGATGCGCATAGAACAACTCGGTGGTGAGCCACAGCAACGAGAGCACGAGCAGGATGCCCACAAACGGCGGCAACTCGGTCAGGTACTTGAAAATGGGAACGAAAACGAGTCCGCCCACGCCCAGGAAGAACACCACTTTTCGCTGACGGCTCGTGAGCTCGTCCTCGTATTTGTCATCGCCAGTGTCATCGGGAACCTCCAACTTGCCATGCAAGGTGAACTGGAGCAAAAAGGCGGGAATAACCATCGAAATGAGCGATGAGATGAATATTTCCTCAATGACACCCGCCGACGTGATGAGGCCCTGGTTCCAAAGCATGATGGTGGTGACATCACCGATGGGCGAAAACGCTCCGCCCGAGTTGGCGGCGATAACCACCATTCCAGCGTAGGTCAGGCGGTCGGCGCGCATGCTCACCAACTTGCGCAGCACCATCACCATGACGATGCTGGTAGTGAGGTTGTCCAGGATGGCGCTCAAGAAGAACGTCAACAACGCGATGCGCCACAACAGCCGGCGCTTGTTGGTGGTCTTCATCGCTCGACGCACAAAACTGAAGCCACCGTTCTGGTCGACGACCTCCACAATGGTCATCGCGCCCATCAGGAAAAACAGGGTGGTGGAGGCGCTGCCCAAATGCCGCTCGATGGTCTCGGAAACCGCCGTAAACATCTCGCTGGGGTCCACGTCGGGCAAGAAAGAACCTGGGTTGACCATGAACAATGACCAACACACCACCATCATGAACAACGCGATGGCGGCTTTGTTGACTCGAATGGCGCTCTCAAGGGCTATGAACACATAGCCCACGACAAAAGCAATGATGATGGCTAGTGTTAACGCGGTCATACTCTTTTTATCGTTTCTTTGGGGTAATCACAATTCCGGTGCAAAATTAGTGAATTAACCCGAATCAGGCATCAGGCTAACAAGAATATTTTTACGCCAGCCACTACTTTGACGAAATTAATCCCACAAAAAATGGGTGTGCCAAAATTTTGACACACCCATCATAAGTTGGCATGATGCCACTTGATTATTCACTCAGAATAATATTGATCATCATGTTCACGTCGGTAACATCCACAGTACCGTCGCCTGAGAGGTCGGCGAGAGCCTTGACATTGGGATCATTGTTGGTTTCCAAAATGATGTTGATGCAGATGTTCACGTCGGCAATATCCACCACTCCGTCGCCATTGAGGTCACCGACAACATGGTCTTGCTCTGCAAGAGTGGTGAACTCAAGAAGCTCGGTCCAGTCAGTCTCATTATCCTCTTTGTAAGCCATTACCTGAACCTCATACTTGGTTTCGGGGGTCAAGCCCTCGATGGTGTGCTCAGTTGCATCCAAGTCATTAGCATATTCCCACGCGGCAGGCTCAATGATGTTGTCAAGATTACCGATCATAACATCATCGATGTAGATGGCATACTGATTGGTGCAGTTGTAGTGACGGAAGACAATGCAACCCGTTGCACCCTCAAAACTGCTCAGGTCAACAGTGTAGGTCTTGTGGGCGGCAGTGGTCTCAAGATCTTCCTCAAAGAGTTGGTGCATGTCATCACCCACCATGGCATAAACCTGGAACACATCGGGCCAAGAGTCTGACGTGCCCCATACAGTGAACTGGAGTTCTCCCACCAGAGGCACATCAGGCGTGCCAATATAGTTGTCAGGAGAAAGCGAGCCAGATGAACTTGACCAAGAATATGAATAGAGACAAACATCATCTTGGTCATTGCTTGAATAAGCCAAGCCCCAGCCATATCCGTCTTCATCGGCATCATAGGACCACCAACCTTCAAGTTCTTCCTCGTAACTATCCAGAGGGAAGGTCCATTGGTATGGATTGCCCGAGAGGTCGGTCCAAGGACGCCAACGAAGTTTCCAAGTGTCACCCTCGGCGCCATCCCAGGTCACATAGGCAGTGGTGGCAGTGGGATTAACAGCCAGATTGGTGGGCAAAGTTGCCGGAACGAACTCGGTGAGCACAGTGCCCCACTCAAGGTAGCCACCGAACGTGCCATCATCGGTCCATACCGAACCCAAACCATTGGCTTCATATTGAGGATAATCCGAGCCAGACGGAGCGGGACCGCCACCCTGCAAAGTGATGGTGTTGCCATCAATCACATAGACAGCCTCGGTCACAGTTGTATCGGGAGTCCAAACAATATTCTCACCAACCGAAGAGGTACCCCACGACAAAACTACATCAGCCCCATAATAATCGCTGTAGTAAATGGACTGACCCATGGGCACAGTGATGGTGGTGCCGTCGGCGCTCAAGTTGCCATACACATAGCTGGTGCCAAAATTGTCACCAACACCAAAGAAAATGTTCTTGAACCACACCTTGTTGTCGGCGGCATAAATCAGCTCAATTGATCCTTCTTGCTCGCCAGGTACAACATAATTGTCTTCAACATACAGACAGTCACCCGCACGCTTGTAAAACTTTGACTCGCCTTCGGGGGCTTCGGTAATGGGAGCGCGCAGGATGCCCGAAGCATGAGCGCCATCAAGGGCATGGCTCGTCTTAAAGACTTTTGACTTCTCTGTCCCAAAAGACTTGGAATTGAAGTTGTTGCGCGTGATGTTGACACCAGCGCTTGCGCTGACAGCAACTGCCAGAACTAACACAATAGATAATAATTTTTTCATACGCGAATTATTAATGATTAATAATAGTGAATTTATAAAACATAAGCGAAATAAGCATAGGATTGTCCTTTTGCAACCAAATTTCCCTTTTGGCTTGCAAAATTATTAATAAGTTCTGGAATATGCAACAAAAATGCAAAAATTCGCCACATTTGCGACATTTTTCAGCTTTCTTTTTTTCCCCCTCTACTTTAGAGCCGAACGTAAAAACTCCCCCGTCGGTCAACGGAGGAGTTCATATCATTCTGTCCACAAGTTTGATTCAGGCGGGCGGGCGTCCGCTTTGGCCTGTGTTATTGGCCCAGACGGTCGATTTGCTTCTTCGCCCACTCCTTGGCCGTCTTGATGGCTTGACGCTTGGCTTGCGTGGCGAGGCTGTCGAGCAGTTCCTCGGCGGGATTGGATCGGTCTTCGGCCAGCGAGTCATCTTCGACGGGCGGAGCCAAATAACTGTCGTCCTCATCTTCCGACGGCGGGGTCACCACCGGTGGCGGGGCCTGAGTGCCGCCAAGGCCCACCTTGCTTTTGATAGCGTCCAGGAGGAACCGGTCCACATCGTCCTTGTCGAAGGTGAACACATGGTTGAGCACGCCCAGCGACACGGTTTTGGGACTGTCGCCAATGCGGATGCGGCCCACCGAGAACACGAAGTAGTTGTCCACGTCCAAATACTCATCGATGGCATAGTCGATGCCTTTGCCCGACACCCACTCGAAAACACCTTTGAGAATCGACGCAAACCCGCCCTGCTGGTCATCCGACCGCAACTTCTGGTCCAACCATTCGCGCGATGAACTGGCAACGGCGTCCTTGTGGTCTTGACGCGACGGACAAGTGACGGCAAGAATTCCGCCCAGTATCACCACGATGAGCAATGCTAGCAGCAATTTGGTGCCGCATCCACTGCCACGTTTGGGCTGCGGTTGAGGCTGTTCCGGTTCGGGCTCGGTCCATGCCGACGGGGCCGACGTTGCCGTCGGAGCGGCCGCTTCGGCCTTGACATGCGGGGTGTAAGGCGGTGGCGTGGTGTCCATGTGATGCTGGAATTGCAGCTGTTGCAGCAGCGACGTCAATTCCGGCACATCACCGGCTTGCTTCCAGTCGTCCATGCCTTGGCACCATACTTCGGTTTCAGGCGTAATGGCCAGTTCGGCCAGTTGCTCCACAGTGAAAGGCCCCTGTTGCTGGCCGTTCACAATGACAAAGAATTCTTTCATCGTTCCAAAGTATTACGTTCTATCAATTTGAAAATTTCCTGAGTTAGACCCCTTTTCATCTCAAAAGTTTAAGGCCGGTGCCCCAAAACATGACGGCCGGCGTCACTTGTTGCTGATAAAGTCTTGGAAAGCGGCTTTGTAACTGTCGCCGATGGGGATATACACATCGCCGAAAACGATGCGGTTGCGGTCGATTTCACGGATTTTCTCCTTCGACACGATAAACGAGCGGTGCACCCGAATGAAACGCGAAGCGGGCAACATCTTCTCCATCGCCTTCATGTTCATCAGCGACAGGATGGGGTGCGGCGACTGCTCGGTATAGATTTTCACATAGTCCTTCAGGCCCTCGATATAACGGATGTCGTCGAGGTTGATTTGCAGCAGTTTGTACTCACTCTTGACAAAGATGGACTTAATTTCCTCGGGCTGCGACGCGGTCGCCGGCTCCTGCTGACGGGTGAGCGAGAACCACTGCAGCGCCTTGTTGCACGCCTCCAGGAAGGTGGCGAACGTGATGGGTTTGAGCAGGTAATCGAGCGCGTTGATGCGATATCCGTCGAGGGCATATTGCTCGAAGGCGGTGGTGAACACGATGCGGGTGCTCTCGGGCAGCATACGCGAAAGTTCCAGCCCGTTCAGTTCCGGCATCTGTATGTCCAGGAATATGAGGTCCACCGGCTGCTCGGCGACGCCCTTGAGCGCGTCGGTCGCATTGGAGTATTTCCCGACCAAGTTCATGAACGGAATCTTGGCCACATAACTCGCGAGCAGTTCCACTGCCAGCGGCTCATCGTCAACAATAGCGCAATTAATTGTTTTCATGGGTGTTGATGGTTATTTGGGAGTGATACATGCTGTTATCGTCACTGGCGCCCTTCTCCCACGAGTAGCGCTCGGGGTAAAGGAGCTCCAGGCGCTTCCCCACCTGCTCCAACCCGATGCCGCTGCCGCTCTTGTCGTTGTCGCGCTTCGGGTAGTTGGTGTTGTCGATGCGGCAGGTCACGATGCCGTCCTGCTGGTGTATCGCCACGTCGATTGTGCCTTTGCCCGACGGCGAGATGCCATGTTTGAACGCGTTTTCCAGCAGCGAGATGAACAGGAGCGGAGCGACGGGCGTGGCGTCGTCGTCGGCCACGTCGATGTCGGTGTTGATGGTTACGCCCGTGGTGAAGCGTATTTTCATCAATTCGATGTAGTTACGCATGAACTCCACCTCCTTATAGAGCGGCACATGGGTCTGCTGGTTGTCGTAGAGCGCATGGCGCAGCAAGCGGCTCAACTCCTCCACCGCCACCTGCGCCTTGTCGGCGTCGAAGGCGATCAGCGCGTAGATGTTGTTCAGCGTGTTCAACAGGAAGTGCGGGTTGAGTTGGTTACGCAAGTTGCTCAGTTCGGCCTGCGTGCGGCTCTGCTCAGCGGCCTTGCGGGCGTCCTCGATGTGCTGCCAGCGCATGCTCATGCGCACCGCCATGCTCAGTCCCACCACCATCACCATCGAGAGGCAGTTGTAGAAGAACATGGGATAACGCGGCGGTCGCGGGTGGCCCGCTCGCTGGGCCAACGTGGGTTGGTCGATAAAAGTGTTCACCACATACCACCACTGTATCATCAGCCCCATGCACAGGGCGATGGCCAGGACGTTAATCAAGAAAAACGCCTTCTTGCGGTCCTTGAAATAGAACTTGGGGATGAGCCACAGATAGTTGAGGTAGAACAGCACCATGTAACTCACCGGGCCGCCCAACCCGCGCACGAAACGGGCCAGCACCATCTGGCCGGTATCGTTCGGATGATAGAAGAGCAACGGGAAGAACAGCACTATGCCCCAGCACAGCACATGGATAATGAGTTCGCGCTTTGTTGTTTTTATCATAATGCGATGTCTTGTGTCAACGATATGTCAGCGCAAATTTAGTGAGGATTTACATAATGTGCAAGTGCAACCGCCACAAAAGCCCTTTCGCGCCCCACCCGACCCGCCGGTGGAGGGCAAACAAAAAACGGGGTGATGGCTGGATTGTTGATTTTTTTACACTAACTTTGCAAAAAATTATTTCATAGGTGGTGGAGGACATGAACGACGTCACCAACACCACCGTCGAAGTCAGCCGACTTCAACCGACTCCCCGCTAAATTGGCAGTGGGGCGTGAATTTGACTGAAATACATTTATTAAATATAACTATGAGAAATTTTATCAAATCAATGTTTTTAGTGGCAGGGCTGCTGGCACTGCCCGCAACGACGCAGGCTTTCCCGTTTGAGATTACCGACGACCCTGCTTCGGCCGATACCCACTGGTATCAAATCAAGACCCTCAACCGTTATGTCTTGGCCAACAACGATTTATTTAGTGCCATCGACTTGTCGAACACCGTGTCGATTGCCGATGAATTCCTGTGGTGTTTTGTGGCCACCGAATCGGGCAAGCCCATACTGTATAACCGCAAGAGAAAAGCATACATCCATGAAGGCAACTATTTCTCCAACCCCCCTGAGGGCAATGTCAACTATGCCCAGGAAGGCGAGGGAGATGAATTCTATATCCGTCACCGCACGAGCGACAACTATATTTTATATCTCGTTTACGATGACGAGTACAAAACTTTTTATGGCTCATCGATGAAGGAGAATTCCTACACGGTCATCGAGGTGCCCGTCGTCCCGCCACCGGTGGTCACCTGCGACATCTTCCCCGACCGTGCCATCATCCAGGTCACCAACGAGGGCTCCCTCCAGCTCACCGTCAACGGCGTGAACGCGAAGTCACCCTATACGGTCATGCGCACCAATGAGGACCAGCACCTGACGGTCAACGCTACCGCGACAGCCGCGGGAAAGCCCGCGGGCATCACCAACAAGGAATTCACCATTCCCCGGCTAAAAATCACTGGCGACGTGACGCGTGAAGGCAAGGTGGACATCAGCGACGTCAATGCCGTTATCAACATGATACTGGACCTCAGCCCGAAGACCGAAGACGGCGATGTGAACGGCGACGGCGTAGTCGACATCTCTGACGTAAACGACGTCATCAACATCATTCTCGGCCTAGTGGTCACTGGACCGCCCACCATCACCGAATACACAGTCAACGGCGTCTCGTTCAGAATGGTAAAAGTCGATGGCGACACGTACACCATGGGCAAATCGAGCTCCAGCATGCTACCCCACCCGGTCACCTTGAGCACTTTCGCCATCGGTCAGACCGAGGTCACACAGCAATTGTGGCAGGCGGTGATGGGTTTCAACCCGTCTTGTTTCAACGGATACGGCAACAAGGACTATCGCTCTTATCACGTAGATGCGTATTATGCCCCGCAACCGTTGCGCCCGGTGGAGTCGATGAGCTGGGAGGATTGCCAGAAATTTATCACGAAACTGAACGAACTGACAGGCAAACATTTCCGCTTGCCCACCGAGGCGGAGTGGGAATATGCCGCCCGCGGTGGAAACAGGAGCAAGGGCTACACCTACGCAGGCGACAATGACATCAATGCGGTGGCTTGGTATCAAGGAAATTCAAGCAATGAATCACATCCAAACTATGGCACTAACATAGTCGCCATCAAACAACCCAACGAACTGTGGCTTTACGATATGAGCGGCAATGTCAGCGAGTGGTGCCAAGACTGGTACGGCTCTTACTACAGCTATGAAGCCCAAACTAACCCCACAGGACCCGAAACAGGCGATTCACGCGTAGATCGTGGTGGCAGTTGGATACTTCCCGCCGAATCATGCGAAGTAGAAAGACGTAACTCACATCGGCCTGATGTTGTTGGTAATAAAAATATTGGTCTCCGACTCGTCTTGTCAGAGTCAGACAACGCTGAACCTTAATGGTTCCGAGAAACGCATTGCACACACAACAAAAAACTCACCTTGATGGTGAGTTTTTTTTGGCTCACCCGATAAAAGGTGGGGAAACAGCAAACAAGTCAATATTCTGAGAAAGAGAACAAGTGTGCACAGAGACAAGTCGGTAACAAGTCTCTGACTTGTCGTATCCCCCACTGATTTTCCGCTGAGCCGTTTTGTTGCCGTTGTCACCTCCGGCAACGACTCCAAAAGCAGTTTCGCGACCATCCCTCCCACCCCCAAGCTGCGAGGGCGAAAAAAATAGCGAAATTTCTTGTTTGTTATTTTTTTTATACTAAATTTGCAGTCTAAAGCAATGTAAAAAGATGGCACCGCGTGGCAATATATCAACCCCACCATTCAATGGACTGCATAATCCATTGAATAACAGTGCGTTGCTACCCCCCCCTTGCGGTAACACGTTAATACTCAGCGACAAGTCGCTGAAAAAGCAATACGGCACAGACGGCTCATGCGGTCGGTTGTGCCGCTTTTCGTCGTGCAAATAACTTGAATATTAACAATAAAAACAATTAGCGTTATGAAAAAGTTCTACTCTCTTGCAGCATTGCTGCTGATGGTGTGGACAGGTGTCCAGGCCTACAGTTTTAAATCCAATGAGTTGTGCTACGACATCACCAGCACAAATCCCGCTACCGTCACGGTCACTTTTGAGCGGGCCACGGATGTCAGTTCCAGCAAGGCCTCTTACTTGAATCTGGGCGGCGGCGTCGTCATTCCCGAAACGGTCTATAACGGCGGCAAGGCCTATACAGTCACCGGCATCGGCGATTTCGCGTTTTTCCGTTGCGACCTCATCACAAGCGTCTCCATTCCCAAAACGGTCGAGACTATCGGCATTTATGCCTTTTATGCTGCTAAAATCACAAGCGCGACCTTTGGCTCCAGCAGTGTACTGACCGAGATAGGCCAACAAGCATTTGACTGCACGCCAATCACTTCGGTAGAAATCCCGAACACCGTAACCACGCTCGGTGGATATGCTTTTTCCAGAACGGCACTGGTGACCGCCAATATCCCTACCAGTATCCAAAACCTTGGAAATGGTGTGTTCAGCGGTTGTAATTCACTGAACAATGTCAGCATTCCCAACGGCTTAAAAGAAATATCACCCTACACGTTCCAGTCTTGTTACTCACTGACCAAAGTCACCTTGCCGAGTACACTGACCACCATCGGCAAGTATGCGTTTAAGGGTGCAGGGTTGACTAGCATCAGTTTGCCCAGTGGGCTGACCTCCATCGGTGAATATGCCTTTAAAGATGCGCCTTTGACCAGCCTCACGATACCCGCTGCGGTGACTTCCATCGGTGAATATGCCTTTTCCGAAACAGCATTGACAACAGTGACCATTCCGAGTACCGTCACCAGCATCGGCAATTATGCCTTTGCCAGTATAGCCACCTTGAAGTCTGCCAAAATCTTCAACTCTAAGATCAGCCGACGGGAGTTCGAAAAATGTATAAATCTGAAAGAGGTAACCATCGGCAGTGGCGTGGAAAGCATCGAAAAAGACCCTAGTAATCCTATTTGGCCCTTCTATGGCTGTACCAGCCTTGAAACGGTCAGCATCAGCAGCAATGCGGCCCTTAACTGCAACGAGTACCTGTCTCACAACATGGCCACAGTCAAAACCGTGACCATTGAGAACGGAGTGACCGCGATTCCCGAAAATGCCTTCCTTGACTTCGCCGCCATTGAGACGATGACCATTCCGAGCACCATCACGAGCATCGGCAACGCAGCCTTCAAGGGCTGCACGGCGATGCGCGATTTCTTCAGCAAAATGACCAGGCCCATCACCATCGACGCCAGCGTATTTGAAGGCGTGCAGCAGCACGGCTACTGCGACCTGCACGTGCCGCAGGGCAGCGTGGGCCGTTACCAAGCCATGGAGGTGTGGAAAGAATTCTACGTCATCGACGATGCCGCAGGACCCGGCGGAGATTCGGGCAGCGGTGTGCGCGGCGACTTGAACGGCGACAAGAAGGTGGATGTTGAAGACGTGAACGCCGTCATCAACATCATCCTCGACTTGGAATAACAGAAAACCAGAAGTATAACTCAAACAACAGTGTCAATTTATAATTCAACGCAAAATGAAAAAGTTTTTTTTACTTTCAGTTATCATAGCTTCGGCTTTAATGCCCGCAAAGGCTTATGATTTTATGGCTGGTGGTATTGCCTACAATTATCTTGGTGCTTATGTTGGCGATACCAATGCCGCTAATGTGGAGGTGGTTTACACCGATTACGCTAAAAGTACTAATTACAATGGTGCTACTACTGTCAGTATTCCCTCCACGGTCACACAGAATAAAAAGACCTACAAGGTTACGTCAATAGGCAACTTTGCTTTCGCCTATGCAGCCTCGTTAAAATCGGTTTCTATTCCCTCTTCGGTCGTAACGGTTGGTCGTTGTGCCTTCTACAACTGCCCGGCACTGACAACGGTGAACATTGCTAATGGTGTTACAACCATCAGTGATAACGCTTTTGGCTTTTGTGCGAATCTGACCTCAATAGTCATTCCTAACTCGGTCACCAGCCTTGGGAAAAGTGCTTTTACGGCTTGTGAGAAACTTGCTTCAGTTACCCTGAGTAATGCTATAACAGAAATACCTGGCCAATTATTCTTTGATTGCAAATCGTTGACTTCGGTCAACATACCAAACGCTGTAACGAAAATCGGCAATTCGGCATTTTATAATTGCAGCAGTATTAAAACGCTTAGCCTCCCCAACAACTTGACCAGCATAGGCGACAATGCCTTCGGTGTGTGCTCTTCCGTAGAATCGTTAGCCATACCAAACTCGGTAGGGTCAATTGGCATTTCGGCATTCTATAATTGCACTTCAATGAAATCGATAACCTTGCCCAACCAATTGACTGCGATACCAGATGAGTTGTTCTACAAATGTTCAGCCTTGACAACGGTCGTCATCCCCGAATCTGTCACGTCAATCGGTGAATCTGCATTCCACAGTTGCACGAATTTGGCATCAATCACCATTCCTTCCATGGTTAATTCTATCGGCAAGGTGGCATTTTTCGGTTGCGAGAATCTGACACAAGTAAAAAGCAAGATTGTAAATATTCGTGATGTGACTATGGGTGTCAACGTGTTTAGTCAGAAAACATATCAAAATGCCACACTCACGGTACCTGTTGGTACGGTGCCGGCCTATCGAGTAGCCGATATTTGGAAATATTTCAATAACATCATTGACGAAGAAGGGAACTCACCTAATGGAATCGTCTTCTCCAAACTAGAAACATTTGATGACCATTGCACTTTCAGCGCCACTTACACCGGCAATGAAGAGCATCAACTGACACTCAAAGTCAACGGTGAGACGGCCGAGAATCCTTTCATGATAGCACGAACCAAAGTCACTCAAGTGCTTGAAGCGGAGGCAACCGTGGAATTCACCGACCCCACAATCACTTCACTCACCGCTAACGAGACCTACACGATTCCAGCGCTTGATGGTGACCTACCACCTGTTGTCGAACCGACATTTACTCCTTATAACGTAAACGCACCAAACAATGCTCAAACCGACCCGGCTGAAGACTATTATAAGTTGTTCGACAAAAACAAAAGCACCAAGTGGTGCGTCGATAACAGCACAGGGTATTGGGAGACCATCTGGGTCGACTTCAAGAGTTATGTGGCTTTCATCCCCACAAAATACACCATGACCACCGCTGCCGACACCCGCACTTGGTCCGCACGCAATCCCAAGAAGTGGAAAATCTATGCCAAGGCCAATGAGAGCGACGAGTGGACCACCATCGTAGATGTTACCGACGGCGATGCGGCAGGACTGGGCACAGCCAGTACTACCGACTACGACTTCAACATCAATAACGTCAACACGAAGTATCAATATTTCCGCTTCGAGGTTAGCGAAGTTCGCGGCAGAGGCGGCTGGCAAAACAACCATTATGTCTTCCAGCTTGCCGAGTTGTCAATGGCCGGCTTAACTGGAGAGCCACCGGCACCTTCGGTCAAGGGCGACATCACGGGCGACGACAAGGTAGATGTAGAGGATGTGAACGCAGCCATCAACATCATCCTGGAAATGAAGACCGTGGACGACTTTGCCGGCTCGGCCGACCTGAACGGCGACGGTAAGGTGGATGTGGAGGACGTGAACGCCATCATCAACATCATCTTGGAAGTCAACTGACGCTAACGCGCCCCCTCTCTAAAAATCCACGTCTTTAGAGAGGGGGTGCCACAAAGCGGCAAGGGGTGCGTGCCCCTCATTGGGCGTTGCCCGCCCGCCAACGTAACAACTTAGGGGAGGTAACTGAACACCAACACCCTAATGCGCCTTTCTTGATTACTACATAAATATATACTACTACTATGAGACATCTGATTAAATTAATGGTTTTGGTGGCTGGCCTGCTGGCAATGCCCGCCACGATGCAGGCATTGCCGTTTGTGACCACCAATGATCCCGAGTCGGAGGACACTCACTGGTATCGCATCAAGACAGAAAATCAATATCTCTATTACGATGAGTATGGTTACATCCAACTCAACACATCGTCGTCGGGATCAAATGCCGACGAGTATCTCTGGTGCTTCGTGAGCGGCGACTTGGAGGGGTATAGAATCTACAACCGCAAGGCAAGGTATTACATGACGAATGGCTATTATGTGAATGGCTCTTATAATGAACGTGATGTCAACAAAGTGGAGTGGACCAGCGGAAACAGCTTCTACATCTATTTCTTGCAACCGAACGGGCAAAAATACTATCTCAACTACGATTCAGATAATGGATTTCTGGCACATCCCGGGAAATGGAGCTCCTACACGGCTATCGAGTATGTGTTCCCCGTCACCGCCGATCCCGTCATCAACACCGAAACGACCGATGAGAAGTGTGTCATCAGCGCTACTGGCAAGGGCGAAGTCATCTTGTATGTCAATGACAAAAGTGTATCCAATCCTTACACCATCGACCGCACGTACAAAGACCAAACCATTACCATCACTGCCACGGCACAGGAAGCAGGCAAAAAGAAGGGCAGGGCCACCCTAGAATTTACCGTTCCGCGCTTAAACCCCGATAAAGTGTCCCTCACACCTTATGCCTACCATTCCCCCAACAATGAACAAGACCCCGAGGGCGATGAGGGGTACAGGAAAATGTTTGACAATGACCCCTACTCCAAGTGGTGTGTGGTCAACAATTCGGGTGCGTGGGAAACCATCTGGGTCGATTTCAAGACCGAG
Organism: Muribaculaceae bacterium; assembly: GCA_017619935.1. GTDB lineage: Bacteria > Bacteroidota > Bacteroidia > Bacteroidales > Muribaculaceae > Sodaliphilus. Next base: position 11,350 of record JAFZRJ010000004.1, on the reverse strand, counting down.
ACACCCATCATACCCATCACCTACGGACTGATTCCCGGTTTCGACTCTTGGCAGTTCACCACCCGCAATCCCAAGGTGTGGAGAGTCTATGGCAAGATGAGTGAAGACGATGATTGGGTAACACTGGCACAGGTGACCGACAGCGCCAACATCTTGACCACCAAATGGACCCTACAGAGTTTTTCCTTCTACGATACCGATGACCTTTATCAGTATTTCCGTTTCGAGGTCAGCGAAATAGTTGGCAAAGACAAGTGGGGCGACAATGATTACACCTTCCAAATGTCGGAGTTCGACATGTGGGGCTATCCTTCGGATTTGGATGCGCTCATCCCTTATTACTGCTACGCCCCCAACAACAAGCAGGACATCAATGGCGACGAAGGATATAGGAAACTCTTCGACAATGACGACAATACCAAGTGGTGCGCGGTCAACTCCACCGACACATGGCAGACCATCTGGGCTGACTTCATCAGCCCCACACCCATCAAGCCTATCGCCTACAGTCTCACCGCGGCGGCCGACACCAGAATATACCCCGACCGCAATCCCAAGGCGTGGAGGTTACGTGCCAAAGCGAAAAAGACCGATCCGTGGGTGACGCTGGATGAGGTGACCGATGGCGCCGCCGAAGGCATGAAATTGGAGGGCACCACCGAATTCTATATCGACAAACCCAGCACCCCATATCAGTATTTCCGTTTCGAGGTCAGAGAAGTAGGTAGCGACGACTCGTATAGCCACTCACCCACCTTCCAACTGGCGGAACTCCGGTTGATGAGATATCTCTTGGAGAACCAGAACCTCATCCCCCAATCCTGCTACACCCCCAACAACATGCAGGACATCAATGGCGACGAGGGATACAGGAAACTCTTCGACAAAGACGAAAACACCAAGTGGTGCGTAATCAACGGCACGAATGAGTGGGAGACCATCTCGGTTGATTTCAAAACGCAGAAACGCGTCATCCCCTTCTCCTACATTCTCACCGCAGCGGCCGATGCCAAAACTTATCCCGAACGCAATCCCAAGGCTTGGAAGTTGTATGGCAAGGCCAGCGAAAACGACCCATGGGTAGTGCTGGATGAGGTGACCAGCAGCGACGCCGGCATGGAATTGACGGGCAGCACCGAATTCAAACTCAACACTACCGACAGTTACCTCTACTTCCGATTCGAGGTGAGCGAGATAGGAGGTAACGAAAAGATTAACAGCAGGCCCACTTTCCAACTGGCGGAATTCGGGATGAAAGCCCAAAAACCGTCAGGGGTCTCGGGCGACATCACGGGCGACGAAAAGGTGGATGTGGAAGACGTGAACGCTGCCATCAACATCATCCTGGAAACAAAGACCGAGGCCGACTTTGCCGGTTCGGCCGACCTGAACGACGACGGCAAAGTGGATGTGGAGGACGTGAACGCCATTATCAACATCATCCTGGAGGTCAACTGACGCTCAATGCCCCTGCCGTTGACTTGGCGGGGGCATTTGTATAACTCAAGGCCATCTTCCCTGGAGAGGAGATGTTCGACAAAACTATAATGCGCCCTACTTGATTACCACATAAAAATTATACATTTATGAAACGCTTGATTAAATTTATGGTTTTGGTGGCATGTCTGCTGGCACTGCCCGCCACGGTGCAGGCATTGCCGTTTGTGCCGACCACTGACCCCAATTCTGAGGATACACAATGGTATTATTTGAAGACTGGGTATGTATATATCTATTTAAATCCATCAAATTTCGAGGTGTCTACATCGTCGTCGGCATCGATTACCAACCAGTATCTCTGGTGCTTTGTGGGCGATGACTCGTCGGGTTATAGAATTTACAACCGATACGCAGAGAACTACATGGCGATGGGCTGGTTGTATTTCGCTTCATTCAACGCTAGGGAGGTGGACCTCGTGGAGTGGACCGGCGGAAACTCCTTCTACATCTATTTCATGAATACGATATATAACCCCGCACAAAAAATGTACCTCGCCTACAATAGCAATGGTTTTACGAGCACCAGCACCAAATCCACAACGTTCACGGCTATTGAGTATGTGACGCCCACCACCGACGAGCCCGTCATCAGCACGAGTGTCACCGATGATATGGGCACCATCAGCGCCAGCGGAAAAGGCACCGTGCTCCTGTATGTAGATGGCCAAAAGGTGTCGAATCCCTACTCGGTTGCCCGTTCATTAACCGACCTGACCTTTACCGTCACCGCAACGGCACAGGAACAGGGCAAGAACATGAGTTCGGTCACCGAGCAAGTGACCATTCCTCGCCTCCCGCTCGTACAGGCAACCGTCACGCCTTATGCCTGCCACACCCCCAACAACCAAATCGACACCTTGGGCAACGAGGGCTACAAGAAAATGTTTGACAACGACATCTCGACCAAGTGGTGCGTGTTGAATCCCACGGGCGCTTGGGAGACCATCTGGGTCGATTTCAAGACCGATGAACCCGTCACACCCGTCATGTATGCGCTGATTCCTGCCGAAGACACTTGGGAGTACAGCAACCGCAACCCCAAAACTTGGAAACTCTACGGCAAGGCAAAAGAAAACGATGAGTGGGTGGTTATCTCGGAGGTCGCCGATGGGAGCGAAGCCGGGCTATCGACTCTCACCCAGGCTCACCAATTCCCCATCAACGAGCCTTATGGAACTTATCAGTATTTCCGCTATGAGGTGAGTGCCGTCAAATCCGTGGACTGGAACAACAAATACATCTTCCAAATGGCTGAGTTCCAGTTACTGGTCTATCCCGTTCTATACACCGCCACACCCACTATATCATATATCCGCAGCGACACGGATTACACCTTCAATGTCGTTGGCGATGGCGAAACTCACTTGTATGTCGATTCTGTAGAAGTGGAAATTCCACACAAAATTCTACGCACTAACGTGACCCGAAAGGTTACCCTCACAGCCACAGCACAAGAACCCTACAAGAAAATGAGTTCGGAGACGATAATTTGCGTCATCAGTCGATTGGAATCGCCGCCTGACCCTGATCCTGACCCCGACCCTCTAGTTTTGATGTCACTCACCGGCCTCAATGCGAATACTCCCAATAACGAAAACGACAACTATGGAAACGAGGGATTCGCCAAGTTGTTTGACAAAAACAAGTACTCCAAGTGGTGCGTGGTGAACAGTTCTGGCGCTTGGGATACTATCTGGGTCGATTTCAAGAGCGCAATTCCTTTCATCCCCACCAAATACATATTCACCACGGGCAACGACACGAATTCATTCAAGAACCGAAATCCCAAAGCATGGAAAATCCATGGCAAAGCCAATGAGAATGACGACTGGACAACCTTGGTGTCGGTAATTCATGGGGAATCTGCCGGATTGGGGATTGATAACTGCGCCGACTACACTTTTGACATTGAGGGCGTCACCACTAAGTATCAGTATTTCCGATTCGAGGTGGATGCCATCGGAGGTGCTGACCAATGGAATCCCGACAACTTCGTCTTCCAACTTGCAGAACTAGCGTTTATCGGACCTACCAAGGGCGACATCACGGGTGACAACAAGGTGGATGTGGAGGACGTGAACGCTGCCATCAACATCATCCTGGAAATGAAGACCGAGGCCGACTTTGCAGGCTCGGCTGACCTGAACGGCGATAACAAGGTGGACGTGGAAGACGTGAACGCCCTCATCAACATCATCTTGGAGGTCAACTAACCCCCAATGCCCCCGCTAAATCAATGGCGGGGGCGTGTGTCCAACCAGAGATTATTTATTAATAAGTAATATAAACTATGAGAAATTTTATCAAATCAATGTTTTTAGTGGCAGGGCTGCTGGCACTGCCCGCCACGATGCAGGCTTTCCCGTTTGAGGTTACCGACGACCCTGCTTCGGTCGATACCCACTGGTATCAAATCAAGACCCTCAACCGTTATATCTTGGCCAGCAATAAAGATTATGGCGCCATCTACTTGTCTAACACCGTGTCGATTGCTGATGAATGTCTGTGGTGCTTTGTGGCCACCGAATCGGGCCAACCCATATTGTATAACCGCATGAGAAAAGCATACATCCATGGCGGGAGCTATTTTGCCAACACCCCTGGGAACGATGTCAACTATGCCCAGGAAGGCGAGGGTGATGAATTCTATATCCGCTACTGGAAGAGCGGCTATAATGTATATCTCGTTTACGGGGACGAGTACAACTCGTTTTATGGCTCCACGAGGAGAGAGAATTCCTACACGGTCATCGAGGTGCCCGTCGTCCCGCCACCGGTGGTCACCTGCGACATCTTCCCCGACCGTGCCGTCATCCAGGTCACCAACAAGGGCAACCTCCAGCTCACCATCAACGGCGTGAGCGCGAAGTCACCCTATACGGTCATGCGCACCAATGAGGACCAGCACCTGACAGTCAACGCCACCGCGACAGCCGCGGGCAAGCCCACGGGCATCACCAACAAGGAATTCACCATTCCCCGGCTGCAAATCACTGGCGACGTGACGCGTGAAGGCAAAGTGGACATCAGCGACGTCAATGCCGTCATCAATATGATACTGGACCTCAGCCCGAAGACCGACGACGGCGATGTGAACGGCGACGGCGTTGTAGACATCTCTGACGTGAACGACGTCATCAACATCATTCTAGGTCTGGTGGTCACCGGACCGCCCACCATCACCGAATACACGGTCAACGGCGTCTCGTTCAGAATGGTGAAAGTCGATGGAGGCACGTACACCATGGGCGGCTGGGACTCCAGTATGCGACCCCACCCGGTCACCCTGAGCACTTTCGCCATCGGCCAGACCGAGGTCACACAGCAATTGTGGCAGGCGGTGATGGGGTCCAACCCATCTTATTTCAATGGGTACGGCAACAAGGACTATGGATCCTATCATATCAATGTGAGCTACGGAACGAACCTTCAACGTCCTGTGGAGTCGGCGAACTGGGAGGATTGCCAAGAATTTATCACGAAACTGAACGAACTGACCGGCAAGCATTTCCGCTTGCCCACCGAGGCCGAATGGGAATATGCAGCCCGTGGCGGCAACAGGAGCCAGGGTTACACCTACGCTGGCAGCAATGATATTGATGTGGTGGCATGGTACGCGAATAACTCTTTTTATGGCCTTAACCCAGGCGATCCGAATTCCGGCTATGGTACTCATGTGGTGGCCATCAAGTATCCCAACGAACTGTGGCTTTACGACATGAGCGGCAATGTGAGAGAATGGTGTCAAGACTGGTACGCCACTTACTTCAGCAATGATGCCCAAACTAACCCCACAGGTCCCGAAACGGGCGATGATCGCATAGAGCGAAGTGGCGATTGGAGTATGGAGTCCAGTTTATGCCGCCCGACAAGACGTAGCGCCGCCGATCCCTCCCGTCGTGATCCCGGATTCGGATTACGGCTCGTCTTGCCAGAGTCCGACAGCACTGAACCCTAACGGCACGGCGAAACGCATTGCACACACAGCAAAAAACTCACCATCCAAGGTGAGTTTTTTTGTTGCTGTTGTCACCTCCATACCCGCCTCAACTAGTTTGGCAACGGGGGAGGGTGTCATGAGGATGGTGCCGTTTAAAAGAGCGCAGATGCAATTTTTCACAAAATCGCACCTGCCAATTTTAGAGTATGAGAAAATTTACTTTTTCGATGTAGTATAATAGCAATAATTATATCTTCGCTGCAAATTTAGTACATTTTTTTCATACTGCAAAGAAAATTCCAAAAAAATATCATTTTTTTTTCGATTTTTCTTCCGAAATCTCATTTTTTGTCGTCTTTTTCAAGGAATTCGCAAGAGCGGATGGGCGAATCCACGCAAGTACGCGCCCGACGGCCAGCGACAGGAAAACTCTTACAGTCCGGAGGCTTTTTTAAAGAAATCGCTAAAATATTATACCGAAATGGGTAGTTTTAGAGTAAATAGCCGACTTTTATCGATAAAATATTTGGATTTAATTCTTTTTATGTACTACATTTGCAATCACATCATTAGCTAGGAAAATAATCTTTATTAAAAATATATGAGCAACCCCAACATCGACTTAACGGCAAGAGAACTTGAGGTGCTGGAATTATTATCGTACGGATATAACAGCAAGGACATTGCCGACAAGCTGTATATCTCGTCAAACACGGTAGAATACCACCGCAAGCAGCTGCTGCGCAAGACCGCTTCGCGCAACGCAGCCGAACTGATTGGTAACGCTTTTCGTTTGAAAATCCTCTCAACGGATGACTAATCATATAGCGTAACTGATATTCAAGAAATAAACCTCCTATTTCGACATACCGAGATAGGAGGTTGTTTTTTTTGGGGGGCCAGCGCCCACAACCCGTTCAGAGGGTGAACAACGATCAGTTGGTCTTAGCCATTTCAAAGCCGACACGCACGCCGTCGAACTCCTTGCTCAGGTCGCCCACCGTCTTGATGGTGCTGTTGCCACTCAGGGCGGTCACCGCCTGAAGGACCGAAAGCAGTTTCTTCGACTCGAAGGTGAGCGCCATGCCCGACGTGGTGCGCGTGAGATAACCCGTCACCGTCAGCAGCGACTGCATCTTGATGGCACTGTTCTCCTTGTCGTAGGTGTATGTGCCGCTCAAGGGGATGCCGTTCACCTTCGCCTGATACTTGCCGTCTTGGGTAAACACGAAATAGGTGTTGTTACCATTGATGCCCACATTGCTATAGATGGGCGCCAGTTTCTCCTTGACCTGACCGGCCGCCACAGCGCCACCGGCCTTCGCCAGCAGTTGTTCACTGGTAAAGGCGCATCCTGGCGCAGTATATTGCCACGTGCCATAGAGTTCGCGCTGGTCAATCTTGATATAGCCAATCACCATGTCGAGCAGGCTGTTGCCCATATTGGCGCCGTTCAGGCCGCCGAGCACGCTACCCAGCACGTTGCCCAACGTGCCGCCATTGTTACCGTTGGCACCCGTGGTGCCCAACATATTGCCGCAACTGCTGGCCACGAGCGCCACAAGGGTTGCCACCGCAATAAGATTTTTTTTCATTGTATCAATATTTATAGGGTTAATCTGTTTTTCGCCAATGAGCATCGGCTTCACTGATACTGCTCCAAAGCGCGTTGCAACTCCTCGCGAATCATGGTCTTGAGTTCGGGAGGCTGGATCACCTCAATGGCGCTGCCATGCGAGAGCAACTCCTCGCGCAAGTCGTAGGTGATGCGCATGCGATAGTGAAACACCGAGTAGGAATCATGTACCTCCTCTTCCTGCGAGGGATGCAACGGCAAGGCGCGGAAATACTTCGCCTGAGTGGGCTCCACGCGCAAGATGATGTGCTTGACCTTGTTTTGGTTGGTGGTGATACCAAAGCAATCCTTGAAAAACTCCTGCGGACTGATGCCGCTGGGCATCACAAACTCCTCGCCGGCGAGCAACGTCAAGTCGCTCATGCGGTCGAGGGCGTAGGTCTTGATTTTGCGGTCCTTGACGTTGTAGCCTATCACATACCACAACTGTTTGAAAATCTTCACGAAATAAGGCTCAATCGTGACGCCCGACAAACGCTGCGAACGGGTGTAGGACTTGTAGGCAAACTGTATGCGAACGTTCTGCTTGAGCGCGTCGATGATGACCGGCAGGTGATGACGCGCACTGGGCACATTCTCCAGCACCACGCGGCCCGACACATCGCCCACTTCGCGCAACGCGTCGTTGACGGCCATCGAGTTCAGCAGCCAGTCGTGGATGGAACTTTTGCCGTCGCCCTGGTCTTCGATGTAGTATTCAAAGGTCGAGCGGTCGCAGTTGATGTTCACGTCAAGCAACTGCTCGGCGGCGTTGCGATAGGTGTGAAAAGTGCGCCGCGGCATGGGCTTGCCGTCGCTCAACGGCGACCGCTGCCACTGGCGGCTGATCTCGGCGAGGGTGATGCGGCCGTAACGGCGTATCGTGTCCACAAGCCACAGGTAACAGTTGATTGTATTGCGCATCGCTACTATTCCACCTTAATTGCGTTTGACAAGAACCAGCAGTCCCAGCATGGTAAGGGCCGCATTCAGCAGCAGCAACTCAAATCCCAGCGTGTAGCCGTAACTGGACTCCAGCCACCGCTGGATGAAGAAACTGATGACGGGCGCCGCCACACACACCACCGGCACCAGCCGGTCGCGCACACTCTTGCCACACATCATGCCGAAGGCAAACAGTCCCAAAATGGGCCCGTAGGTGTAACTCGCCAACGTATAGACGGCGCTGATGGCGTCGCTGTTGCTGATGGCATAAAACACGAGTATCACCAGCCCCATGCCGGCAGCCATCGCCACGTGCACCACCTTTCGGGTGCGGCCCAGCGAGGCCTCATCTTTACGACGATCGGCATTGAGGATATCGACGGTGAACGAGGTGGTGAGCGACGTGAGTGCCGAGCCGGCAGCCGAATAGGCGGCCGCAATCAGACCCAGGATAAACAGCACTCCCACCACAACGGGCATACCACTGGAGAACGCCACCGAGCCGAACAACTCGTCGCTCTTTTCGGGCATATTCATGCCGTTCGCCTTGACGTGCATCGCCAACAGGGTTCCCAATATCAAGAACAACGCAATCACAAAGAACTGCGTGATACCGCTCACAATCAAGCCTTTCTTCGACTCCTTGGCGTTCTTGCTCGCCAGCGTGCGCTGCATCAGGTCTTGGTCGAGGCCCGTGGTGGCTATCACCATGAATATGCCGGCAATGAACTGCTTCCAGAAGTAGGTACCCTCCTTGGGATTGTCGAAGAAAAACATACGCGACGTGTCGTCGGCAGCGATGGCCTTGCACATGCCCGCCAAGTCATAACCCAGCCCGCGGGCAATGAAGAAGATGCACAGCACCACCGACATCACCAGACAGAACGACTTGAGCGTATCGGTCCAAATCACGGTCTTCACCCCACCCTGCAAGGTGTAGAGGAAGATGAGCGCAATGGTCACAATCACATTCACGATGAAGGGGATGCCGAGAGGGCTGAACACAAGCAACTGCAAGGTGACGCACACCACATAGAAGCGCACGGCAGCACCCAGCATCTTGCTGATGAAGAAGAACCATGCGCCCGTCTTGTGAGTGCCATCGCCGAAGCGCTGTTCGAGATAGCCGTAAATCGACACCAGGTTGCGCTTGTAGAACAGCGGAATCAGGACGTAGGCGATGGCAAAATAGCCAATCACAAAGCCCAACGTCATCTGCAGGTAGCTGTAACTCTTGGCAACCACCATGCCGGGGACCGAAACGAAGGTGACGCCCGAGATGGGGGCACCTATCATGGCTATCGCCACGATAAACCACGGCGCCTCACGCCCACCGGTGAGCGCGGCTTGATTGTCGCTGCGACGCGACACCATCCATGAAATCAGGAATAATACTGCAAAATAGCCAACTATGGTGGCCAAAACAATCCACGGAGTCATATCAATCTTTTATTTATAAATCAAATACGGTTCGCGCTGCTTCTTGAACGCCATCACGTCGCCAGTCCACGAAGCCTTGATCTCGGCGGCGCTCTTGCCGTCCATAATCATTTGCTTGATATTGCGGTTGCCCGTGAGCAAATCGAAGAAACGCGTGAAAAACTTGTCGCCCATTTTCAAGTTGCGATAGGCATCAATCACATATTCCATGTTGATGCCCTGCGCAATCGCCGCCTCAGTGTCCATCTCGTGAAGATCAACACCATAGCACAACTGGTTGAGGCACGGTGGATTCTTCGCCCCGAAGCGGCTGCGGGGGGTAAACGAGAAACTGTAACCTTTCATGTCGGGATGCCCATAGACCTGGAACGGCCAATCGGTGCCACGGCCCAGACTCACGGGAGTGCCCTCGAAAAAGCACGTTGACGGATAGAGGTATATCGACAGCATATTGGGCAAGTTGGGCGACGGCGCCACCGGCAGTTCATAGCGGGTCTCCCGCGTATAATTGTCGCACGGTATCACCGTGAGTTGGCAAGTCTTGCCCTCGGTCAGCCAGTGCTCGCCGTTGGCCATGAGCGCAAGTTCACCCATCGTCATCCCATAAACGGTGGGGATGGGCAGGCGCCCCACTCCGCTCTTCAGGCTCATGTCCAGAATGGGGCCGTCGACGGTCATGATGTTGGGGTTAGGACGGTCAAATATCACCACCTGCTTGTTGTGGATGACGGCGGCGTCCATCAGGTTGATCATCGTCACATAGTAGGTGTAGAAGCGCAGCCCCACATCCTGCAAGTCCACCACGATGACGTCGAACTTGTCCATCGTTTCCTTGCTGGGCATGGGCGACTTGCCCTCGTAGAGCGACGCGATGGGGATGCCCGTCTTCTCGTCCACACTGCTGGCGACGTGCTCACCGGCATCGGCAGTCCCCCTGAAGCCATGCTCGGGCGAGAAGATGGTCACCACGTTCAGCCCTTTCTCCAGCATCACGTCGAGCACATGTTTGCCGTCCACTATTCCCGTTTGGTTGCTGAGCAACGCCAGGCGCTTGCCCTTCAGTCGCGGGACATAGATGTCGGTGCGGGCGGCGCCCACCACCACTTCGCCAGTACAGACCGAACTCTCCGAGGTCTCTTTTTCCACGTTGGCGTTAGTGCTGTGACAAGCCATCACGCACAAGACCAACGCCATCATAACCATTATCTTTTTCATCTTCACAAAACGATTCTCATTATTGACCGGTCCAAATCATGAACCCTTACATTTTTCAATGCAAAGTTATATCATTTTACTCAATAGTGCAAATCGCGTTCCCCATCCCCACCTTCAACCCAGCGATGACTTCACCCAGCAAAAACCAAATTCCATCATCCAGCGAATGAGTTACCGCTAAATGATGGAGTCCGTTTCGTTGCCGAAGACGCAATAAAAAAGAGTGCCCGAAAGCACTCCTTCATATTGGTTCGTAGCCGACGTTATTTTGCGGGTTCCCACTTGCAGCGGACGGGCGACACGATGGCACCCTCTTTCTTCAACTCGGCGAACGCCTTGTCAACGACCTTGCGGTCGAGGCCCGACAATTCAGCCACTTTGCCTGCGTTCAAAGGCACGCCAGCCTTTCGCATGACTTCTAGCACTTGTTCTTTTGCTTCCATCTTGGTCGAAATTTAGAGTTGCGTGAAAAGCCAGTTCTGAGCACCGATTTTCTCGATGAGTTCAAGTTGTCCCTGCGACCAGTAGAGGTCTTCTTCCTCATCAGCGAGATAGGCCTTCATGATGTCGTAGGTGGTTGGGTCATCACGGAGTTCGGCCATGCACTTGTAGAGAAGCTCCACGCCTTTTTCTTGAATGGCGAGGTCTGCCTTGATGTAGTCCACGGGGTCGGCAACGAGGTCACGAGCCTTAGC
>JAFZRJ010000003.1 GCA_017619935.1 Muribaculaceae bacterium | reverse complement strand
TTTGATATGATTAAGGCACATGCCTCCGACGTCGAAACAAGGCTAAATGATACCGACTGTGTTTCCGAATCACTTAAGGCCGACAATCATTACTATATAAATGGATTTTCCCAAAACGGAGAGCAAGTAACATTGATAGATAAAGATTACGAGACAGCGATACAAAATATTTTAGAACTATAAATTCCAATTTATTAGTATTGACTTCTACAGCATCAAGCGGTTGGTTTACCTTTGCGTATCTCAACCGCTTAACTTTTGGCCATATCATAACAACGGCCGAATATCCGCCTTGAACAACGTATGGAACTGCGCCAATGTCATCGAGACAAACCGAGGCTCAGCATCCTCACCACGAGAAACTGAAAGTTTCTCGCAGTGAGAAATAACATCCCAATTCACATTGTATTCTTTCCCTACTTCGAAGAGGTCAGAAAAAAGGGTTCAAAGCATAACGAAAACAGTTTGGAGATGACAACGATACCACTTTTTCTTAACAATAATGTCTTTTAGCGGTGGAAACCTCCTTTTTAATTTTTCGGAGTAAAAAATGCTATCTATGAAAAGAATGCCTTATCGGGAATTGTTTGACAAAGACAGACCTACGCTAAACATCAGGTTCACGTTGGACAATGTGCCACTAACATCCCAATCCTCATGATACTCGTCACATGGTTTGTGGTACCAGACCGGCATAGGATATTTATTGGGCTTGCTCACGTCCACAGGATGACGGCCGTTCTCCAACACCACCGCACGCACACCCTTTTTCACAAAATTATAATGGTCGGAACGGTAAAACCAGCCGTCGGAGTTGTCAGCATCGAAATAAATATACCTGCCCTGAGCAGCAGCGGCAGCCACATAATAATGGTCCAGGTCGCTTTCGCCACCGCCCAAAATCACGACATCGCGCGTCAACTCGGCAGGACCTATACTCTCAAAATTAAGACAGGCTACAGTCTTCTCCATCGGTACGACAGGGTGATTGCAGTAATAGGCAGAGCCGAAGAGTCCGCTCTCCTCCGACGAAGGGAAGATGAACACCAAGTCTCGTCGCGGCTGGGGCATCTCCTTGAACTTCTTGGCGACGAGCAAAGCTCCAGCCATGCCTGATGCATTGTCTGCAGCACCGTTATATATCGTATCGCCACGTTCGTCGGCTTTACCTATGCCCAAGTGATCCCAGTGGGCACAGAACAATACGGCCTCACCTTCCTGACCGCTTCCTCGAAGAATGCCGCCCACATTGCGCGTCTCCTGAATGTCGTAGGTAACATTCATCTTCACATCTCCTCTCACATTCAGCGAAAAACTCTTGAAACCCGGCTTTTTCGCATCAGCCAGTGCCCTGTCCATATCCATGCCGGCCGCAAGAAACAGTTTTTTGCAACCATCCTCATGCAACCATCCTCTGACGGCCAGTTCGTCGGCATTGCGCGTATCTGGATTATAGATGCCGAGATTATCGCTTAGGTGGCCATTCACACAGACATGCCACCCGTAACTGGCGGCTTCAGTATGATGGAGCACCAGACAACCGACAGCACCTTGACGCTGCGCCTCCTCAAACTTATATGTCCAACGACCATAGTAGGTCATATTACGTCCTCTGAAGAGCTGACTGTCATAAAAGCCGGGGTCGTTGACCATCACCACCACTATCTTGCCTTTCACATCGATGCCCTCGTAGTCATTCCAGCCGTATTCGGGCGCGTTAATGCCAAAACCGCAAAACACATACTCCGCCTTCTTCAAATCGATTTTCTCAATGGCGCGAGTCGTCCAGATGATCATATCGTCGGGATAACGAAGCACCGATTTCTTCTTCCCGCTCACAGAAAGCCTGCTACCCTCCGGCTTAGCTGTAACTGCAATCATTTCAAAGGGCTGGAACCAACTGCCATTGAAGGCAGGCTCCAAACCTATCACCTCCAACTGTCTGGCCAGATAGTCCACCGTCTTGTCCTCATAGGGCGTCATGGGCTTTCTTCCGCCAAACTCATCTAGGGAAAGCACCTTTGTCCATTCCCTCAGCAACTGTTCGTCACTTCCAGTTTGCAACTGCTCCCGCGAAATCTGCGCTTTGGCAGTTGTCAAGCCCATTGTGACAAAAGCGATTACCGCCATCAACACTTTTACATTCATACTCATCAGCGTCATTATTTATAGATATAGGTTGGTGGAAATGGTTTTTTCCCTAATACACAGTTCACAAATGTACTTACAGAAAAATCCCATCATGATAAGTTTTTAAGTTTCTGCAAAGATACAAAATCTTTGCCTTTTGCCGACCTATGGCGACAAAGTAATTTTGCCGAAGACAACGAAACCAGGCAACCACTATGGCAGTCACATTAAAAGCCCACCTTCAACCACTGAGGTTTTCATCGACAACCCCGAAGGGCTTGGGGCAATGCCACAGCACGAGTTGCGCAACGCGTGACAGACGGTGGCGATCTCGGCCGTGCCAAAGTGCGCCAACGGCGCAAGTGGTTCTCGCGCAAGTACTACGCTTCGGTGATGAATATCAAAGAGTTTTACGAGGATGACATCGCGGCCATCGTCACCCAGGCAATGGAGATGATGGCCAAGAAGCAAGAACTTGAGCGCGACCGCAAGAGTAGAGACGAGGGATTAGAGAGTAGTGAGTAGCGACCTTTGGCGGGTCAAAAGCCCAACTCATTAGGCAAAATTCGTAGATTTTTTGGAATTTCAGCCGTTTGGTGTATTCCATGTTTAATATTAGTTGTACCTTTGTATTTCAAACAAGGGTAATAAAGACAATGGTTGCAATCGCTAACATATCAGTCCAAAGGATATTTGACTTGCGTAATATACATAAGTTTTTGATTGTTAGTGCATTATTGCCACTCCGATTTTTGGGGCGGGATTCTTGTTACCAACCTTTTACGGCACACGCTGCCACACGGTGCGGCGCGTGCCGCTTTGTATTGCAATAAACTGAATTATTAACGATAAAACCCAGGAACTTATGAAGAAAGTTTTACTCTTACTTGTGGCAATGGTCGCCAGCCTCTCGGCATGGGCTGACGTGACCATTAACGAAACGAACTTCCCAGACGGCAACTTCCGCAACTATCTGCTGTCGGAACCCTCCGGCAGCGACGGCGTGCTCACCGACGGGGAGATAGCCGCCATCATCACTATCGATGTCTCCTCTAACAGTATTGCCGACCTAACGGGCATCGAGCATCTCACCGCCCTGAAGAATCTTTACTGCATCGGCAACCAGCTGACGGCGCTCGACGTGAGCCACAACACCGCGTTGATATTCCTTGCCTGCAACAACAACCAGCTGACGGCGCTTGACGTGAGCCAGAACACAGCGTTGAATAAGCTTTACTGCTACAACAACCAGCTGACGGCGCTTGACGTGTGCCAGAACACCGCCCTGAAGAATCTTAACTGCTCCGACAACCAGCTGACGGAGCTCGACGTGAGCCACAACACCGCGTTGAAAACGCTTGACTGCTCCAACAACTCGCTGACTGAACTCGACGTGAGCCAGAACACTGCATTGGAAGCGCTTTACTGCTACAACAACCAACTGACGGAACTCGAGGTGAGCCAGAACACCGCCCTAATGCGACTTGGCTGCTCCAACATCCAGCTGACGGAACTCGACGTGAGCCAGAACACTGCGTTGGAAACACTTGACTGCTCCGACAACCAGCTGACGGAGCTCGACGTGAGCCAGAACACTGCGTTGGAAATGCTTCGCTGCTCCAACATCCAGCTGACGGAACTCGACGTGAGCCAGAACACTGCGTTGGAAGTGCTTTACTGCTACAACAACCAGCTGGCGCAACTTGACGTGACCCAGAACATCGCATTGGCATACCTTGACTGCTCCGGCAACCAAATCAACGGCGGTAACATGGAGGCGTTGGTGGCCAGTCTGCCCACCGTGGATGTTGATTATTGGGGAGAAAACGGATCGTTCATTGTCATCGACCTTGATTCTGAAACCGAGCAGAACGTCATCACCACCACGCAGGTGGCCACCGCGAGAGGCAAGAACTGGACGGTGTATGGTTTGATAGACGATGATTGGCAGGAATACGACGGCAGCGAGCCCACCTACACCATCAGCCTGCCGGAATCATTTGAGCACGGCACGGTGACCAGCGACAAGGCGGCCGCCTCCATTGGCGAGACCGTGACGCTGACGGTGACACCCGATGATGGTTATGAGTTGGAAAACCTCACCGTGGCTACTGTTGACGGCGAGCCGAGCGGCGCACATGTGTTGCGTCTGCGCGGCGGTTCATTGGAGCTCACTCCTGGTGAGAATGGCACTTACACCTTCCAGATGCCGGCGGCTCCCGTGACCGTGAATGCCACGTTCAAGGAAACCGTTGTCACTGGCGTTGAGGACATCAACGTGGCTACCACCAAGCGCGGCCAGCGTTACAACCTCATGGGCCAGCCCGTGGGCAACGATTACAAGGGCATCGTCATCGAGAACGGCAAAAAACGAGTGATTAAGTGAGAGCAACGCCATGCTTGTATGAGCATTGCCGAACGTGATCGAGTTAGAGCGATGCTCAACATGATTGTGAGATAAGACTTCTCACACATCACTAACCAAAGGCTCACCGAACAATCGATGAGCCTTTTTTGTATAAAATGGGTTTCGCTTCGGTGATGAATATCAAAGAGTTCTACGAGGACAACATCGGACGCTCGTTCACGGGCATCCTATGTTCTGCATTATCAAAAGATTTTGGCCGCAATCACTAAAAAAGCGAAGCCAGTGGCCTCGCTTTTCTATTAGATAAATTGGAATTTATAAGGCATGACCCCCTGAGACCTTTATGACCTGTCCCGTAAGCATTCCTGCCTGTTCGCTCGCCAGAAACAGAATCGTATCGGCAATATCCTCCGGTTGAATCAGTTTGCCCATCGGAATGATCGTAACAACATGCTTCTCAAACTCAGAATCAATCCATCCTGTTTGAGTAGGCCCCGGGGCAACACAGTTCACTGTAATACCATACTTCGCTACTTCAAGGGCAACACTGCG
>JAFZRJ010000022.1 GCA_017619935.1 Muribaculaceae bacterium | reverse complement strand
GTAACTTTTGGAAGGGGCTACAAAGGTACCAATTTTTCCATCAGGGAAGGAGGGAGACACTCCCTCTTTCTCCTGAAAAAAATCTTCAACTTTCACTCCTTTCAACTTCTCCAAAAGTTGCATTTCTTATTTGAACTTACAGGTTCGGAGAGATGATGCAGCACGAGTTGCGCAAAGCGCAGCGTGCAATGGCCCCGGCCAGCGTCACTCGACCCAACTTGAGAGCAAGAATCATTTTCATGTTTTTTTTCTGAGGCAATGCTTTATTTCACATAGATATATCCATAGTTGACAATAATTTTGTAACTTTGCACTAGACATTCACTAAAAACCAGAAGACGATGAAAAAATTAGGCAAACGAGTTGCCCTGCTCATTGCAGCAGCAGCCATGTGCGCATGCAGCACCACCGCACAAACCGAGCAAAATGCGACCGAGCTCACCCCCGAGCAACAGGCCGCATACGAGAATATCATGACCCGCACGAGCATCCGCTCGTGGGAAGACAAGGCGGTGGAACCCGCCAAGGTGGAAATGCTGCTTCGCGCAGGCATGGCAGCCCCCACGGCTGTCAATCGCCAGCCATGGCACTTCGTGGTGCTCGACAAGCGCGAAAGCATCGACCTGCTGGCCAGCGGACGCGGTGGCGGCATGGTGCGCAAAGCCCCCCTCGCCATTGTGGTCTGTGGCGACATGACCAAGGCACTCGAGGGTGATGCACGAGAGTTCTGGGTGCAGGACGCATCGGCAGCCACCGAAAACATCCTGCTGGCGGCCAACGCCATCGGCCTCGGTGCCGTTTGGACTGGCGCCTACCCCATCGGCGACCGTGTCAATGGCATTAGAGAAGCACTGGGGCTGGGCGAACACCTCGTGCCATTGTGCGCCATCCTCATCGGTTATCCACACGAGCACCCCACCCCCAAGGACAAGTGGAAACCTGAGAATGTGACTTACAAATAATCCTAGCTACCACCAATTTTACGACAAGGAAAGACAAGACTGGGGAAAACGTCGGCTGGAGTAATGAAACTGATGCCTCCGACCCGAAAAATCCCTAGTTTTAGGGATTGTGCGCCCGAAAAACTGACAATAATTTTGCAGTCAGAAAAAAAGGCATAGCAGATGAGACTGTCTGAACTGAAAACAGGCGAGAAAGGCGTCATCGTGAAGGTGATGGGCCACGGCGGTTTCCGCAAGCGCATTGTGGAGATGGGCTTCATCCGCGGCAAGGTGGTGGAAGTGTTGCTCAACGCCCCGCTCCAGGACCCGGTGAAATACCGGCTCATGGGCTATGAGGTGTCGCTCCGTCACGACGAGGCCAAGATGATTGAAGTGCTGTCGGCCGATGAGTTCAAGCACATGAAAAACGAGGTGCAGGACAACGACTATGCGCCGACATCTCAGGTCGAGGAAGTGGCCATCAGCGACGAGCAACTGAAGGAAGCCGCCCGCAAGCGCCGCCGAGTGATCAATGTGGCTCTGGTGGGTAATCCCAACTGCGGCAAGACCTCACTGTTCAACTTTGCCAGTGGTGCTCATGCCCGGGTGGGCAATTACAGCGGCGTGACCGTCGATGCCACCGAAGCCCGAGCCGAGTTTGAAGGCTACGAATTCAATCTGGTGGATTTGCCCGGCACCTACTCCCTGTCGGCCTACAGCCCCGAAGAACTGTACGTGCGAAAGCAAATCATCGAGAAGACCCCCGACATCGTCATTAACGTGATTGACTCCAGCAACCTGGAGCGCAATCTGTACCTCACCACCCAACTCATTGACATGAACTTGCGCATGGTGTGTGCCCTGAACTTCTGGGATGAGTTTGAAAAACGCGGCGACCATCTGAATATCGACACCCTGAGCACGTTGTTCGGTGTGCCCATGATTCCCACGTCGTTCAAGAAAGGGATGGGCGTGCAACTGTTGTTCCACGTCATCATCAATATGTATGAGGGCGTCGACTTCCTCGACGAGAATGGGCGTATGCGCCCCGAAGTGGCACGCGACATCAAGCAGTGGCACGACCACTACGCCACATCACACGTGCAGCACCAAGAGGACTTCGCCAGCGGCGACAAACCCGTAAAAAACTACTTCCGGCACATCCACTTCAACCACGGAAAATATGTAGAAGCCGGCATCAATGCCGTCAAGGAAGTCATCCAGCAAGAGACGGGAATCCGCCATCGCTACTCGACCCGTTATCTTGCCATCAAACTACTGGAAAACGACAAAGAGGCACAAAAACTCGCCCAGTCGCTCCCTAATGCCGAAACCATCGACACCACAACACGGCAAGCGGCAGCGCGCATCCAGAGCGACACTCAAGAAGACAGCGAAACGGCCATCATGAACGCCAAGTACGCTTTCATCAATGGCGCCTTGCAGGAAGCCGAATACAAAGAGGGCAAAGACCACGACACCTACAAAACCACCCACATCCTTGACCGCATCTTGTCGAACAAATACGTGGGATTTCCCATCTTTTTCCTCATTCTGTTTGTGATGTTTGAGGTCACATTTGTGTTGGGACAATATCCCATGGACTGGATCGACGCCGGCGTGGCGTGGCTGGGCAACTGGGTGGGTTCCATCATGCCCAACGGCCCCCTGAAAGACATGGTAACCGACGGAATCATCGGCGGTGTGGGAGCCGTCATCGTGTTCTTGCCGCAGATTCTCATCCTCTATTTCTTCATTTCATTTATGGAGGACAGCGGCTACATGGCGCGCGCCGCGTTCATTATGGACAAACTCATGCACCGCATGGGACTGCACGGGAAATCGTTCATCCCGCTCATCATGGGCTTCGGCTGCAATGTGCCCGCCGTCATGGCCACCCGCACCATCGAGAGCCGACGCAGCCGCTTGATTACCATGATGATACTGCCCTTCATGAGTTGCTCGGCACGACTGCCCATTTACATTATGATTACGGGCACTTTCTTCGCCTTGCAATATCGCAGCCTCGCAATGATTTCGCTCTACATTGTGGGCATTATCGTGGCGGTCATTGTGAGCAAGGTGCTGTCCAAAGTCGTCATCAAGGGCGAAGACACGCCATTCGTTATGGAGTTACCGCCCTACCGCATGCCCACCGGAAAAGCCATCGCACGGCACACTTGGGAAAAAGGCAAAGAATATCTGAAGAAGATGGGCGGAATCATTCTGGTAGCCAGCATTATCGTCTGGGCCCTGGGGTATTTTCCACATCACGATGAATTGTCTCGCCAGCAACAACAAGAACAAAGTTATATGGGACGCATGGGAAAGACCATTGAGCCCATATTCAGCCCGCAAGGTTTCAACTGGAAACTGGACGTGAGCCTCATCGCCGGCGTAGGTGCCAAAGAAATTGTCGCGTCAACCATCGGGGTCATCTACAGCGATGATGACAGTTTCGGCGACGATGAAAACTACAGCGAAGACGGCGAGAAATACACCCGTTTGCGCAAACAGATGTTGGCCGACGGCATCACTCCGCTGGTGGCTTATTGCTACCTGTTGTTCGTTCTGCTCTATTTCCCCTGTATGGCCACCATTGTCGCCATCAAAAACGAGACCGGCTCGTGGCGCTGGGCTGCGGGCGCGGCCATTTACACCACCGCAATAGCATGGGTGGTGTCGGCTCTGGTCTATCAAATAGGGAATTTGCTGTTCTAGCCGTTACGTAAGACTTTTCGGCGTTTCCAAGCCATACTGATGCTTGCTGTCGGCCCTGCGCAGCAACAATGCGATGATAATGGCGGCAATACCTATGCCCGTGAATATCCACATCGCCGTTGTGTAGTCCACGCTACCGTCGGCGGCAGTATTGCGCTGCAGCACACCGCCAATAACGATGGGGATGAGCATCAGACCGATATTCTGGATATAATAGATGATTGAATAGGCCGTACCTAATTGTTTCATGGGCACAATTTTGGGTACCGCGGGCCACAACACCGACGGAAGCAACGAGAACGCCACACCCAGTACCAGCATCATCACCACAGCTATCCAACTGGCATGTGCCGGCAAAGTGAACACCATCAGCACCACCGTCAGCATCACTGTACCGACGATCATAATGGTGGCACCACGCCCCACCCTGTCGTACATGGCACCAAACAACGGGGTGAGCACAATGCTGGTGAACGGCAGTATGGCGGGAATGGTTCCTGCCAAGTCGGGGTTTACGCCATACTTGGCTATCATAAGTTTAGTGGCGAAGTCCAGAAATGGATACAAGGCCGAATAATACAACATACACAACAATGTGATTAGCCAGAAGCCCGAGTTCTTGACGGTGACCAGCATGTCGGAGAAATGGAACTTCTCATCTTCGGCATCGTCCGATGTCGCAACATTTTCTTTGTCGAAACGCGTGTCCATCACACAATAGAAAAGATAGGCAATCAAACCGACGCCCACACTCAACAACCCTAACAAAATGGGGGTTGACAGGCTGAAATGGCGGGCAATGGCGGGACTGCCAGCAAGCGCCAACGCCGTGCCCAGACGAGCCAATGCCACCTGTATGCCCATAGCCAAAGCCATCTCACGACCCGAAAACCATTTCACAATAACTTTCGACACCGTGATACCACACAACTCATAACCGATACCGAAAATGGCGAATCCCAATGCCGCCAACAGCACCTGGTGTTTGATGGCCGTGCCTTCGATTCCAAACAACGGCATATTCACCGCCGAGGTGGGCTCGGGAGAAGCGAACGCGATAGCGTAATAGTCAATGGCCGTTCCTATCAACATGAGCACACACGACAGCGTGCCGGCGAAACGCACACCTGTCTTGTCGAGGATGATGCCGCCAACAAACAGCATCAAGAAAAACACGTTGAAAAAGCCACGCGACCCGGCAAAAAGGCCAAATTCGCCGCTGGTCCAGCCCATTCCGCCCTCAGACGCAGGCAACTCCAGCAGATACTGCAACGGCGACATTTCCTTGGCCACGATATAGCCAGTCATCATGGTAAAAGCCACTATCATGAGCACCGTCCATCGAGCGGCCGATGACTCATTTAATTTCTTTATGATTATCTCTTTCATCGTGTTGATTGTAATAAACTAGCCCTTCCAGAAAGCTAGAACCAGAAGGGCTAGAATATGACTTAAAGTTACTTGTTTTTACTTGATATTGGGTTCTTCAAGGCCAAGACCTTTCTTCTTGTCAATCACCTTGAGCAGCAGACCCAGGAGCAGAGCGGCTACACCCAAGCATGCCAGCATCACCAGCGGCCAGGTATAGTCAAATTTCGTTGGGTCGGTCACATCAGGATTGGTCTTGTCGAGCACCTTGCCAATGAGCAGCGGGAACAGCCACAGACCGATATTCTGAATCCAGAAAATCAAGGCATAAGCCGAACCGATGACCTTGGCGTCCACCAACTTGGGTACACTGGGCCACAACGAAGCGGGAACCAGCGAGAAGGATGAGCCCAGCACCAAAATAGTAACATAGGCAATTACGATACCACCCATAGCATTTCCCTTGAACATGGGAAGAATGAAAGCAAACGTCAAGTGGCAAGCAATCAGCAACAACGAGCCTAGCACGAGCATCGAAGCAGCCTTACCCTTGTGGTCAACATAACTGCCCAAAATGGGAGTAATGAGCACGGCCAGCAATGGGAACACCGCAAAGATGGACTCGGCCGACTGACGCATATAACCCATGTAGCAATATACAATCAATGCCAGAATCGAGATGGTCAGCATGGTGTACTTGGTACTGGACTTTTTCATAAAGTTGCTTGCAAAACCAGCAGCAGCCACAACAAGCATGATAATATACTGAACAATGGTCACGGTCGAAGTAGCCCAGAATGAGTCGGCTGCCGGTTCAGTCAGAGTCAAGTTGCACTGCAACATGTTTACGGCATACTTCTGGAAGGGGAAGATGGCCGAATAATAGAGCACGCAAAGCAAGGCAACAATCCAGAAGCCACTATCGGTGAGAATCTTGCCTATATCGCTAATCTTAAATGGATCGTCCTTTTCCTCGGCCTCGCCTGTCTGCGAATCCAATTTCTTATCCATGAAGAAATAAACGACGAACATCATCAGAGCAATGCAAAGCAGCACCACACCGAAGGCCACCGAACGACTCACGCTCACGCTACCGCCCAACTTGGCGAAGAATGGCGAGAAAATCATACAAGTAGCTACGCCAAGACGTGCTAGAGCCATCTCAGAGCCCATGGCCAAAGCCATCTCACGGCCCTTGAACCATTTAACAATACCACGGCTCACGGTAATACCGGCCATCTCACAGCCACAACCGAAGATCATGAAACCTACCGCAGCAAACTTGGCCGATGCCGGCATTCCCTCATAGAACGGCGACACCCCGAGTTCGTCAAACCCAGGTATATAATTCAAATGATTGGTGAACCATGTTTCCAGTCCACTGCCCATAAAACTTTCCGTTACTGCATACCACTTGATAATCGCACCGATGAGCATCACGGCACCCGAGAGTACAGCCGTAAAGCGCACGCCCATCTTGTCAAGGATGATACCAGCGAAAATCAAGAAGAAGACAAACACGTTAAGGAACACCTCAGAGCCCTGCATCGTACCGAAAGCAGTGGAATCCCAACCACGGGTCTCTTGCATCAGGTCCTTAATGGGTGATAAGATGTCCATAAAAATGTAGCTGCAGAACATGGCTAATGCCAACAGCAGCAACGCCGTCCAGCGCATTCCGGCTGAATCGCGTAGAGTCGTTTTAAGTTCTTGTGA
Organism: Muribaculaceae bacterium; assembly: GCA_017619935.1. Taxonomy (GTDB): domain Bacteria; phylum Bacteroidota; class Bacteroidia; order Bacteroidales; family Muribaculaceae; genus Sodaliphilus. Next base: position 33,811 of record JAFZRJ010000022.1, on the reverse strand, counting down.
CATAATGTATGATTAATTGATTTAGGTTATATGCAACGGTAAAGTCATCTAATAACACGCAAAATTACAACACATCGCTCAAAACACCAAATTTATTTTTTACCACGCCGTTTTCGGTCACAAGCCACAAAGAAAGTTGTGTTTTAAAATCGTTAAAAACACAGGCTTGTGGGGCAAAAAATGATGAAATCTTTTTCAGTGTGCGAGGTTTGAATTAATTTAGCGCCATGAAAAGGAACAACATATTATTATCACTCGTTTTGTTGGCAGCGTTATCGCTTGATGCCGAAAGCATTACAACATCGCAAGCCCAATCAGTCGCAGAACAATTTGTGTCGAAATCAATGGTTCGAAAAGCACCGTCACATGGTGATGTTTCATTGCGGCTTGCTTACCAATCTTTCAACTCGAACGACATCGCTGATTACTATGTGTTTAATCGGGGTGTCAATGGCGGTTTCGTCATCGTTTCGGGCGATGACTGTGTTTTGCCAGTTTTAGGATTTGCCGATACCGGTACATTTAATGCCGATTCCATACCTGAGAATATGCAGTGGTGGCTGGAACAATACCAACGTGAGATCCAATATGCACGCTCCACGTCGGCCCAGCCTCGCCGCATGCCCATCCTCAACACCAGTGTGGCGCCTCTGATGAAGACCATTTGGGACCAAAGCGCACCTTTCAACAACCTCTGCCCCACTTACGACGGAGGGCGACAACATGCCGTTACAGGCTGTGTGGCCACCGCTGTTGCACAAATCATGAAAACGCACAACTGGCCTCCTACGGGTGAAGGCAGTACCGTTTATGAATGCAATGTGAACGGCGAGCCAGCCACGTCACTTGGGGCCGATTTCAGTCAAATTGATTTTCATTGGAGCGACATGCGCGACAACTATAATTTTGGGCGTCCCACCGAAGTACAAAAAAATGCCGTGGCTGTATTGATGAGCGCCGTCGGTATCGCCGTGCACATGCATTATGGGGCATCAAGCGGAGCCTATTCCATCAATGCCATGAAAGCACTTCGTGATTATTTCCGCTACGACAAAAGCATTTCGTTCCAACTGCGCGACTTCCACCCGCTGGACGAATGGGAACAAATGTTGCGTAACGAACTTGACACGGGTCGGCCCATTTACTACGCAGGCCAAAGCGAACGTAGCGGTGGACATGCGTTTGTCTTCGACGGATATAACAAAGACGGCTACTTTCATGTGAATTGGGGATGGGGAGGACGTTCCGATGGTTACTTTGCCTGCACCGCCCTAAATCCATCATCTTCTCCGGCCGGCTTCAATAGCGGACAAGAGGTCATCATCGGCATCAAGCCCGACAATGGTGGAACTTCTGACATCCAGCCATTGCAAGGTTATCTTTCTTTCTTTACGACCAAGACTTCCACGGCTCACCTCGGCGAGGTTGTTCCTTTAGATATGGCCAACTATACTTTCTTGGGCGAAGGTGACTTGAGCTCACTTGACTTTGCGGTTAATATCCTAAACGAGACTGACTCAGAGGTACTGGCTACATGCCATGTGACCGATGTAGAACTTGAAACCGGATACACTTATTACTTCGGTGACGACGAACCCATCAACATGACGTTACCCGAAACACTCCCCATCGGTAACTACCGCTTGCAGGCCGTGTATAGCCTGGACCGCATGGCAACTACAACACCCTTTGTTCGACCTGCCGACAGTGGCGGATATGTAATGATGAAAGTCAAAGAAAACGGGGTTGTGTTGTTTAATGAAGCCACCCCTCCAGAGGGCCACCTCGAAGTAGTGCGCGACCTGGAACCCGAAGCAATATCTATGCCTGCCGACGACATTAAAGCATCGGTCGTTGTGAAGAGTGTCGGTGGTTTTTATGACGGACAACTACAGGTAGACATCCTGACAAAGACCAATGACGAGTACCAAGTCATCGGTCAGGCTCAAGGCGAGGTCTCAATTCACCACGTTGGAGAACAAAAGAGCATCAATTTTGCGACACAAGTGAGCGCAGCCACAGGCGACACCTGTTATATTGCGCTCATTGACCCCAACGATTCTTCGATATATCTAGGTTCCCCCACTCCATTCGTCATCGGCGAATGGCCCGCACCTGTTCCCGTGTTCACCACCCCCACCGATGGCTTCCAAATGGACTTTGGCAATACATTATTAGGAACCACCAAAGTCAATACTTTTGTCCTAACAGGGGAAAAACTTGTCAGCAATGTGCAGTTGACCATTTCAGGAGAAAATGCCGCATTCTTTAGGGTGTCTCCGACAACCATCCCATCGGGCAATGTAATGAATGGCACCAAAGTTAACGTCACCTATTCGGCCATCGAAAACGGCTCACATGAAGCTATGATTAATATCACGGGGGGAGGTGTGGAAACGCCCTTGAACATTCCTTTATATGGTTTTACTTATTCTCGAGGCGATGTGAACGGCGACGGCAAAGTGGATGTCGAAGACGTGAACGCCATCATTAACATCATCCTTGAACTTAAGAATCAAAACGACTATCCCGGCAATGCCGACCTTAACGGCGACGGCAAGGTGGATGTCGAAGACGCGAATATTGTTATCGGCATGATTCTTAATGAACAACCCGGCGAAGCATAAGTTATTTGTGCTTTACCTAGCCTCCTGTATTTTAGGAACTGAATACAAATAATGAGGGTGAGCCAAATTCTTTGGCTCACCCTCAATCGTTATTGAGTGATTCGGATTATTCGCCCTTGATAGCAGCCACGCCAGGAAGCGTTTTACCTTCAATGGCTTCCAGCATAGCCCCACCACCTGTGGAAACGTAAGACACTTGGTCGGCGAGACCGAACTTGTTGACTGCAGCCACCGAATCGCCTCCACCCACAAGCGAGTAAGCACCATTCTTGGTTGCTTCAGCAACATACTTGGCAATTTCGCCAGTTCCATGGGCAAAGTTTTCAAATTCAAACACACCCACTGGTCCATTCCACAGAATGGTCTTGGACGCGAGAATAATCTCTTTCCAATTCTTGAGCGATTCCTCGCCAGCATCCATGCCTTCCCATCCGTCCGGAATGTTAAAGATATCGACCGGCTTGCGCTCAGCATCGTTGCTGAATTCATTGGCTGCGATAGTCTGAACCGACAGGCTGAGGTTCACGCCTTTCTCCTTTGCAGCCGCCATGACATTGAGAGCTTCGGGCATCAAGTCGTCTTCATGCAGCGAGTCTCCGATATGGCCACCTTGGGCCTTGATGAACGTAAAGCCCATACCGCCACCGATGATGAGGTTATCCACCTTATCCAGCAGGTTCTTAATAACAGCAAGTTTTGACGACACCTTGCTGCCACCGATGATAGCGGTAAAGGGATGCTGGGCGTTCTTGAGCACATTGTCGATGGCTGTCACTTCTTTCTCCATCAGGAAACCGAGCATCTTGTGATCGGCATCAAAGTAGTCGGCGATAACAGCCGTCGAAGCATGGCGACGATGAGCTGTTCCAAAAGCGTCATTCACATACACATCGGCATAACTGGCTAGAGTCTTGGCAAACTCGGCCTGACGCTCCTTCATTTGTTTTTTGGCTTCATTGTAAGCGGGGTCGTCTTTTTCAATACCCACGGGCTTGCCTTCTTCCTCAGCATAGAAACGGAGGTTCTCAAGCAAAAGCACCTCACCGGCTTTGAGTGCAGCGGCAGCATCGGCAGCCTTTGCACAGTCGGGGGCGAATTTCACTGGACGTGCCAATGCGGCAGCGACGGCATTAGCGATTTGTCCCAACGAGAGTTTTGGGTTCACTTTCCCTTTTGGCTTGCCCATGTGAGACATCAAAATGAGACTACCTCCATCAGCAAGGATCTTTTTCAAAGTGGGCACTGCACCACGGATGCGGGTGTCGTCAGTAATTTCACCTTTTTCATTCAGAGGCACGTTGAAATCAACGCGCACGATGGCCTTCAGGCCTGCGAAGTTAAAATCATTAATGTTTATCATACCTTATCTTTTTAAGTTATTCATATTCAAGTCACAAAGTTAGCAAAAACTATTGTCATTCCCCTAATTATCATCATAAAATTTTGTGAGCAGTCAACATTTGCGACATCTCATCCCTAATTTCACGAGCTTTTTGTTCTGCGACTTGGGCAAAGTCATCGGAATTGGAGGCATGGATGATGCCACGAGAAGAATTGACTATCAGCCCGCAATCTTCATTCAGTCCATATTGAGCCACCTCGGCCAAACTGCCGCCCTGAGCCCCCACGCCAGGTACAAGCAAGAAGTGATGAGGAACAATGCGACGAATGTCACGGAACATTTCACCATGCGTGGCTCCCACCACAAACATCAGGTTATCGGGCGTTCCCCATTGCTGGGCTGTGGTGAGCACATGCTCGTAAAGTGCCGTCCCTTGCGTGTCTTTCAACATTTGAAAATCCGCTGAACCACGATTGGATGTAAGCGCCAGCAAAATCACCCATTTCCCGTCATAGCCCAGAAATGGTGTAACACTATCCTCGCCCATATATGGCGCCACTGTTACAGCATCGACGCCCAGTGTATCAAAAAAACTAGAGGCATACATGCGACTGGTATTGCCTATGTCGCCTCGCTTGGCATCGGCAATAACCAACATTTCGGGATAGTTGTCGCGAATGTACTGTATTGTTTGCTCAAAAGCAAGATAACCCTTTGCACCATGCATCTCATAAAATGCCAAATTAGGCTTATAAGCAATCGCGTAAGGTGCTGTGGCGTCAATAATTGCACGATTGAAGGCAAACTTGTCTCCATCCAACGACTGGGGCATCTTGCTGATGTCGGGGTCAAGGCCCACACACAAGAAACTCCGTTTTCTCTTAATGAGGTCTATCAATTCTTGTCGCGTCATAGTTCAGCTTCTTTGAGTTTTTCAGCATTCTCGGCAACAATCAGGTGGTCGATGCAGTCCTGAATGTCACCGTCCATAAAGGCCGGCAGATTATAAATGGTGTAACCGATGCGGTGATCGGTAATGCGCCCTTGTGGATAATTATAGGTACGGATTTTGGCCGAGCGGTCACCCGTCGACACCAATGTCTTGCGACGATTGGAGATGTCATCAACATACTTTTGATGCTCGTTGTCGTAAATAAACGTGCGAAGTCGAGCCAAAGCGCGTTCCTTGTTCTTCGGCTGGTCACGGGTCTCGGTACATTCAATCAAAATCTCCTGTTCTTCACCTGTGTTGGGATTTGTCCACATATAACGCAGACGCACACCCGAATTCACCTTGTTCACGTTTTGTCCTCCGGCACCGCTGCTACGGAACGTGTCCCACTTGATTTCTCCTTCATTGATGTGCACATCAAAAGGCTCGGCCTCGGGCAGCACGGCAACACTGGCAGCCGATGTGTGGACGCGTCCCTGCGTCTCGGTAACAGGTACTCGTTGCACACGATGCACCCCTGATTCATACTTCAAGGTTCCGTACACATTATTGCCAGTAATACTGAATATCACCTCCTTGTATCCTCCTGATGCACCCTCGCTACAACTGGACATTTGGATGTTCCAACCTTTGGTCTCGCAAAAACGAATGTACATGCGAGCCAAGTCACCGGCAAAGAGAGCCGCTTCGTCGCCGCCTGTTCCTCCGCGAATCTCCAATACGGCATTTTTAGAATCTTCGGGATCTTCGGGAATGAGCAACAACTTGATTTCCTCTTCCATTTTGGGCACCAGGGGAGCATTGGCATCTATTTCCTCGCGTGCCATGGCACGGAGGTCGGCATCACTCTCGGTTTCCAGCAAGGTCTTCGCTTCCTTTAGATCATCAAGCAGTTTCTTGTATTTATTCTTGGCCTGAAGCAAAACTTCGAGACTCTTGTATTCTTTGGTGAGTTTGACATAACGTTGCTGGTCGGCAATGACGGCCGGATCGGTAATCAGAGTTCCTATTTCCTCAAAACGGGCGTCAAGTCCTTCAAGGCGTTGTAATAATGTGTTGTCGGCCATCTCTATATCTTGAATCCTTTAAAAATATGATGCAAAGTTACTACTTTTTGATGGATATTACGGAAAATTTTCGTAATTTTGCTTGATATTAAAACTATGCGTTATGATTCTAAAATTGATTGAGCTGGTTGTATTGCTTACGATCATAGCTTTAGCGACACTTTATTTCTCCAAAAAAGAGAAAAAGGAAGAAGAGACATTGGGCCATGAGCCGTCGTCATCAGATCTGCAGGATTTCATCGCCCAGCATGGTGAGCCTCAGGATTTGATTGTTGTCAATCCGTTGGCGAATAACGAGTTGGAAGGGACTATTCTGGTCTATGACGACCACCTGCTGGTAGCAGGTCAAGAAGTTCAACGCGACTGCATCGAGGACATCACTTTCAACAATGCCGCCATTCCATATATCAATAGTCAGTATCAACTGGTGATAACGACTAACAACGAAGTGCAACCGGTAGTGCGCATGGCTATTGGTGGTGACGCCAAATGGGCGGGTGACGTAGTGGCCCAACTTAGCGAAGCGCTTGAGAAAAAATGAGAATGATTGCAGTTTTTTTCTTAAAAGTGAAGAAAACGACGAAATAATCACTAACTTTGCAAACAAACTTAATCATTAACGACTAAATAATTACAACAATGGGAAAACCTTATGTGATTGGTATCGACATGGGCGGAACTAACACCGCGTTCGGTATCGTGGATGCACGTGGCAATGTTATTGCCAGCGATTCTATCAAAACCGGTAAGCACAGCAACTTCGACGATTATGTGGATGAACTCCATGAGGCCATCAATCGTATCATTGAAGCTGCCGACGCAAAAGACAAAATCAATGGCATCGGTATCGGCGCTCCTAACGGCAACTACTATACAGGTATGATTGAGGGCGCACCCAATCTGCCCTGGCCTTGCCCCATCCCCCTGGCAGAAAAGATTACCAACAAGTTCGGCATTCCTTGCATCGTCACCAATGACGCCAATGCCGCAGCCATCGGTGAAATGACCTACGGCGCTGCCCGTGGTATGAAAGATTTCATCATGATTACGTTGGGCACTGGTGTTGGCAGCGGTATCGTTGTTAACGGCCAGTTGGTTTACGGCCACGACGGCTTTGCCGGTGAACTGGGTCATGTTATCATGAAGCGCAGCAATGGCCGTCAGTGCGGTTGCGGTCGCACCGGCTGTTTGGAGGCCTATTGCTCGGCTACCGGAGTTGCTCGCACCGCTCGCGAGTTCCTGGAGATTCGTAACGACGAGTCTAAACTCCGTGAGATGGATGCCGACACGATTACCAGCAAGGACGTGTTCGACGCTGCAATGGCTGGCGACAAACTGGCAAAAGAAATCTTTGATTACACTGGAAATATTCTGGGTGAGGCACTGGCCGACTTCGCGGCATTCTCCAGTCCTGAGGCTTTCGTCATCTTCGGCGGTTTGGCAAAAAGCGGCGACTTGATTATGAACCCCATCAAGGCTTCGTATGACAAGAACGTGTTGCCCATCTTCCGTGGCAAGGCCAAAATCGTCTTCAGCGAAATGAAAGAGGCCGACGCAGCCATCCTCGGCGCTTCGGCACTCGGCTGGGAGGTTAAAGACAACGACTGATTGATTGCATCTTAACACATGGATAAGGCGATGAGTTTCCTCGTCGCCTTATCTCTTTCTGTATATGTTTATCACAACTTGTTACAGGTCTATTCAACGATGAAGGGAACTGTTGGGTCGTCGTTCAAGCGGTTGATGTAATCCAAGAAAAAGGATTGAATGATGTAAGGTTTCTTGTAATCCTTCATCATCAAGTAACGCCGTTGGAGATCGGGGTAAGACTCCAAAAGATGGCTGAGATATTTATGATCAATTTTATCAAGACTAGCATTATCAAAGTCAATGAGATATAAATCGCCATACTCATCTTCTTCTGGTGCAAACAGGTCGGGATCACCCAACAAACCACCAATGAGCGATAGCGCGAGATTTGGTTGAGTTCGGCTCCATTGCACAAATGCTATCTTGGCCGTAAAATAAAGCGGAACCCAATCATCCATTTTGTGAGATTGCCCCTTAAAATTCCGTTGTAGCCAATAACTGCTCACAAACCATGTTGTGTCGCCAATCGCAAGAGCCACGGCTTCATTGCGTAACATCTTATTAACGGCCTCATTTTGAGAAAAGAAATCAACATCGTAGAGTGAATACACCTCTATTTCAGGATTAATAAGGATGGTATCGGCCCACTGGTCCAGAATGGATTCCCATGACTTATAGACATGGATTGTATCATGACGCAAATGATAATCTTGAGCGTTCATCGCCAACGAAGTGAAGGCCACCACGGCTATCATCAATAATCTATAGATTGATTTGTTCATGAGTCCTCTTTTGATATTATGTCGCAAAATTACAAAATCATTGGATATTCTCAACAAAAAATACTAATTTTGTGCCGCAATTGATAATTGGCAATTCTAATCTTAAATGTATCGCATCGTCATCATAGGGTCGGGAAATGTAGCCACGCATATCGCGTTAGGCTTGTCAAGTTCCTGTGAATTACTGCAGGTGTACAGCCGGAACCTTGCGCACGCCCAACGGCTGGCTGAGCGCGTAGGTATTCCCCTCGCCACCTGTGACTTAAATGACCTGGTTGATGATGCCGACATTTATCTGATTGCGGTGAGCGATGATGCCATTGCCGGCATTGTTGAAGCCATACCCGACAACGGCGCGCTGTGGCTACACACTTCGGGAACCACCCCACTATCAGTTCTCAAAAAGCACCGCAAGCATTGTGGTGTACTCTACCCCATGCAGTCGTTTTCCCGCGAACTGGCGGTCGTCTGGAGCGATGTGCATGTTTTCGTTGAGGCCAACGACACATCATCGTTGAATTGTGTCATAGAGGTGTCAAACTTGCTGACGTCACATGTCACGCCTTGCGACAGCAAGCAGCGGCAAGTGCTTCACATTGCGGCCGTTTTCTCCTGCAATTTTGCCAATCACATGTGGGCGCAAGCGGCTTCGTTGCTTGAGAATCACGGGCTGAGCTTTGATGCCATGTTGCCACTCATACACAACACTGCCGACAAACTCAATCATCTCACTCCGGCCCAATCCCAAACAGGTCCCGCCATGAGAGGCGACACGAAAGTCATGGCCCTCCACGAAGCCATGCTCCACGGCAGACAAAGAGAGATTTACGAGTTGTTGTCGGCCAGTATTCTTGAACTTGAGCAGCAGAAACAATGATAGATTTTTCTAAAATAAAAGGCTTGGCGTTTGATGTTGATGGCGTGCTGTCACCATCTACTATTCCTCTGCATCCATCAGGAGAACCCATGCGCATGGTCAATATCAAAGACGGATATGCCATTCAATTGGCTGTCAAGCACCGTTTTCCTCTTGCCATCATCAGCGGAGCCACTGTGAATGCGGTGAAGGTGCGATTCCAGGCTTTGGGCATGACCGATGTCTATTTGGGAGCGTCGCTCAAGTTGCCCGTTTTTGAGCAATGGCTTGCCAAATATGGATTGAAAGCGCAAGAGGTGGCGTTTGTGGGCGACGACATCCCCGATTTGCCGGTCATGCAAGCGGCGGGAGCAGCCATCGCTCCGGCCGACGCCTGCCCCGAAGTGCTGGAAATAGCGCACTACGTAACACCATGCGATGGAGGACATGGAGTGGCACGGCACCTGATTGAACAAGTCTTAAAAGCACGTGGCGAGTGGCTTGACCAGCGCCATGCATTCGGTTGGTAACAGATTTATAAACTTATAATCACTAATAAAAATGAAAAAACTGACTTTATTGTTAATCGGCCTCTTTTTATCAGCTTCATTCGCATGGGCCGAAGGTGAAAGACAAGAGATTCAACCTGAAAAACTGCCAAAATTCTCACATGGCATTATTCAATCCTATTTTCCCGGCACTCAAGTGGTGACTGCCTGCAAAGAAAAAATAAATAATGCCGCATACGAAGCCGTGCTTGACAATGGCGCCATTATAAAATTTGACAAAGACGGCCAGTGGTGTATGGTAGATTGCGGTACCGAAGCCGTGCCCGCCAACATGGTACATGGGAAAGTAAAGATGTATATGGCTCAAAAGGGCATTGACACATCGATTGTAAAGATGGAGAAAGACAAAAAAGGCAATTACACCTACTATTTATCGGACACCACGGAACTCCATTTCGACAACCAGTTCCGCTTTGTGGAATAAGCGCATCTGGACATGAACTCACCTATTTGGTCAGGAGTATTGACCATCTCGCTATTGCTGTTGTCAAACGTGATTATGACTTTAGCATGGTATGGTCACTTGAAATTGCAACAAATGGGCGTGACCACGGGGTGGCCATTGATTGCGGTCATTCTTTTCTCGTGGGGCATCGCTCTTTTTGAATACTCCTTCATGGTGCCGGCAAACCGAATCGGATTTGCCGACAATGGAGGGCCGTTCTCGTTGTTGCAACTCAAAGTTTTACAGGAGTGCATTACATTGGTGATTTTCACCATCTTTGTAGTGATCTTCTTCAAAAACGAACATCTGCATTGGAATCACTTCGTTTCATTCTTGCTGCTCATCGCGGCGGTTTTTTTCGCGTTTCTCAAGACTGACTGACGCCTTAAACGACATCAAACAACACCCACTTTCTTTCGCGATATATTATGGATATGTTCTTACAACGCATTCAAGAATTGCGACAAATTCTTAACAAGCACAACCACAACTACTATGTGCTCAACCAACCCACCATCAGCGACCAAGAGTTTGATGCGCTGATGCGTGAACTGCAAGATTTGGAAGAGAGCTATCCACAATATGCCGACCCGCTCTCGCCCACTCAACGTGTGGGCAGTGACATTAACAAGGCATTCAAGCAGGTAACGCACGAGCGCCCCATGATGTCGCTGGCAAACAGTTACAATATTGAAGAGGTGCAAGATTTTTTGCGACGCGCTCAAGAAGGACTTGGCGGTGAGCCTTGTGAGATTGTGGGCGAGATGAAGTATGACGGAACAAGCATTTCGGTTCATTATGAACATGGACGACTGGTGCAAGCCGTCACTCGAGGCGACGGTGTGCAGGGCGACGACGTGACCGCTAACGTCATCACCATCAAGACCGTTCCGCTGGAATTACCCGAAGGACTTGACTATCCCGACCGTTTCGAAGTGCGGGGTGAAATCTTACTGCCCTGGGCCAGTTTTGAGCGACTGAACCAAGAACGCCAGTTCAACGAGGAACCACTGTTTGCCAACCCCCGCAACGCAGCAGCCGGAACGCTCAAGCTACAAAATAGCGCTGAGGTGGCCCGCCGCGGACTCGACGCCTATTTCTACTTCCTGTTGGGCGACAACTTGCCCTTCAAAACGCATGCCGAGAGTGTTGAGGCTTTGCGCCGATGGGGTTTCAAGACCGGTGAGATTTCTGTCCTCAAATCCATTGACTCGGTAAGTGATTTCATCAACCACTGGGATGTGGAACGCAAGCACCTTCCCGTAGCCACCGACGGGTTGGTGTTCAAAATCAATTCCCTTCGACAGCAACTGAATCTGGGCAGCACCGCCAAGTCGCCACGATGGGCTATCGCCTATAAATTTGCCCCCGAACGAGAATGCACCAAACTCAAATATGTTTCATTCGAGGTGGGACGTTCAGGAGTTATCACGCCTGTTGCCAATCTTGAGCCTGTGTTACTGTCGGGCACCATTGTCAAGCGGGCATCGTTGCACAACGAAGACATCATTCGCCAATTAGACATTCACGACGGAGATATGGTGTATGTGGAAAAAGGCGGTGAAATCATTCCCAAAATTGTGGGTGTTGACACCAAACAACGCCCAAGCGATACCCAACCCTTGAAATTTGTCAGCGAATGTCCCGTGTGTGGGACGCCGCTTGTGAGAGTGGAAGGTGAAGCGGCGTGGGTATGCCCCAACAAGTGGGGATGCGAGCCGCAAATCACGGGCCGCATTGAGCACTTTGTGGGACGCCACATGATGAACATTGACGGCATTGGCGAAGAAGTGGCGGTGATGCTGCATCAAAACGGACTGGTGAATGACGTGGCCGACTTATATGACCTGACTTACGAACAACTGGTGGGGCTTGACCGCTTCCAAGAACGTAGTGCCCAACGCATCTTGCGTGGCATCGAGGAATCAAAACAAGTACCTTTCGCCAGGGTCATTTTTGCACTGTCCATACCCTTCGTAGGCGAAACTACGGGCAAAGTGCTAGCAAGGAATGTGCACGACATTGACCGCCTGATGGCCATGCCAGCCGAAGAACTGGCGGCCATCCCTGAAATAGGTCCCAAAATCGCTCAGTCCATCGTGGACTTCTTCGCTATCGACAAGAATCGTGAAATCGTTGAACGACTCAAAACAGCTGGTTTGCAGATGTCGCTCAGTGAGGAAGAAATGGCCAGCCGCAGCGACAGATTGGCTGGCAAGAAAATTGTCATCAGCGGTACTTTCGCCCAACATTCCCGTGAGGAATACAAAGCCATGATTGAGCAAAACGGAGGTAAGAATGTGAGTTCCATCAGCAAGGCCACCGATTATGTGTTGGCTGGGGAAAACATGGGACCATCCAAACTGGAAAAAGCCCAGAAACTAAACATTCCCATTATCGACGAGATACAATTCTTGGACATGCTCAAAACTGACGCCAGCGACTAAGCCGCGTCACTGCCAACAGTCCATATTATCAGGTTCTTTATACGATGCGGAGGTGCATTTCGCAACGGGAACAATCACATTCCACCGACAGGAGTGTGCTTCCTGTGCGTAGGTACAACCGTTCAGGGAGTTTGTGGGAGCCGCTGTCACGACGGCATGCTCCCAGTTCACGCCTGATACAATAACGAGTGACCATGACCTCGGCCTCTCTCTTGGGCTGAACTTCAATCGCCGGCTCTATCTGCTCCACCCCATGCTCATGGTATAATTGCTCGGCCAAATGATTGGCCACATTGTCAGCACTTTCTAGGTGAGTAGCAAAGCATGGTGCATCCTTTTGTTCCTTTCTGCGTTCTTCACGTCCCCACGCTTCACGATGCGCCCGGTTAAGACATTCGACGGTCTCGCGACGCAGTTGTGCCAACAGCGATGCTGGAATGAAACGGTCGCCAGGCACTGTGCATTGGCCAAGCTCATAGATGGTGTTGCCCAACTTTGCCAACTCACTCCTTTGGCGTTCATCCTGTGGTGTACGCGCCACATCGAGGCTTGGTGCTGGAATCGCATGAGCCACACAATGTCCACGCTCATCGGTGAGCGTAAGTTGCAACTGGTCGCCCACTAGTTCCAACAAAGCGTCAACCCTAATTCGGCGTTCGGCTGAGGGTCGTGTGAGCACATCGGTCATCGCCTTGTCGTGTGTGCGATAAACCACAGTGCCTGGAGTGATGCGAACGGGAGTGTTGACAACAATATCTTGACCATGAACTTCATTGACACGGACACCGGTAAACATTCCGTCGGCACCCATAAAGCCCAATCCGTCACCATTGACCAATTTGGTTGGGCTATCCAACTGCAACACGCGACCTTTCACTTGACGCACTTGGCCCAAGCACTCGCCCAGCGACTTGGGTGTGTCGATAGATGCCATCCTAAGACTGGTGGGGGCCGGATGTCCCTCGATGAAATAGGATGTGAACGACCGGTTAAAACTGCGTTCCAGACATGGTTCAAACGTATAGGTTGACGTTCCGACGGAAGATCGGCCATAACAATTGGGGCGGGCGTTCAACACTTGGTCAATGGCCTGGCGATAATAAGCCACCACATTTTTCACATAGGTCACGTCCTTAAGGCGGCCTTCAATTTTGAACGATGAAACCCCGGCATCGAGCATCTCGGCGATATGACTGCTCTGGTTCATATCACGCAATGACAAGAGGTGCTTTCCCGTCATAATTTTGCGACCTCGTTCATCTTCCAGGTCGAACGGTAGTCGGCACACTTGAGCACATTCGCCCCGGTTGGCGCTACGGCCCATGATGACCTGGCTGGCCTGGCAACGTCCGCTGTAACACACGCACAACGCTCCATGAACAAACGCTTCCAGTGGCACATTCACCGCCTGACGGATAGCGTCAATTTCACTCAATGACAGTTCTCGAGCCAACACCAGTTGCGAAAAGCCCAACGCTTCAAGAAAACGGGCCTTATCGGGAGTGCGTATGTCACACTGCGTGCTGGCGTGCAAGGCAATGGGTGGCAAGTCGAGACGCAGCAGCGCCATGTCCTGAACGATGAGCGCATCCACTCCCCTTTGATACAAATCGTGGGTCAGTCGCTCCACTTGCTTGAGTTCGTGGTCATAGACAATGGTATTGACGGTAGCATAGACCCGCGCGTTAAACTGATGAGCAAAATCACAAACGCCAGCAATGTCGTCAAGCGAATTCCCCGCTTGCGCCCTCGCACCGAAGTGACTGGCCCCCATATACACGGCATCGGCACCATGGCGGATGGCTTCCACAGCCACCTGTGCGTTACGCGCCGGAGCCAACAGTTCTATTTGTCTGCGTTCAGGATTCATCTTTGCAAATTTACGGCGAAAAGGGCGTTCTTTTACACTAAATTGCATTAAAAGATGTTATGAGTCACGTTTTCAATGCATAGCGGTTGGTGGTATTGAAAAAAGTTTGTAACTTTGCGGGCTGAAATAATTTTTAGGCGAACGATGAAGAAATATTTCACATTGCTGGCTCTTGTTGTTGTGCTCTCCTCATGCGGCGAGTACAATAAGGTATTAAAAAGCACCGACTACAACTACAAGTTTGAATACGCCAAGAAAGCCTTTGCAGAGAAACGATACAATCAGGCTGCCACTCTGCTCGAAGACGTGGTGACCATTTTCAAAGGTACCGACAAGGCCGAAGAGTCGCTTTACCTGTTAGGGCTCAGCTACTATGAGAACAAAGACTATCTCACAGCCGGAACTTATTTCAAGAGTTATTACCAGCACTACCCTCGTGGCCAATATGCCGAGCTGGCGCGTTACTATGCGGGATATGGTTACTATCTCGACTCGCCCGATTCGCAACTCGACCAAACCGAGACCATCAAGGCCATCGAGGAATTGCAGGCGTTTCTCGACTATTTCCCGACCAGCGACAAGGTGCCCGTAGCACAAAACGCCATCTTTGAGCTGCAAGACAAACTCGTGCTCAAGGAACTTGAAAATGCCCAACTTTATTACAACTTGGGCAATTACATGGGCAACAA
Organism: Muribaculaceae bacterium; assembly: GCA_017619935.1. Taxonomy (GTDB): domain Bacteria; phylum Bacteroidota; class Bacteroidia; order Bacteroidales; family Muribaculaceae; genus Sodaliphilus. The sequence continues at coordinate 18,575 of JAFZRJ010000022.1, read as the reverse complement.
CTACGAGAGCGCTGTCATCACAGCCAAAAACGCCATTAAAGAGTATCCCTACAGTAAATATAAAGAACAACTTGAAATGTTGGTGCTCAAGGCTCGCTATCGCGAAGCGTCGGAAAGTGTCGACGAAAAGAAGGAAGAGCGCTTCCGCACCGTCATTGATGAGTATTACGCATTCATCAACGACTACCCCACCAGTTCCTACAAGAAAGAAGCTGACGGCATTTTCAAAGTGGCCAACAAATTTGTTAACGGAAAATAATTAATCATTTTATATACAATGGATTACAAAAAGACTAACGCACCGCAAACGACTTCCGTACACGACTTGGTTGAAATGGCTGAGCCCACTGGCAACATCTATGAAACCGTGTGCATCATCAGCAAACGCGCCAACCAAATCTCCAGCGAAATGAAGTCGGATTTGGAAAAGAAACTGCAAGAATTTGCCTCCATGACTGACAATCTGGAAGAGATTTCGGAAAACCGTGAGCAAATCGAGATTTCGCGCTTCTATGAGAAGTTGCCGAAGCCAACCCTTATCGCTACACAAGAATATCTTGACAACAAGCTTGCTTATCGCAACATCAACAAGGAACGCGATGAGCTCTAATCGCATCGCTCAATTAAAAGCACAACATCACCTGCGGCGACCGTAGGTGATGTTTTTTTATAGATGAGACGGAATTATATACTATCCACACACATGGCATCATCAAAAAAAGTCCGTGACATCTCATTGCCACGGACTTTCTTGCTGTGGCAAGGCAAGCCTGCCACATTTTGTTTTACCCACACTTTCTTACTTGACTTCCTCGTAGGTCACGTCTTCGGCGTCACCGCCGCCATTGTTGCCGCCACTTGCTGGGCCGGCATTTCCGGCATTGGGATTTGCGCCGCCGAAGGGATCACCACCAGGCTGTCCTGCCTGTTGAGATGCTTGCTGATACATCTGTTGGAACAGGTTGTTCAGATCTGTGGTCGCCTTGTCGATGGCATCCAAGTCTTGTGCCTTGTGAGCCTCTTTCAGTTTGTCAAGCGAGGCCTCAATTTGGCTCTTGAGGTCGGCAGGCAACTTGTCACCGGCATCCTTAAGGGTCTTCTCCGTTTGGAAAATCATGGCGTCGGCCTGGTTGATTTTGTCAATGCGCTCTTTCTCCTTGGCATCGGCGGCAGCATTGGCGGCTGCCTCATCCTTCATTCGCTGGATTTCGGCATCGCTCAAACCGCTTGAAGCCTCAATGCGGATACTTTGTTCCTTGCCTGTTGCCTTGTCTTTGGCGCTCACGTTCATGATACCATTGGCATCGACCTCAAAGGTCACCTCAATCTGAGGAATGCCACGAGGAGCGGGAGCAATGCCGTCAAGATGGAACTTGCCCAGTGTCTTGCAGTCGCGTGCCATGGGGCGCTCGCCTTGCAGCACATGGATTTCCACCTCAGGCTGATTGTCGGCTGCCGTTGAGAACACCTGACTCTTGCGAGTCGGGATGGTGGTATTGGCATCGATGAGTTTCGTCATCACACCACCCAGCGTTTCAATACCGACCGACAGAGGCACCACGTCGAGCAGCAACACATCCTTCACGTCGCCACTGAGCACACCGCCTTGAATAGCGGCACCCACTGCGACCACCTCATCGGGATTCACGCCCTTGCTCGGAGCCTTTCCGAAGAAGCGCTCCACCACCTGCTGGATAGCGGGAATACGGGTGCTACCACCCACCAAAATCACCTCGTCAATATCGCTAGTGCTCATGCCAGCATCGCGCAAAGCCTGCTCACAGGGGCGCATAGTGGACTGAATAAGGTCGTCACACAGTTGTTCAAACATGGCACGGGTCAACGTCTTCACCAAGTGCTTGGGCATTCCGTCCTGTTGCGTGATGTAAGGCAGGTTGATTTCGGTGCTCGTTTGGCTCGAAAGTTCAATCTTTGCCTTCTCAGCTGCTTCTTTCAGACGTTGCAAAGCCATCGGGTCTTTGCGCAAGTCAATGCCTTCTTGCTTGATAAACTCCTCGGCAAGCCAAGTGATGATGCGCTGGTCGAAGTCGTCGCCACCCAGATGAGTGTCACCGTTGGTCGATTTCACCTCAAACACGCCGTCACCAAGTTCAAGGATGGAGATATCAAAAGTTCCACCACCCAAGTCAAACACGGCGATGCGCTTGTCGCTTGAATCCTTGTCGAGTCCGTAAGCCAGAGCGGCTGCAGTAGGCTCATTCACGATACGTTGCACCTTCAGACCGGCGATTTCGCCAGCTTCCTTGGTAGCTTTACGCTGTGAGTCATTGAAGTAAGCGGGCACTGTAATCACTGCTTCGTCAACGGTCGTTCCCAGATAGTCTTCGGCAGTCTTTTTCATCTTCTGAAGAATCATAGCCGAGATTTCCTGTGGCGTGTATTGGCGTGAGCCAATTTCCACGCGAGGCTGGTTGTTGCCGTTATCTACCACCTTGTAAGGCATGCGCTCAACATCCTTAGTCACATGGTCAAATGTTTCACCCATGAAACGCTTGATAGAGAACACGGTGCCGGTGGGATTCATGATGGCTTGGCGCTTTGCGGGATCGCCCACGATGCGCTCACCATCACCGCCGTCTTTGAATGCCACTACCGAGGGGGTAGTGTTACGGCCTTCACTGTTAGGTATAACCACTGGGTTTTTACCCTCCAGAACTGAAACACACGAGTTGGTTGTTCCAAGATCAATACCAATAATTTTTCCCATAATTTCTTTATAATTTTAATGTTATTATTTCACTTTTATAGTCACCGACGCATCTTATAACGTCAGTGACCGCAAATATTATTGCAAAAGTTATGCCAAAAAAATGTAGCGCTCATTAACCGACATTTTATGACACTATGTCAGTCATCTCTCATGAATATTCCGACAAAATCTGCCAACCATGGCGCTCCCACGTCCAAATTAGGCTGCGTTTCGGCAATTAAATAGAAAAACTTCGTATTTCTCTTTGCATTGCTCTCAACTTGCACTAATTTTGTGGTCAATATGAAAAAGCCCATTATTTATCAATTATTCCCTCGCTGGTTCACCTATGTGAACGACCACTGCGTGCCTAATGGAACATTGCGGCAAAACGGCGCCGGAAAATTCAACGAGATTGACAAACACATTCTTACTGCCATCAAACAAATAGGTGTCACCCACGTTTGGTACACTGGTATCATTGAGCATGCCACCAAGACACGATTTCCTGGCATCAAGCCCTGCAATCCCCATGTTGTGAAGGGCGAAGCTGGCTCCCCCTACGCCATTCGCGACTACTACGACGTTTCTCCCGAATTGGCCGAAGACGTCAAGCATCGCATGGAGGAGTTCGAATCGCTGGTCCAGCGCACTCACGACGCGGGTATGAAAGTCATCATCGACTTTGTCCCGAATCACGTGGCTCGCGAATATGCCAGCGACGCCAAGCCCAAAGGGGTCAAAGATTTGGGTGAGGACGATAATAAAGGCATGTTCTTTGAGCCCAACAATAATTTCTACTACATCACCGGTCAAGCGTTTGCCCCAAGTGTTGACATGGGTCAGGGAAAAGATGCCTACCAGGAGATGCCGGCACGTGCCACCGGCAACGACTGCTGGCACGCCTCTCCCAGCATCAACGACTGGTATGAAACGGTAAAACTCAACTACGGCATTGACCCGTGGAACGGAAGCCGCCACTTCTCCCCCATTCCCGACACCTGGCACAAGATGCTGGACATCCTGATGTTCTGGTGCGGCAAGGGTATCGACGGTTTACGATGCGACATGGCGCACATGGTGCCGGTGGAATTTTGGCACTGGGCCATCGCACAAGTCAAGCACGAGTTTCCTCATGTCATCTTCATCGCCGAGATTTATGACACGGCACTTTACCATAGTTATATCAATGACGGCGGCTTTGACTATCTCTATGACAAAGTCACCCTCTACGACACATTATTTAATATAGTGCGAAATGGAGCATCGACTCAGACCCTTTCAGCATGTTGGCAAACGGTGGATGATATCCGTGGACACATGCTCAACTTTCTGGAGAACCACGATGAACTGCGACTGGCCAGCCCGCAATTTGCAGGTGATGCCGTCAAAGGCCGTCCGGCTCTGGTGGTGAGTGCGACCATCTCCACTTGTCCCATGATGATCTATGCCGGTCAGGAACTAGGCGAACAGGCTAGTGATGCCGAAGGCTTCAGTGGGCTGGACGGACGCACCACCATCTTTGACTATTGGAGCGTGCCCACCATCAGGCAATGGCTGAGCAAAACCGCGCTCAACCGCCGGCATCCGCTGCGCGACTATTACAAACGTGTTTTGAGAATGTGCAATAGCGAGAAGTGCATCGCTTTAGGGGGTATGTTCGACTTGATGTATGTCAACCCACATCTCACGCGCCAATACGCCTTTTTGCGACACCACGACAAGGACGTGTTGCTCATTGTCGCCAATTTCCACAACGAACTCGTCACTATTCCTGTTCACATCCCCGACCATGCCATGCAAAGGTTAAATCTTCGCGAAGGTTCAGTTTCGGCACAGGAATTATTACATCATGACAATCAAACATTTGAATTGTCATCAAGCAAGCCTCTAACGCTGACCATTCCGGCGAACGATGCCGTGATTTGGAAATTTATTTCAAAATGACTTTCCAATACAACTTTTTTTCTTTAACTTTGCACTGCTATTCAATCACTATCTTAACCACCAACCTATGAGTCAATTTAAAGTCTTCTCTGGAACAAATTCTCGCTATGTTGCCAGCGAGATTGCCCATGATTTGGGAGTAGAGCTTGGCAAAATGAACATCATGCACTTTGCCGACGGTGAATTTGAAGTGTCGTTCGAGGAATCGGTGCGGGGAGCTCACGTCTATCTGATTCAGTCCACCTTCCCCAACACCGACAATCTGATGGAGCTGCTCCTGATGATTGACGCCGCCAAACGTGCTTCGGCCAAGTCGATTGCCGCCGTGATTCCATACTTCGGATGGGCACGCCAAGACCGCAAGGACAAACCGCGTGTCTCCATTGCCGCAAAACTGGTGGCCGACCTCCTTACCGTTGCTGGCATCGATTGCCTCATCACCATGGACCTCCATGCCGACCAAATCCAAGGCTTCTTCGACATCCCCGTCAATCACCTCTACGCCTCGTCGGTATTTATCCCCTACATCGAGTCGCTGCGGCTGCCCGACATGGTGATTGCCAGCCCCGATGTGGGTGGAGCAAAACGTGCTCACAGCTACGCCAAGTATTTCGACGCGCCTCTCGTGCTCTGCCACAAGCAGCGCGCCAAGGCCAATGTGGTGGAGACCATGACGGTCATCGGTGACGTGAAAGGTAAAAACGTGGTGCTTGTCGATGACATGATTGACACGGCAGGGACCATCTGCAAAGCCGCCAACATCATGAAGGAGGCTGGTGCAAAGAGTGTGCGCGCATTAGCATCACACGCCATCATGAGCAATCCCGCCAGTGAACGCATCATGGAAAGTGCCCTCGATGAGGTGATATTCTCCAACTCCATTCCTTTCGACACCGCAAAGTGCCCGAAAGTGACCATCATCAGCATCGCTTCGCTGTTTGCCGACACCATCCAACGCGTCCACGACAATCGTTCCATCAGTTCACAGTACCTGCTGTAACAAGCCGTTTCAACTTATTGCAAGTCCAACAAGATTGGTGAATTCTAATAGCAAGTACGAAATAGACAAAATTCTTGATATTTTTGAAAAAACTTGATTTTGGTGTTTCAAAATCGAGTTTTTTTCTTGGCCTACGGTTAAGCTTGTACTGTACCTGCTTGATTGTTGCATCGTCAAATTCAACTAGATGCCAATAAGAATCTAATAGGACATAAAAGACCTAAAAATCAACCTGTCATCGGCCAAATGACCGATTCGGGTTTAATTTTGACTATATCAAAAGAGGCCCCAACGAATGTGTTGGAGCCTCTCCTATTTCATCTCAAATAAGGATGTTCTGTATTTACTTGTTCAGCGCTTGGGCGACATCGACTGCCACTGCCACGGTGCAACCCACCATAGGGTTATTACCGATGCCCAGGAAGCCCATCATCTCAACGTGAGCGGGAACCGAGCTGGAACCGGCAAACTGTGCGTCGCTGTGCATACGACCCAACGTATCGGTCATGCCGTAGCTGGCAGGACCGGCAGCCATATTGTCGGGATGCAACGTGCGGCCTGTACCGCCACCACTAGCCACGCTGAAATAGGGCTTGCCAGCCAGTACGCGCTCTTTCTTGTAGGTTCCGGCCACGGGGTGCTGGAAGCGGGTGGGATTGGTCGAGTTACCTGTAATCGACACATCCACGCCTTCCTTCCACATAATGGCGACACCTTCGCGAACGTCATCGGCACCGTAGCAATTCACCTTGGCACGGTCACCATTGCTGTATGGCGTGCGGGCAACCTCTTTCAACTCACCGGTGAAGTAGTCAAACTCGGTCTGCACATAGGTAAAACCATTGATACGGCTGATAATCTTGGCGGCATCCTTGCCCAGTCCGTTCAAAATCACACGGAGAGGCTCCTTGCGAACCTTGTTGGCCTTGCCGGCAATCTTAATGGCACCCTCGGCAGCCGCAAACGACTCGTGACCAGCCAAGAAAGCGAAGCACTTGGTCTCTTCGCGCAACAGACGAGCGGCCAAATTACCATGACCCAGACCCACCTTGCGGTCATCGGCCACACTGCCAGGAATGCAGAATGCCTGCAAACCCAAGCCAATGGCCTCGGCTGCATCGGCGGCCACCTTGCAGCCCTTCTTCAAAGCGATGGCGGCACCACACACATAGGCCCACTTAGCATTCTCAAAACAGATCTGCTGAGTTTCTTCACAAGTCATATAGGGGTCGATACCATACTGGTCGCAGATGGCGTTGGCCTCTTCAATGTCCTTAATGCCAACGGCATTCAGAGCGGCAAGCACCTGCTTCATGCGGCGGTCTTGCGATTCAAATTTTACTTCTCTCATCATAGTCTGTTTCCTCCTTATTATTCTTTACGTGGGTCAATATACTTGGGTGCATTTTCAAATCGTCCATAGTGGCCCTTGGCCTCTTCGAGCGCCTCTTCGGGAGTCTTGCCCTTCTTCATAGCATCGGTGAACTTGCCCAGGCTCAAGAATTCATAGCCAATCACTTCGTTGTTCTCATCGAGCGCCATGCGGGTGCAATAGCCCTCGGTCATCTCCAGGTAACGGACGCCCTTGGCGCGGGTTCCGAACATCGTTCCCACCTGGCTGCGCAAACCCTTGCCCAGGTCTTCCAGCGATGCGCCCACCACGAGGCCGCCTTCGCTGAAGGCGCTCTGAGTACGGCCCTACACAATCTGCAAAAACAGTTCACGCATGGCGGTGTTGATGGCGTCACACACCAGGTCGGTATTCAAGGCTTCGAGAATGGTCTTGCCGGGAAGAATCTCGGCGGCCATGGCAGCGCTGTGGGTCATGCCCGAGCAACCGATGGTCTCAATCAAACATTCCTCGATGATACCCTCTTTCACATTCAGCGACAACTTGCAAGCACCCTGTTGAGGAGCGCAGTGGCCGATGCCGTGGGTAAAACCTGATACATCTTTAATCTCCTTTGACCGCACCCATTTTCCTTCCTCGGGAATGGGAGCCGACGGGTGGTTAGCACCCTTGGCTACGCAGCACATGTTTTGTACTTCATGAGAATAAATCATAATAAATCTCTGTTTTGATTATTATAGCTATATTAAATCAATTCCTGTCTGATTTAGAACGTAAAATTACTGCTTTTTCGCCACATGACAAGTCATTAAAACCATTTATTACACATTTTTAATAAAAAGCGGTTGTCGCACTCTATCCATTCAGAGATAAACGACAACCGCTTTCACCCCGTCCAAACCCGCTTACCATGGGATGGACAGCTGACGGCCCTGCCATGAAGCAGCGGCACCGGCAGCCAACGATGGCAGTGATTCGGAGGCCAGCAGAGGCTGGCGACGGCGTTGATGCGATGCGACACCCATCAGCATGTTCCAGCCCTGCGTCTTGTTGCGAATGTGGAGCTTGGCGAGACCCACAAAGTTGCCCGCCAACGTCACCAACGTGCGAACCACCTCGTCGACGCAAGCAAAATTTTTGCGTGACAGCGAGGCCAATTGATGTCCATTATATTCAATGGTGGCAATAATCTCGTCGCTTCTTGTGAGCGAATTAATGGATTCAGTCGTTTTCATATCGTGATGATTTTTATCATTTACACTGCAAAATTACGGGCACAATGTGCTACATTTAAGCACATATAAATTAAATGTGGTTAATCTCGCCCACAAACACTTGAAAATGTGACATCACCTCTTCGGGGAGAGGTTAAATCGGAACGACAACTTATTAACATGTGAATAGTTTGTGCAAAAATCGTATTGCGCCGTAAGAAAAATATCGCTAAATTTGCACTCCATTTCAACGTAAGATATTATCATGATTGACCGCACAACTATTTCACAAATTCTTGACACCGCCGACATCGTGGATGTGGTGAGTGACTTTGTTACCCTCAAAAAACGAGGGGCCAACTGGGTAGGCCTGTGCCCTTTCCACAACGACCGCACTCCGTCGTTCTACGTATCGAGGGCCAAAGGCATCTGCAAGTGTTTCAGTTGCGGTCAAGGCGGCAGCGCTGTCAACTTCATCATGCTCCACGAGCAGATGACTTACGTCGAAGCGTTGAAATACCTTGCCAACAAATACCACATCGAGGTGAAAGAACGCGAGCTCACCGATGAAGAGCGCACCGAACAAACCGAACGTGAGTCGATGCTCGTCCTCAACGAATGGGCCTGCCAGTTCTTTGAAAAACGACTATGGGAATCAACCGACGGACAGGAGATAGGACTCTCCTACTTCCGCCAACGCGGATTCAGCGACGCCACCATACGCAAGTTCCGGTTGGGCTATTGCCCCGAAGACCGCACCGCGCTCTACCGAGCCGCCATCGGCGAAGGCTACAGCCGTGACCTGCTATTCAAACTCGGACTTTGCAAAGACGACAATCACGGCGGTGGATTTGACTTCTATCGCGGACGCGTGATGTTCCCCATCTTCAATGTGGCCGGAAAGGTCATTGCCTTCGGCGGTCGCACCCTGAAGAAAGGCGACCATGCCAAGTATTTCAACTCGCCCGACTCCATCATCTACAACAAGAGCCACAGCACCATGTATGGCCTGTTCCAAGCCAAACGGGCCATCGCCTCACAAGGCAAATGCTTCATCGTTGAGGGATATGCCGACGTCATCTCGATGCACCAGGCCGGATTTGAAAATGTCATCGCCTCGTCGGGAACGTCTCTCACCGAAGGGCACATCCACTTGCTGCACCGTTTCACCGAAAACGTCACCGAACTGTTCGACGGCGACGAGGCGGGCATCAAGGCTGCGTTACGAGGCATCGACATGCTACTCAAAGAAGGCCTGAACATCAAGGTGCTGCTCCTGCCCGAGGGCGAAGACCCCGACAGTTACGCCCAGTCGCACAACGCCTCCTGGGTGGAACAGTATATCGCCGAAAACGAGACCGACTTCATCTCGTTCAAAACGCACATTCTGCTGAAAGACGCCCAGAACGACCCCATCAAGCGCTCGCAAGCCATCACCGAGGTGGTCAAGTCCATCGCGATGATTCCTACGGCCATCACCCGTTCGGTCTATGCCAAGGAATGTGCCTCCATCTTCGGGATAGAGGAAAAAGTGCTCCTGCGAGAGATTGAGAAACACATCCGCAAGAACCGCGACGAGGAGTTCAAGCGCCGTGAACGCGAGAAAAGACGTGGAGAGGGCGAAATGGTTGTCCAAGAGGCCAGAGATGAAAGCGAGCCCACGCCGCCCGACACTCCCATACCGCCCGTCATCACCGTCACCCCACCCATCGACAAGGAGACGCGCACACGGGTATCGGCCATCTATCGGCAAGAGCAGGAAGTGTTGCGCTACATAGTCAAGTACGGCATGTGCTACTTGTGCGAGACCGAACTGGACAACGGCGAGAAAGTGCCGACCACCGTCTTGGAGTTCATCCATTCGGAATTGACCGCCGACAACATACAGCTCACCAACCACGCACTCAAGGCCGTCTACGACTCGGCGGTGGACATGATTCCTGAATTCTACAGCGATTTGGCCGCCTTTGAGCAAGACATTCACCAGCAAGCCGACAACGAATGCCGGTCTCGTTTCCAATCCATCGACCCCACGGGGCTGACCAGCAGCGAAATCGACAAGAAAGAGCAAGAGGTGCGGAATGCCGTCAACGCCGAGTTCAGCCAAAAAATCAATGACTTCCGCATGGCTTATCTCGAGCGGCGCTTGTGCTCACATCCCGATGATGAGGTTCGCAACATCTCCTACGAACTGATGAGCGAAAAGAACCAACTCAGCAAGATTTACACCCAATACGGGCCGTTGGCTTCCGATTTTGACCGGCTGCTCACCTTGATTCCAAAGTCGCTCTACAACTTGAAAAACGCCATTGTCAACCAGCAAATCAAGCAGATGCAGAAGCAAATGCAACAAGCGGGCTCATCCGAGCAGAGCGAAGAACTCATGGAAAAGTTGCAAGAGCTCTACGCCATCAGGCGCCAATTATCCAAGTTCATCGGCGACCGCGTGGTAGCCCCGAAGTAAACTAGCAAGCGACACTCGCAGCCGTGCGTTATGGCAGTCAAGGTTTGGATGTTTCTTTTTTTTATTGTAATTTTGCACGGCTTAATATGACATCTAACTGATTTTGCAATGAATATGAAAAGGTTTTTTGCCCTCGCGATTGTCGCTCTTGTGACTGCTGTAAGCATCCTGGCTCAGACTGGATTGCCCATCAAGCAAATTGGCGGACAACCCTACTATTATTACGAGATTAAGAACAAGGAGACCGTCTATGGCGTGGCTCACAAACTGGGCGTTTCCGAAGACTATATCACCACCTACAACCCCTGGGTGACTGCCGGACTTGAGAAGAAACAACTGCTGTTCTTCCCCGTTCCGCAAAACGCGCCGGCCAGTAACGTGGGCAGTGAAATCGTCATTACCGACAACGCCCCCGTCACCCACACCATCAAGAACGGCGAATCCATCTGCAGAATCGCCAAAACCTACAACGCCAGTGTGGAAGGCATCTTGAACGCCAATCTGGGCCTCACTCCCGACCAATATGTGGCAGGGGAACGCATCCGCGTCGTGCCCAACTCCGCCATGCCCTTCGCCTACGAGAAAACGACCACACGTTTCACCCGTTACGTGGCACAGGACGGCGACTCCTACAGTTCCATCGCTCGCCGCCACAACGTGTTCGTCGCCGATGTCCAAGCCGCCAACCCCAACACGAAGAAGCCCAAGAAAGGCAAAATGATTGTGCTGCCACAGCACAGCACCGAGGCCGCGATGGGCGACATGCGAACCATCAGTCTGGAAGAACTGGAGAGTTACTACAGCCCGCGCTTGAACGACCTTTACGAGCAGATGCTCACCGCAAAACGTAACGGTGAGTTGAACATCGGACTCATCCTGCCCTTCCAACTCCACAAGAGCACGCCACCCAAGCAAGCATATCTCTACACCGATTTCTACAAAGGTTTCTTGCTCGCGTTAGACAGTCTCAAAAACACGACGTCACGCAAAATCAATCTGAAGGTTTACGACACCCAGCACAACTTGAATGTCACCGACAGCCTGCTGGCATTGCCCGAAATGCGCGACCTTACCGTGGTGGTGGCTCCCAGCGAGCCACAACAGCTGGCACGCATCAACAACTTTGGCCGTCAGAACAACGTCGACGTGCTGAATTGCTTCTCAACCAAGAACGATGACTACCAGAACAATCCCAACGTGTATCAGGTGAACATTCCCACCAAGGACCTTGCCGAGAATGTCATGAAATGGTTCGACGAGCAATTTGAGAACTGCTCGGTCATCTATCTTGAAGATACCGACGGCGAGGACAAGGACATCTACACCGACTTCCGTGCCCACATCGCCACAAAAGGCATCGGCTACTCATCCATCACTGTGACTGGCGACTTGAGCTTCGACCGATTGTCGCGCGAGATGAATCCTGGCACCCGCTACGTGTTCATCCCTTCGTCGGGCAGCAAAAACCTGCTCAAAAAAGTGTTGCCGGCGCTCAAGCAAGCCAAGGCTGAACGCTTCGATTGCGACATGGTGATGATAGGTTATCCCGAATATGTGCTCTACCTCAAGGACTACCAGAACGACTTGCAGACCATAGACACCTATATGTTCTCGCGCTTCTTCAACGCCAAGGGCTATCGCACCCGCGATTTCGACACGCTCTACAAGCGCTGGTTCGGTGGCAGCACACTCACTTCCTACCCCAACATGGGCCTGCTGGGCTACGATACCGCCATGTTCATTGTCAAAGCATTTAACGAGACTGGCAATATGGGCGACGCACCCCTGTACAAAGGCATACAGACGGGATTTAAGTTTGAACGCGTGAACAACTGGGGCGGCTACGTTAACCAGGCCATCGACATCGTTCACTTTACCACCGACCACACCATCATCACCGAAGTGCGATGAAACTCCGACCTTTTCTTGCAGTCATCGTGTTGATGCTGGGCACAGTCATGCTCAGCGCCCAAACCCACTACGAGGGTAATATCGCCGTGGGTGGAAAGGCCGGCATCACCTTGTCGCGCATCCAGTTTAACCCCACCGTGCCACAATCCATGCTTATGGGCTTCATGATGGGAGCCACGTTCCGTTATATGGAAGAACGTCATTTTGGACTCATCGCCGAAGTCAATCTGGAGCAACGGGGCTGGAAAGAAAAGTTTGAGGGATACGACTATGCCTATCAACGGCGTTTTACTTACCTGCAAGTGCCGATGCTTACCCACATCTACTTTGGCAGCAACAAGTTCCACGGTTTTTTCAATGCCGGACCCGAAATAGGCTTCATGATTGCACATTCCACCACGTCAAACTTTGACTATGAAAACGTGGCGGGTATCGCCGATTTCCCGACCGCCAATCGCAGCATCGCGCAGTTTGTCGAGCCCATCCACAACAAGTTGGACTACGGAATCTCGGTGGGTGCGGGCATGGAAATGATTGCACGCAACCGCAGTTCGTTCACCCTAGAGGGACGATTCTACTACGGACTGAACGATGTGTTCAGCAACCACAAGAAAGATGTGTTCTCGGCTTCGTCGGGAATGTCCATCATGGTCACTCTGGGCTATATGTACCGCGTAAAGTAACGGCATCCCACAGCCACGCGTGGACCGTGGCGACCATCAAGAATGAAGGATTTTATAAACCAATTCGCGCAGGAGGGCATAAGCATCCTGGCGTGACCCTACGCCCTTGCTTTTCACGTCACACTCACGCAGGTAGCTGATAATGTTCACGCAAGCGCGGGTGCTGTAGTTCTGACCCGCGTCCTTAAACTTTTGGATTCTGAAATTGGACTTGCTGCCGGTGATGGCCATCAGTGCGGCAGGTGACTGGTCTTTGCTCGTGCGCACAAGCAACACGTTGGAAAAGAATGAAAACAACGTCGCCACCGTGGCGGGTACTGAGTTGTTTTTCGGATTCTTCTCAAAGTAGTCGATAATGCGATAGGCCTTTACGGCATTGCGCTGGCGCAGGGCGTCTTCCAACTCGAAATTGTTGTAATCCTTACTGATACCGATGTGCTTTTCTATCAACTCAGGCGTGATGGCGTTGTCGTCGGCCAGCAGAATCTTGAGTTTGTCCAGTTCGCCAAACAAGCGGGCGAGGTCGTTGCCTATATAATCGGCCAGCATGGTCACCGACTTGGCATCAATATTGCAGCCCAACGAAGTGGCATAACTGGTAATCAAGCTCCGCAGGTCCCGCCCTTCACGCACCTTGGCGGAGTTCATGATCACGCCCGTGCCTTTTTCCTTCAGCATGTCGAGGAACGGCTTCGACTTGAGCGCCCCTCCCTTGTTGCATATCACCAAGATGGTGCTATGCAGCGGATTCTCGGCATAATGCGCCAACAGGTCCAGGTCGTTCTTGTGGCCGGGCTGCTTCGACACATTCTGCGCCTCACGCAAAACCACCACCTTGTACTGCGAAAACGCCGGATACTGCTTGCAAGTGCTGATCACATTGCGAACATCGGCATCATTACCGTAGAAAACCGACAGGTTGAAGTCACGCTCATCCTCGGTCAGCGCCGTTTCCACTATCAAGTCGCTGAGCTTGTCAATGTAGAACGGTTCTTCTCCATTGAGCACATAAATGGGGCGGAACTTCTTGTCCAGAATCTCCTTGCGAAGACCCACATAGGTCACACTGTCTTTTTTCTCGGCCATAATTTATACCATGTCAAAATTATTTGCTAAATTCGCACTGCGAAATTAGCAAATAAATGCGACTTAACCTACCCGAATATCAATTTAATCTCAAAAAAAGTGACTCCGGGCTGCTCATCTTCGATGCGCTGCGCAAGAAGTATGTGGCGCTCACGCCCGAAGAGTGGGTGCGTCAGCACTTCGTGCAGTTCCTTATCCATGAGCGCGATTTCCCTGCCGCCCTCATGGGCAATGAGGTATCGCTGACGCAGAACGACATCAAGCGCCGATGCGACACTGTGGTGGCAGCCCGCGACGGCTCTCCACTGGTCATCGTCGAGTACAAGGCGCCCAGCATCACCATCACCCAAGCCACCTTTGACCAAATCGTGCGTTACAACATGGTGCTGCACGCACGTTACCTCATCGTGAGCAACGGCATGAACCACTATTGCTGTCGTATCGACTACGAAAACAACTCCTACGACTTCCTCCCCGACATCCCCCACTACCCCTCACTTTGAAATCCACTTAGCTGGGGAATGGAACAAAAAGCAACAGGAAATGGTTGGAGTCTAAAAATTTTTATTTAACTTTGCATTGAATAATTGCTACGACATGAAGCGGTTGCTTTACATATTGTTGGGAACGATGGTGGCGAGCTTGGCGACATGCTGCCACCGCGTGAGTGACACCGAGGCGAGGCTCATCGCCATCGACTCGCTGGTGTGCGACCAGCCCGACAGCGCCCTCTCGCTGCTGGCCGACATCAACGGTGACTTGCTGCGGGGCGAGGAGCGCGCCTACCATGCGCTGCTCACCGTGCAGGCGCTCTACAAGGCCTACATCCCTGCCACGAGCGACACGCTCATCCGCTGCGCATGGGACTACTACCGCGACCACGGCTCCTACGACCGCCGCATCCGCGCCATGCTCTACAGCGGCACCGTGGCAGAGGAACTCGGCCATCCTGACAGCGCCATGCGCTGGTACAAGCGCACCGAACTCGAATCCCACCCCGACGACCACTATCACCGCGGCTACGCTCTTAAGCAAATGGGTATATTATATCAGCTTAATTATGTTTTTAATGAAGCGATTAAAAAATACAGAAACGCTATTCTAGCATTTAATGGTAAATACCCCAGTCAATATGTTTTCTGCTGTCAACAACTGTCTCAGGCATATCAAAGCATAGATGTTCATAACGACAGTTCTATGTTCTTTATTAATGAGGTAAAAAATATATCTATCCAAAATAATGACACATCTCTTTTGAAGTTAGCCCTTAAAACTGAGATTTGTAAACTGTTCTATGATTCATGTTATACCCAAGCCAAAGATTTGTCAGTTAAACTTATGAACAACTATAGTAATATACCATGTGAATGTTGGCACTATGTAGTGCAGTCATATATAAAACTCGGAATGATTGATTCTGCTGAGATGTATTTGGAAAAGTCTCCACATCCCGCCAATAAACTTGATTCCGCACTATACTTTCATTCTTTGTCATTATTAAGTTCTTCCAAAGGTGATTGGAAAAATGCCCATAAATATGAGGTCATAAGTGACAGTGTCGCTGAAAATGTGGTTCTTGCTCACACCAACCAATTATTGCTGAATATTGAGAAGAAAGTTGAGAGAGAATATTTGTCTTCCAATTACCAAAAGAAACAAACATATCTAAAATATTATACAATTGCTATCGTTGCAGTGCTGTTATTAATCGTTGGTTGTATTCTAGGCGTTGTTATTCTACATAAAAAGAGAACAGAGTTGCAACTGCGTCGGCAAGTATTGTGGTTAGAAGAAAATAACCGAAAGTTTATTTCTGAATTTGACAAGATAAACCAAGAACAGACAAAAACCGAACAAGAACTTACCACTGTCAGGGAAGAACTGCAAAACCAGATTGACACCAATAGCAAACTGCGTGTATTACAAACGGATACTGAATTTATTAAATCTCTATATGCCCAGTTGAGTGTCACTTTTTCTCAAAACCTTCAACCATTAGGTCATATTGCAAGTGATTATTTCCAAAGTGGAAATAATGCCACACTATTTATGAAGCGATTCTATAACCATTTCAATCGTCTATGGTCAAGCAAAGACATGTGGGTACAGATTGAGAACCATATAAACAACACGCGAAATAATTGTTTTGCGAAGTTTTTGGAACTACATCCGAAAATAAGTCAGGAAGAAAAACACCTAATATTGCTTTTATTGCTCGGGTTTAATTCAATGGCTATTACAATATGCCTGGGTTATAAAAGCCAAAGTGTCATTTATTCTGTAAAAAGTAGGCTTAAGAAAAAATTAAGAATTAATGAAAATATTGACGATTACCTTTTAAAATTAGAACATGAAGATTGCTGATTTAAAAAAGAATATCACTATTATATAATCACACATTTTCAAAGAATTTTTTGACTAAAGAATTAACAAAAATGGTTGTCTATATAGACAATCATTTTTTGTTAAGGCTTTAATCGTTTATTAATCAGTAAAATAGCCGATTTGTGATTGAGATTTCGGTAAAATGGCGCAAATTAAGGTTTTATTTTCCTGAAAAACAGCCTATTAAGCGTATTTCTGTTTAGATTTTATTTTTTGAGATTATTATTTAGACTACTACTTTTGTGCAACAATTTCAACCAAATCAAATTATCTAATTATGAAAAAACGTTTTTTGTTAGTGTTTCAAATGCTTCTTTGTGTTTATCCCATATTTGCTGATAATACAAATGGAGGCGAGATTATGCACAGTATTAGTCTAACTCATATTTCAAATAATCCTCACATGATGGAAGTAGAGGAGCCGGAGGCTTATTACACGATTTCGACCGCCACACTTTCCATTGAGCTGGACCCCGTGGAGTATTCGGAATTCACCATCATCCTCTCCACCGCCTACGCCAACGTGGACTATGTAGCGACTTCCGCCACTGTCAATATTCCCGTAGGAGCGCTCGACGATGTGATTGAAATCTACATCGAGAGCGACGACTGCGGCTGCTACTACGGAGTCCTCGACCAAAGCGCCTATTCCAACACATATTAATAATGTGTGTCAGGTTTTTATCCGTTGATAAATGATTTCTTTAACCATAAAAACTAACAAAAATGAAAAAACTATTTTTATTCGCGGTGATAGCACTTACAGTGATGAGTGCGACCGCACAGCTCAAAGTGTATAACGACGGCAATGTCCGTGTTGGAAGAGATAACCTTGAGGAACATAATATGGGGTATATAGAGAATTATATGGACACCATTACCAGTCTCCGTGTTTGGGGAAATCAAGGAATGGGAATTGGAGCCCGAATGTCATTCGGTTACCAGAAATACTTGACCAAGAACGTGATGTTGGGCGAGCGATACATGGATGAGGATGATGTTGACAGCGATGTCCTGTGGCTCCATGGAAAGAAGGGCTTCTGCTTCACTTACAATGGCGCAGCCGGTGACACCATCATCAATTTTGACCCACTTCCAGGTGACGACATCGTAAAAGTAAACAAGTCCGTACAGGCGCCGTCTTTTCTCGTGACCAGCGACGCCCGGCTGAAAGAGGAGATAGAACCACTCGAAAATTCGCTTGACGCGCTGTCATCACTGTCTGGCGTAAGTTACCGCCTCAAACCTCGCAAGACACCCGACTACGCCATCGATCCCGAAACGGAACGCCTTCTGGAGATGGACGGGCGTAAGAGCGACAACGACTTGTTCGCCCAGTACTATGCCAAAGTGGCTCAAGGTAAACGACAGTACGGCTTCATTGCGCAGGAACTGAAAGAAGTGCTGCCCAACTTGGTATATACCGACAAGAACGGCTATATGTCGGTGGATTATATCGGGCTGATACCCATTCTGGTCAATGCCGTCAATGAACTGAGTGCCGAACTGGCCGAATTGAAAGCCGAAAAGCAGGATGAGGAAACGCCGTCCACATCGAACAGCGCCCCGACGGACAACGGCATCGAAGGCAGCGCTCTGTTAGGTGAACGCGTCGCCGAGGTGCTGAGCCAGAACGACCCCAACCCGTTCAGCAGCGACACGCGCATCGGTTACAATCTGCCTGATGGCACCCAGCAGGCCACCATCTACATCTATGACTTACAAGGAAAGCAAGTAAAACGGCTCAACGTGGACGCCCGCGACAACGGCGTGACGCTCCAAGGCGGTGACCTGCAGGCCGGCATGTATATCTACAGCCTCATT
>JAFZRJ010000021.1 GCA_017619935.1 Muribaculaceae bacterium | reverse complement strand
GCACCCGAGCGGTCCATCTTGTTGACGTAGGCGATGCGAGGCACGTTGTACTTGTCGGCCTGGCGCCACACAGTCTCGCTCTGCGGCTCCACGCCACCCACTGCGCAGAACGTTGCGATAGCACCGTCCAGCACGCGCAATGAACGTTCCACCTCCACGGTGAAATCGACATGCCCCGGAGTGTCGATAAGGTTAATCTTGTACTTGTCGCCGTCATAGTTCCAGAACGCGGTGGTAGCGGCCGAGGTGATAGTGATACCACGCTCCTGCTCCTGCTCCATCCAGTCCATGGTGGCAGCGCCGTCATGAACCTCACCAATCTTGTGGGTCAATCCGGTGTAGTACAAGATACGCTCTGAAGTCGTCGTCTTCCCGGCATCAATGTGCGCCATGATGCCCAGATTACGCGTATATTTCAGATGTTGGTCAGTTCCCATTCTACTAAATCTTCCTTCAGTTCAATTTTAGAAACGGAAGTGAGCAAATGCACGGTTAGCTTCGGCCATGCGGTGCATGTCCTCTTTACGCTTGAACGCGCCACCCTGCTCGTTGTAAGCATCCATAATCTCGGCTGCCAGCTTGTCGGCCATGGTCTTGCCGCCACGCTTACGAGCAAAAATGATCAAGTTCTTCATTGAAATGGCCTCCTTGCGGTCGGGGCGAATTTCGGTAGGCACCTGGAAGGTGGCACCACCCACGCGACGCGACTTCACCTCCACTTGGGGAGTAACTTTCTCGAGAGCCTCTTTCCAAATTTCAAGAGGAGCTTTCTCTTCACTTGCCATCTTCTTGGCCACCAGATCGAGGGCGCTGTAGAAGATACGGTAAGAGGTGTTCTTCTTACCATCATACATCAGGTGGTTCACGAACTTGGTCACGCGAACTTCACCGAACTTAGGATCGGGAAGGATGATCCGTTTTTTGGGCTTAGCCTTTCTCATTTTGTAATTTCAATTGTAGTTTTTGTCCGCTTGGTTGTTTGCTTCTTTGTTCTTCAACGGCCGCCGCTGCAGCCATTTACTCAACCTCAATGTTACCAATAAAATCAAAAACTAAGTTTAAGTTGTTTTTTTCTTCAGTAATAAAAGTCGTTACGTCTAGCTGGTTTGATTATTTCTTAGCAGCCTTGGGACGTTTGGCACCATACTTGCTGCGGCGCTGAGTACGACCGGCTACACCGGCGGTATCGAGCGTGCCACGCACGATGTGATAACGAACACCAGGAAGGTCCTTCACACGGCCACCACGCACCATCACGATGCTGTGCTCTTGCAGGTTGTGACCCTCACCGGGGATGTAACTGTTAACTTCCTTTCCGTTGGTCAAGCGCACGCGAGCCACCTTACGCATTGCCGAATTAGGCTTCTTGGGGGTGGTGGTGTAAACGCGCACACACACGCCACGGCGCTGGGGACATGAGTCCAGAGCGGGCGATTTGCTGGTCGATTCCAGCGACGTACGGCCTTTTCTTACTAATTGCTGAATTGTAGGCATCTTAGTTTTACTTTAGTTTTTAATTGTTTATAATTCGCACAATTTTGAGCCCGAGGCGCACCTATCATGCGCCAAATCAAACGATTAGCGCACGACAAAACGTGCCAGGAGCACAAAAAGTGCTGCAAAGTTACACCATAAATTCCTAACTGCCAAATATTTTTGCACTCCGTTTCTTTTATATAAGGTAGCACGGAGACGGTCACAACGACTATAACTCTACCTAAAATGGTATTGTTCACAACTTTAGATTTTCCCTGATTTTAATCTACTGTTGAAATATTTAATATTTTTTAATATCTCAAACCGCCTACCGATAAGCCACCAACTGTTAATTACACCTCTACACGTTGCGCATTATTAATTTATGTAGTAACTTTGTAAGCAAAAGCAATCGCCCCATGCAACAGAAAATCATCATTCTTGACTTCGGCTCACAAACCACGCAGCTCATCGGACGCCGCGTGCGTGAACTGGACACCTTCTGCGAGATTCTACCCTACAACAAGTTCCCGACCGACGACCCCAGCGTGATAGGAGTCATCTTGAGCGGCTCGCCGTTCTCGGTGCACGACCCCGACGCCTTCAAGGTTGACCTGAGCCAGTTTGTGGGGCGGGTGCCGGTCTTGGGTATCTGTTACGGCGCTCAGTACATTGCCAACAGCGGCGGGGGCAAGGTGGAAAAAACCAACAGTCGCGAGTATGGTCGCGCACACCTTATATATATAGATAACACCAACCCGCTTTTCAAGGGTGTGGAAACCGGCGCGCAGGTATGGATGAGCCATGGCGACACCATCACCGCCATCCCCGACCACTGCCACGCCATCGCTTCCACGGCCGACGTGGAATTTGCCGCCTATGCCAGCGACACCGTCCCACTGTGGGCCGTGCAGTTCCACCCCGAAGTGATGCACACCTTGCCCGGCATGCAACTGCTGCGCAACTTCGTGGTGGACATCTGTGGCAGCAGCCAGCAATGGAGCGCCGCATCGTTTGTCGAAACCACAGTCTCACAGTTAAAGCAGCAGTTGGGACAAGACCGAGTGATTTTGGGCCTGAGCGGGGGCGTGGACTCCAGCGTGTGCGCGGTGTTACTCAACAGGGCCATCGGCGACCGCCTCACGTGCATTTTCGTTGACCATGGCATGCTGCGCAAAGATGAGTTCCGAAAGGTGATGGAAGCTTATCAAGGATTAGGGTTGAACGTGGTGGGCGTGGATGCCAGCGAGAAATTCTTCGCCGACCTGGCCGGCGTCACTGAGCCCGAGCAAAAACGCAAAATTATAGGCCGCGACTTTATAGAAGTGTTCAATGCCGAAGCCGCCAAAATCACCGACGCGCGGTGGTTGGCGCAGGGAACCATTTACCCCGACCGCATTGAGAGCCTCAACATCACCGGCAAGGTCATCAAGAGCCATCACAACGTGGGCGGCCTTCCCGAAGAAATGCACCTGCAACTGTGCGAACCACTGAAGTGGCTCTTCAAGGATGAGGTGCGCCGCGTGGGACACGAGTTGGGCATGCCCGAACGGCTCATCAAGCGGCATCCGTTCCCAGGCCCCGGGCTGGCAGTACGCATCTTGGGCGACATCACGCGTGAGCGGGTGCGAGTGCTGCAAGAGGCCGACGACATCTACATCGAAGCCATGTTCAACTACACATGCGAAGACGGGCAACTGCTCTACGACAAAGTGTGGCAGGCGGGAGCTATCCTGCTGGCCGACGTGCGTAGCGTGGGCGTGATGGGCGACGAACGCACCTACGAACATCCGGTGGCCCTTCGCGCGGTCACTAGCACCGATGCCATGACAGCCGACTGGGCACACTTGCCCTACGATTTCCTCGCCCGAGTGAGCAACGATATTATTAATAAGGTGAAAGGTGTGAACCGCGTCTGCTATGACATTAGTTCAAAACCACCGGCAACCATCGAGTGGGAATAACGCTCAAGCGACAGTGATGACCTATATCAACGCTTTCTTGATGATGCTGCACGCCATGTCGCCCTACTTGATGCTGGGCTTCTTCATAGCGGGTTTGCTTCACGCCTTTGTTCCTACTTCGATTTACTCACGTTATCTGTCGGGCACGGGTCTGCGTTCGGTAGGTACAGCAGCTTTGTTTGGCATCCCATTGCCGCTTTGCTCGTGTGGCGTGCTTCCCACCACCGTGAGTCTGCGCCGCAGCGGTGCGTCGCGGTCGGCTTCCACCTCGTTCCTGATTGCCACACCGCAAACCGGTGTCGACAGCATCGCAGCCACTTTCAGCATGCTGGGCTTGCCGTTTGCCATCCTGCGGCCTGTAGCGGCACTTGTTACTGCCTTGGCGGGTGGCCTCACCGTGGGCGCGCTCGAACGCCGTGGCGCACTTCCCGATGCGGCGCAAGATGGCAGCTACGAGTTCAACAGCGTGAAACCGGGCTTCAAGGCGAAAGCGGTTGAGACTTTGCGATACGGCTTTTTTGAAATGATGCAAAACATCGGCCGTTGGTTGGTGCTGGGACTTGTCATCGCCACGCTCATCACCGTTTTGGTACCCGACGACTTCTTCCAAACCTACGCACAATACCCCATCCTGAACATGGTCGTCATCCTCATGGTGGCCGTTCCCATGTATGTATGCGCCACTGGTTCCATCCCCATTGCGGCGGCACTGATGCTGAAAGGGCTGTCACCAGGTTGCGCGCTGGTGCTGCTCATGGCCGGCCCAGCCGCCAATTTGGCTTCGGTCCTGGTCATCTCACAGTCATTTGGCCGTAAAGCAACGGTCACCTATCTGGCGTCCATCATCGTGGGGGCAATGGGATTCGGGTTGCTGGTCGATTACTGGCCCGGACTGCGAGAAGCTTTTGTTGCCGCCATGCCACATCACTACGACGCCATGCACCATGCCACGTCGGTGTCGTGGCTCAACTGGGTATGCAGCGGTCTGCTGTTGGCGTGCCTGACCATGGCTTTAACGGCCAAATACTGGAAATCGTATCAACTTAAGAAAGACAATAAAACGATGGTAAAGAAAGAATTTAAAGTGAAAGGCATGATGTGCAACCACTGCAAGGCTGCGGTGGAAAACGGCCTTACCAAACTCGACGGCGTGACAGCCGTTACTGTCGACCTGGCTCAAGGCATCGCCTACGTTGAGGGCGACGTCACCGACGAAGCCGTGCGTGAACGCATCACCGAACTCGGCTACGAAAACGGCTAAAACCTCATGAAATGGAGCGACATTTTACTCGGTCAATTCGTCGTAATTACTATGCTCCGAATTGACCAGTACCAACTTGCCGTCGCGCCATTCATAGGTGCTGATATCTATATCATTGTCAAGTCGCCAAACGCCCACGATTCGTTGTTCGGCAGCGTAAATTTCAGGTGAGTTGATTTCGTCAAACCCTTCCACCTCAACAAAGCGATGCTCCGACTGATTCCAAAGAAAAGCCGTATAGGTGAAGTTGCCAAATGAGTTTACAGGGCCGTTGCACACCTGCAAGTCGGGATAACCGTCAAAATTAATGTCCTCTTCCATAATATCACCGATGCCGCGCCAGTTGGTCGTGTCGAGCGTCTCGGCCCATACCGTGCGCACCTCGGTATTGCCTCTACCATCGGTGATGTACAGCAGGATGCTGTCGGCATGACACCAGTCGTCTTCATCTTCATCGCACGATTGCATGACCTCGGTACGGAAGGTGAAATCGGCACGCTGGGGCTCGTATCGGCTTCCAAAAGATGACAACACGGTGCATACTGCCAATGCCAGTATCAGAGTTAAAGCGGAATGTTTCATAACGCAAAAATTGTATGGTTTATCTTTTCAAACCACAAATTTAATATATTTATGAGAAATCATCCATCACTTTCAATTAGTTTTCTATAATTTTGCAATTCAAAACGTAATTATCCACGTTTTACACGCGCATTCGACTATAAACTTAAAAAAAATTGAAAGATGAAAAAACTGATGTTAATGGCAACTATGGCAATGATGGCTATGGCGCCGGCTATGGCACAGACACACGGATTGAACCGTGCCGACATGGACCTGAGCGTGAACCCGGGTGACGACTTCTACGAGTATGCAGGTGGAGGATGGATGAAAGCCAATCCACTGAAGCCCGAATATCCCAGCTACGGTGTGTTCAACGACTTGGCGGAGAAAAACCGCGAGCAACTCAAGGAGCTTTTCGCCGAACTCGCCAATCAGACTCATGCCAAAGGGTCGGTAGGTCAAAAGGTGACCGACCTTTACAACCTGGCCATGGACAGTGACCGCCTCAACAGTGAGGGAGCCGCCCCCTTGAAAAAAGACTTGGCCGATGTCGCCACTTTCAAGAAAGTCGACCTCACGCCATTCCTCGCCAAGACCCACCTTACACTGGGTAATCCGTTCTTTGGCGTCGGTGTGGAAACCGACCTCAAGAACAGTGACATGAACGTGATGTGGATGAGCGCCGGCACTAGTGGTCTGCCCGACCGTGACTACTACTTGAACACCGATGCCGACAGCAAAAAACTGCAACAGACCTATCGCGAATACATCGCCAAGATGTTCATGATGTGCGCTGGCTACAAGAAATCGGCCGCCAATCGCGCCGCCAAGGTTATCTACGATATTGAATATCAGTTTGCCGAGGCCAAGTTGAGCCGTGCCGAAGCACGCGACCTCACCAAACTCTACAACATCTACACCATCGACCAGCTCCAGCAGTCTTATCCTGCCGTGCAGTGGCGCGACTACTTCAACCTGTTGGGTGTCAAGGACCTTGACCATGTCATCCTCGAACAACCCAAAGTGATGGACGTGGCGCAAAAACTGATGGCCAACCTTTCGGAGAAGGACATGCGCGACTACTTCGCTTGGCAAATCATTAATGGTCCGTCAAATTACTTGAGTGACGAGATTGCGGAAACCGCTTTCGACTTCTACGGACGCAAACTGAGTGGACAGCAAGAACGTCAAGCACGATGGAAACGTGCTCAAAACATACCCAACGGGCTGCTTGGCGAAGCAGTGGGCGAACTCTACGTGAACAAGTACTTCGCTCATGGCAGCAAAGAAAAGATGCTCAAACTCATCAACAACCTGCGCAAGTCGCTGGCATCGCACATCGCCGACCTAACTTGGATGAGCGACACCACCAAAGTGAACGCGCTGGTCAAGCTCAATGCCTTTACCGTAAAAATCGGCTATCCCGACAAATGGCGCGACTATAGCGGCCTGCAAGTAGATCCTGAAAAATCGCTCTATGAAAACATCAAGGCTGCCACCATCTACGAAACCCGTCGCAATCTGGACAAGTGCGGAAAGCCCGTTGACAAGGATGAATGGGGCATGACACCGCAAACCGTTAACGCCTACTACAATCCTACCACCAACGAAATTTGCTTCCCCGCAGCCATTCTGCAAGCACCGTTCTTCGATGTGGAAGCTGACGATGCCACCAACTATGGCGCTATCGGCGTCGTAATCGGCCATGAGATGACCCACGGATTCGACGACCAGGGTCGCACATTTGACGCCGCAGGCAACATGGTGGACTGGTGGACCGCCGGCGATGCTGAGCGTTTCAACGAGCAAGCCGAGAAACTGGCCGCTCAGTTTGACGAATATATCGTGGTAGGTGACCAGCACGCCAACGGACACCTTACGCTGGGCGAAAACATTGCCGACCAAGGAGGTCTGCGCGTGGCTTTCGACGCGTTCAAACAGACACAACAATTCAAAGACGGCAAAGAGCTTGACGGTTTCACTCCGGCCCAACGCTTCTACTTGAGCTATGGCCGCATTTGGGCGCAGAACTCCAGCAACGAGTATCTCTACCAAATCACCAAAAGCGACCCTCATTCCATCGGCCGCCTGCGCGTGAACGCCACCTTGCGTAACATCGACACCTTCTTCGAGGCATTCGATGTGAAACCAGGTGACAAGATGTGGCTCGACCCCGCCGACCGCGCCATCATCTGGTAATCAATTTACATATTCAAGCATAAAGGAGGAACCCGCAGTTCCTCCTTTATTACTACTCTTTCCAATAGTTTTATCAAACTATTCAGACAGTAATTTTGTGCAAATTAAACACAATAACTATATTTGCAGAACAATAACTATTATCCTTAAAAAACAAAAAACGATATGAAGAACTTCTACCTATTCTTAACAACACTGGTCTTGGGCATGGCCGTTTTTGCCACAAATGCCCAGGAAACACCAAATGCTGCGTCAAAAACTATTGACATCATCACCACGCCACCTGCAGGCACGGTGAAGTATTATCATCGCACGGGCAACTCTCTTATTATTAAAGCGCTCCGAGTGATGGACGTGGCACAACAAGGCGATATTGAAGTCATCGAAGGCGAAGACGGTTATGTCTATCTCAAGGATATCGTGTGCTTTTACGAAGCTGGCAGTTACGTCAGGGGAACTATGGAAGGCAACACCATCACGGTGCCTCTGGGTCAGCAGTTACACAAATATGACCTACTGGAGCCGCTCATCACCTACTGCTCCGAGTTGTGGTTCGGCGATGTCTATCGCACCTATGCCAATAGCGTGTTGACTTCGGGCAGCGTAGCACGGAACACCGACATCACCGAAGCCGTTTTCCTTATCGACGGTGACAACATCATGCTGCAAGACAGCAACCCCAACCATGTGCTAGGAGTGTTCTACGACGACACCTATCGCTGGGCTGGCTACGCCGATTATCTCGAAGACTCATCGCCGGAATACGTCCCCGCCAAACCAGCCACTCCCGAGATTTTGTCGATTGAAATTGATCCCGACACTTGGACGGCATACATGACTTGCAATGTTCCTTTGGAAGACATCAACGGCCACCCACTTGCTTCGCAAAAGCTGTATTATCGCATTTTCACCGACGTGCAGCACAGCATCGACCAGTTCTACGCTTCTGCCGACAATTATACCGATGTAGATGACGAGGGCATGTATGACATTCCTTACACCTTTGACAATGGCACACAGATTACCACTGGCGCTGCCACTTTCAACCTCATCACTCCGTTGGCCGAAAGTTTGAACCGCGTGGGCATTCAATCGGTATATATCGATGAAGAACTCCCCCACCTCGCTCCCGCTGTGAATTTTGAGAGCGAAATCACATTGCCCAACGAGAGCGACATTTTCTGGTATACCATCAAAGAATTCGAAGAAACAGGCATCGACGATGTGATGACCGAAAAGACAGCCGTTGGCACACGCTACTATAACCCCGCCGGCATTGCAAGCGAGACACCTCATGGGGGCATGAACATCAAAGTTACAACTTACTCCGAAGGCTCGAAAAAAGCAATCAAAATCATCAGATAAAGCTACATCTGAGCCGGTCGCCAATCTATATCATGGCAACTGGTGGGTTAATGCTTAGGCACAAAAAAAACGCAGTGGCTTTCGTCACTGCGTTTTTTGATGGGTGAAATATGGGATTCGAACCCACGACCTTCGGAACCACAATCCGACGCTCTAACCAGCTGAGCTAATTTCACCATGTTGCTTTTGCGGGTGCAAAATTACATCAAATAAATGAATCGTGCAACACTTTCCCCCTTTTTTAACAAATAAAACTTGGCTGTGGAGCCATTCAGACTGAAACACCCTAGCGTAAGAGCGCGAGTGTTCCAGTTTATTCTTCTACCTTGCGTCCCAGCGAATAGACGGATTGCAGGCGCAAGTCATCGTTCATAATAATCAGGTCGGCATCCTTGCCGCGCTGAATAGAACCCTTTCGGTCATAGATGCCCATGATGCGGGCCGGTGTCTCGCTGGCCATGCGAACCGCATCGCGCAACGGGATTTCGGCCAACATGACTGCAGTGCGAATGAGGCGGTCCATCGTGGCGATACTACCCGCAAGAGCCGAACGGTCGGACAGTTTGCACACACCATCCTCGATAATCACGCGTGGGTCAAACGCCCTGTCGCTGTTGCTGTCGGTCACAGCCAACGCATCGGTCACCAAAGCGGTGCGCTCAACACCCTTCATGCGATGAATGAGCCGCATGATCGTCGCTGGCACATGTATGCCATCGGTAATCATCTCAACCGACATGTTCTCCATCAGATACACACTCTCCACCGTACCAGCGTGTTTATATTCACGCACATTGTGGAAACCGGGCATACCATTATAGAAATGCGTCGCCAACGTGTAACCAGCATCATAAGCCGCCTTCACCTCGGGATATTCGGCTGCCGTGTGAGCAATTGCCGCCACAATGCCTTTACCCGTGATGTAACGACCCATCTCCACAGCACCCGGCAACTCGGGAGCCACGTCCCAACGGCGCACACAGTCGTAGTCTTCCACGATGTGAGTATATTCGGCGGGAGCGGGCGGGCGAATGATTTCGGGCATTTGTGCACCAGCCTTGCGAGGGTTCAGATACGGACCTTCCAAGTGCAAGCCCATGATGGTGGTGTCGTCCTCTTTCATCAGTTCCTCACAAGTGGCACAAGCGGCCTCAATCATAGGAAGAGTGGACGAAGAGAGGGTGGGATAAATCGCCGTAGTGCCATGTCGCAGGTGGGTGGCCACGACCGTGCGGAACGCCTCAGGCGTACCTTCCATAAAGTCGCTTCCGCCACCTCCATGACAATGCAGCTCAATGCCGCCTGGCAGCACATGCATTCCATGTGCATCCACCCGGCGTTCAACATTCTCGGCAATATGGCTACTTCGGGTGACCTCTATGATACGACCTTCGTCAAATATCACTGAGCCGCCTTGAATCCAACCTTCCGGAGTGAGAATATGACCATTGTAAATCTGAGTCAGCATGGCAACGTGATTAAAGTCTAAATTTTTTCCCAATGTTTGATATTCGGGATTACAAAGATAGCAAGTATTTTTGTAACTTTGATACAAAATACACAATATTTTCGTATTATTTACATACTTTTAATAATTGGCTTTTATTTTTTCCATCTCACATTTCGGCATTATTATTGCAAGAACAACACTTGTATGAACAAGATAAAACATAGCTGCCTCACACTGCTGTTGGCAATCATTATACCGCTATGTGGCTGGGCGCAAACTGATTCTGTCGCAACAAGCGCCCCCAATAGTGTGTCAATCAGTTTGGTCACCTTCTACCCTGGCGACGAGTCGTTTTCCATCTATGGGCACACCGAGTTGCGCGTGCAGCAAGGCAATGTTGACGCATACTACAACTACGGTGTGTTCGATTTCAATTCGCCGGGATTTGTTTTCCGTTTTGTCACGGGCGACGCTTTGTATTATTGCATGGCCTTGCCTGAGAAATATGCACGAGTGGGAATGGAGGGGCGACGCATGGTGGAGCAACGCCTCAACTTGACCCAGGAGCAGGCGAAGCGAGTACGTGACTTCCTCATCATGAACGCCCTGCCCGACAACAACACTTACCGATACCGATATTTGACCGACAACTGCTCCACACGGCCACGCGACATCATAGAAATGGCCGTGCAAGACGACACGCTGAACTATGGTCAACCGAAACAAATTGTCAGTTATCGTGACATGATGTCACATTATGGCAAAAATTACGCTTGGCAACAATTTGGCATCGACATCGTGTTGGGCAGCCCCCTCGACAAAACACTCACTTATCGCGAGCAGATGTTTGTACCTATGGTGCTCATGGAGGCTTTGCAAGGAGCGACCATTACCCGTGACGGCAAAACCATGCCCCTCGTAGCCGAAACCGACGTCGTGGTTGACGGCGACGAAAACGGGTTGGTGTTGCCACCCACACCCTGGTGGTGTTCGCCACTGACCGTGGCTATTGCCATCTTGCTGACTGCCATCGCTTTGAGCATCCACGACGTGCGCGTCAAGCGCCACACACGCTGGTTCGATTCCGTGTTTTACCTGATGTTGGCCTTCGCGGGTTGCATCATCACCTTCCTCGTCACTTGCTCAAGTCACGAGGCGCTGTGGCCCAATTATAACCTGCTGTGGTTGCATCCGCTGGCATTCATCCCGGCCATTGGCGTTTGGTTCAAGCGATGCAAGAAAACCGTCACCCTTTATCATAAGGCCAACGTCATAGTGATGCTGGGCACACTCATTCTGTGGCCCATCATACCACAAGTGGCCAACGTGGCGTTCTTCCCACTCATGGCCACCAGTCTCATTCGCTCGGCCTGCTACCTGAAATAGTTATTTTTCGATGGCTCGGCGAATGTCCTCAAAGATTTCTTCGATTTTTCCAGTTCCCTTGATGGCTTGATATAATCCTTTCTCTTTATAGAAGGCCTGCAAGGGGGAAGTCTGGTTGTGATACACTGCCAGGCGGTTCTTCACTGTCTCCATATTGTCGTCGCTACGACCCGTCATCTTACCACGCAAGATGATGCGCTCGATGAGTTCTTCCTCGGGCACTTCGAGGCCGATTACAGTGCTCACGCTGGTACCTCGTTCCTGAAGCATTGACTCCAAAGCCTCGGCCTGAGCGATGGTGCGAGGAAAGCCGTCAAAAATCACGCCTTTTGCGGCAGCCTCTTTGTTGTTGTCGAGCACATCGGCGAGGATGCCAATCATCAAGTCGTCGGGAATGAGTTGCCCCTTGTCGATATAAGCCTTGGCTATCGCTCCCAGTTCAGTGCCGCGCTTGATATTGTCACGCAACACGTCACCGGTGGAAATATGAAAAAGACCATATGTTTTAATCAGATGATCACTTTGGGTTCCCTTTCCTGATCCAGGAGCCCCAAAAATTACAATGTTCAGCATATCTTTATCAGAATTATAAGGTATTGATTTCAATGTCATAATGCGGTTTGTGGCAATCAGTCTTGCTTCAGGACGTAGATGTCAGGCAGATTGCGTGCCATACCGTCGATATCCAGTCCATAACCCAGAATAAACCGGCTGGGAATATTGAATCCCACATATTCGGGAGCCGTGCCCTGCTTCAGAGAGGCGGGTTTGAACAAGAGGGCGGCCATCTTCACGCTTTTGGGGTTGCGCTCGGCCAGCACCTTTCTGAGTTGCACTGCGGTCACGCCCGTATCCACAATATCTTCGACGATTATGACCGAACGGCCGGTAATATCTTCATTCAAGCCCAAGATTTGCTGCACCTCGCCGGTCGATGAAGTGCCTTCGTAGGATTTAAAGCGAATGAAAGCGATTTCGGACTTGGGAAATTGACACAAGCGGAACAAATCGGCTGCAAAGACAAACGCCCCATTCAACACACACAGGAACAACGGGTTGTCGTCCTTGTAATCGCGCATGATTTCGTCAGCAAGTCGCTGAATTTGCTTTTGTATCTCTTCACGTCTGATAAAGGGCTCAAACGTCATGCCCTGATAAACTACATTCTCCATGATGGTTGATACGTGATAATGAGTGACCACTACGGCTTTTTTGCCGTATGCTTTTATGGAGTGCAAATTTAGCAAAGATTCCTGGCCTGAGCAAATTTTAAATGACGAATGATTTTTTTCTTCATTTTTTTGGACTCACGTTAGGAGATGTTTCAAAAATAGTATAACTTTGTAGGTCCAAATTATTCATAAAACCATCGTAAACCACAACAGACACTCTTTGCAATGAAAATATTCACCACCGAAGGTATCAGACACATTTGCACCAAAGCCATTGAACGAGACGACATGTCGATGCTCGACCTCATGGAACGAGCCGCCGAAAGCGTAACCTATGAGCTCATGTCGAGATGGCGCATCACACAAAGATTCGTATTTTTTGCCGGGCCTGGCGACAATGGTGGCGACGCGCTGGCCGTTGCACGGCTCATGCGCCAGCAGGGCTACTACCCCGAAGTGTATTTGTTCAACATCAAGTCATCGCAGATGTCGGATTGTTGTGCCGCCAACCGTGACCGCCTACTAGAACTCGACGGCATAGAGTTCATTGAGGTCACCGGCACGTTCGCACCGCCCGAACTGGGTCCCGACGATGTGGTTATCGATGGTCTTTTCGGCACTGGCTTGAGCAATCCGCTCAAGGGGGGCTACACGTCGCTGGTGCAATACATTAACAACAGTGACGCCTTTGTTGTCTCGCTCGATATGCCGTCGGGGCTTTTCGGCGAGTGGAACGTGGGGACAGACAGCCGCAACATTATCCGCGCCGACCTCACCCTCACCTATCAGTTCAACCGTCTCGCTTTCTTCTTTGCCGAAAATGCACAATACCTAGGCGAAGTGAAGGTGCTCGACATGGAAATCAGTTTGGACGGCGTGGGAGGAACACCCACCGACTTTTACCTCATTGAGAAAGAAGACGTGCAACAAGTGCTGCGTCGGCCCGACAAGTTCTGCAACAAGTATGATAACGGCGCCGTGCTGTTGGTAGCCGGCAGTTATGGCATGATGGGTGCTGCGGTGCTGGCGGCCCGAGGCGCTATGCGTTCGGGAGCCGGTATTGTCACCGTTCACACCCCGCTATGCGGATATGAAGTGCTGCAAACAGCCATCCCCGAAGTTATCGTAGAGCCCGACAGCGACCGGCTCATCACCAAGTCCATTCCCCTGAACCACCAGTATAGTGTGGTGGCGCTGGGACCAGGCATGGGCACCAACGCCGAAACGGTCGATGCCATTGACCAGTTCATCAAGACATTCAGACGACCCTGCCTGCTCGATGCCGACGCGCTCAACTGCATCGCCATGCGTCAGCAACTCATCAGGTTCATCCCGCACGGCTCGGTACTCACGCCGCATGCCAGCGAATTTGACCGTCTGTTTGGCGTACACCACACCGACGAAGAACGTCTCAAGAAGGCCATCGACGTTTCAAAACTTTACGAAATCACCATCGTTCTCAAGGGTCACTACACCATGACCGTGCGGCCTGATGGAAAAGTTTACATCAACAGCAGCGGCAATGAAGGCATGGCCACTGCCGGTAGCGGTGATGTGCTCACTGGTGTAATCGCTTCCCTTATCGCACAAGGCAACGCGCCCGACTGGAGCGTGGTCATGGGTGTATATCTGCACGGACTCGCCGGCGACATCGCCGCCCGAGAGCACGGCACATGGGGAGTCATGGCGAGCGATATCGCCGAGAATCTTGGACGTGCTATTAACGTGGTAATGAGCGGAAAATAGAGTTATAGAAAAAAGATTAAAGTTAAAATTTGTCATTTTTGAAATTTCATTATTTAATTTTTTAAGAATTCATGAGGCCGCCTACCCCCTATCAATAGGGAGTTGGCGGCCAATTTTAATTCCAATTGGAACAATTTGGCTAAATGTTTACAAGTGTTTTCATAGCTTGGTCAGTTTCGGCAAAACCACTAATTTTGCGGCGTAAACACCAACAGAGTGGTCGACTTATCACTATTTTACACGTCGCACGACGTCGTATTGACCCTCTCGTTGCACTAAATATTTTCTTATGCATTTCAACAACAATCACATCAAAAACTTTATTTCTTTATTTATTGTAAGTGTAGCATTTTTCGCTTTTCAGGCCAATAGCCAAGAATTGACGGCTCGCAAGCATGGTACGATCCGCGAGCAAGTTGAGCAATCAGCTCTCAACAAGACTCAACAAACCAGAGTTCAAGAAATCCTAGATTTCGCTTTTAAGTTTAAAGGGGTTCCCTATCGTCATGGCGCATCTTCTCCTCGTGCCTTCGACTGTTCGGGTTTCACCAGCTATGTGTTCAAGCGTTTTGGCATCAGCCTTGATCGCCGTTCTGGCGCTCAGATTAACGACGGACGTCGCATTTCGCGCAGCGAGTTGCAACCGGGCGACTTGGTGTTCTTCAACGGACGTGCAGTGAACAAGCGCATCGGTCACGTGGGTATCGTCACCGAGGTGGATAAGAACAATAGTGGCGGTTTCAAGTTTATCCATGCCGCCGTACACACAGGTATCACCGAGAGCCACTCAAGCGAATCTTATTACAGCAAGCGTTACATGGGTGCTTGCCGAGTAGTGGAACAATAATAAGCCCAAACATAATTCATCAAGAAACCATCAAGGGACATTCCTTTGGTGGTTTTTTCTTTTCAACCCAAATGCACAAAAAATTTGGCATTTCCCTCAACTTGCACTAATTTTGCTTTTTAATAGCGAAATTAGGCGGTGTTTCGGCAATAAAAGAGAAAAACTTTGTCTTTCTCTTTGCATTGCTCTCAACTTGCACTAATTTTGCCCTTGAATACAAAGGCCGAAATGAACACGCTCATCGTCATCACAGGCCCTACTGGTGTGGGAAAGACTGCCACTGCGATCGAAATGGCACAGTGGCTGGGATGCGACATTGTCAATGCCGACTCCCGCCAAGTCTATCGCGACATTCCCATTGGCACGGCAGCACCCACAGCAGCCGAACAAGCGCTGGTGCATCACCATCTTGTGGGGTTTAAGGCCCTTGATGACGCTTATAGCGCGTCACAATTTGAACAAGATGTTTTGCAATTGCTTCCACAGTTGTGGAAGCACAACAAATACGCCATCATGTGTGGCGGCTCTATGATGTATGTCGATGCCGTATGCAACGGCATCGACGATTTGCCCGACATCGACGAGAAGTTGCGGCTCGACGTGCTCACGCAGTACCAGCAGCGCGGGTTGGAAAGTGTGCTGGCCGACCTGCAACAACTGGACCCCGACTATTATGAACAAGTGGACCGGAAAAATCCGCGCCGCGTGATTCATGCCGTGGAGATATGTCGGCAAGCCGGAGTACCCTATTCATCGCTGCGCACTGGTATGAAGAAAAAGCGTGATTTCAACACGGTGAAATTAGGTCTGAACATCGAAAGAACTGACCTTTTCGAGCGCATCAACCACCGTGTGAACAAGATGATGGACAACGGATTGCTCGAAGAGGCGCGACGGGTCGAGCCCATGCGTCACCTTAATTCCCTGAACACGGTGGGCTATAAAGAGCTTTTCGCCTATTTTGATGGAAAAATGGCACTTGACGTAGCTGTCGAACGCATCAAAAAAAACACAAGGGTTTATGCCAAAAAGCAACTCACTTGGCTGGCCCGAGACCCCGACATCACGTGGTGCAAGCCCGCTGAAGCCCTACAAACGCTAAAAGACATATTAAATGAAGACAAATAAAATCCATAACTCATGAACAGATTTCTAACCATTGTGGCATTGATTACCATGCTAGCGATGCCACTAGCCAAAGCCCAAGAGGCGCAAAAGCGCGAGATGCGCAACGTGTGGGTGGCCACCGTCTCCAACATTGACTGGCCACAAACCAAGGGGTCTTCGACCGCCGTCATCAACCAACAGAAAAAACAACTCACCGACTTGCTCGACGGGTTTGTCAAGGCCAACATGAACGCCATCTGTTTGCAGGTGCGACCCATGGCCGACGCCTTGTATCGTTCCAGTTATGAGCCATGGTCAAGTTACCTTACCGGAACACGCGGCAAAGACCCCGGATGGGATCCCATGGAATTTGCCGTGGAGGAATGCCACAAGCGAGGGCTGGAGTTTCACGCTTGGGTGAACCCCTATCGTTTCAGCAACAGTGGCGGGCGCGACTGCACCACGTCGATTGACCAAGCACTGAAACAATCGGGATTGTTGATGACCGTGGGCGACCGCATTGTGTTCAACCCGGCCCTGCAAGCCTCGCGAGACCACCTGTTGAATGTGTGCCGCGAAATGATTGAGAATTACGACATCGACGGCATCATCTTTGACGATTATTTCTACCCTGGCGACGGAACTCCAACCACCAGCGATGCTCCCGACTATCAGTTGTGGCAGAACGCCAACAGCGGAATGAGTATTGCCGACTGGCGTCGCGCCAACGTCAATGAGATGGTCAGGCAGATGTATGTCATGGTGCAGGAAACACGTCCCGGCGTGAAATTTGGCATCGGCCCCGCCGGCGTAGCCGGAACACGCTCCACCAGCGCCGCCAAGCATGGTGTGGACCCCTGCCCCACTGGCAGCGACTGGCAATACAACCAAATCTACAGTGACCCGTTGGCTTGGCTTGAAGACGGTACGATTGACTACATCTCGCCACAACTCTACTGGAAATGCAACCACTCCACCAACCCGTTCGGCCCGCTCACCCAGTGGTGGAGTTATGTAGCCAACCACTTCGGACGGCATCACTACGCCAGCCACAACATCTATTTCATGGCCAACTCCAACACGCAGGATGACTGGGACGAAATCATACAGCAAATCAGATATAGCCGCCAGTACAACCTCGACAATGCGCCTGGCGTGAATTTCTATTCGGCCAAATACATTGATGGCCCCACTTGCACAGGCCTGGCCGACTATCTTGCACAACAAATCTTCACCAAGCCGGCTCTCCCGCCGGCAATGACGTGGAAAAACCGGAAAGTTTACGGTGCACCTTCGGACGCCACGACCAATGGGACCACTCTCACATGGACCGGCGTGGATGAACGGGCACAAATCAAATATGCCGTTTATGCCATTCCTAACGCCACCGAACTGAACGATATACAAAGCAGCCAGTTTGACGGCATCAAGAGTGATTTCTTGCTGGGAATGACCTATAACACCAGCTACACCCTGCCCACGGCTTATCGTGATGGATATTGGTATGCCGTGACGGTCATCGATGGATGGAACAACGAGAACGAACCCGCCTACATCAACGCGCCTCACGGCGAAGCCGATGAGGTCACACTGCTCTCACCCATCGAGACCACGCTCACGCGCTGGCAACAAACATTCCGTTGGACATCGGCTCCCGAAGCCACTTACACACTGCAAATTGCCAGCGATGCCGACTTTACCGACATCCTCATCAACCGAACAAAGATTTCTGCCAACGAAATCCTTCTCAGCCTCAATGCCCTAGAGTCGAGCACCACCTATCACTGGCGTGTTATCTGTTCACAAAACGGGCGCTTCGACAATCCGTCCACACCTTCCACCTTCACCACGGCACAACGCCCTTTTGCACCGTCGGCCACACTGATTAGCCCGGACAACGAAGCGAACATTGACAATGACTTCGCGCTGGAATATTCGGTAACGGCCGAAGTAACCGCCAGCACGGTTCAAATCGCAAGCGACACCGAGTTTGCCAACATCAAACTTGAAACCAGCAATGCCGTGGAGCGCAACGGTCATCTCGCCTTTGACGTGCAACCTGGCCTGCTGGGCAAAGGCGCCTTTTACTGGAGGGTTCTCACCCAGGCCGACAATTGCGACACGGGGACTTCCGAGGTGCGCCGTTTCAATGTGACCAGCCTTCCTACGGGCGCTTTCGAAGATGGATATGTCATCAAACAAGACATCAACACCTACGAGCCTCTCAACGGGCTTTACCTCACCAATCGGTGGGTACGATCCATCAAGGAAGAGTATGACAACATCGTCTTTGACGGCAGCGGACTGATGAACCGAGGCTTCACGGTCAAGGATGGCCATGTCCTCATGATTGGTCGCTCGGCAGGTGCCAGCGATGCCGATGTCTATATCACCCATTTTGACGCTGAAACGGGCGAACGAATCAAGGATGTGGCTGTGGACGATGACGTGCATGCGCTCTACTATCCCGGCAACGACATCTTCCTCGACGAAGCAGGGCATGTCGTCATCAGCAACCTTGTGCTGCAAATAAGTTCACAACCCATTAAAATATTCCAAGTTGACCCCGACACCGGCGAAGCTACTTTGCGAGCGTCGCTCACGACCGGCAGCACATCCACCAACCGCATTGACCATTGCAACGTGCTGGGCGATGTGACATCCAACCGCTTCTATGTATTCGCCGCCTTGTCAAGCGGCACTCAAATCGTGCGCTGGACTGTTGAAAACGGCAATGTCACCGACACTAAAGTCACCAACGTCGCAGGGCGTTATCCCAGTTCGGCCAGCAACTTCGGTCTGGCTCCACGCATCTATCCCGTCACCCCAACACAAGCCTACGTGAACGGTGGTAGCACGCATCTCACCCTCTATAACCTGGACAATGGGCGCATCATCGACAGCTTTGCTTACAATACAGCCATCGAGCCCGACGGTACCGAATCAAACGGCGCGGCCTTCTTCGAACTGGGAGAGAAAAACTATTTGCTTTACAGTTATTCAGACTTCCGTAGTGGCAGCGGACATCGTTTCGCGCTGGTCGCCAATGGCGACGGCGACACTGATTTCGAGGGCTTTGAATCACGATGGATTTTCCCCGAACAAGGATTGGGTTACCTGAACAGCCAGACGTGGGACGCTCCCTGTGTGGTGACCGACGGCAACCGCTCCAACGAAAAATGCCTCTACGTCTTCGTTCCGGGTAACGGACTGGCCGCCTACGTGCTGAGCGAATCCATTGTGGGCGACGTCAACCTAGACGGAAAAGTGGATGTGGCTGATGTGAACGCCGCCATCAACATCATCCTTGAAATCAAAACGCAAGATGACTATCCCGGAGTTGCCGACTTGAGCGGCGACGGAAAAGTGGACGTCTCCGATGTTAACATGTTGATAAACATTATTTTGAATATATAAATATACAATTCTATATTTTTTAGGCAAGCCAGATTCATTGATTGACTCTGGCTTGTTTTTTATACGCCTATTATTTTTCAGTAATTCAAAAATCAACTTTTAATCATTTTTTAAAATATTAATTCACGGATATTTAAAAATATTCTATAACTTTGCACATTAGACATTTTACCATTAATCAACTTAATAGAATTATGAAGAAAATTTTACTCTTTTTGATGGCCAGCGCAGCGCTGGCAGCAAGTGCCCAAACCTTCACTGTGGGCTAACTCAATTACAAAGTCATCGGCGACAATCGCGTTGAGGTGAGCGGCTCGGCCGACAACACCATGACAACGCTCAACGTCCCCGAGACCGTTGAAAATGGAGGCGTGACCTACACCGTCACCGCCATTGGTGACCAAGCATTCCGCTGGTCAAGCGTGGTAACGGCCACTTTGCCCGCCACCATCGACACCCTGCGCCACGGCGCTTTCAACAGCAGTGACCTCGTCAGCATCACACTGAACGATGGACTGAAGTACATCGGCGAATATGCGCTCTCGTGCAAGAAAATGCCCAGCATCGACATCCCCGGCTCGGTTGAGGTCATCGACGGAAGCGCTTTCTTCGCAGCCAGCCAACTGGCGAATGTCACGTTCCATGATGGTCTGAAGAAAATCGGCAAGAGTGCTTTCTACAATACAGCACTCACGAGCGTGGTGATTCCCGCCACCGTCGACACCATCGGTGCCACTTCTTTCCTCTTCTGCCGCAAACTGGCTTCGGTCACCATCAACGAAGGTTCGTTGAAATATGTGGGCGATGGCGCATTCAATGGTTGTGTGCTGCTCGAAAGCATGCAACTGCCCTCCACGGTTGAGTACATCGGTTTGGAAGCGTTCTTGGATGACTCCAAGCTCAGCCAGCTCAACATCCCTGCCAGCGTGACTAAACTGGGCGAAAGTTTCATGGCCAAGACCGCCATTGCAAACATCAATCTTGACCCCGCCAATAAGAACTACAAACTCGTTGACGGCGTACTCTACAACACCGACGGCAATCTCCTGATTGCAGTGCCCATGAAGGGCCTCACCGAGTTGGCCATTCCCGCTCAGGTGCAAGGCATCTACAGTGGCGCATTCTGGGGCAGCGAGGTGGCTAACGTGGAGCTCCCCGACGGACTGGTGATTATCGACGACTATGCCTTCTGCCAGAGTGCGTTGGCAAGCATCGAATTCCCGCCCACACTCATTTGGGTAGGTGTGCAGGCCTTTGCCGCCACAAAACTCACCGAGGTTACATTGCCCGAAAACTTCCCCTACATCAACGACGGCGAGTTTGCAGGTTGCACCCAACTGGCCAAGGTGGTGATTCCATCAAGCGTGATGGAGGTCTATCCGCATGCCTTCAACAATTGCTCCAAGGCCACTTTCTATGCCAACGGCAGCATGGCTCCCGAAATCATGGACTACTATGAGGACTACGACCATCCGTTCTACGGCACCGGTGGATATGTCTATGTGCCCAAAGGTGCCAAGAGTTCGTATGTTGGTGCTGGTTGGAACGACCAACTTACCGTTCGTGAGAAAGAACTGGGCACATTCGAAATCACAGGCTGCAATCCCGCCTATGGCGACGAAATCGTGGTCGAAGGTGGCAAAACCAAGCCTTCCTTCGCCTTCTATTTCGACAGGCCCGTGCAAGTCTTAGATGAACACCCCAGAGCATTCCTGCGACTGAAATCGTTCGTCTCGTCAAGCGTTGTCACATCCGACAAGGAGTGGGAAGTTGCCATCGAAGATGACGGTTACACACTCATCGTTTCCCGTGACGAAGAGTTTACCGTTGAAGACGGTATTGAATATTACTTCACCCTGCCCGAGGGCATTGTTTCCAACGATGACGGTGAATTGAATGAGCACTATGTCGTTGCTTGCACCTTCAGAACCGACGAAGCTGGTGTAGCAGGCGACGTGACCGGTGACGGCAAGGTGGACGTGGAAGATGTGAACGCTGCCATCAACATTATCCTCGAACTCAGCGAACTGGACCTCAAGGCCGACCTCAATGGCGACGGCAAGGTGGACGTGGAAGACGTGAACGCCATTATCAACATCATCCTTGAATTGTAATCACACGACAAACAAAGTAGTGGGGACAGTCACCTCAATGGGCTGCCCCACTACTTAACAATATTTTTACTTAACCTTTTATTCAAACACATTATGAGAAAATCTTTACTAGCAATTTGCGCTTTTGCGATGGCCATGGCTGCCAGCGCTCAAATCAACTATGCCAGTGTTGATCCCACAGCCGAAACGGTGCTGCCCAAGGTCTATGGCAACTATGTAAGCATGGCATTCACGTTCAATTTC
Organism: Muribaculaceae bacterium; assembly: GCA_017619935.1. Classification (GTDB taxonomy): domain Bacteria; phylum Bacteroidota; class Bacteroidia; order Bacteroidales; family Muribaculaceae; genus Sodaliphilus. The sequence goes on along the minus strand of JAFZRJ010000021.1, from coordinate 8,295 downwards.
GACGAGGCTGTCACCGTAAAAAATGTGAGTGCGGTGAAACTTTATGAGGTAAAAGACACCGGCAACAGCGAAGTTACTCCCGACGACGACTGGTACGCCACCCCCAGCAACGGCGGCAAGACCATCCTGATTTGGGGCTCTGACTACGATGGATTCACCTGCAGTTTCTTGGCTAACGACTGTGACTATGAACTCGTTATCCCCGCCGGCACATTTACCGCCAACGGAGCCAGTAACGAAGAAATCCGTGTTCGCTACTACGGCCAGAACGCTCCCGTTGTTCCCGCCGAACCGCTGACCTACATCAGTGTTGACCCTCAAGAAGATACCGCACTGGGTGCCGAAACCTCCTATCCTGGTATGTCGTTCACGTTCACATTCGACAAGGCTGTAACGGCCAGTGCCGATGGTGTGAAGTTGGTGAAGGAAAGTCCTAACGGCAGCGAAATCACGCCCAGCGACGAGTGGCGCGTGAGCATGAGCGGCGGCAACACCAAGGTTCAATTCTGGGGTGCCGACTATGACGGATACGTTGATTATTTCCGTGTGGAGGACTGTGACTACTACCTCATCGTTCCCGCCGGTGCCATTAAGTCTGGAGATGCGGAGAACGAAGAATTCGTCGTACACTACTTCGGTACTAACATCCACACCGCCATCAACGACGTGAAAGACGCCAACAACCATGTGGTGGCTCGCTACAACATCCAGGGCCAAGTCATCGATGCCAATGCCAAGGGCATTCAGTTGGTGAAGATGAGCGACGGCTCAACACTCAAGGTTATCGTGAAGTAATCGTCACGATTCAGCGCACACATCATGAGGGCTGGACCACTTGCGTGAATCCAGCCCTCATTGTGTGTTAGCTACGGCCTCAATGGAGTGGCTTATACCAAGCCTTTGCCGTGGCACTGTTTGTACTTCTTGCCACTGCCGCAAGGACACGGGTCGTTGCGACCCACCTTCGGTCCGGCGATAATAGGCTGAGTGGGACGCTGCGCGTTATGCGACGCACCACGCGAAGCCTGCATATTGGCGCGTGCTGCCTGTTCGTTCACGCCCTCACCACCGCGACTCTCACGGTACTGTTGACGGCGCTGGCTAGGCATTTCACGCTGCTGCACGGTGGTTTCCTGTTCCATAGGTATCTGGCCACGCAACAGGACCGACAACGTCTTGGCGTTCATTGTGCCCACCATTTCCTTGAACATGTTGAACGATTCCACCTTGTAAATCACGAGTGGGTCTTTCTGCTCGTAACTGGCGTTCTGCACGCTCTGACGCAACTGGTCCATCTCACGCAGATGCTCTTTCCAACTCTCATCGATGGTGAGCAGCATCACCGCTTTCTGCCAAGCCTTGGGCAGATTCTTGCACTCACTTTCGTAGGTTTCCTTGATATCAACCACGATGCCGAAGGTGCGTTTTCCGTCGGTGATGGGGATTCGAATGAGTCCCTGCGGCTCCATACCCTGGGCGCGTTGCTGGTCCACGATGCTGCGAATCACAGGATTGGCCACTTCCGACAGGCGATCGCTCTTGCGGTTGAACGACGCCAAGGCGGCTTCGTAGAGCCGGGTCACCTTCTTGCTGTCGTCAAGACGGCGATATTCCTCTTCCTCGTAGGGTGGCTCAATGGCGTAGGTCTTGAGCACCTGCATCTTGAAATCTTCATAGTCGTCAGCACCATTGCGCTCGACCACGTCTTCCACACTGTCATACAGAGTGTTAATCAGGTCAAGACCGATGCGCTCGCCCATCACAGCATGGTGGCGACGGGTGTAAATCACCTTACGCTGGGCGTTCATCACGTCGTCATATTCCAGCAAGTGCTTACGAATACCAAAGTTGTTCTCTTCCACACGCTTCTGGGCGTTCTCAATGGCATTGGTCACACGGCGGTCTTCAATCGCCTCACCGTCCTTCAAGCCAAGGAAGTCGAGCATCTTCACAATCTTCTCGCTGGCGAACAGACGCATCACCTTATCCTCGAACGAAACGAAGAACACACTGGAACCGGGGTCACCCTGGCGACCCGAACGACCACGCAGCTGGCGGTCGACGCGACGCGACTCATGGCGCTCGGTGCCGATGATGGCAAGACCGCCGGCCTCCCGCACTTCGGGCGAGAGCTTGATGTCGGTACCACGACCTGCCATGTTGGTGGCGATGGTCACCACACCCTTGCCTTCGATTTGCCGACCGGCTTGTGCCACGATGTCGGCTTCTTTCTGGTGCAACTTGGCATTCAGCACCTGATGCGGGATGTGCCGCAAGACTAGCATACGGCTCAGCACCTCACTGATGTCCACCGAGGTGGTACCCACCAGCACGGGACGACCGCTATTACGCATCTTCTCAATCTCTTCAATAACTGCCGCAAACTTTTCTTTCTGCGTCTTATACACACGGTCGGGCATATCGTTGCGAATCACGGGCTTGTTGGTGGGAATGGTCACCACATCCAACTTATAAATATCCATGAACTCGCCAGCCTCGGTCTCGGCCGTACCAGTCATACCGGCCAACTTGTGGTACATACGGAAGTAGTTCTGCAGGGTAATGGTGGCAAAGGTCTGCGTGGCGGCTTCCACGTTAACGCCTTCCTTGGCCTCGATAGCCTGATGCAGACCGTCGCTGTAGCGGCGACCCTCCATGATACGTCCCGTCTGTTCGTCTACGATTTTCACCTTGCCCTCTTCATCCACGATGTATTCCTCGTTGATATTGAACAGGGTGTAGGCCTTCAACAGTTGGGTCACGGTGTGCACACGCTCGGCCTTGACACTGTAGTTCTGCAGCAACTCATCTTTCTTGTTCACCTTCTCCTCATCGCTGAGCGGCTCATTGGTCACCGCCGAAAGTTGCGAGGCAATGTCGGGGAGCACGAAGAATTGCGGGTCGTCGGTGCCCTGAGTGAGCACGTCGATACCCTTGTCGGTCAATTCCACCGTGTTGTTCTGCTCCTCAATGATGAAGTAGAGGGGGTCGGTGACCACCGGCATCTCGCGGTTGTTGTCCTGCATGTAGTAGGCCTCGGTCTTGAGCATAGCTGCCTTCACACCTTCCTCACTCAGGAACTTGATGAGTGGTTTGTACTTGGGCAGACCCTTAAACGCGCGGAACAGCAACAGGGTGCCTTCCTTCACCGTTTTCTCGTCGTCGCTCGACATCATGCGTTTGGCATCGGCGAGAAGTTGGGTCACCAGACGGCGCTGGGCGTTATAGACGCGCTCCACATTGGGCTTGAAGTCATTGAACATCTGGTCTTCGCCCTTGGGCACTGGACCAGAAATAATCAGAGGCGTACGGGCATCATCGATAAGCACCGAGTCCACCTCATCCACGATGGCATAGTTATGCTTGCGCTGCACCATGTCTTCGGGACGCATAGCCATGTTGTCACGCAGGTAGTCGAAACCGAACTCACTGTTGGTTCCGAAAGTGATGTCGCACTCGTAGGCGGCGCGACGTTCGGGCGAGTTGGGTTGTGTCTTGTCGATGCAAGCCACGCTCAGGCCATGGAACATATAGAGCGGACCCATCCACTCCGAGTCACGCTTGGCCAGATAGTCGTTCACCGTCACCACGTGCACACCGTTGCCCGTGAGGGCGTTCAGGAACACTGGCAACGTCGCCACCAGAGTCTTACCTTCACCGGTAGCCATCTCGGCAATCTTGCCTTGGTGGAGCACTGTGCCGCCGATGAGCTGCACATCGTAGTGAATCATGTCCCACGTCATCTCGTTACCACCGGCTACCCAATGGTTATAATAGATGGCTTTGTCGCCCTCCACTTCCACAAAGTCCTTGCCTTGGGCGGCCAGGTCGCGGTCCATCTGGGTCGCGGTGACCTCGATGGTCTCGTTCTGGGCGAAACGCTTGGCTGTTTCTTTCACAATCGAGAACACCTGGGGCAGCACTTCGTTGAGTTGGTCCTCGAAAATGTCCAGGACTTCTTTCTCAATTTTGTCCACTTTCTCCCAGTGTTCCTCGCGCTTGTCGTAGTCGAGGGTCTCGATTTCGGCCTTGATGGCGGCAATTTCGTCGCGTTTGGCCTGCACGGCATCCTGCAACTGCTGGCGGATATCGGCCGTGCGCTGACGCAGGCCGTCGTTGCTGAGTTGTTCAATCTCAGGATATACGGCCTTGATTTTGTCCAAAATGGGCAGCAATTTCTTCAGGTCACGGTCCGACTTGGTACCGAAAAATTTCTTTAAGATGTCATTTAATCCCATGATATGTTGGTTTTATTTATTTTCACGTTACTGGAATGGCCACATCAGCGCACTCCACTCCAAACAAACTGCAAAATTACTAAAAATGTTTGAATACCACCCATTCCAACTCATATTTTTTTCAATTCAACATTTTGTTGATAATCGCATTGATGATTAGATAATTTAAAAACTATCATACTAATTCTTACTTTATGATAAAAAACTTACATTTTTCAACAAAAAGTTGCACATTATAATAGAATGTTGTAATTTTAGCGCCGAAAAAATAGCACTTTGATGTTACGATATCATTAACCAATTACTCAAATACTCAAAGTATTCCTCTCGCTATTTTTACATTATTGATTATTAATGAATTATTTCTGTGAGAGGAGGAAACGACTTAAAAATTTATCATCATGACCAAATTCTACAAATTGTTGATGGCCATCGTATTTGCCGCTTGCTGCGCATTCAGCGGATGGGCATATGACTTTGAAGAAGGCGGGTTATATTACAACATCAGCGGGACCAATGTGGCTCTCGCCACAGGCGACAATTCCTATGAAGGTGATATTGTAATACCCGCTACCGTCGAGCATGACGGCGTGACCTACAATGTGACCACAGTGGGCACAGTGTTCAAGAACAACACCACAGTAACCAAACTCAAGCTTCCATCAAGCGTCACCACGCTTCCTGAAAGCTGTTTTGCAGGTATGACTGGCCTGTTGGAATTGGAAATTCCCAATGTAGCGACGTTGCCCAATTACCTGTGCGACGGTTGTACGGCATTGACCACACTTATTTTAGGTGAGGGGGTGCATTTAGCCTCTTGTCACATGACCCGCAGTTGCAATTCACTCAACAAGGTGTATATGCTTTATGAGGATGTTTTGGGTTGGGACTCACCTTCAGGAGGTATTGGCGGCTCAACTATTCCCGCCCAATACAAACCCATAGCCAACAATCTTCAGGCCCAATCCACGCTGTATATTCCAAATGGCACAACCGATGCCTACAAAACCAAAAAGAACATCGGATATGGTACTGTGACGTTGTGGAACAAGTTTGGCAGCTATGTTGAACTGCCTCCTCCTGGTGGCGGTGTAGATGTAGAAAGCATCACCATTACACCTGCAAATCCTGTTCTGGCTGCTGAAGAAGGTGCCACTGTGCAACTCACTGCCACCGTGTTGCCTGAGGACGCCACCGACAAGACCATCGTTTGGAGTACAAGCGACGCAAATGTGGCAACTGTGAGCAATACCGGTTTGGTGACGCGCACAGCACCGCTGATTAACGACGGCGACCAACCTTACACGGTGACTATCACCGCCAATGGAGCCAATGATGTTTCAGCTTCGGTGACCATCACTGCCGAAGTATTGGCCAACATCCCTGTTTCAAGCATAGCGATTTCACCTGAAAATCCCGTGCTGGCAGCCGAGGCTGGTGCCACTGTGCAACTCACCGCAACCGTCTTGCCTGAGGATGCCCTCGACAAGACCATCACTTGGAGCAGCGCCAACGAGACCGTCGCCACCGTTAATGCCAATGGTTTGGTAACCCGTGTGGCACCGCTAATCAACGATGGAGACCAACCGTTCACCGTCAATATTACCGCCACCGCGGCCAGTGGAGTCACGCAGACCGTGACTGTCACTGCCGAAGTGCTGGCCAACATCCCGGTGACAAGTGTCACCATCACACCAGAAAACCCTGTGCTGGCTGCTGAGAATGGAGCTACCGTACAATTGACGGCCACTCCGTTGCCTGAGAACGCACTTGACAAGACCATCACTTGGAGCAGTGCCGATGAGACCATCGCCACCGTTAATGCTAGTGGTTTGGTAACCCGTGTGGCACCGCTCTATAACAACAATGTGCCGTTCACTGTCAACATTACGGCTACTGCCGCCAGCGGTGTCACGCAGACTGTCACCGTCACCGCCGAAGTGCTCGAAACGGTATATCCCACCGCACTGAGCATCTCGCCCGCCGATCCTGTGCTCACCGCAGAGGCTGGCAGCACCGTGCAGCTCACCGCAGTCTTCGACCCGGAGACCACCACCGAGCGCACCGTGACCTGGAACAGCGCCGACGAAACTGTCGCCACCGTTGACGCTAACGGCTTGGTGACCCGCACCGCACCGCTCACCAACGAACAAGAGCAACCTTACACGGTGGTCATCACCGCCACCACACCCAACGGCCTCAGCGCCAATGTTACTGTTACCGCCAATATCAAGGGCGACGAATTCTTCTATGAGGACGGCTTGTACTACAATGTGCTCAGCCACGATGACCTTACCGTGGAGGTGACCAACTCCAAGGGTGGAACGGGTAACGACATTGATTGCTACAGCGGCGACATCGAGATTCCCGTCACCGTGACGCACAAAGGCCGCACTTATCAGGTGATTCAAATTGGCAACTATGCCTTTGGTGCCAGTGGAACAGGTTTCAGCGCAGGCACTTCCGTCACTAGCCTGAAACTCAACGAGGGATTGCGGAACATCGCATCTTACGGCATCCGTGGCATGGGTGGTATCTCCGAACTGGTGTTGCCTTCCACTATAACTCACCTTGTGGCTTTCGCTCTTGGCCGCATTAGCGCAGAAACCATTGTCATTCCTAATGCAGCTGAAATTGAACAATCGGCCCTAAGCGGTTGCACCAACCTGAAGCACTTGATTCTTGGCGCAGGTGTTCAAAACATTGGCAACAACTTCACCAACGGCGTAACTGGTGTTGAGGACGTGACCTGCCTCGCAACCACACCGCCCGTTTGGGATGGTGGCGCTACCAACTTTGCACCTTTTGCCGGTTTCATCAATAATGCCACGCTTTATGTGCCCGAAGGCTGCATTGAGGCTTATCGCAACGCCAAAGCAACCTATTCAGGCACCACGACCTATTACTGGCGCTTCGGCACCATTGAGGAATATGTTGAGCCTGCTGCACCGCAGAGGGTTCATATCACCGAAACCGAGCATGGTACTATAGAGGCCGACAACATGAATCCCGAGGACGGCGCAACAGTGACATTGACCGTAACTCCGGAAACGGGTTACAGTCTTGAGAGCATCAGCGCCGAAGCAGTCATCAATCCAGAAAATTCACAAGCTCCCCGCCGTATTGACGGCCCGAGTGTGGGTGTTCCCGTGACCCTGACCACTATCGCTGAAGGCCAAACCTACACCTTTGTGATGCCCGACGCTCCCTACGAAGTGATCATTACCACTGTGTTCGCTTTGACTGACTACACCATCACCGTTGCCGAAGGCATCGAGAACGGTACTGTGGCAGCCGACAAGCAGACCGCCAACTACGGCGAAGCCGTGAACGTCACCGTCACTCCCGCCGCCGGATATGAGCTGGCCACGCTGACATACACCGTTGAGGGTGAAGAGCCCGTGGACATCGTGAACAATACGTTCAACATGCCCGCAGCCAACGTCACCATCAACGCAACGTTCTCCGCCATCGACTACACCATCACAGTGGACGACGAAATTGAGAACGGTACCGTGGAGGCCGACAAACAGACCGCCAACATCGGCGAAACAGTGACCCTGACCATAACCCCGGCCGAGGGATACTCTTTGGGCTCTCTGACCGTGCTGAACGGCGAGACCACCGTTGAGACCACTCTCAACCAGGAAACCGGCGAATACACCTTCACGATGCCTGCCGCAAACGTGACCGTGACCGCCACTTTCACCAACGTTGACTACACCATCACCGTGGTTGATGGCATTGAGAACGGTACCGTTGAGGCTCCCGCCACCGCACACTTCGGCGAGACAGTGAACGTCACCGTCACTCCAGCCACCGGCTATCAGCTGGCTTCGCTGACCTACACCGTTGAGGGTGAAGAGGCTGTGAACATCGAGAACAACACGTTCAACATGCCAGCAGCTAACGTCACCATCAACGCCACGTTCTCTATGATCAACTACACCATCACCGTGGACAACGAAATTGAGAACGGTACCGTGGAGGCTCCCGCTACCGCCAACTACGGCGATGCCGTGAACGTCACCGTCACTCCAGACACCGGCTATCAGCT
>JAFZRJ010000020.1 GCA_017619935.1 Muribaculaceae bacterium | reverse complement strand
CTTACCAGCGTTCAAAGGCACACCAGCCTTGCGCATAACTTCAAGTACTTGTTCTTTTGCTTCCATAGTTGTATAATTTAGACTTGCGTGAAAAGCCAGTTCTGCACACCGATTTTCTCGATGAGTTCAAGCTGTCCCTGCGACCAGTAGAGGTCCTCCTCCTCGTCGGCGAGGTAGGCCTTCATGATGTCGTAGGTGGTGGGGTCGTCACGGAGTTCGGCCATGCACTTGTAGAGCATATCAACGCCCTTCTCCTGAATGGCGAGGTCTTCCTTGATGTAGTCCATGGGGCAGGCAACGAGGTCACGAGCCTTCGCTCCATCAAACTTCACATCGCCGCCGAGGTCAAGGATGCGGTCAACGAATTTCTCAACCCAACCCATCTCCTCGGTGAAGTGGTTAACGTACTTGTCGCCCAGTTTGCCAAAACCTTGCGACTTGAAAAGCTGTCCTTGCAGTTTGTGCACCAGTGCGCCCTCGGTGAGGCCGGTAACGAAGAACTGCAACGTCTCAATAGTTTTTTTCTTATCCATTTTGATATTAATTAATAATGGTTGCTTTTTGCACCGCAAAATTACCGCAAAGTTGCGAAGTGACAAATATTCCAACAAACTAATGATTATCCCAAACGAAACATTAATGTTTTTTTGTAACTTTGCCACATCAAAGTTTTTTATCTTTATGTATCAACTCCAAGACTACTTTAACAAGTTCGGCAAGGAACACTTGAATGAATTGTGGAACGGCAAAATGGCCTGTGCCTTTTATAACAACACGCGCGCATTGACAACCAATGAAATGACCGAATCGCTCAACTGCTATACATTCTCCCTTATTATTCAAGGGGAAATGACACTCATGAATGGTGACACCAAACTTTCATTTTCCAAGAACGACATCTACACTTACTATCCTGGCAGTATGTTGAGCATAATTGATGTTAGCGCCGACTTTGAAGGCATTAGTTTGATGGTTGACGAACAAATGGCTCATAGTGCACAAGCATTCCGCAACCTGTTACAGGCATCAATGATACCCCTATCAAAGTTCGGCAAATCCAAATTGTCGCTGACCAGCAACGATGCGAACAGGGTGCAATCGCTTATGATGCTGATCAGCGAGTACATCTCCCAGCCTTTGTCGCTGAAAAACGAGATATTGGAAATGCTTTACTCCGCGTTTATTGACGATTTGATAAGTATCCAAGCGTTTGAAAAAACACGACTTTCCATTACGAAGCAATCGGAGGAAATCTTCATCTCATTTTACGCACTGGTGCAGAAAAACTACATTGAGCAACATAACATCGGGTTCTATGCCGATGCGTTGCATATCACCACCACCTATCTGTCACGCATAGTAAAAAGCCTTTCAGGAAGAACCGTCATGGAATGCATCGACGAGATGCTGGCCATCGAAGCCACTTGGCTCATCAAATCAACCAACATGACTGTTGCGCAGATTGCCGACCGCCTCAATTTCTCCACTGCGGCGGCCTTTGACAAGTTCTTCAAGCGCGTCCGCGGCTGCACACCCCTCTCCTTAAGGAATTAAAGCGCTGCTCAATTATTTTGCAATAGCCAACAAACACTTCTCTCCTTCAAGTCAGCGATTTATCGATGCAAAAGTAGATTGATTTATTACGCAAAAGACACGCCGAAAGCGAAAAAATGATTACCTTTGCAATTGCATCGAGATAGATAAATCATATTTTCCCACATATAAAGCTATTTAAAAATGAACAAACTAGCATTGTTTTTGGTTGTGTTATTGGCAGTCATGACAGCCAATGCACAGCAGAAAGGCTACGTATGCACAGGTAATCACGTGAATATCCGCACTGGAGCAGGTGTCAACTACGCCGTCATGGATGATGGTGCCGGCCACAAACGGCAGATGTCAAAAGGCGATGTTGTGATGGATTGTGGGCAGAAGAAGAATGGTTTTTGCCTTGTCGTCGGTCCATTGGAATGGGGCGGTGACGAAAGGGAAGGCTGGGTTTCAGAGAAGTATCTGCGCCCGGTCACACTGTGCCCAACATGTGGAGGGACAAAAGATGAAAACATCGCTGAAGTGGATATTGATCTCGCCACTTGCAGCAAGTGCAAAGGCAAAGGCTACATAAAATTAGGACACTGAGGAACTGATAGATAAGAAAGCGAAGCCAAACGGTTTCGCTTTTTTAGTGATTTCGCCCGAAATTTCTATTGAGGGCGTTGCTGATGATGCCCGTGAAAGCCTTACCGATATTCAATTCAAAAAACTCTTTCGTATTCATCACCGAAGCGTAATACTTGAGCGAGAACCACTTTAGGAGCTGTCGTTCACGCAGACAAATGCCAAGCTCTGCTGCATATCGAGCAATGAATCCTGTTTCGTGGCGAGAGAACCTTGATAGAGGTCATCGCACACGATGAACGTCTCAAACGGCACACCTTGAAACTGTGCGTCGATTGCACGGTGCGAGCCAATTTTAGCGAGTCTGACGGGCAATGTCGGCACATTGTCCGTGTCTTCCTTGAACACCCTGCCGCTGTCAACTTGACCCTTTAGCTGTTCGAGCGAAGGCGAGAAAAACGCAGCACTCGCGTTCAAGTTGGCGATGGTTTCAACTGATGAAAAATTTAACTCCATAATCTTGCGATTTTCTCACCACAAAGGTGCTGCAAGTCGAGAGCAAACCCAAACGAAGTGCAAGCTGAACCGAAGCCTTTGTTATCAAAACTCGTTTGAGGTTTGCCAAGGCGCAGCGCACCTTCGCAATTTTTTATTGCAAAATTATGGAGTCTGTTCCGTTGTCTAAAAGACAGAATTATTAGATGTCCAACATATCAAAGAACATCAATCTTGTGTATTCATTCTCGTCTTTTTCCTTTAACAGTTTAAAACCGTTTTTCTCATAGAAAGAGATTGCCGAGATATATGCATCAACTGTAATAAATCGAAATGCAGAACTACTTTGCTCCTCAAATAGTTGGTCTTTCAACAAATCCATGAGCAAAGATCCAATGTTTCGCCCTCTATAGTCAGACGATACAGCGAAGCGTCCAATCTTTATGGATGGGTAACTACGAAAATGCTTGCCATCAGGAAAAGAATCCTTGATTTCCTTCCAACGTTTATTGGTTATTTCGAGACGACTTACTTTGTCATTTAGCAGGCAAAAGTATGCAACAACCTTGCCCTCATCTTCAAGGATAAAGGTGTTTGCTATTCGCTTCTCATAGAAATGCATCGCATCCTCAAGAAGGAATTCATTAAGGTCGCTGTCTCCGCAATCAAAGCCGGCGACACTAATTTCCGGGGTGAAGGGAATAACATTCATTCTCTTACCAACAGAAAGTTATTAATTTTTTTGCCTCAGCAACTCGTTTCTTGAATGCTTTGCGGCGCGCCTCCCGCTCTTCAGGGCTGCGTGACTCCACCTCCAGCATCTGTCTAACAAAGCGTTCAGCATCTTTACCCGTAAGAATCGGGGTTTCTCTGATTGGACGTGCCATAATTGTATAATTTAATCGATTATCACAATGCAAAGGTAATAATAATTTCTGAAACACAGACAGTTTTGCTCGATAAAAGTTTAAAACGAACGCTGCCAAAGCGTAGTGCACCTATGCTAATTATCATCTCGCATAAATATGGAGTTATGCCGTGGTTGTAAAAGAAATATAATTCTGCATTAATTGGCTACATAGCCGCTTGCTTCGATGATTTTCTTGCCATCTGATGTAGTGAGGTAATCAAAAATTTTCTTAGCATAACTATCAGCTGGTGTGTCGCTACGAATGACAGCTACAACTTCCGAAACATAAGGATAAGATTTGTCACGAATATGTTCGCGTGTCGGTGGCACACTGTTAATGGCTATTGCTTTTACATTCTTTACCGACTCCGACATGTTCAAGTAGTAATAGTAGGGCGAATATGCGATGCCATAAAAGGAAACTTCAAGACTTAAGTATGGCGCCATCATTGAACCTCCTCGCAGCTCAGGAACATCAATCATCGGTGTATCTTTCATCACAAGTTTGTCCATTTTCTCTTGACTACCGGAATTGCGGTTGCGTGTGAATGCTTTTATGGGTTCATCGTCTCCACCCACTTGATTCCAATTAGTAATCTTGCCGCTATAGATGGCAACCACTTGCTCGTGTGAAAGATTGTTGACCTTGTTTCGACGATTGAGTAAGAATGCAAAAGAGTCATAGGCAATTGGCTTCTCAATGAGCGTTACTTCTTTCTCTTGAGCATAATTCTGTTCGTCTTCCGAGCTTTCACGTGCACAAATTATCAATTCCACCTTACCGTCAATCAAGTTGTTGTATGATGGATGAGTATTATTCTCCTTAAGCTTTGAGCTAAGTGTTTGAATTGGAGCCAGGTCTTCTGTTTTTATTTTTGAGGTAAAATACAAGATGCGTGAGCCATCACCTGGCGATGGTCCCCAACTACACCCATAGCCACCCGCAAGCGTAGCAGCCAACAATCTTCTCAATGGCTGAGTGGAGTCCGAACCGTCAATAACGGGGAATGTCTCTTCGTTCAAGCCCTCAATCAAAGTGACATTAGGCGGTGTGATGTCGCCACTTATAGGGTTATCTTCAGTCCAGTTTACCGGCGGTAAGACTGGCGGGTCGGAATCTGCATTGGGCTCATCGTCTCCACATGACAAAAGACCTATACAACAAATTAACAATAAACCATTTACAAACTCTTTCATGTCTATGTTTCTATTTTTTTCATGCCACAAAGGTAAGCATTTTTCCTCAATCAAAGGACTTTGATAATTTAAAAATTCATAGGTGCACAGGTATACCGTTAATCTCGAAGATGCAGATATTCTTATTATCTTTGGTCGAGCTTTATGGCTTGGTCGGTTACTGCTCTTCTTTTGCTGGTTTTGGGGCTGTGAGAGGCACGGAGTGGCGGCGGAAGAGGTGATTGTTAGCTTATTAATTGTTAATTATTAATTCCGAATTAAATAAAAGTACTAACTTTGCAAGTTGATGAGTACGCATTTGTGCATAGATTGCGGGAATACGCGGGTCAAAGCCGCTGTGATAGAGAACTCTGTCATCACTGCCAGAGCGACATCGGATTACGACCATTTGGCGCCCGTTGTTGACTTGGCAGCCCGCAGTGGCGCACAGGCAGCACTGATGGCCAGCACCACTCACCGCTCAACCGAGGTGGCGCAAGCATTGGCCGACGTATTGCATTGCCCTGTCAAGGAATTGGACCACACCACGCCCATTCCTTTGCAGATTGCTTATCGCACGCCCCACACCCTGGGCCGTGACCGCATTGCCACCGCAGTGGGAGCATGGACCGAGTTCACGGGCTGCAACTTGCTGGTGGTGGATGCCGGTACTTGCATCACCTTCGATGTGGTGCTCGCCGACGGCACCCTGTTGGGTGGCAACATCGCTCCCGGCATCAACATGCGCCTGCAAGCCATGCACCAGCACACCAGCCGATTGCCGCTGGTGGAGCGAGACGGCGATGTGCCGCTGGTGGCCTACGACACCACCACAGCACTGCGCTGCGGAGCGGTGCTAGGAGCCGCAGCCGAAATCGACGGCATGGCCACTCGCCTGACATCGGTACTGGGGCAACTGAAAGTGATGCTCACCGGTGGTGACGCCCCATTGCTGGCCGAGCACCTGCTCATCCAGCACGTCACGCTCGCCGACGACTTGCTGCTGAACGGATTAGACACGATTTTGGATTATAACTTGAAATAAAACTAAAACACCCTATAATGAAAAAGTTCCTCATGCTGACCGTCGCACTTGCCGTGCTGACGACAACAGCACAAAACGTGACCAGCCCATACTCCAAGATGGGATACGGCATCATCAACGACTACGCCTCGGGCATCCAGAGACAAATGGGTGGCGTGGGATACGCCATGCAGAACGGGCGCATCATCAATGCCATGAACCCGGCCTCCTACTCACAAGTGGACTCACTGACCTTCTTGTGGGACGTGGGCGTTGACCTGAACAACACGTGGTCGAAAGAGGGCAAACTGAATGGTTACAACTTCGGAGGCGGACTGGATTACCTCACCGCGCAATTCCGCATCACCAAGCATTTGGGCGGGTCATTAGGTCTGAGGCCCTACTCATCGGTGGGTTACGAATACAACGGCGAAATTGACGGCGGCGCCGAGAGCCGCGTCGGCAGTGGCGGACTGCTCCAACTCTACGGCGGCATCGGCTATGAGCCCGTCAAAGGGCTGAGCGTGGGTGCCAACTTCGGCTACCTGTTCGGCACGACCACCAACACCACGCTCATCACCGCCACATCGACAACCTACTTCACACGCATCATGCAAGTGAGAGACTGGAACTTGACACTGGGCGCACAATATGCCTTCTGTCTGACGCCCCGCGACAAACTCACCCTAGGCGTGAGCTACACCCCGCGAAAGTCGTTCCACGGCCACACCTGGGGCACCATTATGGACAGCCAGGACACCAAGGCCGACACCATAGGCTACACATCGCTCAAAGGCAAATATGAGCAGGCTCAGACGCTGGGCTTCGGTTTGAGCTACAACCGCGACAACCGATGGCTGGCGGAGGTGGACTTCACCTACCAGAACTGGAAAGACGTCAAATATCAGCCACTGGAGGGATTTGAATCGGTGACCAATGCCTTCGACAACCGATGGAAAGCAGCCGCCGGTTTGCAGTTCTCGCCCAATCACCGTGGCAGTTTCGTGGGAGCGATGGCATTCCGTGTGGGTGCATTCTACAACCACGACTACCTGAACATTGGCACCAACAACGTGCGTGACTATGGCGCTTCGATGGGTGTTGGCATTCCCGTGCCCAACGGCAAGACTACCATCAATGTGGGCTTGGAATGGCGGCATCGCACCTCATCGCCCTTGGTGATGATTGAGGAAGACCAATTGAACATCACGCTGAGCGTGAACTTCAACGAATTGTGGTTCTGGAAGAACAAAATCAGATAACAATTCAAGCAAGATGCAGCCCGTGGGCCGCATCGATACACTGAATGAAACGGCTGGTTTACATAGCTTCACTGATGCTGGTGGTGATGGTTGGATGCAAAAACGAGGTGACCAACATCGTCAAGCGTGCCACCGACCCCGAGCGCGTGCCCACCATGACATCGCACGACGTGCAGACGGTCATCAGCGACGACGGACGCACGCGATACCGCATCACAACGCCCACGTGGCTCATGTTTGAAGAGGCCAGAAAGCCACACTGGATTTTCCCGCAGGGAGTCAAAGCCGAAGAGCTGGACTCGGCTTTCGAGACGATTTCATCCATCAAATGTGACTCGGCCTACTACGACGAACTGGCACAACTCTGGGACTTGCAGGGGAACGTCAACATCACCAACATTGAAGGCGATGTGATTCAGACCAACCAACTGTTTTGGAACCAAAACGAACACAAGCTCTATAGCGAGTCGTTCATCCACATTGAGAAAGCGGGCCGCATCATCGAGGGTTACGGCTACGAGAGCAACGAACAACTCACCACCTACACCCTACACCGCGTCGAAGCCATCTTCCCGGTGGATGAAAGCCGATTCCATTAAAGTGACCCTTAGAACGGCTGGCATAGCGCCCACCACAACAAAGAAATAGAATGATATGCAATATTGGTTGTTAATAGTCATCATCTCCATCCTCCTGTCGGGATTCTTTTCCGGCATGGAGATTGCCTTCGTATCGAGCAACAAGGTGAGGGCCGAGATTGACATTGCGCGTGGCGGTATCATCAACCGCATCCTGAACGTGTTTTTCAGCCACCGCGAGATGTTCATCTCCACTTTGCTCATCGGCAACAACATCGTGAACGTGGTCTATAGTATCGCTATGGCCATGCTGCTGCAAGACCCATTGAAGGCCATCTTCAAGAATGAAGTGGTTGTCCTGACGTTGCTAACGCTCATCTCCACCATTATCGTGCTGATTACCGCCGAGTTCCTACCCAAGGCGGTGTTCCGCATCAACCCCAACTACTCGTTGCGGTCGTTCTCGCTGCCCCTGTTCATGGCCTATTGCCTGCTCTACCCTATCTCGCTCTTCACCGAGTGGCTGTCGGCTTCACTCATGCGCTTGTGCGGCATCAAAGTGGATACCGAGCGGCACGGAGTGCTCACAGTAGACGAACTGGACGCCTATCTGCAAGACACCATCGACAAGCACGATGATGAGCACCGCGAGGTGGAACGCGAAGTACGCATTTTCGAGAATGCGCTTGACTTTAGCGACACACGATTGCGCGACTGCATGGTACCGCGCAACGAAATGGTGGCAGTGGATGTGGTCGATACCACACGCGACGACCTGGTGCGGTTGTTCACACAGTCGGGACTCTCAAAAATCGTTGTTTACCGCGATGAGATTGACAATGTGATTGGCTTCATTCAGGTGAGCGAACTCTTCGTGACCGACATCGACTGGAAAACACGCATCAAGCCTGTGCTCTTTGCCCCCGAGACACAGTTGGCCCGCAAAATGATGACCAACTTGCTGGAAAAGAAACGCTCCATGGCCATCGTGCTCGACGAGTTCGGCGGCACGAGCGGCATGGTGACACTGGAAGACCTCGTGGAAGAAATCTTCGGCGAGATTGAAGACGAACACGACCGCAACCAACTCACGGCGCGACAGGTGGACGAGACCACCTATGAGTTGAGCGGCCGCATGGAGATCGAGGAAATCAACGAGCGCTTCCACCTCGACCTGCCCGAGACCGACGATTACCAAACCATCGCGGGATTCCTGTTGTTCAACCACGAAGCGCTGCCTGCCGAGGGTGAAACCGTGACCATAGGGAATTTTGACATCACCGTGACCAAGAAAACTGCCGGTCGCATCGAACTGGTGCGCCTCAAAACCAACGTGGAACATGAGAATTGATATACTCACAGTGATGCCCGAAGCGTTGGAGTCGCCACTGCACTGCTCCATCGTTCAGCGTGCCCAGGACAAAGGTCTGGTGGAAATCCACATTCACAACCTGCGCGACTGGACCCTCAACAAGCACCGTAAGGTAGACGACTATCCCTTCGGCGGTGATGCCGGCATGGTGATGCAGATTGAACCGGTATTCCGGTGCATGGAGCACCTCAAGAGTGAGCGGCATTACGATGAAATCATTTTCACCTCGCCCGACGGCGACATCCTGTCCCAACCCATGGCAAACGAACTGTCGCTGTGCGAGAACCTGATGATTTTGTGCGGTCACTACAAGGGCGTTGACTACCGCATCCGCGAGCATTTGATTACTCGCGAGATATCCATCGGCGACTACGTACTCACTGGCGGTGAGCTCCCAGCGGCGGTTATTACCGATGCGGTGGTGCGGCTCATCCCAGGTGCCATCGGCGACGAACAGAGCGCTTTGAGCGACTCGTTCCAAGACGGGCTGCTCGAAGCCCCCATCTACACCCGGCCAGCAGAGTTCAACGGGTGGAAAGTGCCCGAGGTGCTGCTCAGCGGCCATCAGGCCCGCATCGACGAGTGGCAGATGGAACAAGCATTGGAACGCACACGACGACTTAGACCCAATCTATTGAAATAAACACAATTGTTAACTGATTCCCCATTAACTCTTTAGTGATGAACTGGAACTTTAGAAAAAACAAATGGTTTGCCAATTTGGTGACAGTGCCCAAACTGATTTTTGTGGGCTTCATTTGCTCTCTGATTTTTTTCGGGGAAAATAGCTGTCTGCGCAAACTGGAGTATAACGACCAAATCAAAGATCTGAAAACACAAATTCAAGCCAACCAAGACTCTACCGCGTTTTACGAGGCGAAAGTGCGAGAACTGAACACCGACCGCGAGACGCTGGAAAAAATCGCTCGGGAAAAATATGGCATGAAACGCGAAAACGAAGAAGTCTACATCACCGACATTCCTTAACGGGTTTGCCGGGCATCCTGAATCCTAGAAACAATGAAGAAATACCTCGATTGGATACAACTGCTGGGTTTGGTCATCATGATGGTTATGGCCGTGCTGCCATTGCTCAACGTCAATGAGCAGTGGATGCGGTGGTGCTATGCCGCCGGTGCCGCCATTGTGCTGCTGGCACGTTTGTTCACCACCTACCACGGCGACAACCTGCGCGTGCGACGGCTGTACCGCATCAATATTGTGAGCGCGGTGCTCTACTGTGCTTCGGCAGCCATGCTCTTTTGGGGGCGGGGAACGGCCGATTGGATTGCTTTTCTGCTGGCCGGTGCTGTGCTGCAAATGTACGCCACCATGATGATTGACCGCGAAACCAAGAAAACACATTCCACTAAATCTACCGACCAATGAAATATACTTGCCCCCAATGCGGAAAATCCATTGATATCAGCACCGATGCACTGATTGCATCGGAATATTTCATCGTGTGCCCACAGTGCCTCACCAAGTTGCAAATCGTGGGCGACTATGCCTACGTTCCGCTTGAAGACGGGTCATTGGACCTGCAACCCGATGAGCCCAAACCGGTTGAGACAGTCGAGGTGTTACCGCCACCCATCACAGCCGAACAGCCCTTGCCCCAGGCGCAGCCACAACCCGTAGGATTTGACCCATTGTTTGGCGACGCCGTGAGGTTCCTGGGAGAATGCACCGCCATCACGCCCATGATGCTGCGCGACAGGTTCAACATCACACTCGAACGCGCCCAGGCACTTCTCATGCAACTGGAGCAAGCCGGAATCGTAGGGCCTTACAATGGTGGCGGTCCACGGCAGATTCTCATCCCGCACAACATGGGGGTTCCCAACCCCTACATCGTCGGCACCCCTGTCCCAAATCAGGCGGGCCAAGATCAGGCACCAACCAACACGCCCGACAACAAGACCTACACCTTCACTTGCAGCAGTTGCCTCTCATTGTTCTTGGTGGCGACACTTGTCCTCATTTTCATCCGGGCTTGTTCAGGCTAACTTGCAAAAAGTTGTAATTTCGACCCCTAAAACCTTGCAAAAAGTTGCAATTTCGCTTGGAATTTCTTGCAAAAAGTTGTAATTTTGCCACATAAAAACGCGCAAAAAGTTGCAATATTATGCTTAAACGAAAGATTTACAGTGAGTTAGAAAAATGGCACAAAACTCACAACAAAAAAGCCCTTTTACTGCGAGGAGCCAGACAAGTGGGAAAGACTACATCCATTCGGCATTTTGCAAGAAAACACTATCAGCATTTTGTTGAAATCAATTTTGAGCAGACCCCTGCAGCACGCCGAGCATTTGAGGGCAATCTCGATGCTCGCACGCTTATTTCCAACTTGTCTATTATGGGGTTTGGGCCATTTATCCCTGGAAAAACACTCGTTTTCTTTGATGAAATCCAAAGTTGTCCACAAGCACGTACGGCCATAAAATTTCTAGTAGAAGATGGTAAAATGGATTACATCGAATCTGGGTCACTATTAGGAATCAACTATCGTGAAGTGTCGTCATATCCTGTGGGATTTGAGCACCAAATCAATATGTACCCACTTGATTTCGAGGAATTTTTGTGGGCGTTTGGCATTGAAGAAGATGTTATAGGCACACTTCGTGATGCTTTTATCGGTCATCATCCTGTGCCAGAATTTCTGCACCAACAAGTAATGGAACGTTTCGCCCAATTCATGATTGTTGGTGGAATGCCAGCAGTGGTATCTACATTCAAAGAGTCTCCCGATTTTCATTTCACATTACAAACGCAACGTGATATCATCACCAGTTATCGCGATGACATTTCAAAATACGCTGGGCGCGACAAACTCTCCGCCAAAAGTGTATTTGACACAATTCCTCAGCAATTGAGCAAACAAAACAAACGCTATATCCTTGCTCAAATTGAGAAAAATGCTTCTATGCGCAAGTATTCATCTCCCACACAATGGTTGGCAGATGCTGGAATCGCGTACCTCATCAACAATGTCAGTGCATTAGAACAACCGTTGGCAGCATTTGCCAAACCAAATATGTTCAAAATATATTTGCACGATACCGGGTTGTTGTGCAATATGTTCATGAACGGCATTCAAGAAGCAATTCTTCATCATGAGCTATCGGTCAATGAAGGATCTATTGCCGAGAACTATGTCGCAGCGGAACTGGTCAAGCATGGCCATCACCCTTATTACTACGACCGCAAAAGCCGGCAAGAACTTGATTTTGTCTTCGACACTCCCACGGGAATCGGTATTATTGAGGTAAAATCGGGAAAAGATTATCAACGGCACACTTCGCTAGACACAGCAATTAATGATTTGTCTTCCGCCCAATTCCACGCTTATGTTCTTGCCCCCTGCAATGTGCAACAAGACAACAAAATCACTTATCTGCCGCTTTATATGGCCATGTTTATCTAAAGGATGGGGATTACTTGTTGCGGGGGTGGTGCAACAAGATTTCGTCGCGCAGGCGACTGCGGTCAATGTGCACATAAATCTCGGTGGTGGTAATGCTTTCATGCCCCAGCATCTGTTGGATGGCACGCAAGTTGGCGCCCCCTTCAAGCAGATGGGTGGCAAAGGAATGTCGCAACGTGTGCGGGCTCACCACCTTGCGAATGCCGGCTAACTCGCACAGTTCTTTTACGATGTAGAACACCATCACGCGTGTGAGTTGCCCTCCACGGCGGTTCAGAAACAGGATATCCTCGCTGCCACGCTTCACCGTCTGTGACGACCGCGTTTGCTGCACATAGTTTTCAATCTGCTCCAGCGCCATTTGGGAAATGGGGACCGCGCGCTGCTTGTTGCCCTTACCTTGCACGACCACATACTCATCTTCGGCATAGATTTGCGACATTTTCAGCCCCACCAGTTCACTCACCCGCAAGCCACAACCATAAAGCGTCTCAATGATGGCACGGTTACGCTGACCTTCGGGTTTGCTCATGTCTATGCACGCGACCATGCGGTCGATTTCTTCCACGGTAAGCACCTCGGGCAAGTGGCGCCCCATGCGAGGCGAAACCAAAAGCCGGGTGGGATTCTTGTCGATATACCCCTCCAGTTTCAGAAACTTGTAGAAGCTCTTCACACCGCTGATGATACGGGCTTGCGACCGAGCACCGATGCCCAAATCACGCAACGCGCACACAAACTGTTCAAGGTCGTCGTGAGTCACGCCATCGACAGCAAGTCCCACATCGGCCAAGTAACGCGTGAGTTTGTCCAAATCGTCGGCATAGGCTTTGGCGGTATTGCCCGAAAGTCCTTTTTCCACTTTCAAATACGCCAAATACCGCTGCTTGAGCTTTCCCAAATCCCGTATCACCGCCATAGCTAGATAAAAGTCCATGTGATGTTTCCAACACCTTCAGTCTCGGTATTCTTAGGCAGCGAGAATGAACTCTTGAGCGACTCTTGTTCGCAACTGCGTCGCACTTCGGGATGGCTCCATGCTTCTCCCTCTCCGCTCACGGCGTGGGCCTCAATGACTTTTCCGCGTGCATTGACACGCACACGCACGGTGACCGAGCCGGTCCAGCGGCTGTGGGGCCGTCCCCAGTATTCCAGGGTGTAACCCACGAGTCCGCCAATGCCGGGCTTTCCGTTCAAGGCTCCTTGATTGGCACTGCGACTGTCTCTCTTACCAAAGGCGTCTTTCACGTGGTCGTTCATGGGCTTCTCCTTCATGGGCGATTCGTGCTTGGGTATTAAAAACGATTCATTTTGGTCCACCCTTTGATTTATGCCTTGTTGCTTGATGAAGTGGACGGTTTCGGGGTTGGCTTTGTTGAAGTTGTCGCAAATCAGTACGGTGTGCTGATTGAAATCGATCGTGTAGGTGGTGGCGCTGATCCAGTTCACATAATACACATCGAGCACGGCACGACCGGCATCGTCCCAACCCATCATGGTCGCCGCTTCAAAATTACGTTGCAAGCCACGCTGCTTGTTCAACGCACCCACCGAGTAAGGCGGCACACCGCTCAACGGACTTCGCACCCAATCGACAGTTTTATTTTTCTTTTTCGGCACACCATAAGTGAGCGTTTCTGCGGGAGCGTCGGCATAAGTCAGCACCACTTTGTTATTTTTGTCGAGAGTGATGGCGGTCAAGCCATGTTTGTTCTCCTCCAGCGACAACGTGACGGGATAAGTGAAATTGCGGTTCTCCTTCAGGCCATGGGGCTGTAACGTGGTTTCTGCCGTCAACGTGGTGAGGGCGTTTTGTAACTTCTTATTTTGTCGCAATGGTTGATCCTTGATGCCCGGCATGAGTTTGTCCCAAATGCACCCGAGCACATCATGCCCTTTATAGGTCATCTCGTTGATTACGACCACCAGGTCGGCATCGGGCACACACACCACAAATTGCCCATAGGCGCCATCGGCACGGAAAGCACCCGGCCACTTGCAGTTC
Organism: Muribaculaceae bacterium; assembly: GCA_017619935.1. Classification (GTDB taxonomy): domain Bacteria; phylum Bacteroidota; class Bacteroidia; order Bacteroidales; family Muribaculaceae; genus Sodaliphilus. The sequence goes on along the minus strand of JAFZRJ010000020.1, from coordinate 62,903 downwards.
CATATCTGATAGCCATAGCCTTGGTTGCCATCGGTGGGAGCGTCGGTGGGCTGGTAGTTGTCGTAACGGACGTGTGGTTTTATCGCCTCCTCAATCCACTGTGCAGGCACCAACTGAAGGCCGTTCCAGTTTCCCTTGGCCAGGAGGAGCAAACCCAACTTGAGTTGTGACTCGGCCTGCAACCGCAACCCCCAACCTCCCGTGTTGATGCCGTCCACACTGGTTTCCCAATCAACATCGGTGATGTGCATGGGGCCGAAAAATTTTTCCTTCAGATAATCAAGAAGCGTGCGGCCTGTAACTCGCTGCACGATGGCCGAGAGCAGAAAAGTGCACATGGAATCGTACTGGAAACTCTCTCCAGGCGCTTTGACGACAGGCTTGCCCAGCCAGCCGCTCAGCCAGTCGGACTGAAAGTTGCGCATGTCCCAATCGGGCGTGATTCCACTGGTCATCAGCAGCAAGTCACGCACGGTCATCTTCGACAGATTGTCGCTGATGGTGTCGGGCAACTTCTCGGGAAAGAACGCAGCCACACGGTCGGTAAGGCGCAGACGGTTTTCTGCTACCGCGATGCCCACAGCCATCGACGTGTAGGTCTTGCTCTCGCTATACAGGGTGTGACCGTCGGTGGCGGTGAAAGGCGCAGGATGCAGTTCGGCTATCACATGGCCGTGACGCGCAATCATCACATGATGCAGTTCGGTCTCGGGAACAGCATTCAACGCCTGCATGAAATCAAGCACGGCTTGGGGGTCCACCCCCTGCTCGGCTGGTGTGGACCGCGGGATAGCACCCACCTGCCCCACGACCGTCACTGTCCATGCGAGCAAGCAGAACATCAATGTTTGTAATCGTTTCATAACTATTTGTTTCGTAAAATTAGAACCAAAGGAAAAAATCTTCACGTTGCAGTTTGGGCGACGCCACGATGACAGCAATCTTCTCATTGGTGAACGTCTGCCCGTGTTGCGCCCATCCGTGCCACTCCTGCCACAATCCCTTCATCCGCTTGCTCCGCGCCAAATTTCGCATCACAATCACGCACTCGCCGCCGAGCAGTGATTTCACGTATTGCGACAAGGCGTCGGCCTCGGCTTTCGTGTTGACTTGATTAATCAACAGGAATGGTTTGTCGCTTCCCAACTGATGCGTGTAGGAGTCCATCGTGGATTCAAGCGCGTCGTGGCATTCCACGCGTTCGCCCAGCATCTCCATCACTTCGCGAGTGGCAGGATACTTGTCGAGTTCCGGCTCATACAAGACGATGTGGCTGCGACTGGACACCGCCAGCATGCTCGCGCTCGACACGCCATAGCAAGTGCCCACCTGCATGATGAGCCGCGGATTGAAATTATTGACAATCCGAAACAAGAGTTTCGCATTCTTGTACGAGATGATGCGTGGATGCGGCCATTTGCTGCTCGAGGCTTTGATGACAGCCTGCCGCAAAGTGGCGATATCGTCGTAAGCATAGTAAGGCAGTCGGCCTCGCAGCACATTGGTCACAAAGCGATATGCATGCGGCGAGTGAATGCCAAAGCCAGCACTGCGGTGATGCCGGCTCAAGGCGGTGCGATATCTACGTACTACCCCATGCGCGTCATTCTTTTTTCCTCATCGCGCGGAACACAGCCACATTCAGCGCCAGCAGCAGACCCAAGAAGATGAGTATAGTAGATGCGGTGGCCGCCGTTTCGGTCAGATGGACCTCTTTCGGGTCAAACGTCATCACGATAGTATGGTCGCCTGCCGGCACCTGCAAGGCACGCAGCACATAGTTGGCGCGGCCCAGCGGCGCTTCCTTGCCGTCGATAGTCGCCGTCCAGCCCCACGGGAAGTAAACCTCACTGAACACGGCGAGGCCGCCTTGTGCGCTGTGTGACTTGAAAGTCAACTTGTTGGGCTTGTACTCTGCGAGTTGGATGGTGTCGCCTGGCTGCGAGGGCTTGGCTTGTCCCAGCGTCTGGGCGAACTGCTTGTCGGCGACGGCCACATGACGGGCATCGATGCTGTCGAGGAACGCCATTTCGGCGTCGGCATTCTCGACGTAAGCTATCGAATCGATCCACCAGGCATTGCCCAGCGCGTCGGGATTCTGCTGCGCCTGCGTGTCGTTGACGATGATATACTTGGTGTTGAGCATATTCAGCACCTGCACATTGTTTTTCACGATTTGGCGCTCAATCAGGTCGTTGTAGCGGGTGAGCTTGGCGGCATGATAACCGCCCACCGTCTTGTGGTAGTAACTGGGCATTGCCTCGGTAAAGTGCTGCACATCCAGCACGCGGTAATGGCTCTTGTCCTGCATGATTTGTTCATCGACAGGGCGAGGGGTGAATGCTTGGTCTTCCATCTTAGGCACGAAGGTGTCTTCGTTCACATAGCGCTTGTTGACCACAAACAGGTCAACCAGCACCAGCACCGTTACCACCGATGCCGTCACCACCTTGTTGAGCTTGCCCTTGATGAACAGCAGCAGGGCGCCAGCCCCCAGCAACAGGAACACCAGCGAGCGCACGGCATCGGCACTGACCAGCGCGCCACGCACGGTGCGGATAGCGGCATCCACTGTGGGATATTGCTGCAACTGCCCCATCACCTGTTCGGTCTCCTGGGCCGAATAAGCCCCGAAGATGCCCGGAGCCACCCAAGTCAGCAAGCACACCAACGCGCAGAAACCGCCGGCGCCCACCATGGCCCACTTGTTGTCGCGCACGAAAGCCTTGGGGTCGTCGAGCAACTGCTGTAGTGCCAGCACGGCCAGCAGGGGCATCGTGAACTCGGCGATAACCAGGATGCTCGCGGGGGTGCGGAATTTGTTATACATGGGGAAATAGTCGATAAACAGGTCGGTGAGCCACATCATGTTGTGACCCCACGACAGAAATATCGACAAAATGGTCACCACCACCAAGCCCCACTTCACGGGGCCTTTCACCACCGCACAGCCCAGCAGGAACAGTGCGAAAATGATGATACCCACATACACGGGGCCATTGGTCATGGGTTGGTCGCCAAAGTACTGCGGGAATTGCTGGAGCACCTGGTAGTCCTGAGCATCGAGGGCACCCTGTTCCGTCATTCGCTGGGCCTTGCTGGTCTCGGCCAGTGACAAGAAGTGGTTCTCTCCGCGCTCGGGACGAATGGTGGCGCCACCTTTCACATTAGGAATCATCAAGGTGAACGTCTCATCCTTGCCGTAACTCCACTGCGTGATATAGTCCTTGTCGAGGCCGCCGTCGGTGGCTTTCAACTGCTGGTCATCGCCGGGAAGGGGTGTGAGTTCGCTGTGGCCGCCACGAATGGTTTCCTTCGAATACTTGTAGGTCAGGTAGAGGTTGGGGGCGTTGGCGGCCAGAGCCAGCACGGCGGCCACCATCAGGGCGCCGGTGGCGATGAGCCAACTGCCCATTTTCTTCTCCTTGATGGCCACTACCAAATAGGAAATGACCAAAGCCACAATGACAAACACAAAGTAATAGGTCATCTGCACATGGTTCGACAGTAATTGGAGCGAGGCGAACAGAGCAGCCAGTGCCGCGCCGCCCAGATACTTGCCGCGATAGCACCACACGATGCCGGCAATCGTCGGCGGCACATAGGCCAACGTGAGCAATTTCCAGATGTGGCCCGCCCCGATCAAAATGATGAAATAGGACGAGAAGGCATACCCGATAGCGCCCAGCACCGCGAGGTACCAGCGCACTTTGAATGCCAGCAACAGCAAGAAGAAGCCCAGCATGAGGATGAACACCCAACTCACTGGCGAGGGGAATCCCAGCGAATAAATCTTGCCCACCCACGACAGGTAAGGCGAGTTGCTGTAAGTGGGACGTATCTGGAACGTGGGCATACCGCCAAACAGGGCATCGGTCCAGCGGGTAATTTCGCCCGACTGCTTCTCATATACCGACCCCTCCTGGCCGTTGGCTGTTCCTTGCAACACATCGTGCTGATGAAGCACGTCGCCATTCACATCATTGGGGTAGAAAAAAGCCCAAGAAATCGCTGCAAAAGCCACGATTGCAGCAGCGAAATGAAGCACGCTGCGCAATGTGACAAGACCTAAAATCTTTTTGTCCATTATTCAGTGATGAATCTATCAGTTATCAATGATTTGTAATGTTGTTTTTCACCCTTTTCTCCCAGGGATAAAGGCCTTGGTCCTCGGCCTTGATATAGACCGGCATGCCCACATAGGCATATTTTTGCTTGAGGGTGATGATGTCGGCGTCACGCAGACGGATGCAGCCTTCGCTGGCACGACCAGGCACCGAACTCTCATTGTTGGTGCTGCCATGGATGCCAATGCCGCTGTGGCCTGGTGTGAGCAGGCGCAGGAACCAATGTCCGTAGGCCTTGATGCTGCCGCGGCCGTCCTTAAAGTCGTGTTTCCATGTGCTTGCGTCCTGTATGGCGGTAATTTGGAATGGTTTGCCGGCAGGTGATTCAGGCGTTTTCATGTCGCCACGGCGCTGCTTGTCGCCCTTGTTCTTGCTCAAGCAGGCGGGATATTCCGCCAGCAACACCGTATCGTTGCCTTGCTTGCCATAGACACGCAAGTTAAGGTCCTTCTTCGATATCACGATAAAAGTGCCCTTTGCCGAAGATGTGGCCGATGAGGTAGCCTGCTGTTTCTTGGCCACGGCGGTGGTCTTGGCTTTCTTTTTCGAGTTCTTTTTCTGATTGGCCGAGGTGGCGCACACTGCCAGTGGCAACAAGCACACCAGCAACATAACAAAGATTTTTTTCATCATATTCTCTTTTCGTTTTTATTTCCAGTGCAAAATTAGTTTAAGTTGAGTGCAATACAAAGAGAAAGACGAAGTTTTTCTCTTTTATTGCCGAGACGCAGCCTAATTTCGAGGTTTAAACCTCAAAATTAGTGCAAGGCGAGCGAAAAACCAAACTTGTTTGAATTTTTCCGAGCCGAAACCTAATTTGGAGGCGAAGCATCGAAGATGCTGGGCGGTGCGTCGAAGACGAACTTCCACGTTGTCTTTGGCGCTGCGTGTACTGGTTGAAGTTCCTCTCCGAGGCACATTTTCATTAGATAGCGCAAGGACCAAGCTGCGAGAGTCTTCGACCCTCTTGCATGGTCTTTCCGACAATTAGCTTCTCCGAAGCATTCTGCGTCTTCGACGCAACACGCCAAAACAATTCTCCTTCTGTTAGTCGCAGACAGACACCTCCCTATTAAAAATCGAACTTTCAATTGAAAATTTTTGCGAAAATTATGAGGTAAATTGTAAAATTTTGTTTACCTTTGCAGCAAGATGGGGAATTGTTTGCCGTTTCGACGCCTTTCCGGTGTTTTAAGGTATCCCCATCGAATCATTATCAACCTGAATTATAATATAAATTAAAATAGAATCACTATGAAAAAATCATTACTACTCATGCTGATGGTTGCCATGGCGGCACTCAGTTCCCAGGCCGACCCCGAAATCAACGTCGGAGGTGTGGAAGTCACCAGCAGCAACGCCAGCCATATCACCGGCGGCGACATCACGAGCGGCTATGGCGTGTACAACGAAAGCACCAACACCTTGACCCTCTACAACATTTCCATTAGACGAAGTGGCCAAGACAACTATGGCATCCACAACAGGGGATGTGACAACCTGACGATAGTTTTCAGTGGGGGCGGTACAATTGCAGCTTCAGACAATGCGCTGAAGCTTATGCGAAGCACAACAATCAAGGTGACCTCAGGATCTGTAGATTTAATTTCAGCTGCCAGAATTGCTGTCAATCTGAAAAGCTACAATTACTATTTCGAGGGCGATGGTGAACTAGTAATTCAAACTTATAAAGATGCCTACGAAGCCATCAAGGGTAACGGTATAAGTTCCACCAAAGTGTATTTCCGGGGACCGAAAGTGTGGGCCATTAGCCCCAGCAGGTCTGCTTTGAGTTCGTTTTCAGCCTATTTTCAAGGTGGCGACCTGACAATCAGAAGCAACGGGTCGGATCCCAACGTGAGCGACGTGTCGATGTCATTCTCTGGCAAAGAGGCCATCCTTTCGCCCTACGGAGCCTATTACAGCAACAACACCATTTATAATTCTTCGGGCTCCGTCATTAAGGACAAGGACATCTACATCAGCGACAACTATGTGGCGATGATCAACTCCACCAACTTCCCCGATGCCAACTTCCGCCAATGGATGCTCAATTCCTACTCCAAGGGCTACATCACCCAAAGCGATGTGGACAGCCGCACCGCACTCTACTGCAACGGCAACAGCATCTCCAGTCTCACGGGTGTGGAGTACTTCAATAAGCTCATCGAGCTGTATTGCCATAACAACAACCTCACCACGCTGCGCGACCTGCCCAGTACGCTGCAGACCATCAACTGCTCAAGCAATAAGTTCAGCGGCACACTGGTCCTGAATAACCGCAGCGCACTCAAGTCGCTCAATGTGAGCAACAACACCGGCCTGACCACGCTCTACTGCACCAGTAACGCTCTGACCTCGCTTGACGTGAGCGGCTGCACAGCCTTGACCACACTCAACTGTTACGGCAACCAGCTCACCTCGCTGCCGTCGCTGCCCACCTCGGTGAAGTCGCTGGCCATAGGCGCCAACAAGTTCACCACACTGAGCATCACCGGCCGTAGCAATCTGCAGCTACTCGACGTGAACAGCAGCAATTTGCTCACCTCGCTCACTTGCAGCGGCAATGCCCTGACCACGCTCAACGTCACTGGCTGCTCGGCTCTGACTACGCTCGATTGCAAGTCCAACCAGTTGACCTCGCTCGGCACACTGCCCACATCGCTGCAGACCATTGACTGCTCGAGCAACAAGCTCAGCGGCATGTTGAGCCTCACCGGCCGCAGCGCACTCAAGTCGCTCAATGTGAGCAACAACGCCAGTCTGACCCAACTCTACTGCTACAGCAATGCGCTGACCTCGCTCAACATGAATAGTTGCTCGGCCCTGACCACACTCGATTGCCACAGTAACCAGTTGACCTCGCTGGCACTGCCCGCATCGCAGCTGCAGACCATCGACTGTTCGAGTAACAAGTTCACATCGTTAACCATTACCGGCCGCAGCGCGCTCAAGTCGCTCAATGTGAGAAACAACACCAGCATGACTACGCTCCATTGCAGCAGCAACGCCTTGATAAGCCTCGGCATCTCGGGTTGTACGGCGCTGACCAGCCTTGACTGCTCCTCCAACCAGCTGACCTCGCTCGACGTGTCGGCCAACAGCAATCTGGAAGAGCTGAAGTGCCCAAGCAATGAGTTGGTCTCGCTCAATGTGCAAGGCCTCACGAAGTTAAAGAATTTCACTTGCGCAAACAACAAACTGACCTCGCTTTCGGTTCAAGGGTGCACCGCATTAAGCACCCAGTTTAACATCACTACCAACCAAATCAAGGGTGAGGCGCTGACCTCGCTCATCAATAGCATGTACAGAGTCCCGTCGGGTGTCACGGCTAAATTCCAGGTGTTCAACCAGGACAACACTAACGAGGGCAACGCTATCACCGACGAGCAAATCCGCCTTGCGCAAGGCAAGAACTGGCATCTATACAAGTACTATAACGGTGGATGGGAGGAACTCAACCCCAGCGCAATACGTGGCGACGTGACCGGTGACAGCAAGGTGGACATCGAGGACGTGAACGCCACCATCAACATCATCCTCGATATGAAGCAGCGCACCGACTATCCCGGCAATGCCGACCTCACTGGCGACAACAAGGTGGACATCGAAGACGTGAACGCCATCATCAACATCATCCTCACCCAATAGGCACTGGATGGTCTAGGAGTTCTATATAGGCAAGAGATTCAAGAAAAATTAGCAAATGTTGGCGCGGCTCTCGGGCGAGGGTCGCGCCACCTTTTTGTGGTTGCTGAATAACCGGGGCTCATAAAAATCAGGCCTAACAGATGTCGCTCTCATATATTATTACTAACTTTGCACGTCATTAGAAAAAAAATATTGAACTATGAAAATTGGTTTATCCCTGCTCGTGACAGTGGCTGCACTGATGGCATCGCTTGCGGCACAAGCCGATGAAACGACCGATTCGCTCGCCATGGCCCAAAGCATCGAAGCGACAGATGCCCCCATTGCCGCCGTTGAAGACTTGTCCAACGCCGAAACATCCGACGACCCGACAAGTGCCGACAGCACTCGCGTTTCGACCAGCGACACCCCGTCGAACATCCCCCTGTACGAGCCGCCCCACGGCTTCGACATCAATTTCTTCAAGAGCCGCACCAACCCCAACACGAAGCCCTACACCTTCTGGCAAGACCAGACGTGGGTGGGACTGCCCGTGTTTGCCGCCGGCTGGATTGCCAAAGGCGAAAAGGAGGCCTTCCGTCAAAACTATAAAAACCCCAACACCAAAATCAGGCTCATCAAGTATAATTTCCACAACGAGATAGACAACTACACCCAGTATGTGCCGTTGGCGCTGACCATCGGGCTGAAAATGGGCAGTTACGAGAGCCGTTCCGACTGGCCCCGGTTCTGGGCCTCGTCGGCCATGTCGGCAGCCATCATGGCGGGATTTGTCAATGGCATCAAATACACGGCCAGCGAAATGCGCCCCGACGGGTCGACGCGCAACTCCTGGCCCAGCGGGCACACCGCCACGGCATTCATGGCCGCCACCATCCTGCACAAGGAATACGGACTGACACGCTCGCCCTGGTTCTCGGTGGGCGCCTACTCACTCGCCACCGCCACCGGTGTGATGCGCGTGCTCAACAACCGCCACTGGATCAGCGACGTGCTGTCGGGGGCGGGTATCGGCATCCTCTCCACCGAACTGGGATATGGCCTGATGGACTTGCTGTTCAAGGGCAAGGGCTTGCTGCGAAACGACATAGAGTACTACCCCGATTTGCGAAAGAACCCGTCGTTCTTCTCCATCTCCATGGGTGTGGGACTGGGCAACCGCAACCTCGTGCTTCCACCATTCAATTTCGAGAATTTGGAAGAATTTATCGAAAGCGACAATTCCGACGAGTCCAGTGAACCACTTCACCTTAAGTTCCGTGCCGCCACGGCGGTGGGAGCCGAAGGCGCCTATTTCTTCAACCCCTACGTGGGTGTGGGCGCACGACTGCGCGTCAAGGCCACGCCCATCAATGGCTGGAGCCAGTTTGCCATCAGCGAAGAGAAGGAGATGAAAACAGTGCTTGATGACCCCGACCTGGCGAACTCGCTCCAGAACGTCGCCCTCACCATTGAGAGTGACCACATCACCGAGTTTGCTTTCGACGCCGGTGTGTACTTCAGTCTGCCGCTGTCGTCACGCTTCGCCATAGGCACAAAACTGCTGCTGGGACGCAGCGTGATGGACGACATCGACATCAATGCACGATACACCGGCCAACAGCTGGAACTCGCCGAAGACGCCTCGGGGAACCTCAATTTCATGCCATCGGACAAAGTGGTGGACCACAGTTGGGACTACATCAACGTGGGGGCCACCAACTCCATGAAATTCGGCACAGGCCTCTCGCTGACCTACGGCCACAAAAACGCCTTCTCGTGGCGCTTGTTCTGCGACTACGATTACTCGCGCAAGACATTCACGGCCACCTATCACCCGATGGGACTGATCGAAGCACTGTCGCCAGATATGGCCCTATTGCTGCAGTTAGCCGATACCGACATTTTACAACCCGCCTCGTCGTCGGTTCGCAAGTCGCTGCACCAGTGGGTGCTGGGTGGAGCGCTGTGCGTCTCGTTCTGACGACGTTACCCCACCATGCCAGACAATAAAAACAAAGGTCTCGACATATCCAATGCCAAGACCTTAATCTAATAATTACTAATACTTGAAAACTATATTTACTCTTCAGGCTTTTAGATATACTATCTATATCATAGTCACCTATCTGCGCTGAATTGTTGTTGTCCCAGCGTTTCACAACGCCTTTTCAACTGGTGTGCAAAATAAAGAGGTTTTGACCAAATAAACAAATTCCACTCTTTTAAATTTTGTCAATCTTGGTTTTCAATCCTTTCAATTATGACTTTTGGCACATTTTTACGTAATTTTGGCCTAATGATGATGAATTTTGTGACTCAACAACACGACCCTTGGATTTTTTTTCTTAACTTTGCGCCTATAAATCCATTAGATATTCTTAAAATGAAAAAACTGATGACTCTCGCAGCTTTCGCGCTGCTCGCTTTGGCTAATTTTACGGTCATGGCCGATGACGATGACAACACGACTAACAATACCGTCTTGCAACTGGAAGACGATATCAAATATCACGAGGAAGTGGTGATTGACCGTCAAGACAGCATCGCCGTTGTGGAACAAAACATCGACCTCCTCAAGCAGCGCCTCGACAGCCTGAACAAAGTGGTCAAGGACGTCAAGAGCCAAATCTCCGCCTTGGAAAAAGTGAAAAAGGGATATCAAAACGACATCAAAGCCGCCAACAAAGCGCGTCAGGAAACCTTTGCCAGCCGCGACAACCTGGTCTTTGACCAAGAAGTGCTGGATGTGCTCATGAAACCCTACAACAAACTGGCGGTGGAAGCTGCCTTGCGCGAGGCCGAAGGCATGGAAACCAAGGAAGTGCTCAACAAGATGGAACTGGTCAAGGACTATGGCCGCCACACCAAGGACTTGCGCGACTTCTTGGACAAGCAGCGCGGTACATTTGTCAAGCTGAGATGGGCCACACAGGGCCTTGACAGCGAGGTTTACAAGAACTTCCACAAGGGGCTCAAAAAGCTGAGTTATTATAAGATTTACGAAAAAGGGGTCAAAAACGTCAAGAACCCATCGATTCCCTACCTTGACAAGGTGATTGAAGAGGTGCTGCTGCTCGAGCGCCAAGGGTTCAACAGCCAGACCCAGTACGACAAGGTGCTGAACATGCTCTACGGGGTTGAATAAACCTTTGAAGACCCACGCAGTCTAAACAACAAAAAATTAGAGAACAATGAAACGCTTGAATATACTCCTCGCCGTGATGGGCCTGGCTCTAGCCTTCGCCCTTGGCGCACAGGCACAAGTGCTGCGCGACGCCAATTATGAAGCCTTCGGACGCATTGCGCCCAATGGCACGGTGCGCGGGACCGACTCGATGTCGATGGGATTCTTCGACGCCGACGGCACCATCAAAGACAAAGCCGGAAATGTGCTGGGGCGCATCAACCGCCTGGAAATCTTCGACAACGAGGGTAACCGCATCGGTTATATCAACACCAACGGAACGGTGCGTAACGGCAACAGCGAAGTGCTGGGCAACATCAACCTGAGCGACGGCAAGGTCACCGATGCCGAGCATCATGTGCTGGGTTATGCCCGGGGCATCCGCGTCGATTGGATTGCCTGCTATTTCTTCTTCGACTTTTTTAAGAAATGAAACGCACGAAATATCTCTTCATGGCCGTGGCGTCAGTCATGGCCATGATTGTTAATGCCACCGAGGCACTGCCCAACGATTCGGTGCTGCGGCGCTATGCCGCACGCATGCTGATGGTGGGATTCAAAGGCGACCAGGTGGACGACGACAGCGACGCCGCCCGCTATGTGCGCGACCTGAAAGTGGGTGCCATCATCCTATTTGACATCGACCTGACCGGGTCGGCAACCATCGGAAGCCGCAACGTAACGAGCAAGGAGCGGCTCATGCGCATGACCAAACAACTGCATGACTGGGCCGACTATCCACTGCTGATAGCCCTCGACCAGGAAGGCGGTCGCGTGGCACGGCTCAAGCCGCAGTATGGCTATCGGCCCACCGTGAGCGCGAAACGACTGGGGCTGATTGACAGCGAAGACACCACGCGCCATTACGCGCGCCTCATCGCCGAGGAAGTGGCACAGAGCGGGGTGAACGTCAATTTGGCGCCAGTGGTTGACATCCTGAACCCCGAGGGTCCCGGGCTGGGAAAAATCGACCGGTGTTTTTCCGACGACCCGGCCGCAATCGTCAGGCATGCCACTTGGTTCATCGATGAGCACCACAATCAAGGAGTGCTGTGCACACTCAAGCACTTCCCGGGTCACGGCAGCGCCGTGAACGATTCGCACTGGGGGTTTGTTGATGTCACCAACACATGGCACAGCAGCGAACTGGAGCCGTTCAAGGCGCTCATCGACAACGGGTGTGCCGACCTTATCATGACGGCGCACATCGTGAACCGTCAACTCGACCCCGAACTGCCCGCGACCCTGTCGCACAAAGTGCTCACCGAACTGCTGCGTGACAGCCTGGGATTCAAGGGTGTGCTGGTGACCGACGACATGTATATGCAGGGCATCATTGACAACTACAGCGTGGAAAACGCCATCATCATGGCGATCAATGCCGGCGCCGACATGCTGTGCGTAGGCAACAACATTAGCACCGGATTTGAAGCCAACCGGCCGCAACGGCTGGTAGAACTGATCGTGCAAGCGGTGAAAGACGGAAAGATACCTCTTTCGCGCATCGTGGAGAGCAACGAGCGAATCGCACGCCTACAAGCGAAATTGAGCACGCTGCACTAGAATAAATCCTAACCACCAATTCTGAACGAAAAACAAATAGGCTGTAAATCGTTGATTTACAGCCTATCTTAGTGCCCAGGAAAGGACTCGAACCTTCACACCTTGCGGCACACGCACCTGAAACGTGCGCGTCTACCAATTCCGCCACCTGGGCAAATAGGTGGTGACCCCGGTGGGACTCGAACCCACGACCCATTGATTAAGAGTCAATTGCTCTACCAGCTGAGCTACGGAGTCTTCAGGCGTTCGCCTCATTTGCGGCTGCAAAGTTACTACTAATTTTTGAACTGACAAGAGAAAAGCGGAAAAAAAATTATTTTTCTTCTTTTCCCAGCCCTTTTTCGGCCGTACACGCCACTTGCGACCGTAGCCACTACGCGCGCACGCGTTCCTACTTAATAATAAATACATAAGGAAATAAAAATGAAAAACTTCGGCTTTCATTCCTATTTCCACAATGGGACACGCAAAAGTATTAGGTGGTGAAGCATCGAAGATGCTGGGCGGGTCGAAGGCCCGACATCGTGTTAAAAACCATGCGAGCACCCAGTAAGGGTGCGACGCTTGGTCACAAGCCACGACTCAGGGCGGTGCGTCGAAGACGAACTTCTGCGTTGTCTTTGGCGCTGCGTGTACTGGTTGAAGTTCCTCTCCGAGGCACATTTTCATTAGATAGGGCAAGGACCAAGCTGCGAGAGTCTTCGACCCTCTTGCATGGTCTTTCCGACAAATAGCTTCTCCGAAGCATTCTGCGTCTTCGACGCAACACACCAAAACAATTATGTCATAGAAATCAAGCTGCTTTATTGCGAAATTATTATCGTTACGAAAAACATAAAAATGAAAAACTTCGGCTTTCATTTTGTATTTCGCTCGTTCTGCAGTAATGTTGCGACAAAGTCGCCAAATTACGCTGCGCCTCTGAAATAAAAATGAAAAACTTCGGCTTTCATTTTGTATTTCGCTCGGCTTGCAGTAATTTTGCACTGAAAAAATGGTCTTAAGGTTATGATGAAAGAGAATACAATCAAGATCTTTGAAAAGAGTTTCATCGATAATTGGGAGTTGCCAGCCCTGAGTGACTACAACACGAACCAGACACTCACCTATGGCGAATTTGCTGAAAACATTGCTCGTCTGCACTTGTTCTATGAGCGCTGCGGCATCAAGCCCGGCGACCATATCGCCCTCATCGGCAAGAACACGCCTTCATGGGTCACCATTTTCATGGGCACCATCACCTATGGTGCCGTGATTGTGCCTATCCTGCAAGAGTTCAACCCCACCGACGTACAGCACATCATCAACCACAGCGAGAGCGTCATGCTCTTTGCCGGCAAAGCCATCTGGGACACCCTCGATTTCGACCAGTTGCACCGCCTGCGCGCGGTGATGCTCACCGAGGAGCGCCAAGTCGTTGCCGAGAAGGTGGCGGGCGAGGTGAGCAAGGTGCTCTATGACTTACCAGCGGCCTTCGCCGAGCGATACAAGAGCGGATTCTACCGCAACGAGATTCATTATCCCAACGTGCCCAACGAAGCCTTGATGGTCATCAACTACACCAGCGGCACCACGGGATTCAGCAAGGGCGTGATGATTACCGGCAACAACCTGGCGGGCAACATCGTCTATGGTATCAACTCCGGATTGCACAGCCAGGGCACGCGGGTGCTGTCGTTCCTTCCGCTGGCACACGCCTATGGCTGCGCGTTTGACATGCTCACGCCGCTGGCCGTGGGAGCACACCTCACGTTGCTGGGACGCATCCCTTCGCCCAAGATTCTCATCAAAGCCTTGGCCGAAATCAAGCCCAACCTGGTCATCTGCGTGCCGCTCATTCTGGAAAAAATCTACAGCAAGATGATTGTGCCCATGATCAGTCAGGGCATGTTGCGATGGGCGCTTGCCGTACCCTACCTCGACAACCGCATCTACGCCCGCATCCGACAGAGACTCATCGAGGCCTTCGGCGGCGAGTTTGAGGAGGTGATTGTGGGTGGAGCCGCGCTCAACTCCGAGGTGGAAGATTTCCTATACAAAATCAAATTCCCGTTCACCGTGGGCTATGGCATGACCGAGTGCGCGCCACTGGTTTCGCACACACCCTGGCGCGAGTTCGTGCCACACAGTTCGGGCCGTATCTTGCCGGGCATCATGGAATGTAAGATTCTGAGCGATGACCCCGAGAATGTCCCGGGTGAAATCTGCGTGCGCGGCGAAAACGTGATGAGCGGCTACTTCCACAATAGCGAGGCTACCGACAAGGTGCTGCACGAAGACGGATGGTTGCACACTGGCGACATGGGTACCCTGAGTGCCGACGGCACCATCTTCATCCGTGGCCGACTCAAGACCATGCTGCTGGGCAGCAGTGGCCAGAATATCTACCCCGAAGAAATTGAAGCCAAACTTAACAATATGCTCTTCGTGAGCGAGAGCCTGGTTGTGGAACGGGACGGCAAACTAGTGGGACTCGTCTATCCCGACTACGAGGCCATGGACCAGTTGGGCGTAACACGCGAACAACTCCCCGAACTTATGGAGAACATCCGCGTTGAGCTTAACAAACTGGTAGCCCCCTACGAGCGTATCGCCAAAATCCAGCTCATCGCCACCGAGTTTGAGAAGACGCCCAAGCGTAGCATCAAGCGATATCTGTACAGCAACTGACACATTGCAACATCAACTTCATTGACACCCCGAGAATTTAACGACTGCTGACATCATGATGAAAGAAAATACTATCAAGATGCTCGAGAAGAGCTTCATTGATAACTGGGACTTGCCCGCCTTGAGTGACTACGGGACCAAGGAAACGCTCACTTATGGCGCATTTGCCGAAAACATTGCCCGCCTGCACCTGCTGTATGAGCGTTGCGGCATCAAGCCCGGCGACCACATCGCCCTCATCGGCAAGAACACGCACGAATGGGTCACCGTGTTCATCGCCACCATCACCTACGGTGCGGTGATTGTGCCCATCCTGCAAGATTTCAATCCCGCCGACGTGCAGCACATCGTCAACCACAGCGAGAGCATCATGCTGTTCACAACCAGGTCGATTTGGGACACGCTCGATTTCGAGCAATTATTCAACGTGCGCGCCGTGCTGCTGACCGACGAGTCAAAAGTGGTGGCTGAGAAACAACCCGACAGCGTGAGTCTGGAAATCTCCCACTTGGAGGCATCTTTCAACGAGCGATACAAGGACGGTTTCTACCGCAACGACGTCCGCTTCGCCGACGTGCCCAACGACGCCATGCTGGTCATCAACTACACCAGCGGCACCACGGGGTTCAGTAAGGGCGTGATGATTACCAACAACAACCTGGCGGGCAACATCGTCTTTGCCATCAACAGCGGAATCTTTTACCGCCAATCGCGCTCACTCTCGTTCCTGCCGCTCGCTCATACTTATGGCTGCATGTTCGACATGCTCACACCGCTGGCAGCCGGATCACACATCACGCTGCTGGGACGTATGCCCTCGCCCAAAATCCTGCTTCAGGCTTTGGCCGACGTCAAGCCCAACCTCGTGCTGTGCGTGCCACTGATTTTGGAGAAAATCTACAACAAGATGATTGTGCCACTGATCAGTCAGGGCATGTTGCGATGGGCGCTTGCCGTTCCCTTCCTTGACAGTCAGATTTATTCACGCATCCGCAAGAAACTTGTTGAGGCTTTTGGCGGCGAGTTCGAAGAAGTGATTATCGGTGGAGCGGCGCTCAACGACGAGGTGGAGGCGTTCCTCCATAAAATCAAGTTCCCGTTCACCGTGGGCTACGGCATGACCGAGTGCGCGCCACTGGTGTCTTATGCTCCCTGGCGCGAGTTCGTTCCCCGCAGTTCTGGCCGCATTCTGCCGGGAATCATGAAATGCAAGATTCTGAGCGAAGACCCCGAGAACACCCCGGGCGAAATCTGCGTACGCGGCGAGAACGCCATGATTGGCTACTACCACAACGAAGATGCCACCAAGAAAGTGATTGATGAAGAGGGATGGCTACACACCGGCGACATGGGCACGATGAGCCCCGACGGCACCATCTTCATCCGCGGCCGACTCAAGACCATGCTGCTTGGCAGCAGTGGACAGAACATTTATCCCGAAGAAATCGAGGCCAAACTCAACAATATGCTCTATGTGAGCGAGAGCTTGGTGGTGGAACGCGAGGGCAAACTTGTGGCACTCGTCTATCCCGACTACGAGGTCATGGACCAGCTGGGCGTGACACCCGAACAGTTGCCCGAGCTCATGGAAAACGTCCGCAACGAGCTTAACAAACTGGTAGCTCCCTACGAGCGCATCGCCAAAATCCAGCTCATTGCCAACGAGTTTGAGAAGACGCCCAAGCGCAGTATCAAACGATATTTATATAGTCACTAAAAAAAAGGTATCTAATTGATAACATTATTTAACAAATCCGTTATAAAGCCCCGATTTAGGGGCTTATTTGTTGATTATTAACACCTTAGGTGGTATTCGAGCTATAACCCGTACGGGTATGCAAACGATATCAGGCAAAAAAAGAAGAAAATTTTTCAGAAAAACTCTTGCATGTAAAATATTTGATATAAATTTGCACCGTTTTTCAAAGCAGAAATTAATTATTGTTTTATTATTAAATTAAAAGAGAAATGAAAAAGTTAGTTTTGTTACTTGCTGTTGTTTTCGGAATGTCGATGGTTTCTTGCACTGGTACTGCTGAGCAGGCTCAGGATGCAGTTGACAGCGTTGCTGCCGAGGTAACTGAGGTTGTTGATAGCGCTGCTGCTGCTGTTGATAGCACTGTTGCTGCTGCTGCCGACACCGTGGCTGCTGCCGCTGAGAAGGTTGCTGAAGAAGTTAAGGAGTAATACTCGCCAACCGAAAATTTCCGAATAACGTAAGTTAAACAGGAGTTTGAAGCTGTTCCCCTCGAAGAGAGTCGAACAGCTTTTTTTGTGCCCATACCATAACAAAACAGGGACGGTCCTTTCGGGTCCGTCCCTGCTTGATGAAATGCGAATGCTATAAGTTGTTGCGTTCGATGTCTTTGAAATAACGGTAAGTGCCCACCTTGAGTTCCATGCAAGCATCTTCATCGGCCACGATGATGGCCTTGGGGTGCATTTGCAAAGCGCTCAGCGTGCACATGTGGCTCACGGCGCCCTCAACGGCCTGCTGCAAAGCGCGCGCTTTCTTGTAACCATTGACAATGATCATCACGCTGCGAGCGGCCATAATGGTCCCCACCCCAACAGTCAGCGCAGTCTTGGGCACCTGATTGATGTCGTCGTCAAAGAAACGGCTGTTGGCGATGATGGTGTCCTGCGTGAGTGTTTTCTGACGAGTGCGTGATGTGAGCGACGAACCCGGCTCGTTAAAAGCGATATGGCCGTCGGGACCAACACCACCCATGAAGAGATCGATGCCGCCCACGGCCTCAATGCGGGCCTCATAGTCGGCGCATTCTTTCTCCAAGTCGGAAGCGTTGCCGTTGAGAATATTCACATTCTCGGGCCTGATGTCGATGTGGTCAAAGAAATTATTCCACATGAAAGAGTGGTAACTCTCGGGATGCGACTCGGGAATGCCGCAGTACTCGTCCATGTTGAACGTCACCACATTCTGGAAACTCACCTTGCCGGCCTTGTTCAACTTGATCAATTCTTTATACATACCCAGCGGCGAGCTACCGGTGGGACATCCCAATACAAACGGATGTTCGGGAGTGAGTTGTGCCGCATTGATGCGGTCGGCCACATAGTGCGCTGCCCACCGCGACACTTGTTCATAATCAGGTTCAATAATCAGTCTCATACAATCAATATATTTGAGGCCACCACACGCACAACGGCGCTAGACACCTGTGATGGTGGCTAGAAGTTTTTATTTCTTGATTTCTTTTTCGGGCTTGAGCATCAGAGCTGCGAGTCGCTCTGCTGGAACGTGGTCCCGTAACGCACATCACCCGTCTGCAAACCCAGCTTGAGCCACTTCATGCGCTGTGCGCTGGTACCATGGGTAAAGCTTTCGGGGATGTCGTAGCCCTGCGCTTTCTTCTGCAAGTAGTCGTCGCCAATCTTCTGGGCGCAATTAATGGCCTTCGCCAGGTCGCCCTCTTCAAGCGAATTGAACATGCGGTTGTCGCGGTTAGCCCACACACCGGCATAGAAATCGGCCAACAACTCCAGTCGTACGCTGATACGGTTGGCGGTCGTTTTGTCGGTGCGCGACATCTGTGAGTGCGCTTTTTCAAGAGTTCCGGTGAGGTATTCCACATGATGTCCCACCTCGTGGGCAATCACGTAAGCATAAGCGAAGTCACCGTCGGCGCCCAACTGCTGGCGCATGTTGGAGAAGAATGACAAGTCGATATACAAACATTGGTCGGCCGAACAATAGAACGGGCCCATCTGGGCGCTGCCGGTTCCGCAACCAGTGCTTGTCGAGCCGGTGTAAAGCACCATGGTGGGATTCTTGTACTCGCCCCAGCCATTCTCCTGGAAGATTTGGCTCCACACATCCTCGGTGCCTGCCAGAATCTTCTTGCTGAAAGCGGCCAGTTCCTGTTCTTCCTGGGTAAATTCCTGCTGGGTGGTTTCTTCGCCGCCCATCGTGCCCATTTCACCCACGTTCTGCAGCACGCTGCTCAAGTCGCCGCCGGTGAAGAACGACAAAATCAATGCAATGATGATGGCACCGATGCCACCAATACCTGCTTTTGCACCGCCCGACAAACCGCGGCGATCCTCCACATTACTACTCTCGCGTCTTCCTTCTAGATTCATATCTCTGATTTTTTAGATGATTCGCATTTCAATAGACTGCAAAATTAAACAAAATCCACAAGAATCCAAAATTCATTTTAAAAGAAATGGGCATCATCCATGAAAGATGACGCCCAACATATACGTTTCCGGCAATGCCGCATCAGATCGACCAAATCAGATAGATGGCTCCCCACGTGAATCCAGCACCGAAAGCGGTGAGAATCAACTTGTCGCCTTTCTTGATAAGGTGCTTGTACTCATCGATGCAGATGGGGATGGTGGCGGCACTGGTATTACCGCGGTGCTGGATATTGACCAGCACTTTCTCCTCGGGAAGACCCAAGCGCGCGCCCACGGCCTCGATGATGCGCAGGTTGGCCTGATGTGGCACAAACCAGTCAATGTCTTTTACCGACAGGCCGTTACGCCTGATCACGTCCTGCGACGAAGTAACCATATCAATCACAGCGTGGCGGTACACCGAACGGCCCTCCTGATACAAGAAGTGCTCGCCTGCGTCCACAGTAGCGTGACTTGCCGGATGAGCCGAGCCACCAGCCTTGTAGTGCAGGAACTCAAAGCCTTCACCGTTGATGTGAAAAATTCCGTCGATAATTCCCTCATGTTCCTCGGTAGGTTCCAGAAGCACGGCGCCCGCACCGTCACCGAAGAGTGGACAAGTGGCGCGGTCCTGATAGTTGGTCATGCTCGACATCTTCTCGGCGGTGACCACGATGACCTTCTTGTACAGGCCTGCCTTGATATAGGCGCTGCCGTTGTAAAGACCCACAAGGAATCCGGCACAGGCGGCCTGAATGTCGAAAGCATAACACTTCTTCTCCAGTCCACAAGCGTGGGAGATGATTGAAGCGGTCGACGGGAAGCGATAGTCGGGATTACTGGTGGGGCAGATGAGCAAATCCACGTCATCGGGATTGGTGCCCGTCTCCTCAAGCAGTTTGTTAACGGCTTTAATACCCATATAGCTGGAGCCCACGTTCTTCTTCAGAATGCGACGCTCCTTGATGCCCACTCGCGTGGTAATCCATTCGTCGGTGGTGTCCACCATTTGCGAAAGCTCGTCGTTATCAAGTATGTAATCGGGTACATAAGAAGCAATGCCCGTAATCTTTGCGTTCAGCATATTGATTTAATAGATTTTAGGTCGGTAATAAAAAGCGAATATCCTAAATTAAGGTGTCATAATGCAACTTGATTTAGGATACGCTTTTCTGTTTTCGCGTTTGATTTAATGCGTTATCGGGCGGCAGTCACACCGCG
Organism: Muribaculaceae bacterium; assembly: GCA_017619935.1. Lineage (GTDB taxonomy): Bacteria > Bacteroidota > Bacteroidia > Bacteroidales > Muribaculaceae > Sodaliphilus. Next base: position 42,359 of record JAFZRJ010000020.1, on the reverse strand, counting down.
CGTTGGAAATACATTAAACAGCTGCTTCCTCGCCCATCACGTTCTTGCCACGGTAGTACCCGCACTCGGGGCATACGGTGTGATAAACATGCCATGCACCACAGTTGGAGCACTGAGCAATGGTAGGAGCTACAGCCACGTCATGAGTACGACGCTTGGCTGTGCGAGTCTTTGATTGTCTACGTTTAGGATGTGCCATTTCTTCTTAATTATATGTTTGTTAATTATTATTCTTCAGCTTGCGCAGCGCTTCCCAACGAGGGTCGGTCGCCGCTTCGGCATTGTCTCTCTCACGCTCTTCAAGGGCCTCATGGGCTTGCAGCGCCGACAGCATCGACTGGTCGCACTCGCCCTCTTCATGCGTGTGCATGATGGGCACCGTCAGTAATACCGTGTCGCGCACGAGCGGCTCCACGTCCAGTTCACGCCAACTCGCCGGCACTATCAGCACCTTCTCGTTGCTGTCGTCAAGCTCATCGCCCTCTTGTCTAACGCTCAGTTGGTAGGTGACATCCACCGCATGGGTCATCGCTTCCAGACAACGGTCACACGGGATGGTGAGCGAACCTCGGCACGACATCGACATTTCATAGTCAACCTCGGTCTTGCGGGTCATCGTCACTTCGACTTCCACGCTGGCCGACAGTACTTCGACCGGCTCCTTATCCCGAAAAAAATCGCCGTCCAAGTGATAATTAATTGACTGAGTACCAAACGGTAATGTCTTTAAGTTCCACTTGAATGAAGCCACTTTTGCTGATTTTTTGCGTTAAATCGGCGCAAAGTTATAAACATTCTAGCTAATTATCAACGTTTTTAGCCTGATTTTTCATTTTTTGCGAGTTTTTACCCATCTCAGTGTTAATTCCATTAACATTTCAATCCCGACGCAACTCACACCATGCATCACCAATCAAAACGGCTGCCACCAATCCAAAAAAACAATGACCTAGCTTCACAGCCTGGTCATTGTTTCATTCTTAAACTATTACTATTTATGCTACGATCTTTTACGTCTTCTTTTGTACACCGACAAAATTATATCACATTTTTGATATCTCCAAACTTTTGCCATAAATTTTCAGTAAAACGGCTCATTTTGTCAGCAAAAATTGTTTTTTTCTTGAATTTTGATATTCAATACTATTGTTTTCGGTAGGTGCGTCTTCCAAATTTGCATTTCGCCACTCATCGGTCGCTGTGACCCTCCACTTTTTTTCAATTCATACGAGGGATATAATTTTTTTGGAATTCATAATGATGTATTGTGAATTAATTCGTACCTTTACCGATTGAAATCGAACTTCATAAATCTTTAACAAAAAACTAGAGCATTATGCCAAGAATTTCGCAACGCGGCAACGACATGCCGGCATCTCCCATCCGTAAGCTCGCTCCTTTTGCGGTAGCAGCGAAGCAGAAGGGTATCAAAGTGTATCACCTTAACATCGGCCAGCCCGACCTCCCCACCCCGCAAGAAGGCCTTGACGCACTCAAGACCATCGACCGCAAGGTGCTGGAGTACTCGCCCTCACAGGGTTACCAGTCCTACATCGACGGACTGGTGGGTTACTACGCCAAATACAACATCAACCTCAAGCCCACCGATATCATTGTCACCTGCGGTGGCAGCGAAGCGCTGCAATTCGCCTTCCTGGCTTGCTTCAACCCGGGCGATGAACTGATTGTGCCCGAACCGGTGTATGCCAACTATATGGGATTCGCTTGTGAAATGGGCGTGAAAGTGCGCACCATCACCACCAAGATTGAAAATGGCTTCGCCCTGCCCGCCATCGAAGAGTTTGAGAAACTAATCAATGCACGCACACGTGCCATCATGATTTGCAACCCCAACAACCCCACCGGCACACTCTACACCAAAGAAGAGCTCATGCAGCTGCGTGACCTCGTCAAGAAATACGACCTTTACCTGATTGCCGATGAGGTTTATCGTGAGTATGTCTATAGCGATGAACCTTACCTGAGCGCGCTGCACCTCGAAGGCATCGAGCAGAACGTGGTGCTCATCGACTCGGTTTCGAAGCGCTACAGCGAGTGCGGCATCCGCATTGGTGCCTTCATCACTCGCAACGACGAACTTCGCACAGCAGTCATGAAGTTTGCCCAGGCACGTCTCAGCCCCCCGCTGATTGGTCAAGTGGTGGCCGAAGCATCGCTGGCTGCGCCTCAGAAGTATCACCAGGATGTCTATGACGAGTACATCGCCCGTCGCAACTGTCTGGTGGAAGGCCTCAACAAAATTCCCGGTGTGTTCTCACCGATGCCCATGGGTGCTTTCTACACCGTGGTGAAACTGCCCGTGCAAGACAGCGACGACTTCTGCCGCTGGTGTCTGGAGGAGTTCAACTACGAGGGCGAAACGGTGATGATGGCTCCCGCTACTGGTTTCTATGCCACACCAGGTGCCGGCAAGAACGAGGTGCGTATGGCCTACGTGCTCAAAATTGACGACCTCAAGCGCGCGCTCATTGTGCTGGGAAAAGCGCTCGAAGCCTATAACGCCCGCTAAAAGCCGGCCGACACTCACCACACCCCCTCAAGGCAACGCCGCGAGCAAGGTTGGTGAAAAACATACCGCCGATGGTGTATCACTGTGTCACCATCGGCGGTATTTGTCGGCACTGACTCTACAACAGAATTGCCTATTTGGTCAGTTCGATGAATTCTTGTTTAGCCTCTTCCATGTCGGTACGGAAGACGGGGTCCGACTGCAAACGGGCGTAGCAGTAACTGGCCACCATGCGCGCCGCATCCACGTCGCTCTGCCAGTGCGCGCCCACAATAACGCGGTTCTGCCCGTACTCATACCCCTTTTTAAGCAATTCCACCTCGGCAGCCTTGTTAATTTCGGTGAGCAACAACGCTATGATCCAACCCTTGGCGGCATGGGTCGAGGGATAGGACGAAGCGCCCAGGCTCTCACCCGTATACATCGGCTCGCCATAGTACTGGAACGGACGCTGGCGCTGATAATACTTCTTACACCTTTCGGTCGCATTGGCCACCGACTTGAGGGAATTGGCCAACACCTTATATATAGCGGGTGTGTCTTCGGGCGTGATGCTCATCCCGAAAGCCTCCGAAAACACCTTGCACACGAACGGGTACAAACCGTTCACCTCCTTCACCGCCAACTTGCCGCGGTCGGTAGTGCGCAGCGCCTTGCCCCACTCATACTGGCTCTTGTCGTACTGAAACTGCGCGCTCAACGTGTCGGGCGGCGCAGGCAGATACAGGGTGGCATCGGCAAGGTCGGCTGTCTGGAAATATGGCGTGTCGGACTGGCCCCACATCATCAAGGTGACCGACACTATCATGAAGGCACTAAACAAAATTCGTTTCATGACTCTTAGTTTTTTGCTTTGGGCGGGTAAAATTAATGAAAATTCCTGTCACTCAAAGCCAATTTTCACCACAAAGACACATTTTTTTACTTTTTATTGTAATAAAACACGGCTTTTTCACGTCTAACCAACAAAAAAACAAATCGACATCTATTATATGGAAGCCAACGAACAAGAATTTGAACGAATGGTCAAGGAGCACAAAAGCACCATCTACAGCGTGTGCTATATGTTCTCCAACGACAGCGATGAGGTCAACGACCTTTTTCAAGAAACACTTGTGAACTTGTGGCGCGGAATGAGCTCATTCAAAGGACGCAGCGAATTGCGTACTTGGATCTGGCGGGTGGCACTGAACACCTGCATCACCAGCGAACGGAAGAAAAAGAAATCGGCGTCGGTGCCTCTCACCATGGATATCGACCTCTTCGATGACCAGGACAACGATTCCAGACAAGTGCAGATGCTGCGTGAGCGCATCGGACGGCTACAGCCTTTCGACCGTGCCATCGTGCTGCTTTGGCTCGAGAACATGAGCTACGACGAAATAGCAGCCATCGTCGGCATCACTACCAAGAATGTGGGCGTACGCCTCTACCGAATTAAAGAACAACTCAAAAACATGTCCAACTCATAAACACGAAATAACCATGGAAGATTTGAATATCAATACTATCGAACTTGAGCAGATGCGCAGCCAAATGTCTCTGCTCAAAGAAAAACTCGACAAGCAAGAGATTATCAACGAGCGGCTCATGCGGCAGGCCATGAACAAACGAATGTCGTGGATCAAGAACTACATCTGGTTCGAAATCTGCCTAGTGCCGTTCCTGCTCCTGCTCTTTGGCGCCATGACCCACATGCTGGGCCTGTCATGGTTTGTCTTTGCCTACTTGGCTGTGATGCTGGTTGTGGATGTCACTGCCGACTACTATATCAACCACGTGGACAAGAACGAGCTGCTGAGCGGCAACCTGGTCGAAGCCAGTCGCAAACTGGTGCGTATGAAGAAACTACGTGCTTGGTCATTCTTCCTGTCGCTCATCGCGGTCATTGTGTGGGTGATCCTGTTCCTGATTGACCTAAAACGGGTGGCAGGCTCATTCGAACACGACTTTCTGAATGGCTTCGCTACCGGCGGATTCTTCGGAGGCATTGTAGGAGGCATTATCGGCATCGTCATCGCCTTCATCATCTTCCACAAGATGCAGCGCACCAACGACGACGTCATCGCACAAATCAACGCCATCACCATCGACGACGACCAACACTAAGACAGCCATAATACAACCATAAATCAACCAAACACAACAAGCAATACAGGGCTCACCCCCGTATTGCTTGTTTTTTTATCCACACCTTACCATTCAGGTAGGGGCAAAAAAAATCCTCGACATCAACGTCGGGGATTGCTTAACTAATTAACCTTCTAATACCATTAACATAAACCTTAATACAAACTTGAAAATACGCAATCGTCATCACGACGACTGGATTTTCACAACCTTAAAAACTAATACCATGAAAAACCGATGCAAAATTAGTGCCGATATGTTATACAACATAATTTTTGAGCACGAAATCGCATTTTTTTAACATTCATTTTGTGTTAAGCAGTAAAATTTAGGGTTCTTAACGGGTTTTTCCTACTTTTTTGGCTTGATGGAGCCATCAAGGAACAAATTTCACACCAAAAATTAGGAGAATGTTGTTTTACACCACATCGAGCACATAACCCACAAAAGTGACCACAGCCAGAAGAATGGCCGTGAACACCAGAGTGCGCCACAAGCAGCCCAATGGGGTTTGGGGGACCAGCAGCCCACTGTTTTTCTTCTTTTTTCTCTTTTTCTTGCCGACTGACGGCTTCGTGCGGTTCTCAGTAGAGCCGCGAGAGGTAGAATCTTCCACGAAACTGATTTTTTTTCGATATGGGGGCGGTGTTGATGGTTTTCTCTTTGGCGGGGGTGTCACGCGCTCTCTTTCCTGCTCGGCAACGGGTGGAGTGGTGACTTGCTTGGCTGATGAAGGTGTATCGGCAGCGGCGGTCCGCTTCCGGCGCTGATAGCCTGGCACCGTGTCACTGGACAAGCATTGCGGACACACAATTACACCTCGCGTTTCATAGAGTTGCTCATCGGAAACATCGAGCGCCTTGCCACAATGACCACAAGTCCATTTCATATTCCATCCATCATGAGGATATAACCAACGGCTCTACACATAGTGAATCACCGCCTTGCGGGTGATGCGCCACACACCTTGCTCAAAGACGGCTTCACCGGGCTGGTCGGTCACAATGCGCGTCTTGCCGGTGGAGAGTTGGATGTTCTCGCCCGTACAAGCCCGTGTGAGATTGTCAGTGGGCATCATCAGTGCAAACCGATGCACATCGGCATTGTCAATCACCACAAACGTTCCGCGCACTTCATCGGCCGTGGTCAGTTCGAAAAGCGAATTACCCAGTTCAAAATGTTCGCTGGGCCGAGTGAAGCAGTCCTGCGTATCGGGTTTGGCCAGATAAACGATGTGTGGTCCTGCCGGCTTGGCCTTAGTCTCTTGCCTCTTGACGCGAGTTTCGCCAGCATCAACGCCTATGGTCGAGCGACGCGCCGGTTCGTATTGCGTTCGGGACTGACGGGACTTCAAGGCATTCATTTCACGAGCTCCATCCATGGCCAACTTACGCATGTTGTCGTTGGTTTGCTCCAGAGCCGCCCGCATCGCCTCATGCAGTTCGGCCACCTCGCGACGAGCCATAAACGCCATCACCCCGGCGCCCACAGCCAGCAACGCCGTCAAGCCACACGCCATGACCAGCCATCCGAGTCCGCTCGATGATTTTTCCGGAGCCTGTTCCATCACCGGTTCCTGGGGAGCGGTAGCCGTCACACTGGGAATTTCTTCCACTGTCACGCTGTCGGCCATCGACATGGTGTCGCTCACCCACTGGATACTGTCTTGCGCTGCGGCGCACATGGCCACGGCGACGCACATTCCCAATAATGCAGTCTTTTTCATCTCAACTATTGATTAATTGATGAAACCTTCTCTTGACTTGTACTTGCTGATGACCTCGTTGGTGAGATTCTTGAGCAAATTGTAGCGGATAACACCCACCACGGGATAGAAGAAGGGCACGTCTTCAACCACATCGTTCGCCTCGTAACGACCTTGCAGGAAGGCATTGATACCGGCGGTGAGGTAGTTGGCGACATCATCGCCCAACACATCGCAGAAGAGTTGGAACACACCGTTTTCAATACCGAATTCATCCTTGATTACCTTGTCACACAAGCCGATGAAGAACTGGTTAAACTGGTTGACCTGTTCCACCAGTGCGTCACGCTTGGCCGCATCGTTCATATCGCCGTAAGTGAGTTGGTCGGGACCCAACATAGAGTAGCAATATTTCAACGCGTTCACATTGCGAGCAGTGTACAGGCTGGTGTCGGCACGGCCATCAAGGCGTTGGTTCTCGAGCTTGATGCCACCACGACAAGTAATCTGCTTTGGACATTCGGTCTCAATCTTTATTTCGAAGCGCTCACTATAGGGTTTGCCGAAGACTTTTTCAATGATAATCTGAGTGAACTCGGTAACCTGGCTGAGCGAACCCAGAATGTTCAGTATTTTCGAACCCGTGCCGCTGAAGTAAATCTGCTTGGGCATCACATAGCCCTTGGCCTGCATGGCGCGTGCGATGTAATAGATAATGGCGGCATAGAAGTACATGAACACCAACTTGCGTTGTCCGTCATTGCGCAGCAGCACGTTGTAGCTATACAGGTTGCGGTCTATCTCGCGCAAATCGCGCAATTCCTCCACATTCTCAATCGAGAACAAGAAAGCGTTGATGTCCTCACTGCGCTTGCCGCGCTGGATGTCCTGCATGATGCTGGTGAGATAGGAAATGCCCGTGGAACGGTCATTCTCAATGATCTGCTGGAAATAGCGCATATAGTGCTGCAACAAGGGGTTGTTGTCGGCATCACGGTCGCCGAAACCATCACCGAAAATGGCATTGCCGGCGAAACGGAACGAGGAAATCGCCACCGGCTCACTGCGCATGCCGTCGGCCGTGGGCTGATAGATGACCGTATCGCTGGTACCACCGCCGATGTCGATGGACACATAACTGCTGCCCGTGACGTCGGCGCTCTTGTAGTAATAAGCGGGAGCCACCGATTCGGGATAAGCCTGCAAGCGGTCCACATCGTCACCAATGTAGGTGCGATACAGTTCCTCCCAAGTGTCCTGCAACTTGCGACGGTCACTGCCACCCATACTCACAGGATAGAAATAGACGACCTGCACATTACGCAAGTCCACATTCTCCAGCAACGCCTTCGCCTTGATGAGCAGCGTGAGTTCGCGCAGGAATTCCTTTGCCAGCGTGGTGTCGCCCATCCACTTCAGTCCGGTGGTCACATCGTAACCATCAAAGAACTTGCGTTCATAAAGGAAGGGGATGTTCACATCATGGAACAAGCGGCGGCCACCGTCGCTGCCCGTATTGTTAGCCAACGCCGAGCGCAAGGGGAAACCATACACCTTGTCGATGTCGTGCGGAAGGAACTCAATGCGTTGCAACTGCTCGGCAATGTCCAACCCGCCCTGCTTGAGCAGGGATGCCACAAGCACCTGTTCGCTGCCGTCGGTGAATGTGAGTGTTTCGCTCATTTGGCCACGTTCGGCCCACTCTACATGGGTGTTGGTCGTTCCGAAGTCAACGGCGAAAATCAACTCTTTGGACGATGGGGCGTAATGCTTCCACATGGGAAGTATAATCCCGGTGAACGTACCCAAGTCGTTGTGCACGGTAGCCTCAGCATAGTCCCATGTGCCGTTCACATCGTAGTATTCAGTGGTATAGACCGTGTGGGCGCGCTGTTTCTGCGTCACCTGAATGGTGCTGGTATCACCACCGTTACGCAAGAATCGCAACGAAGCGGTGCCGTCGCCCAACATGGAGAACAGTTGCACCGTGTAGTCGTCATTGCGCTCGGTACGCACAAACGGGAACACCGCCGTGTTCATGATCACGTCTATCACACGACCCGTGCCACGACGCTCGTCGAAGGTCCAGGTGTGGTCCGATGTCGGGAAATAACGACGTGTAAGTTCTATATAGCGCTTCTTAACGGGGATGCGCAAGGTGACAAGCACACTGCCGTCGCTATTTTCTTCTATGTCGAGCATATTGCGACCCACCACATGGCCTTTAAGATCATCGGCGGTGAACCAACGGAAAAACTCGGGCTTGAGTGGCAACAAATAACCACGGCTAGGCTCCAAGTCCTTGCTCTTGAGATTGCCGTTGAAGAAGTGGTTGCTGTCGATGGCGTTGCTCACACGCAACAGTGTTTCGGCAAGCAGGTCGGCGGTGGTGAGGAATGGATACTGGATGCTAGTGTCGGGCAACTTGCGTTGGTCCATGGGCACCGTCCCTGCCAGCACTTCGGTGGCGCTGTCCCACTCCTTGTCGATATAGCGGTAGTGCTCCACGCTGCCATTGAACCCCGACCGCAACACCAGTGGCAAGGTCTTGCCCGCAGGCTGCGGCATGGTGGGTTGAATGACGAAGTCGCTCTCGCCGGCGCTGGTGCGGATGTCCGACACGCGCTTGTGGTAGAAACGCGCGCCCAAAACGCTCACATCGGCAGTGCCGGTAAAGCGGTCGTAGGTATGCTCCAGCGTTTCCAGGACGGTAGCGGCACGTTCGCGGTCGAGCGCCGAAGGATTGGGTATTACCTCAGTGATGCGACGGTACAAATCGGGCCGCTCTCGGCGCAGGTATTCCAAGTTGTGCAGCATGTAGCTATAGACCATGCCCACCTTCTCGCGCAACACGGGATAGGCATTGAACAATAGATACATATAATAGACAAACTCCTCATCACGTTGCCACAGCGGCCGGTCGGTCGAGAACAAAGGCACCCCCTGCTCCACTTTGATGGCCTCAATGGGTACGCTCACAGGAGCCGCCATCACCAGCGAGGCCGGCGATGTGCCGCCTATCACCAGACTGTCCCACAGCAGAATGTACCAGTCGTGCAGGTCATCAAAGTTATACACTTTGTCGGCGGTGAGGAACAGTTCCAACGTCTCGCCGTAAAGGCGGTGCTGATCGCTGGCCTTGAGTTGAGCCAACTGCTCGTCGCGGTTCCACCTCACCAACCGCAAGTAATCCTTGTGGTTTTCGAAGTCAAACAACAACTGCGCCACGTCTAGCGCGTTCGACACCAGACGCTCATTCATGGCGGCACCACGCAAATAGGGGTTGCTCAGTGCCGTAAAAGCGTTTTTGACCAAGTCCAGTTGTGCAAACGGACTGGGAATCGCCGTGCGGGGGTTGCGTGACAGACCTCCATCGGGGTCCTTGATGCGCTGGATGTCATCGTCGGTATAAGGCTCAACGGCAATCCAGTCCTCGTCGCCCGTGTGGGCCGTCTTATTGCTATATGAAAGTATGTTGCTCATAACAGTTAGTATAAACGATTTATAATTGAAGCATTAAAGCACTTTATTTAAATCATCAGAATTACATACATATCGCATCAGCATCCACGATAATTCCCATTTTCTTGCAACAAGAAATCTCGAATTTTGTCCTTATCAGGAAGCTGCAATTCATATCTTGCGACAAATAGTTGCGGGTCAACAAAGGGCGCAAGATATTTAACCATCTCTTGTCCATATTCTGTGCAAAGTAACAAACCCACTGGAGGATTGTCATCTGGTTGCATATAGTGTTTGCGATAATAATTAATGTATAAGTTAAGTTGGGCAATGTCGGCATGGCACAGTCTATGAGCCTTTAATTCCACTATGCAATGACATTTCAGAATACGATGGTAAAAAACCAAATCGGCTTTATAATATCTGTCATCAATCAATAGTTTCTTTTGCTCTTCTTCAAGGCAAAAGCCCATGCCAAGTTCCAAGATAAATTCTTTTAGATGAGAAACAATCGCTGCTTGCAAGTCGTTTTCATCAATGACATCTTTGGATGACAATCCCAAAAATTCGAAAAAATACGGTGACTTGATATCTTGTTCAAATGTAGGTCGTTCTGCAATCGCATTAACTTGCTTGCTCAACAATTCGGGCTTTTTACTCCAGCCACTCCGCGTAAAATAATTAGTGTCAATCTGCCGTTGCAACTCTCTCACACTCCAAGGACCACGCATCGCCTCAATAGCATAAAAGGCTCGTTGCAATGGGTCCTCAATGTGTATTAATTGAACAAAATGCGTGAATGAGAGCCTGTCAAATAACATTTGCGGAACAGCCTTCACGCTTCCATCAGGCAACATCATGGCAAAACCATCCGAAGAAATGGTTGCCCCTTGTGGCAGTTTGGTTTCTAATTCAAATTTAGCAGCCACTGACTGCTGATTTGAGTTTTCCTGTAATTTAGCAGTCAGTGACTGCTGAATATCGGCAGGAAGGAAATCCGACATTTTTTCTGTGATTTCGCCATGACCAAACCGCTCAAACAAATAGTTACCAATAATGGGAAACAGCTCTGGGTAATAAGCATAAAACAACCGGAAACTGCGCAGATTGGTGGCACTATAATTCTTGCCCCCCAAACTCTTTGACAAATTTTGAAGCAAATTATCGCCATACTTAGCCCTGTCGTTTCCTCGTTGCTCATATTCTACGATATAGCAACCTGTCAACCATGCCCGAACTGTAATATTCCTATTAATAATCAAATGAGCATCTTGTCGTAACGCTTTGCCTACATTACGAATCTGATTAACCAGGCTTTCATAATTAATCGCAAGTTGGTTATTGCTATATGAAAGTATGTTGCTCATTATTATCTCTTGTTAGTTGATGTTCTCGTAACGGTCGCTGATAATGGTGGTGGCGGCGCGGTTAAACAGGTCGAGCAGTTTGTACTCCACCGTGTGGGTGCTGTACTTGGCATCACGGCTCAGTTTGTTCATTTCAGCCTTGAACGTGTTGTTGTCCACAGTCTTACGCCCCAACAAAGTCTTGCGCGTATGCACATGGTGAATGGCATTGCTCATGTCGTTCTCGCCCATGTTAAACAACTGCACACTGCGGTTGTTGTCATACATCTCGCTCAACCAATCCACATAACCTCGCATGAACTGGTCGGTGAGTGTGCGATAGAACTGCGATGTGAGGAAGTCGCTCTTCAGTTTGGGCGCGTCCTCGGTAAAGCCCTGCCCTATCATGCCTCTCAATCCTGTACGCAAGAAAAGGAACAACAGGTGGAACCGCACCAGCGGTTCGTAGATGAGGCGACGGGTGCTGGGACCGAAGGCGAGGAAATCAACGTCGCGCACGTCTTTCTCCAAACCGAATTCAAATGCCATCGTTGGCATAGGGAAACCATTCTGGTCGGTCAGGCGGCTGTCGGCAATGCCAGCAAACTTGAGCGGAGCCAGCGCGGCCACCATCTCGATGAGGTGGGCACGGTTGCGTTGGCCAAACTCGCCTGGATCATAGACGTATGGTTTAGACACTTCCTGGTCGCCCACATAGAAGATGGCGTTCAACTCACTGTCGTTGGCACCGGTAAGCGTCTCTTTGTAATAGTAGAGGGCGCTTTGGGTTTTGACGATGAAATCGGCCTTGTCGATGCGATGGTCATCGTTGTGCTCAATGTTGAAATAAGGAAGCACGGTGATGCCACCTATCGGCGCGCGACGCAACACATCGCGGTTGTTGATGTCGAGATTGCTGGCCTGGCGCAAATTTTTCACCATAATGGGGAATCCGGCCGCACCTGTACCACCGAAAATGGAACTGATGAAGAAGATGCGGTCTCCGGCGTTGAACACATTGGCAAGCGCCTTGAACTCGTTACTGTCCTTGATTTCGTTCAATGCCACACTACCGATGTTGGGCGACCCCACGAAGCCGATGTTCATCCTGTTTTCCAACTGATAGTCGGCAAACAATAGCGAAGTGAGCGCCTGGTTGGCTTCGTTCATGGTGTCATATCCAATGAAATCGCGGAACTTCTCGCGTTCAACGGCGCTCAAGTTGAAAATGAAGGTGTCATTGAGTTGGATGGAACTGTCGCTCATGATTTCACGCAACGTGACGATGCGGTTGGCAAAGAAGCCATCCACATTCACCTCATTACCATACAAGCGATTGCGTATCGAACGGTAGTTGGTGAGCAGGGCCTCAGTACGCTTGAGGTCTTCGTTGCTCTTATGCGGGTCAATGATGACCGGCACAATTTCGAGGTTGGGCACAGGCCGTCCGTCCTCATCCACAGGACGCACACCCGCCGCCGAGAGCATCAGCAGCGACTTGAGCACGCGTGAACCTGTACCTCCTATTGCTAACAAAAATAAACGCATATTATTCTTTATATGAGGCGGAATTCATCGAAACCGCCATGATTGTTTCATTCAAATTTCAAAATCAACCACTGGCCTTCTCCTATTGCGGAATGGGAGTATGGTGGCAGTTGGTGCTCCACCAACGCATAGAGAATGACGCCACAACAAATAGCACTGCAGCCCACATTATGTTCACCAACTCAAAGGTGAGTGATTCGGCCACATAGGTCAGTCCATTCTCATCAAAGATGCGACTGTTCACCAGATAACCCACTACTGGAGCCAACACCACCACCAAGGCCAACATCACCAGCCAGTGGTACCAACGGTCGAACCGCACCGAGTTGATGGCATAATAGTAAATTCCTGCCATAACCCACGCCACAGCAATGGTGATGAGCGGGATGATGTCATACAGTCCCAAATTATACAACTGATCGCTGTAACCAGCCACCGAGTAAATACTCTCATAGGCCTCCACACGGAAGATGTAGAACAGCACCGTGGCCACGATACCTATAATCAGATAGACTAAATGTTGTTTTTTCATATCAAGCAGGTTGTTAATTGATAACGTTGGTTACTTGCAAGGATAATTCCTATCGTTCAAGTTTGAGTTTGATGGTGGTGTAGCTACCACCCGTGCCGAAAGCACTGGCAATGCCACCCAAAAATTCTTTCAAGCCCAATGTGGTGGTAGAGAAACCTGATGCATTGGGATTGGTGTCGGATTGCGCCGTCGATTGCTCAATCCAAGCTGGGAATTCATTGGCCAGCGAAATCACAATTTCGTCACGAGGTTCAGTGAGTTTGCCGGTGAGGGTGAGCAGATGGGTCTTTCCCTCCAGATAAGCGCGGTTATTGCCCGTGATCATGCTCTGTTCAATGGGCTGCACCTTCAACTTGAAGTCGCTGATACTGCGCAATTGATAGTTGGCTGCTTCGGCCAAGAATGCGGCGGGTTTCTGCAATCCGTTCAGGTTGGCGGCTACACTGAAACACATCACGCCCGTAGTCTTGTCACCTTCACACTTGGTAAGGCGGCTGGCGTCGCGATGATCCACGCGGAAACGGCCGGCGTTGTCCTTCCAGTCGGGCACCACGCAATAATCAACCATTGACTCGGCTTGGTTAAAACGATAACTGTTACGCACACTCGTTGGTGTCATGAACGACGCATAGGCGGCATCGGCCGCCATGGCATCCATCACTTTGCTGTCGGCAATCACCAGCACATAGAACGGACGCTGGCCACGATAGTCAAACGGGTGATTGTTGTAAGGATAATACTTGCCTTGATAGTCACCCATGAACTGATGCACAAGGATGGACTTGCCCTCATATTGCTTAAAAATGCGGGTGGCCAAGCTGTTTTCCTCATTGAATATTTTCTCCACGCTCACGTCGCGAGTGTCGGCCGGCGAGTAAATCAGGTCGGTGACCAGCACGCTCACGTTGCCCGGCCGCTGCGCTTTGAGAATATCGTTGAAAATCTTTTGAAAATCGGTGAAGGCTGCATTGCCCACACCTTGCGTGCTGGCATAGATGTTGCGGTCCTGAAGAAACTGGTCAATGGTACCCTGATAGGGATAGATGCCATCGTTCACAATATTGATGGTCACATTGCCGGTCGATGGGAAATAATTGATGAGGTCATTCACCACTTTTTTGAGTTGTCCTCTTCCTCCCGGGGCATCGTAAGGCACCATGGAGCCACTGCGCTCGAAATAGATGGTGAGCGACAGTTGCTGCAGGCCATAGCGGGTCACATCCCAGTACATGGGGGGCCGCAACTGGCCTCCAACCTGCTCAATGAGTTTGGCCAAAGCCGGGACATCGACCTCACCGGCTTCATTGAGATAGTCCTTATAGCGTTCGGGGTAAGTTTTTATGATGGAACAAATGGAATCAAAACGAGCCTGTGTAGTGTCTTGCTGCACCAACGCCTGCTTCACCGCTTTCTCCAGTGGCGAGCTACCGCATGACCACATACTTGCCACCACAAATGCAAGTATCAAACCATATAAAAATCTTTTCATCGTCAGTAGTTTAATTCCTTTGGTTAGTAACGCATCCTTATCACCCAACTTTCTGTTCTGTGTGAGTTTTCCTTCTATATTTCCTCAAAATCGGCATCCACCACTTGTTCTTCATGCTCAATGGGGCCAGATGCCTCCGTTTCAGGGCGCGACACGCCCCGCACCTCCTCGTAGTCGGCATACTCGCCCACCCCTTTTGGGAAGCGTTTTTCGTCGGCAGCGACCTCTTGTTCGTATTGGCGCGTGCGGTTGAAAATATCTTCCACGTTGCGCCGGGCACGACGCATGAGCATCCACATCTTCACGATAGGAAAGAAGATGATGAACAAGATGACAAGCAACAACAGTTTCATTCTCTCTTCATTTTTTTGCGCGGTTCATCAAACCTTTCAGTAGCGAGAGCAGAATATACGTCCAAATGACGTACATCAAGCCCGGCAAACCGAAAGCGACCAGTAAACACACTGTGATGATGACAAGCAAAAACTGTGCCCAATTCTCACGCAGGTTGAAACCATGCAACTTGAACGAGAACATGGGAATATTGCACACCATTAAAAAAGAGAATATCACAATCATGGCCACAATGCCCTCTTGACGCATCTCGGGGACTTGGGCCATGAAAGCGGCGGCACCAAGCCAGAAAAGGGCATTGGCCGGAATGGGGAGACCCTTGAAGGTGGTGGTCTGCTCGGTGTCAATGTTAAAGCGAGCAAGACGAATTGCGCCGAATACCGGCAACATCACCGTCGACAAGCACCAGTAACTATCGGGGTGGCCCACGTGCATCAGGTTGTAGATAATCATTGCCGGTGCCACGCCGAAAGTCACCAAGTCGCTGAGCGAATCCAGCTGCTTGCCTATCCCGCTCACCACATCCAACAACCGAGCCACGAGGCCGTCGCAAAAGTCAGCCACCGCACCAAGCGCTATGAGAATGAAGGCTAACTTATAACCCTGCACCCCCCACAGCACCACATCATAACATCTGAATGCCGCAATGATAGCCAAAGTTCCACACAGCAGATTGAGGCTGGTGAGCACATTCGGTATATTATTCTTTATCTTTTTCATTGTTCAAAACTATATGGGTCAGTCTCCAGGGCCGCCCCTCATGAAACATCGTTAAGTTTTGCAGTTATTACACTTTTCCACCTCGAGCCAGCCGCGCCACTTGCGTCTCGCCACCCCAAGTCTTGTCGCCCAATTTCACCAAAATCTCAGTGTCAAGCGGCAAGAAAATATCCACACGGGAACCAAATTTGATGAATCCCACAAAATCTTCAATATTCACTTGGTCGCCCGGCTCAACATACGTCACGATGCGACGGGCGATGGCACCAGCAATCTGCCGCACGAGGATATCATCGCCGCCAGGTGTGGTAATTACCACCGTCGAGCGCTCGTTGTCGGTACTTGACTTGGGCAGGTTGGCCGCCAGAAAACGTCCGGAATGGTGCTTCACATATTTTACATCACCGGCCACAGGCACCCAATTGGCATGAACATTAAACACAGTCATAAACACCGACAGTTGAATCACATTGCGATGCAGATATTCATCTTCATATACTTCCTCCAGTGCAACTACCGTGCCATCAACACTCGAAACCACCACCGTGCCGTCGTTTTCTCCCTTGAAATGACGACGCGGCAGGCGGAAAAAGTTCATCACCAAAGCAAACAACAGTACCGACAAGATGATAAAAGCAATGGGAATGGGCTTGTACTCAATGAACATATACGCAGCCACATTCACGATCACCAGTATCAGCAGCACCACTGCTATGATGTTTTTCCCCTCATGATGTATCTTTACTTTCATTACTTTACATTGGTTTAATCTGCAAAATTAGCGCTTTTTGAATGAAACGCCAAATCATTTGACGAAATACGTACGCATGAGCGCTTTCACACGTGGAGCCAGCAACAGCAACGCTATCATCGTGCACAAGGCCATCAGCGCGAAAGCCAGGTCCATAAGACCTACCAGCGCGTCAAGGGGAATCACCGCCGCCACAACAATCATAGCCAGGTAGTAGTAGTTATAATATTTGATGCGACGCGTTCCGAACAAGAAACTGGTGCATTTTTGGCCATAATAAGAATAGGAGAACATGGTGGAAAACGCAAAACAGAACACGATAGCCATCAGCAAGTACTGCCCCACGCCGGGCAACAGCGTCCCGAAGGAATTCAGCGCAATATACAATCCTTTCACACCTTCCATACCCGTAAACTGGCCAGCCAATAGAATGGGTATCGAGGTCAGTGTGCATACAAAACCGGAGTCGATGGCCGGTGCCAACATGGCTATCAGCCCTTCCTTGATGGGGTCGGTATTCTTCGACGCTCCATGCATCATCGATGCGGTACCCACACCGGCCTCATTGACCATCGCCGCACGACGTGCTCCCGTGAGCGCCACAAAAGTGAACGCCCCGAAGCCGGCACGCCAGTTGAACGCGTTCTCAAAAATGGAGGCAAAAGCGGCAGGAAGTCGGTCGTAGTAGACGACCATCACCACCAGTACCAGCAAGAGATACAGCATCACCATCACTGGAACGATGCGTGACGCCCACTTGGCGATGCGACTGATACCGCCCAGCACCACCGAACCAACGATGACGACCATCACCACACCCATGGCGAACCTCAAGCCCACCGTGTTGGCAATGCCCATTGGGGTGGTGAACACCGTTGTCACACTTTCCACCAGTTGATTGGCCTGCATAAAGCACAAGGTGCCCACCAATCCGAAAATGGAGAAAGCCACAGCCAATGGACGCCACTTCTTGCCCAGTCCCTCGGTAATGATGTACATGGGACCTCCTTGCACCTCGCCACGGTCGTTGCGGCCTTTATACATAATGGAGAGCGCCCCCTCAAAAAACTTGGTGGACATACCCACCAAGGCACTCACCCACATCCAGAAGATAACACCAGGACCGCCCACCGTCAAGGCAATGGCCACACCGGCAATGTTGCCCATGCCCACCGTTGCAGCAATGGCGCTGAGCAACGCCTGAATGGAGCTGATTTGTCCTGTGGCTTTTCCACTGTCGGTGGCCTGTCGGTCACGCAACGCGCGCATCGCCCAGGGCAAACGGCGGATGGAAACGGCTCCTGAGTAAACAAAGAAAAACAACCCGCCTCCTATGAGCAGCAGGAACTCGGGGTATCCGCACACGGCATCGCTCACCGTTATAATCCACTCGCCTATTTGGTCTAACATCTTGGTTTGATATTTTTATGAAGTTACTCTTTTTTATAGTCGTTTCTCAGCATTAACCACCATCTCGTCGTTTCATCGGTTGTTCTGATAGTCACGATACCTATTGCCGCTGTAAGTGGCGTTACCAAAGCCCGTGGAGTTGAACTCGTCCTCTTCCTCTTCTTCATCGGTTCCGTTTTTGCCTTGCTTGGACTTCTGCTCCAACTTGTTCTTCTTTTCTTCGGGCTTATTCTTTTTGATGGCATGAGGCTTTTGCAGGTCTAATGCTGTCTCATAAATGTTCCACTGCTGGTCCATGTCCCAATTCCGCCTCAATTTCAAAGCCTTGGGGTAGTAATACACTTCTTCGGGCTGAAGGTGAAGGGCATAGTTGCCGGTGTCCCACTTCCCGTTGTCGTTGGCATCCAGCGTGAGGCGCAGATAGTAGGTGTTCGGTATCACGTTCACAAAATCTGCCTTGCCATTCACCACCGGCACAGTGCGCACCACCTTGTCGCTGCCGTCGAGCAACTCGATAAAGGCATGGTAAGGCACATTGACATGTACCAGCATATTGGCATATTCCTCCAGGGCTTTCACCTTGAACTCCATACCCGTAGAATCGTTTTTCAAACCATAGATTGAGGTCACAGCTCCGGGATCTACAATGAGGCGATAGGATGAATCAGGTGAAAATGTCAAGGGAAGCCGGTAAGTCATCAGGTCATAGTCGTTGTCGGGAACAAAATCTGGGACCGTGAGCGGAATCCACAAGGAATCGCGCTGCATCTCCAGCCTCATCGCATGGCTGTCCCATGCGGCTACTGGAGCATCAAATTTCACCTTAACGGTGTCGTAAACCTCCAAAGTCCCTTTCTTGACAAACTCCATCTTTAATCTCGGTTCCGGTTCGGCCGACTCTTTTTCCAAGTCCTTAATCTCGTCCGAGTCCACTTCTTTGCCCTGAGCTTGCTTGTTGCGGAGTTCTTCCAGACGTTTGGCTTTCTGCTCTCGCTCCTTGCGCTCGTCTTGCTCGCGTTTGATGAGGTATTGCGGCTTGGTGTAGCCAAAGTGAATGGTGTCTTGGTACCAGTTCACGTTGTCGGCACTGTCCACACGCAGGTAGCGTGCCGCCACCGTGATGGTGTCGCTCTTGATTAGCGCCGAATCGGTGAGCCAGTACGTCAGCGAGTCGCTGCGCGCGGTACGTTCAAGTCGATACCAGTCGCTTGCATGCACCGCAGGTCGAAGGATTTCCAACTGGGGCAATGTGTCGACAGGAGCACCGAAGAGGAAATGCAACTTGTTGGCCGATGGACGACCCACTGTCTTCAGATACAGCGACTTATACTGCTCGTTGAACATGGACAACAATATGTTGTTAGGCAAGAAATCGGTATGCACGGCCTCAATGACAGTGTCCACCTGGTGGTCGAATGTGAAAATGGTGTCCTGCGACGCGAATGTAGTGGCCATAGGCTCGACAATGCCATCAAAGAAAGCGACGTCCTCGGTGCGGGCCATGCGATAGTCGCCATCAACATCATTCAAGGCGAATATATGGTATTTCCCGGGTTTCAACCCCATGATTACGAACTGGCCTCGGTCGTTGGTCCTGGTGATGCGCTCAAACGGAAGTTTGGTGAAAGCCGAATCGTTCAGATTGCTGTGCAGACCCACCAGGACATGTTGCGCTGGTTCAAGATTGTGGGCGTTGAGCACAATGCCTGAAACACGCAAAGAATCAATTTCATCACCGGTCGAGAACGTGAAGGCATAACCGTCGAGTTGATTCCCCTCATTGTTGTCCTCAATGGCGTTGGAAAAATCAATGACGTAGGTGGTTTCTGGCCGCATCGTGTCGCGGAACTCCACCGTGATTTTTTTCCCTAATGAACGGATAATAGGCATGTCGTGCTGCACGGGCGAAACGACCACTTTCTTTTGTTGGTCTTTGATGTTGACAATTTCATCAAAATTGATTTCCACCTTGTTGCCTTTGAAATTCAAGGCGCCCATCTCAGGCGAGGTTTTCACCACCTCGGGCGGGGTATAGTCGCGTGGGCCACCCTCGGGCGAACCGATGTTGGCACACGACGGCAGCAACAGCAAGAAGACATATGCCAACAACACGGATGCGACGACGCGAATCGCCACATGAACGTGCCACAAATGCCGTATTTTTCCGCTCACCTCACGCATCTCAGTTCACCTTATTCTCGGGATGTCCTTCCATGAAAGTCTTCAAGTTGCGGGTGATGACCACCATCAGACGTGCGCGGGCTTCGGCACTTGCCCAGGCGATGTGAGGCGTGAAGTAACAATTGGGGGCCGCCAACAAGGGATTGTCGGCTTTGGGAGGCTCTACGGCCATCACATCCAGCCCGGCAGCCATGATGCGACCATCGTGCAGTGCCTCGGCGAGTGCCTGCTCGTCCACTAGTGGACCGCGAGCGGTGTTAAGCAAGATGGCGGTAGGCTTCATCAGCGACAAGCGACGGCTATCAATCATGCCGCGAGTCTCGGCATTAAGCGGGCAATGCAGACTCACCACATCGCACTCCGATACCAGCGCATCCAGGCTCTCGGCCTTTTCCACACCCTCGGGCAATGCCGACGAATCCTTCGAAGTGAATGCCGTCACCGACATGCCGAAACTCAACGCAATTTTTGCCACAGCCTGGCCTATCTGGCCAAATCCCACGATACCCATGCGCTTACCGGCAATCTCCACCAGACGGGTGTCGGTAAAACTGAAGTCGGGGCAACGGCTCCACATGCCTTCGCGCACCTCATCGGTGTAGTGCTGCACTTGGCAGCAGATGTTGAGCAGATGAGCCATGGCCAACTGAGCCACCGACGGCGTGCTGTAAGCGGGCACATTGGTCACCACGATGCCGTGGTCGCGAGCGGCTTCTATATCGACAATGTTGAATCCTGTTGCAATCACACCTATATAGCGCAACTTGGGCCACTGTTCCATCATTTCACGCGTGAGAACCACCTTATTAATAAGAATAGCATCGGCTTCCTTGCCACGCTCCACAATCAATTCAGCCGGAGTGCGGTCATAAAGTATCAACTCGCCCAACTCACGCATCGGTTGCCAAGACAAGTCGCCCGG
Organism: Muribaculaceae bacterium; assembly: GCA_017619935.1. Taxonomy (GTDB): domain Bacteria; phylum Bacteroidota; class Bacteroidia; order Bacteroidales; family Muribaculaceae; genus Sodaliphilus. The sequence continues at coordinate 21,279 of JAFZRJ010000020.1, read as the reverse complement.
ATTGCCTGTATAAGCATCTAAAACAACTATTTTCATTTCTCAAAAATTTATTGATGCCGCCCACCATTCACAACTGGCAGTGCAGCCGATTTGAACTTGCAAAGTTACTCATTTCTATTGAATATTGCAAATTGCGCCGCACCGCGCGAAAAATTGCTTTCAACAACGCGATTTCACAAATTGACACCCGAAAAATGACCCGTCATAAAAAAACACTAAAAACCACAAAATGTTGAAAACCTAAAGTTTTATTTTCTCACGTGAAGATTTTGTCGTATATTTGCAGGCTGAAAACTTGTGACCGTGCGAGTTGCCACGCATTTTGGGGCCTAAACAGTCCCTGAGTGCTAATGGTAATTTGCGCTCTTTCAAGTAGTTATATGTTGTAGAAAACAATTAAAACATTAAATTAATAACTTAACAAATGCAAACTAAAGGTTTTATCAGAGTCATTACAATTGCGCTGATTTTAATCTGTGCATTTTATCTGTCATTCACTTTTGTGTCGAATCACTATCAGGGAATCGCAGAGCAAAAGGCACTCAAAGTGGCCGGTCTGAAGTCGCCCGACACCTCGAACGACGTCTACCGCAACGCGCTGAACAATTATCTTGACTCCATCGGTAAAGAGAAAGTGTACCTCGGATACTACACATTCCAGCAGGTACGTGAGAAAGAGCTGGGCCTCGGCCTTGACTTGAAGGGTGGTATGAATGTGACACTGCAAATCTCGGTGCCCGACATTTTGCGCGCGCTTTCAGGCGACAACCCCGACAAGAAATTCAACGACGCCATCGCCAATGTTTCGAAGAACCAAGCCGCACAGGAAAACTTCGTGGCTTCGTTCTGCAACGAGTACAAGAAACTGGCTCCCGAAGGCAATCTGGCTCAAATTTTCCGCAACATTGAGAAAGTAAAAGAGAATCCCACGGCCAGCGATGCACAAGTGCAACGCTACCTCGAAGACGAGGTGGAGGCTATGGTCGACAATTCTTATAAAGTGCTGCGTAACCGTATCGACCGTTTCGGTGTGGTGGCTCCAAACATCCAGAAACTGCAAAGCACCGGCCGCATCTTGCTGGAGCTTCCTGGTGTGAAGGAACCTGAGCGCGTGCGCAAACTGTTGCAAGGCGCCGCCAACCTCGAATTCTACGAGACCTATACTTTGGCCGACATTTCGGGTTCGCTCAATGCACTCAACACTCAAGCACAGACAGGCCTTGAGGCTCCTGCCCCCACCGACAGCGTGGCTGCCGACAGCACTAAGGCCGAAACCGAAAAGCCCGCCCAGAAGCCTGCTGCTAAGCAAGGCAAAACTCTGGCCGAACTCACCGGCTTCCAAGCATTGGCAGCACAAGGCTCTACATCACCCGTTGTGGGTTATGTTTCAGTAGCCGATACTGCTGCCGTGAACACCATCATCAATTCGCCTATGGCTAAGGTGACTCTGCCCGCCGACCTCAAACTGGCGTGGACCGTGAAGCCTCAGTCACAAAATGGCATGGATGTGTTCCAGTTGGTGGCACTGCGCACCGTTCAGGGCAAGCCCGTCCTCAATGGCGACGTGGTGACACGCGCCAGCAGCGAGTTTGACAACCTGCAAGGTCAGGTGGTGTCGATGCGTATGAACAGTGAGGGCGCTCGCCAATGGTCGCGCATTACCGGTCAAAACATCGGTAAGGCTATCGCCATCGTGCTGGACGACCAAGTCTATTCGTTCCCCAACGTGAACAGCCAGATTGACGGCGGTAGCAGCCAAATCAGCGGACGTTTCACCGTGGAAGAGGCAAACGACCTTGCCAACGTGCTCGAATCAGGTAAGATGGTGGCACGTGTGAATGTGGCAAGTGAAAGTGTGATTGGTCCTTCGCTGGGTCAGGAATCTATCGACAAAGGTAAGACTTCGTTCATCGTGGCTCTCATCCTGCTGGTCATCTTCATGATGTGCACCTATGGTGTATATGCCGGCAACATTGCCAACCTGGGTCTGATTCTCAACCTGTTCTTCATCATCGGTATTCTGGCTTCGTTCCAGAGCGTGCTCACCCTGCCTGGTATCGCCGGTATCGTGTTGACGCTGGGTATGGCGGTTGACGCCAACGTGCTGATTTTTGAGCGTTGTAAAGAAGAGTTGCGAAACGGCAAGGGCCTCAAGGCCGCTGTAGCCGACGGTTACAAGAACGCCTTCTCGGCTATCTTCGACTCTAACTTGACGACCATCATCACGGGTATCATCCTCATCCTGCTCGGTAGCGGTCCCATCAAGGGCTTCGCCGTTACGTTGGTTGTGGGTATCATCTGCTCGTTCTTCACGGCAGTGTTCGCTACCCGCCTCGTGATGGAATACTTCTTGAACAAGGGCACCTTTAAGAACATGACCTTCACCACCAAGCTGACCGCACACCTCATGGAGAACGTAAAAGTCAACTTCATGGGCATGGCCAAGAAGACTTGGCTGGTGCTGGGCGTCGTGATTCTCATCTTCATCGCCCTGCTCGCCACCCGCGGCTTGAATCGCGGTATCGACTTCTCCGGTGGTCGCAACTATGTGGTACAATTTGACCACCCCGTTTCGACAACCGCCCTGGAAGGACAATTGGCTAAGCTGTTCGACGGTGCCAACGTGTCGGTTATCACTATCGACAACGACACCAAGGTGCGCGTTTCAACCAACTACAAGATTGAAAGCACCGAAGAAGGTATCGACGACGAAATCATGGACAAACTCTACACCGGTTTGAAGAGCGAACTTGGCGGCATGTCCAAGGAAGACTTCAGCGTGGCTAACGAGGACAAGGGTGTGGTTTCGAGCGAAGTTGTGGGCCCGAGCATCGCAAGCGACATGACTCGTGAGGCCATCTGGGCAGTCTTCTTCTCTCTGATTGCCATGGCACTCTACATCTTGCTGCGTTTCCGCAACCTGGCCTTCTCGCTGGGCGCACTCGCCGCTGTGGCGTTCACCGCATTTGTGGTGATTGGATTCTACACATTCCACGGCATGTTGCCCTTCTCCATGGAGATTGACCAGACCTTCATCGCCGCTATCCTGACGGTGATTGGTTACCAGGTGAACGATACCGTGGTGGTCTTCGACCGTGTGCGTGAATACCGCAAACTCTTCCCCAAACAGGATCTGTTCATCACCTTCAACAACGCATTGAGCAGCACGCTCTCGCGTACGTTGATGACCTCAATCACCACCTTGCTGGTGTTGTTGGTGATGTTGTTCCTGGGCGGTGAGAGCATCCGCAGCTTCATCTTCGCCATGATTCTTGGTGTCATCATCGGTACTTGCGCTTCGCTGTTCGTGGCATCGCCCGTGGCTTATGCCGTGACCCGCAAGCTCTCCAAGAAGAACAAATAATAAAACAAACTATTTATATTTCTTAGGGGCGGTTCCTCGTGAGCCGCCCCTAACTTTTTGCATAGTGGTGGGTGGGGATGCACCACCATTTTCAAGTAATTTTCTTAATAATATTCAATTTTATGTTTGAATTATGCGATTTTTAAAAATTTATTTCTATATTTGCAGCAGATAAGAGACCTCATTGATGTGAATACTTATTAATTTAGACAATCATGAAAAATAAAAGAAATCGTCTCCAACTCATCGTGGAGCTTATTAAGGGAAATGACATCGGTAGTCAGAGCGAACTGGCTCAGCGGCTCACCGAACTGGGTATTGAGGTTACTCAAGCCACGCTGTCGCGTGACCTGAAGGCACTGAAAATCACTAAGGTGGCCGACGACAACGGTGGCTACAAGTACATCTTTCCGGGCACGACCGAGTTGCAGAACTCAAGACTGCTGTCGGGAATGCCTGTAGCCGGACAGCACATGGGTTATGCCTCGCTGGAATTCTCTGGCAATTTCGCCGTGATGAAAACGCGCAACGGTTATGCCGCAGGTCTGGCCTACGACATCGACATGAGCCATGCCTACGAATTTCTGGGCACCATCGCCGGCGCCGACACGGTGTTTGCCATCTTGCGTGAAGGTGTCACGCACGAGCAGGCCCGCCGGGTGCTCAACCAGTTACTTCCTCACCATCGTTGATTAATTGTTCTCGTCTATGATAAAAGCCGGTGTTTACGGGGCGCAAGGCGACATCGCTGCAGCGCTCATCAAGACTTTAGTGTTTCACCCCGATGTGAACCTGACATGGGTCATGGATCAGAACCCACCGCGTCCGCTCAATGTGACTTACCGCAGCCTCACCGGCGACACTTCATTAATCACAACGCAAGAATTGCCCTCGCTCGATGAGGTCGATGTCGTGTTCATCGCAGCCGAGCCGAGGCCGCCTTTTGTTGTCAATGAGTTGCCCGAAACGGTAAAAATCATCGATTTGACAGGTATTTACCGTTTTGACGAGCAGTTCACCTATGGACTTCCTGAAATCAACCGCAAGTTCATGGTACACGACTGCTTCAAAGTGGCCTGCCCGAGCGATGTTGCCAACGTCATTGAACTGGCCTTGCTGCCTTTGGCCAAGAATTTAATGGTCAACAGCAACGTGACCGCGACAGCCACAAGCAGTCAGGACTTCAACACCTCCCGCATTGAGTTAGAAATACAGCGACTTGTCGGAGGGGTCCAGAACAGTTTTAACAACAATGTCCACATTGAGCGCATCGGCTCGTCGCACGATATTGTCGCAGTGGTGCGGTTGCGCTGCAACACAGCGCTGGACGTGGTGGAATCGATATACAACGACTATTTTGATGACCACAATTTCACGTTCATCATCGACACCACTCCGCAAGCACAAGACGTGAGAGGCACCAACAAATGTCTCATGCACCTTCAACGCGACAACGACGAACTCGTCGTGACGGCAGCCATCGACCCGGTGCTGAAAGGCGCTGTGGGAACCGCCGTGCACTGCATGAACCTTATGTTCGGATTGCACGAGCGCGTAGGACTAGAAACTTTTTAATCACCTCAATACATCATTACCATGTCGGTCAACAAAGTGATCCTTTTAGGAAACGTGGGTAGAGACCCCGATGTGCGCTATGTCGCACAAAATCAACCCGTAGCATCTTTCACATTAGCCACCTCGGAACGGGCATATACCAATTCCAACGGCATTCAAGTGCCTGAACGCACCGAGTGGCACAACATCGTGATGTGGGGTCGCAATGCCGAAGTCGCCGAGCGCTATATCCGCAAAGGCACACAACTTTACATCGAAGGACGTTTGCGTACGCGCACGTGGGAAGACCGCAACCAAATCAAGCGGTACATCACTGAAATCTATGTGGATTCGTTTGAGTTGCTCGGGAGGCCACACTCGGCTGATTCTCAGCCACAACAGCCGGCTCAGCCACAGCAACCTGAACAGACTCAACTGCAGCCAAGTCAGCCACAATCTTAGAATTGTCTCAGAACATAGAGGCCACCCGACGCACGGAGGCTACAAATCTATCGACTTCGTCGAGCGTGTTGTAGAGGGCGAACGACGCTCTCACGGTACCTGTCACGCCATAGCGATCCATGAGCGGTTGCGCGCAATGGTGTCCCGTGCGCACAGCCACACCCAGTTTGTCCAGCAATAACCCCATGTCGTAACTACTGATGTCACGCACCAGGAAGGAAATCACCGCACTCTTGCCTGGAGCGGTGCCGAAGATGCGCATACCGTCAATCTCCATCAATTGCGAGGTGGCGCGTTCCAGCAATTCATGTTCATGGGCCGCTATTTGGTCAAGGCCCAATCGCTGAATATAGTCGATAGCGGCACCAAAGGCCGAAATGCCCACGAAATCGGGCGTGCCAGCCTCAAACTTGAAAGGAAGGTCGGCAAAGGTGGTACGTTCAAAGGTCACGCGACCAATCATCTCACCTCCACCCTGATACGGCTCCATAGCCTCCAGCCAGCGACGTTTGCCATAAAGGACACCCACCCCGACGGGGCCATACATTTTGTGGCTAGACAAGGCATAGAAGTCGCAATCCAAGTCCTGCACATCCACTTTGATGTGCGGAGCGGCCTGAGCACCGTCAATGAGCACGGGCACGTCATGTCGATGCGCTATGGCTATCATCTCCTTGATGGGATTCACCGTGCCCAGCACATTGCTCACATGAGCCAATGCCACAAAACGTGTGTTTTCGGTAAACATATCCTCGTAGGCTTGCAAGTCCAGTTGCCCGTCATCGCTGATGGGAACAGCACGGATGCGGATGCGCTTGCGGTGACCGATGAGTTGCCACGGCACGATGTTGCTGTGATGCTCCATCACCGTTAGAATGATTTCATCGCCGCTATACAGTTTCTCGCCAAACGACGAAGCCACCAGATTGATGCTCTCGGTTGTGCCACGAGTGAATATCACCTCCTCGGTGCTGCCGGCGTTGATGAACTGCCGCACCTTTTCGCGCGTGGCCTCCACGTGGTTGGTGGCCTCTTGCGACAGTGTGTGCACCCCTCGATGCACATTCGCCTTGTAGTGGTAATACATCTGGTCAATGGCCTCCACCACACAGCGTGGAGTCTGCGAAGTGGCGGCACTGTCAAGATAAATGAGCGGTTTGCCAGCCACCTCCCGGCTCAGGATGGGATATTCGGCTCTAATGTCGTCTATATTCATTGTACTCTTGTCGTTATTATCAACTTGTCACTTGCCGCAGATGGCGCATCCCGTGCAAGCCGCCAATGTGCCGTCGAAGCGTTTCCCCACCAGATAGTGCAGACGGTCGCGCAACACGTCAAGGCGAACGCCGTCAATCACATCGCTCATAAAGGCTTGCATTAGCAAGCGACGGGCATCATCCACATTCACGCCACGCGTACGCATGTAGAACAAAGCATCTTCATCAAGTTGCCCGATGGTAGTACCATGCGAGGCTTTCACATCGTCGGTATAAATTTCCAGTTGTGGTTTGGTATACATCCGCGCTTCGGGCGATGCGCACAGATTGCGGTTGCCCTGATAGGCTTCCACCCGTTCACACCCTTCCTTGATGAGCACCTTGCCCGCGAAGGCTCCCACAGCCTCTTCGGCAAGCACATACTTAAACATCTGGTTGCTGGTGCATCGAGGCGCATTGTGACTCACAAACGAGCGGGTATCGACGTGCTGCTTGCCGCTGGCGATGGTCATACCCAGCAACTCGGTGCTGGCATGCTCGCCCACCACTTCCACACAATAATTGTTACGGGTAATGCCGTTCATCAGCGTGATGCCGTCAACGAGCACCGAACTGCCTTCGTGCTGCTCCACATAAATGCTCGACACGCGGCTGGTATCGTTTCCCGACTCCTCCAACTCATAAAAATCAACGCTAGAATGCTTACCGGCCACCACTTCGACCACCTGCAGGTTGAGCACCGCCGTACCGCTACCTTGCGTGTGGTCGCATCCCAAGATGCGGACATGGGCATTCTCGCCCGCCACCACCAGCAGGCGACGCACCACCATCATAGGATGGGCTGCCGACAGGATATTCAGCAACTGGATGGGCTTGGGCGCCGTCACGCCATCGGGGACGTAAACCAACAAGCCGTCCTGCGCGAGCAGGGTATTCAGGGCCACCGTCGGGTCGTCAAGCCGAGCCAGCCGTCCCAAGTGCTGCTTGAGCAAATCGGGCCTATTTGTCGCAGCCTCGGCCAAAGTCTCCACCACGACTTCGCCCAAATTGCGGCGCGAGACGGCCGAAATGTGCGGCACGTCATTATATGTGTGGAACAAACACGTACTCAAACTGGGTACATCACAACGAAAACTCTCGGCGGGATCGATGGCATAGTCCAAGCGGGTCACATTCACGCCATAATCGGGCGCAAAGATGGCTTCCATGTCGATGGCTTCGTAATCCTCCTCACCCTTGCGCGGCAATCGTGCCCCCTCCAAAGCGGCGAGCGCGGCGGGACGCAGGGCATTGAGCGCTTCGGGAGCATGACGCTCCACCAGTTCCCTGTGCTCGTTATATAAATCTATATACTGTTTTAACGCGCTCATTATCAGTCGTTGTTTTGCTTGATCCAGTCGTAACCTTTCTCTTCAAGTTCCAGGGCCAGTTCAGGACCGGCGCTCATCACGATGCGCCCCTTGTAAAGGATGTGCACAAAGTCGGGCTTGATATAGTCAAGCAAGCGCTGGTAATGGGTGATGACGATAGTGGCGTTGTCCTGACTTTTGAGTTTGTTCACACCACTGGCCACCACACGCAGCGCATCGATGTCAAGGCCGCTGTCGGTCTCGTCGAGGATGCTCAGCCGCGGCTCAAGCATAGCCATCTGGAAGATTTCGTTGCGCTTCTTCTCTCCGCCGCTGAAGCCCTCATTCACGGCACGCGACGCCAACTTGTTGTCCAACTCCACCACTGCACGTTTCTCGCGCATGAGTTTGAGAAATTCGCTGGCCGACAGTTCTTTCAGCCCCAAATATTTACGTTTCTCATTCACCGCCACTTTCATGAAGTTGACCATGCTCACGCCGGGAATTTCTACGGGATACTGAAAACTGAGGAACAGCCCCTCGTGGGCGCGGTCTTCGGGCGACAGCGCCAGCAGGTCTTTGCCGTAGAACTGCACCGAACCACCAGTAACCATATAAGCCGGATTGCCTGTGAGCACGGCACTCAAAGTGCTCTTGCCCGACCCGTTAGGTCCCATGATAGCATGCACTTCACCAGGGCGAACGGTGAGGTTGACCCCTTTCAATATCTCTTTGCCCTCGACCGAGGCGCATAAATCCTTAATCTCTAACATATCTGGTTTCGTTGTTTTTATGTCTGTATATTATCATTCTACGCAGCGGACAAACTACCCGATAGAGCCTTCGAGCGACACCGAGAGCAGACGGCGCGCCTCGACGGCAAATTCCATGGGCAACTTGGTCATCACCTCATCGGCATAACCATTGACAATAAGCCCTACCGCGTCTTCGGTCTTGATGCCGCGTTGGTTGCAGTAGAAGATTTGGTCTTCGTTAATCTTGCTGGTGGTGGCTTCATGCTCCACAATCGACGAATCGTTGCCCACCTCTATCACAGGGAACGTGTGGGCTCCGCTGGTGTCGCTCAGCAACAAACTGTCGCATTGCGTATAGTTGCGGCAGCCAGTGGCCTTAGGGGCGACGCGCACCAGTCCTCGGTAACTGTTCTGGCTATGCCCGGCGCTGATGCCCTTGCTCACGATGGTGGAGCGAGAATTCTTGCCCAGATGTATCATCTTGGTACCCGTGTCGGCTTCCTGGCGGTTGCGCGTGAGCGCCACACTGTAGAATTCACCCACCGAGTAGTCGCCCTTGAGAATGCAACTTGGGTATTTCCAAGTGATAGCGCTGCCCGTTTCCACCTGCGTCCACGAAATTTTGCTGTGGTCGCCACGACACAGGCCACGTTTGGTCACAAGATTATAGATGCCTCCCCTTCCGTCCTTGTCGCCCGGATACCAGTTCTGCACGGTGCTGTACTTCACCTCGGCGCGGTCTTCAACGATGATTTCGACAATGGCCGCGTGCAGTTGGTTCTCGTCACGCATCGGGGCAGTGCACCCTTCCAGATAACTCACGTAGGCATCATCGTCGGCCACGATGAGTGTGCGCTCAAACTGGCCCGTCTGTGCCGCATTGATACGGAAGTATGACGACAACTCCATGGGGCAACGCACGCCTTTGGGAATATAAACAAACGACCCGTCGCTGAACACCGCCGAATTCAAGGCCGCAAAGAAATTGTCGGTATAAGGCACCACTTTGCCCAAATACTTGCGCACCAGGTCGGGATAGTCACGCACAGCCTCGCTGATGGGGCAGAAAATGACACCCAACTCGGCAAGACGCTCACTGTAGGTGGTGCGCACGCTCACACTATCCATAATCGCGTCCACCGCCATACCGCTCAGCGCTTTGCGCTCGTTCAGGGGAATGCCCAGTTTGTCGAATGTCTCCACCAGTTCGGGGTCTATCTCGCCCTCTTTCTTCTTGCGGGGGGCGGCGTAGTAACTGATATCCTGATAGTCAATCTCCGGCAGATGCAGGTGCCCCCATGTGGGCTGACGCAACGTCTGCCAGTGGCGGAACGCTTTCAGGCGAAACTCCAACAACCACTCCGGCTCGTCCTTCAGCGCCGAAATTTGGCGCACCACGTCTTCGTTCAGCCCCTTGGGAATGACATTGGTGTCAATATCGGTCACAAACCCATACTTATACTCTTCGTTGACGGCATCATGCAAAATGTCGTCCTGTTTGGGCTGATGGCCTTTTTTGTTGTCTTCTTGATTCTTCATACTCCGGTTCGTGGTTTGGCCGCAATGGAATCACCAGCAACAGGTTCGCGGTAGAGTTTCAACGAGTCGCTGGGCATCACGTCGGCACCGAGCACACGCGGCATCAGGTCGAGCGTGAATTCATAGGGCTTGTTATTGAACACATGGCGAGTGCCAAACGTGTCGGCATCAGGATTATAGGCATAGAGCAAATTCAGCACGATGCTCAGCAAGAACAAGTACTTGAATGCGAACAACGCCGCTCCGCCCACACGGTCGAGACACCCCAACTGAGCCATCTTCACCACCTTGCGCGTCACGTAACTCACCACACGCAGCACCAGCGTCACCACGAGAAACAATATGCTCAGCGCCACGGCTTTCACCGTGATGCTCGCCAGTGGCCAGTTGGCCGCATCGGGATTGATGGCAAGGAACAGTTGCGTCACTTCGTCGCCCAGGAAGAGGCACACGACGATGCCGACAGCCCAGCTTATCAGCGAAGCCATCTGCTTGATAAGGCCCTTGCGCCAACCGACGACCAGCGCCCCCAATGCGATGAGCAAGATGAGTGTATCAACAAAAGTCATATCGTTTAACTAATAATTCGTTTCAAACTGCATTAAGTTTGCAAAATTACGCATTTTCTCCCACACACGCCTAATGAAGTCACGAATTTGTTCTCAACCAAAATGACATTCAGTATTTACTGCCGATGTTTGTGATACAAAAAATGGGGTTTTTCTTGGGGAAATCTTCTGAAAAGAGTAATTTTGCACCCTATGAACTACCGCATTACAGCACCGCCCGCCACCGAAGCCACCATCGTGTTGCCCGCGTCAAAGAGCATCACGGCGCGCGCTTTGGTGATTGACGCACTGAGCAAGACTCCCTGCACGCTAACCAATGTGGCCATGTGCGACGACACGCACGCCTTGATGCAGGGATTGGACATGAAACAAGGCACCGCCAACGTGGGCGCCGCCGGTACTGCCATGCGTTTCCTCACGGCCTTTCATGCCGCACAACCAGGACACGATGTGATGATCGATGGCAGCGAACGGATGCGCGAGCGGCCCATCGCTCCACTCGTCGATGCCTTGCGGCAACTTGGCGCTCACATTGAATATAGCCACCACGAAGGCTTCCCGCCGCTCCACATTGTCGGCAAGACGTTGCGAGGAGGCGGGCACATCAGCATTCGTGGCGACGTGAGTTCGCAATTCGCGTCGGCATTGATGCTGATAGCCCCCACTGTCGGCGGTTTGGACATCCGACTGGAAGGCGAAGTGGTGTCGGCTCCATACATCGACATGACCATCGCCATCATGCGCCACTTCGGTATCAGCGCCAGTTGGCAAGGCGACATCATCGCTATTCCCGCTGGAGAATACATTGCCAGCAGGCTCGATATAGAAACCGATTGGAGTGCAGCCAGCTACTGGCTCGCGCTACAGGCCCTGCTCCCCCACTCACGCATCAGTCTGACGGGGCTGCAACCCGACAGTTGGCAGGGCGACAGCCGAATGCTGACGTTCATGCAACAGATGGGCATGCGTGCCCAGTGGGATGAAGATGGTCTATTGTCGCTGGACATGAGTCAAACGGCATGCTGTTGCTGCTCGACCTTTGCCGACCTCAACGGCACCCCCGACCTTGCGCCCACCCTCATCACGATGCTGTGCCTGCTGGGACGACCATTCCGCTTGACCGGACTAAGAACACTCGCCATCAAGGAGAGCGACCGGCTGGAAGTGCTCCGAGACGAAATCGCCAAATTGGGCTACTTGATTCAACTCGAAGGCCGTGAAGCCGTCAACTGGCATTTCGAGACCTGCGACCCGCAACCCGAGCCACACATCAACCCGCACAACGACCACCGCATTGCCATGGCGCTAGCGTTGGCAGCCACACGCCACCCGGGCATCATCATTGAGCATGCCGAAGTGGTCAAGAAAAGTTACCCTATGTTTTGGCAAGACTTATCAAATGCCAATTTCTTAATAGAGAATATATTATGAAGAAGTGTATATATCAGTTATTGACTACATTAATATTTGTTCTTCTAATCACTGTGTCATGCATTTCAAAGACCAAGGAACAAAAGATAGCCGAGGCTCAAAATAAATTGCAGCATGAGATAGTAAATAGTATAGATGAGCGTTTGGCGAAATTCATGGCATCTCGTCTAGAAAATCCTGATAGCTACCATCCCATACGAACTCGATTTGCACCTATACTTAGTAACGATGTATTATATAATCCATATATCTTTGTGGCGGCACAAAAACTGCAAAAGAATATTTATGATTATCATTTTTATATTGCCGAGTGGAAAAAAGGTGGCAAGGATGCAACAGAATTCTTAGAGTTGGCAAAGTGTGATAGGCATTATTTCATAGATCCGAGAATCAAAGACGTGAATGATTATGCTGCTATAATAAGAAATAGTTATCCAGAATTTGCCGGATTCGTTATCAAGCACACTTGTGAGGTGAAGTCAACAGATAATGAGATACTTATGAAAAACTATGAATTTGTTATACGTCCCAACAAAAAGTTGGAATTATACGGCGACAGTAGGGAGGTGAAAAAAATAGCCTTGTTTCTCGATAGTCTTTTTGAAGGGAAAATTACAGCAAATCTAGTAGAATGAAACCATCATTAATATTATTAGGATTGCTGGTTGTGGTGGGGCTTGCGCTCTACTTGCTTGACCGCCGAAACTCTCATCATCAAGAAACCGTTTCGGCCGACAGCACAAAGTCGTCCACTGGATGCGCCGACACCAGTTGCGTGCTGCGCGAAACCTGCCCCAGCGAACAGTTGCTAAAAGGCGTGTGCGAAGAAAAAATCGTTTATTTTGACGATGAAGAACTCGACTCATTCAAAGGCAGAGCCCCCGAATCATACACCGATGAGGAACTGGAGCAATTCCGAGACGTGATTTACACCCTGCGCCACGATGAAATCATGCCGTGGTACCAGAGCATCTCACGCCGTGGCATCAAGCTGCCATCTGAACTGTACCGCGAAGTGGTCGCGCTTGCCAGCGAGCACCCGCCCAAGTCATGACCGAATCGGGTTTGAAGGATTACCGATGCAATAAAATAATAGGTATTGCGTTATTTGTATGACGAGGGCCACTATGTGACCCGAACGATAATGAAAAAATTGATTCGCCACATACCATTGTTGTTGCTGGTGTTCACGCTTGTGCTGCAGGCTTGCAGCACCAAGAAGAACACGGCCGGTTCGCGTTTTTGGCAAGCGATGAACACGCGCTATAACGTGTACTACCACGGCAAGACACACTATGATGAGCAAATCAAGGAACTGGAGAATGAGTATGAAGACGACTACTCGCAGCGCGTATTCATCCACCCCGCCGAAGCGCGCAGCAACCCCAAGTCGCCACAGCCCAAAGGCAGCTTTGACCGCACCATAGAAAAGATGCAGAAGGCCATCGCGCTTCACTCCATCAAGAAAAAGCCGAACAAAAAGAATGGCAAGCAGGCCGACCCCAAATACCGCGAGTGGATGTCGCGTGAAGAGTACAACCCCTTCCTGCACAACGCTTGGTACTTGCTGGCCAAGTCCGAATACATGAAAGGTGACTTCCTCGAGGCATCGGCCACTTTCCGGTATATCTATCGCCACTTCACTTGGAAAAACGACCTGGCACAAGAGGCCCAGATTTGGGAAGCGCTGTGCTACACCGCCATGGGGTGGAACTCGGAAGCCGACAACGTGCTCACGCACGTCCATCTGGACCAAATCGAGAACAGCCGAATCCGCAGTCTTGCCAATCTGGCGTTTGCCGATTACTACATCAAGGAGAAACACACCGAACAAGCCATCCCCTACCTCGCCGAAGCCGTGAAGAAAGCCCATGGAGCCCAGAAAGTGCGACTCAACTTCTTGCTCGGACAACTCTACGAAGAGACTGGCGACAAAGAGATGGCGTACCAAGCCTACAAGCGGGCGGGAAGCAGCAGCAGTTCGTCGTACCGCACCAAATTCAATGCGCGCATCAAGCAGAGCGCCGTGTTCCAGGGTTATGACATCGGAGGCGAAGTGAGGGCATTGAAACACATGACTCGCTACGACCGTAACAAGGATTACCTCGACCAAATTTACTATGCCATTGGCAACCTCTACCTCATGCGCGAAGACACAGTCAACGCCATTGAGAACTACGTCAAGGCCGCCGAAAAAAGCACCCGCAACGGCATTGACAAGGCCATCAGCCAAATCACACTGGGCGGTGTCTATTTCGCCCAGCACAAGTACGACCTGGCGCAACCCTGCTACGCCGAAGCCATTCCGCAACTCAACGAGGACTACCCCAACTACAAGATGCTCAAGCACCGCAGCGACGTGCTCGATGAGTTGGCGGTGTATGCCCAAAACGTCACGCTGCAAGACTCGTTGCTCAAACTCTCGAAGATGAGCGATGCCGAGGTGAAAGCGATTATCAAAAAAATCATCGACGAACTCAAGAAAAAAGAAAAAGAAGAAAAGGAAAACGCCGCCCGAGAGGAATACCTCGCTCAGCAGAATGCCAAAGGCAACCAGTTAGGTAATGACAAAAACGCGCCGCAGTCGTTCCAAATGAACAACGACAAATCGTGGTACTTCTATAACACCGCCACCAAGAATGCCGGCAAGACGACGTTCCAACAGACTTGGGGTAACCGAAAACTGGAAGATAACTGGCGCCGCCGCAACAAGAACACGTTCTCGTTCAGCGATGAAGAATCCGCCCCTGGCGATACCACAAAACTGGCCTTGAACGACAGCATCGGAAACGACTCCACCAAAGTTGACCAAGAAGCGCTCAAGCGTGCCGAAGACCCGCATTACGAAGAATACTACCTCAAGCAGATTCCCAAGACCGAGGAGCAAATTCAAGCGGCTCACGACATCATTCAAGAGGGACTTTACAACATGGGTGTCATCCTCAAGGACAAGTTGGAGGATTTCGATGCCTCGGCGTCGCAATTCAACGAACTGCTCACCCGTTATCCCGACAACATCTACCGCCTCGACGTTTACTATAACATGTACCTCATGTTCATGCGTAGTGGGCAGACGAGTCGCGCCAACATTTATCGTGACCTCATCATCTCTGATTTCGCCGATTCAAAGTATGGCATGGCCCTGCAAGACCCCAACTACTTCGACAACCTGAAGAACATGAATCGTGACCAGGAGAACATGTACGCAGCCGCCTACGCCAATTACCTTGCCAACAACAACGACGCTGTGCACGAAGCCTACGCCGAGATGATGCGTAAGTATCCGTTGTCGAAAATCATGCCCAAGTTCATGTTCATCGACGCGTTGAGCTACGTCACCCAGCACCAGTACGACAAGTTCAAGGAAGTGCTCAAAGAGATGCTGCAGCGCTATCCCGAGACCGACATCACGCCCACCGCGTCGTCGATTGTCAAGCAACTTAACGCCGGGCGCAAACTCGCCGGTGGTGGCAGCAATGCCCGCGGTATGATTTGGTCCACCCGACTGAGCAACGACACCACACCAGAAGCGCTGGAGCGGAAATTTACACCATTTGCCGAGGACAACGACAAGCCGCAGGTGTTCATCCTGCTCTATCCCACCGACTCGGTCAGCACCAACATGCTGCTCTACGAGGTGGCACGTCACAACTTCACCTCATTTAAAGTGAAGGATTACGACCTGGAGCAGATGACATTCGGACGACTGGGACTCCTCGTGGTGAAAGGCTTCCAGAACTTTGACGAGGTGAAGCACTACCGCACCATCTTTGAGCAAGACGAGAGCATGGCCATCCCACCGCAAGTGCACTTGGTGCTCATCAGCGAGAGCAACTTCCAGTTACTGCTCAATGAGGGACGCTCGTTTGAAGACTACTTCGATTACCTCGAAGGCAAAAACGAGGAGAAAGTGGAGGCGAAATCGGAAGAAAAACCCGACGACAAGTCCGCCGAGCCTAAGAAAACGGTCAAAGACAAGAAACGCGACGAGGCTAAGAAAGCCGAAAAGCCGAAGAAGGATGAGGATAACAAGCAGTCTGTGGCTCAGACCGACACCACTGCGGTGAAACCCGCCGCTACGGTGGCCGACTCCACAGCCGTGAAGCCGACAGCCCTGACCGACACCATCGACGTGAAGCCCGCTGCCCCAGAGGCCGATACCACGGCTGTGAAGCCGACCGCTCCAGTCGCCGACACCACCGCCGTGCAACAGCCTGCCAAGCCGCAAGTGAAACAGGATGATCAGCCCAAACCTCAAGATCAACCCACCAAGACGGTGAAGCAAACCAAGCCGAACAAGGAAGACCACCTGGGCAACGTGAGCGAGAAACAACGCGACCGCTATGAAGCCAAGCAACGTGAACGTGAGGCGAAACAGCGTGAAAAAGAACGTCGCGAACAAGAAAAAGAGGCCAAACGGCTCAAGGAGCAACAAGAGCAAATGCGCCAAGACTCCATCAAGCAGGCCGAAAAAGACCGTGAACGGGCCATGCGTGACGCCGACAAGGCTCGCGAGAACCGTTACAAGCATCGTGCCGACTCGGTGAAGCGCGAGCAGAAGTCGCGTGAGCAAGCCATCAAGGACAAGCAACAAGAACAGGAAGAGGCACGCAAACTCAAAGAGAAAGAGCGTAAAGAGGCCGCCAAGCTCAAACAACAAGAGCGCAAACAGCGTGAGAAAGAGCGCAAGGAGCGCCAAAAACAGAAAGAAAAAGAACGCAAAGAAAAGGCCAAACTGAAAAAACAACAGCAAAAGGAAAAGGCCGAAGCCACCAAGCAACGGCAAAAAGAACGTGAAGCCGAGCGCAAGGCCAAGCAGGATGAGCGCAAGCAGTCGCAAAAAGACCGTCAGAAATCGTCAAAAGACAAAGACAAGGACAAAAACAAGGATAAGGGCAACTCCAGCAAGTCAACCAAACCGGGCAAGCCGGATGCCAACAGCGACAAGTCCAACACTCCAAGCAGTGAAACGACACCTAGCTCGCCCGGAGGCAGCAATGCCACCGGCAACACCACGAACCCGACCACTACCGGCAACCCCCTTGATGACGACATCAACGGCACCAGCAGCAACAGCGGTTCCAACAACAGCGGCAATCAAAACGACCCCAATCGCTCGGTCAGAAACCGCCGCAAATAACAAGCAGCACCAAACAAACTGGCGCTGCTTTTCTTTTCCACCACCTATCCGTCGACTACTTTTGCGACATCGAAGACGTTAAATGCCCCGGAGGGGCTTATCATGTTAAGGACCATGCGAGAGGGCCGGAGGGCCTCGCTGCTTGGTCCATGACGGACAAGCAAACAGGTGCCTCGGAGAGAAACTTCAACCGGAGCCTGCAGCGCCAAAGACGACGCAGAAGTTCGTCTTCGACGCACCGCCCTGAGTCGTGGCTTGTGACCAAGCGGCGCACATCTTCGATGTTGCTTGCATGGTCTTTAATATGAGCGGCCTCAACGAGGCCGTGCGCGTCTTCGACACACTCCTCCACATCAGCACTAGTTGTGTCGCTCCTTCAGAGCTTGCTTTTTGGGGTGGGGCATAATGAAAACCGGGGCTCCGCTCTCGCTTCACCCCGGCCTGTATTGCGTCGTGCCTTCAGCACTCACCGAACAGCTGATGACTTAATTCGACAGGATGGTGTTGATGACTATGTTCACGTCCTCAACATCCACCTTGCCGTCGCCGTTCACGTCGCAGGAATTGCCAGCATCACATCCTGGTCCTTTATATATGACGTTTCCATCAGCATCCTCCACGTGATGCAGGGTGACGATGTCATTGGGGTATCCTGTTCTGCACTCTAGATAGTCTATCATTACTAATTCACCACCAGGAGCTATAACACCTAAGCCTTCTGTAATGATGATTCCTGTTTCAGGATTGACAAAGGTTTCTTTGATACTGGCCCCCACTACAACTGTGCCATAATGTTTGAATAATCCATTTTCACGCTCTTGGAAGTCATAAAGAATCACTTCATGACCTTGTTCCGTTTCATCTTTCAGGTGGTTGAACCAAGGGCTTATCTCTCCACATCGATCATTAAGTACTCGGGCATAAACCGTTCTACCATCTTCTCGCAGACATGCTATAGGCAGCATACGGCTACAATCGGGAGTGCCTTGAAACCAAGTGTCGTTCCAAAGGTCATCAGAATGTCGATAAACCTTCTTGTACGAAACATTGTCAATAATTGTGTCGCCATACAACTCAATGGTGTATAACCGTTTTTTTGTTTCGGTATTCATATCATCCATTGTTGCGTTTTTGGCATAGTCGGTATACTCTTCGGCATATACCCACTTCACGCCCTCACGCAACAGCGGAGTGTAGTCGTCGGACTGAGCCAATGCAACACCGCTCCAGCACAATGCCAACAATGCAAATATAGATAACTTTTTCATCGCTTTATGATTTTTAATGAAATAAAATTTGTTGTTCACCAATGAAACTTCATTCAGTTCCGCAAAGTTATGTCATTTTTCGTTGAAAAACAAACAGTTTACTAATAATCGCTTGGAACAATTGATAATGTGGCTCCTTTTTCAACCGTAAAACCTGGAGCAAGCAGCACATTTCCGGTGTATTCCATCTCATAACTCACGTTTGTAGGTATGACTACATCACCCGTTGTGCGGTTTGAATCCACATTTCTGCCCAAGTATGCATCACTGGCAATCACGTATTGTGAACGTGAGAGTGTCGCGTTTTGTACATATAATGGCGCTATATAAGGCAAATAATTATGCTGATAGACCATTACAGAACTATTTGGAGAGACATTGTTGAAAATCGCCATACCATTGGATGCCCGTTTCCTCATTGGGGTTGTGGAATTCCCACAAACTGCAACAATAGTACTGTCGGATGTAATTCCCGATACAATAATTGAATTGTCACCACGACTGATATTGACACCATTAAAATTAGATGGGGCGTCTGTCCAAATGTCAAACTCAGGTTCTCCCATAAGATTGTGTTGCATTAAATATCTATGAGGGTTATAGAGAATCTGGCTAAATGACCATTTTGACATTGCTTCTGCCACACCAATTTTTGAATGTCCAAGAGATAGCTGCTGGACAAACATTTTTTCCATTCTTGGATGACTATATGACTCTCCAGAGTATTTCGTTACACCAGAGTAACCATTTCTTGTGTTTCCAAGGAATGCAACTCCTCCGTAATCTTTTCCAAGAGTAAACGATTGAGCAAGATTATGAAGATTAAACACCCAGCTGTGACTATAATTTTGATAAATATCAAAAGGCATATTTGTACACGATTCAGAGTATATTATGAATGGGAAATACTTGTTGTTCAACAAATCTAATCCCGCATCATTTGGGCGACTCTTTCTATAATCAAAATTCAAAACCAAAGACAAATCATTCTCATTCACCTTTATATTATATGGGCACCCATGCCCAAACATATTTACTATTCCATATTTTATATTGTTAATCTGATTGATAATTTCAATACCTTTTGGATTAGATGTAATGGGGATTAATGTTACGTTTGAAAAAACAGAACTATAGGCATTTGCTAAATATTGTGTAACGCCATCAAATTTCCATTGGTTAGGTATTATCTTCATCCCATCAGTAACAAGTACGCGCGACAAATAGTTAGAGTTGCCTTTACCTGGATTTAATTCGTACCGAAAGAGTTTATCGGTGTAATTATTAATGTGGGTAGTACTTTCAGCCATTAATCTGCCCACAAACAACTCTGGGGAACAATCAAAACTGTTTTCATATCCAAAATCTTGAGGCTCGCCAAAATACCCATCCCCATCAGCATCCCAGTTTGTGTTGAGGTCGCTGAAATATAAATCGGTTGGCTTATTTAAGTCCATTATTTCTTGTGGAGAAGAAACTGTATCAGGAAGATAGCCATAACGGAAAGGTACATTTCTGCCGCCAAACAGAACAAACCTGGTTTGGTCCATTAAATATGCCAGTCTTAAATAATGGCGCAATTTGCCAGCTGAATCATTGATGCATGAATATGTGCCATCAGGTTTCAATAACTTGTCTCCAAATTGTACCATCGGGTCAGTTATTATGTCTTCTATGCATCGTACCCCAACGGTATAACCCTTTTGACGCTTCAGTGCGGCAAGCCGCTTAAATGATGGCGCTAATTCGTGATTTGTTATAATCATGTACTCACAAGTGTTTGTATACAATTCCCCTCCATATCCAACAGAATCATTTAAATGTGTCATCAACGAGTCGGGAAAATATTGCATGCCAAGGAACTGGCAAACCGTTTCGATTGGCGCAAAGTTCTCAACCTGATTGGGATTCATTACTATGTTTTTTACCTCGTTCCATCCCTGTTGTCTCAATGACGCGTCATCGCGTACAAAGACATTGCATAAAGAATCCTCTGCCAAATTATAGGTAATTGTGAAATTAACAAGTTTGTTCAGCTTAATCTTGTTGGTGACAGGATTGTATTGTATGGGATAAGCCGCCACCGTTACGATATGGTTTTCTCCCATATAATAACCTTCACCCACCATCTCAGCGGCATTGGCAGGATAGAATGCGTTGGTGTGATAGACTGTGCTGTCGGCTGTCAGCACATTAGGCAACGAGTCACAAATTGCCCTCTCTTGTAATACGGGAATAATCTTGAAAGGTAATGTCCCTGAGGTTTGGGATTGTCCTCCAGTAACCTGAACAGTAAGATTTTTAGCGTTATAGGGCACAGAGAATGTCAAAACCTGCTTGGGCACTTGCGGACATTCAGGGATAGTTGTCACTTCCATTCCGGCCACGGTATAAGCCCTGTAGGTGACACTGCCCACCACCGTGTCCTGATACTGGACACTGACGTTGTTAAAATTGCTCTGATGGCTGATTTGAGCCCGTGCCGTTACTGGGAGCAGAGCCAAGACGAAAGCCATCAGCCAGAAATATATCAATATCTTTTTCATGGCAGCGGGATTTACTTGGTGAGTATCATCTTCTTGCTGGCCAGTTCCTTGCCGTCGGCGATGAGGCTGTAGATATACATTCCGG